>JAZQGL010000001.1:0-16119 GCA_045540035.1 Faecousia sp.
ATTGGTTATGTGCTGCAATCCCCGGAAAACCAGGTGGTCACCGACAAAGTGTGGCACGAATTGGCCTTCGGCTTGGAGAGCTTGGGACACGATACCCCCACCATTCGCCGCCGTGTGGCTGAGATCGCCGCCTTCTTCGGCATCGAGAATTGGTTCTATAAGAATGTCACGGAGCTGTCCGGTGGTCAGAAACAGTTACTAAGCCTTGCATCGGTTATGTCGATGCAGCCGGGCGTGCTGGTGCTGGACGAGCCTACTGCCCAGCTTGACCCCATCGCCGCCGCTGATTTCCTGGCACTGCTGGGCAAGATCAATCGGGAACTAGGTACGACCATCATTTTGACAGAGCATCGTTTGGAAGAAGCATTCCCCTTTGCCACCCGTGTTATCGTAATGGATGAGGGCGCTATTATCTGCGATGACAAGCCGGAGAATGTAGGTCTGCAACTGAAAGACAAGGGCAGCGGAATGTTCCTTGCTATGCCCACCGCCATGCGGGTTTGGGCAGCGGTAGAAACGAAACTTCGCTGTCCTATGACTGTCCGTGACGGCAGCAATTTCCTTTCCCAGCGGGTAACGGAACAGGTACTCTTGCCCTTGGCAGGAAAAGATCCACCGGTGTACCAAGAGGATGTAACGCTGGAATGTGATGATTTGTGGTTCCGCTATGAGAAAGACTCTCCAGATGTGGTCAAGGGGTTCTCATTGAAGCTTCACAAGGGTGAGTTCTATGCCTTCCTGGGCGGTAACGGTGCTGGCAAATCCACCACGCTGAAGGTGATCTCCGGTCTGCGCTCTGCCTATCGTGGCGATGTTCGCTTACAAGGCAAGCTTGGACACCTGCCCCAGAATCCACAAACCCTATTTGTTAAACGCACTGTCCGGGAAGACTTGTATGAAGTGTTCCGGGGCAAGAAAACTCCCAAGGAAAAGCAGGATGCAGAGGTTGCCCGGATCGTAGAACTGTGCGGTCTTAGAGAATTTCTCGACCGCCATCCATATGATATTTCCGGTGGTGAGCAGCAGCGTACCGCTTTGGCAAAGGTGCTTTTGACCCAGCCGGATGTTCTATTACTGGATGAGCCTACCAAGGGCTTTGACGCGGAGTTCAAGGTAACTTTTGCCCTGATCCTCCGTAGGCTGGTTGCTCAGGGAGTGACCATTCTGATGGTCAGCCACGATGTGCCGTTCTGCGCTGAGTATGCCCACAAGTGTGGTCTTTTCTTTGATGGCAGCATTGTGGCAGAGGGTACACCCCGTGAGTTCTTCTCCGGCAATAGTTTCTACACCACACCGGCCAACCGCATGGCACGGCACTTGATTCCTAAGGCTGTGACGGTTGCCGACATCATTGGTTGTTGCGGTGGTGAGTTACCTGTAGAACCGGAAATTCCTGAAGCGACCGTCTTGCCCGAACCGAAGGAAACAGCGGTAAATTTCAAACCCAAACCGCTACCCCTATGGCGAAAAATCCTAGCCGGGGTATCCTTGGCGATTGCAATGTTGGTGTTCTTCTATGCCACCAGCATCACCGATCTGTCTGCACTCATTGGTAAGGAAGGTATCAGCGCCACCGGCGAGAATCAGCTTATATTGTATTTGGTACTCATTGCTGCTTTGGGAGTATTTATTGCCGCCATTGGTCGAAGAAGCGCCCCATCTACCATGCTGCAGATCCCTGCCAAGCAGAGAAAACTCAGCAAGCGCACCCTTGTAGCGGCGGTGCTGATCGTACTGTGTATC
The DNA here is from genome assembly GCA_045540035.1 of Faecousia sp. Lineage (GTDB taxonomy): Bacteria > Bacillota > Clostridia > Oscillospirales > Oscillospiraceae > Faecousia. The sequence goes on from JAZQGL010000001.1 coordinate 1,744, forward strand.
CCGCTGACCATCTTTGCCGGTGTAATATACCTGGGTAATCAGCATTACAATGTGACCGCTATGCTGGTGCTGATCGAGTGTATGGTGCCTTTCTTCCTGGTGTTTGAAAGCCGCAAACCCAAGGCAAGAGAATTGGTGACCATCGCTGTGCTGTGCGCCATCGCAATAGCCGGTCGGTCTGCATTCTTTATGCTGCCCCAGTTCAAACCGGTGCTGGCATTGGTCATCATCTCCGGTGTAGCCTTCGGCGGCGAGACCGGATTCCTTGTGGGCGCTGTGACTATGATGGTGTCCAATGTACTATTTTCCCAAGGACCCTGGATGCCCTGGCAGATGTTCAGTATGGGTATCATCGGCTTCCTGGCAGGTGTGCTGTTCCGCAAGGGTCTCCTGCGCCGCAGCCGTGGCAGTTTGGCTACCTTTGGCGCATTTGCGGCCGTGATCATCTACGGCGGCATTATGAACCCCGCCGCTGCGCTGATGTACAATTCCCAAACAATCAATTGGGAAATGCTGAAGGCCTACTATGTGTCCGGCCTTCCCATGGATCTGATCCACGCAGCCGCAACGGTGATATTCATCCTCATCGCCGCCGAGCCCATGCTGGAAAAACTAGACCGCATCAAAGTCAAATATGGCTTAGTTGAATGATTGTATTTTGTGAACCTGATATGCTGCGTTTTTCCCTTATTTTTTCCCTTACGGGGATAGTTAACGATGGTTAACGGCGGTTAAAAGTGGTAGGTAAATGTTTGGAATTGTCTGGCATTTGGTAGCAAACAGTTAACTTTGGTTGAAGAAAGTAATTATCCAGCCAAATTCAAATCCCTCTCACTCCGCCAAAACAAAACACCACCCAACAGGGTGGTGTTTTGTTTTGGCACGGTATTTAGTGAGAGGGATTTGAAGATCTAAAATGCAACGCATACAATCGTTATATTATCAGAAAAGACCACCCGTTGGGTGGTCTTTTATTTTATCCGGCAAATATATTGGTAAAAAGAATGATCAGCGGAAGAACAAGAGAGAACAAACTGATCAGCCAGGGATACAAAACCTTACGGGAGACAAACATAAGAAGCAAGCAAACCGCAGTTATTGCAACAGGACCAAGTACGGCAATGCCCTTACTTACCTCAATTGCATACTCACCGGATGCAGCCAACGTCAGACCAACAGAATCCGGAAGTTTTACATGATTATAGGCCGCAAGGGCTGCTGCACCAACCGCAACAGGAAAAGCCAAAATCACGCTGCGAAGTTTATACAGACCATCCCAAAACTTTGCAATGCCCTTTTTTTCATTGTTTTCCATATATGCCACCTCCGGCAACCGTAATTATTATTGATATAATAGCATACTTTTCTCCAGGATGCAAGACAACTGAAAAATTCTTTAAAATCGTTAGCACGCTTTATTTGGTCCGTTATATCGTACTGTTTTGTTTATATACTATGATCATCCAAAACACAAAAGGAGGACACATATATGAAAGCAACAACTGCCTACCGTACTGATTTGAAAACACGTCCGATTCTCCCCCACCCCAACGCTGCCACATATAGAGAAATGTTTCATAAATTTCTGGATCTGCTGCTGGTTGGTGCCATCGGCGCAGGACTTGCTGCTAGTTTTCTCCTGATTCTGGCATTTGCTTAAAAAATCAGCACAGTTGCTCGATATCCTCCTGCCGCAGAATGTTGCAGGAGGATATTTTTCCTTCCGCAATTTCTATCAGACCTACGCTGCCGCTATAAGAACCGCAACTGCCCGGATTTAATATCCACAAACCGTCCGAATCCTGCTCACAGTACGCACTGTGGGTATGCCCGAAGAGCACCGCCACCGCACTGCTTGCTCTGGCATCTGCCAACAAATGTCCCAAGCCGCTTTTTACCGCGTGTTTATGTCCGTGGGTCATATAAAACCGGACACCTTCAATATCGTAGCACAGCACATCTGCCTGCCAGGGATCGCACCGATAGCGGTCACAGTTTCCCGGAACCTGGTGAAAACGGATATAAGAGAATTCGTCAGCAAGTGTCTTTCCGTCATCAAAATGATCCCCCAGATGGACCACATGATCCGGCTTCGTTTTTGCAATGCAATAGCGCATAAAACTAAGCCCCGCATGGGAATCTGACAAAACCAGAATCTTCACTATGCACCTATCCCCTTTCGCCGCATATAGTAGTAATGAAACATTATATATTATAGCAAGAAATTTGACAGGAGGCAATGTGATGCAGAAAAATTCCGAGAATTTTTCATTACAGGACATTATGCGTTTGGCAAACAGCCCAGCAGGAAAGCAACTGATCTCAATGCTGCAGCAGTCAGACCCAGCCGCAATGCAAAAAGCAATGGAACAAGCCTCTGCCGGCGACTATACAAAAGCAAAACAAGCGCTGGAACCGTTTATAAATTCTGATGAAGTCAAAAAACTGATGCGACAACTGGGGGCTAAAAATGGATAATATGCAGGATCAGATGAACGCAATTCTCGGAAACCCGGAAATGATGCAGAAGATAATGTCTATGGCGCAAACTCTAAACCAGTCACAGGCAAATCCGCAACCAAATCCCACAAGAAATGAAACAGCGGATAATTCTTTTCCGGACATTGATTTTTCCCTTGTGCAGAAACTATCCGGATTTGCAGGCAAAGCCAATATTGATAACAATCAGAAAACTTTATTGGTGGCGCTGAGGCCATACTTAAGTCACGAACGCATTAGAAAACTGGAAAAGGCAATGCGTGCTGCAAAACTGGCCAGTATGGCATCTGTCTTTCTCGGAAATTCCGGACTTCTATCTAATTTAGGAAGGTGAGAAATTGTATAACCGTTATATTCCGCAACCGGATGGTTCTTATCGCCGAAACCGCTTGCCGGATAACGCCACATATGAGAACCAGCAAAGACACACAAAGCCAAAACCACCGCCTTGTCCCCCACCATCACCACCGAACTGCCAACCCCCTGCAGCGCCAGTATTGCAGCATTCAAATGAGACTTGTCCACCAAAGAATCACAAACCTTGTCAGCACCGGGAGAACGACAGTATTTTAGGCTTTTTCAAGCAATTGCTCCCAAAGGATTTAGACACCGGTGATTTGCTGATTATTATACTGCTATTGTTGATGGCCGGCGATTGCAAAGAGGACAAGAACAGCGCACTGCTAACACTGGCGCTCTATTTCTTTATGTAGCATCATATAAAAACAGCGGCAGTTTTCTACTGCCGCTGTTTGCGTTTTATCTTGCCAGGAAACCAATCTTCTTGTACACCTTACGCAGTGTCTTCTCCGCAACATAACTTGACTTCTCCGCGCCTGCACGGTAGACACCTTCCAAATATGCCCTATCTTTCAGCAAACGCTCAGCCTCCTCACGGATAGGACGCAGTGTCTCAATAACCGCCTCGCCAACCTTGGGCTTAAAAGCGCCGTAACCCTGTCCGGCAAACTCTGCTTCGATCTGCTCAAAAGTCTTATCAGTAACAGCAGAATAGATAGACATCAGGTTTGCTACACCGGGTTTGTTCTCAGGATCAAAACGAACACAGTTTTCTGTGTCGCTATCGGTAATCGCGCGCTTGAATTTGCGCTGAATATCCTCCGGACGCTCCATCAGGAATACGCAGCCTTCCGGCATAGATTTGCTCATTTTGCTGTCCGGGGCATTCAGGCTCATAACGCGGGCACCGGTCTCCGGAATGAAAGGTTCCGGAACTTTAAATACATCGCCATAAATGCTGTTAAAACGCTGGGCAACATCACGGGTCAGTTCGCAGTGCTGCTTCTGATCGTGTCCCACAGGAACAAGATCCGGCTGATACAGCAGAATATCCGCAGCCATCAGCGCAGGATAAGTAAACAGACCGCCGTTAATATTTTCTGCGTTCTTTGCAGACTTGTCCTTAAACTGTGTCATACGGCTCAATTCACCAAACATCGTATAGCAGTTCAGCACCCAACCAAGTTCCGCATGCTGATGCACGTGGCTCTGCACAAACAGTGTATTTTTCTCAGGATCCAGGCCGCAGGCAATATACTGCGCCAACTGTTCCAAAGTTCTACGGCGAAGATCAGCAGGTGTCTGCCGTACCGTGATCGTGTGCATATCCGCCATAAAATAAAAGCACTCATACTGCTCACTGCGGGAACTCCAATTCTTGATCGCGCCTAGATAGTTACCTAAATGCAAGTCACCGCTGGGCTGAATGCCGGACAGCATTCTCTTTTTAGGAGTCAATACTTCTTCCATAATTATCGCCTCATTTTCGTAATTTTCTGTATTTTACCACAGACAAAAGAAAAACGCAACGAGAAATTGACTTTCCCGCTGCGGATATGCTATAGTATTGGGAGAAATTTCAGATAGAGGAGAACACTTATGGATTATCAAGCACTTGCCTGCCTGCTGTTTCCCAATGTAACAGACACTCCCGATACCTTGGAAGAAAAATACCCTGCAAGAAACCTTCCTGAAGGCGCAGTCGTCACCCGAATGGCTCCCTCTCCCACCGGTTTTGTCCACCTGGGCAACCTGGTTATGGGTCTGACCGCTGAGCGTATGGCACACCAGTCCGGCGGTCTGCTGTTCCTGCGTGTGGAAGATACCGACGCAAAGCGTGAAGTCCCCGGCGCTGTGGAAGTCCTGATCAACACACTGAAGCACTACGGCATTCAGTTTGACGAAGGTGCCACCATAGACGGCGACAGCGGCAATTACGGACCTTACCGTCAGCGACAGCGCGCTGCGATCTACCACGTATATGCAAAGAAACTGGTAGAGGAAGGTCAGGCATATCCCTGCTTCTGCACCGAGCAGGAACTGAGCGATATGCGTCAGCAGCAGGAACAGAACAAAGAAACCACCGGCTACTACGGTAAGTATGCGATGTGGCGCGACCGCTCTCTGGAAGACATTCAGGCACAGTTAAACGCCGGCAATCCCTGGGTTCTGCGTTTCCGCTCCACCGGTTCTATCGAGAATCAGTATAAATTCGATGATCTGGTCAAGGGTAAACTGACCATTACCGAAAATGATGTGGATCACGTTCTGCTGAAATCCGATGGCATTCCCACTTACCACTTTGCCCACGCAGTAGACGATCACCTGATGCGTACTACCCACGTGATCCGCGGCGACGAATGGCTGCCTACCCTGCCGTTCCACATTCAACTTTTTAAGGCTTTGGGCTTCAAATTACCTAAGTATGTTCACATTGGACCTCTTATGAAAATGGATGGCACGTCCAAACGTAAACTCAGCAAGCGGAAAGACCCCGAACTTGCGCTGACCTTCTATAAGGCTGAGGGCTTCCCGGTAGAGGCTGTTTACGAGTATATTATGACCGTCCTGAATTCCAATTTTGAAGACTGGCGCCGTGCAAATCCCACTGCTCCCGTTGTCGATTTCAAGTTCAGCCCCAAGAAGTTGAACCCTGCCGGCAGTTTGTTTGACTATGCCAAACTAACCGACGTTTCCAAAAACGAAATCGCAAAAATGGATGCAAGCAAAGTATATTCCCTGCTGGTAGAATGGGCAAAAGAGTTTGATCCTGACTTTGCGGAAAAACTTACTGCAGACCCCGCCTTTACCACTGCAATCCTGGCGATCGGCAGAGGCGGTAAGAAGCCCCGCAAGGACATCGCAACCTGGAAAGAGGCCAAGGCTTATATGGGCTTCTTCTATGACGAATATCTGGAAAAGCCCGTCTATGATGCAAAGTTTAGCAAAGAAATCGTCAATGCTGCCCTGCAGAAATTCCTGGACCGTTTTGATATCAGCGATGATTCTGCCACTTGGTTTGAAAAGGTCAAGGAAATCACCACAGAACTTGGTTTCACTACCGATATGAAGGCGTACAAAGCCGACCCCGACGCATTCCCCGGCACCGTCGCCGACGTATCCACCTTTATCCGTCAGGCTGTTACCGGTAAGCCCAATTCTCCCGATCTGTATACGGTTATGCAGATCCTGGGTTATGATCGCACCGTCGCAAGAATCAAAGAAAATATGTGCTAACGGAAGACCGCCGCTCCCTTTTGGAAGCGCCGGTCTTAAAATTTAAGTTTCAGGGAAGTTTAAGCAAACCATTTGTCCAGAAAAGCCAATTTCAACGGCTTTCCAAGGACAGAACGTACAGCCATTACTACAAAGGTAAATGTTTTAATCAAACTCAAGGTGCTGTCCAGGAAACTGAAAATATCTACAATGAAATCTGCATCCGGATACCCATCAAAAATACGGAACAAATAGACAACCGCATTGTAAATATTGGGCAACAGATTAATCGCAGTGCTTATGGCGGAAAATGCAATCATCAACAGCAAAGCAGTAACCGCTGTTTTCTTAAGGTCAACATTGGTTTCACATATAAGAATAAAACCCACCAACAGCAACCCAGGGACATATCCACCGAATAAGAACAGCAAGAACGCCAATGCGCTGACAACCTGAGCAGACAGACCTAACTTAGTTTTCTCCATCATACATCCCTCTTTCGTTCATTATTTTTAAGGATGATTATATTATATACTGCTGCTTCTATCTTTGCAACAATTTATTCTCGATCACGCCGCAGGCGATCTTCTCCCCAGCATTCCCTGCAGGCTGCGTCACAAAATCGTCTGCATTGCTATGTATGACAACTGTCCTTCCAAAAATGTCAGACATTGAAAAACGGTCTGTTACTACGGTCATATAGGCATTGCCATGGTATGATAAAATTGGCGGCAAATCACCTGCATGTCTCGGATGGGGCATATCATTTTTACTATAATGACTCCCTGTTCCTGAAAAACCGACACCATCGCACACTCTTCCTTCGTGAATATGAAAACCGTAAAAACCGGTATCATTATCCGGCAATCCGGAAGCCTCAACCTTAACAAGAATGCCCGCCGGGAGTTGATAAAAATACACCGCTCCGCGTACTAACGGAAATTCTCTGCCACCGCTGAGTTTGGCAACGGCAGCCGGTCTTCCAAATTTGTACTGCATATGATCACCTCATACCAAACTATGATCTATATGCATTTTGTGTGCAAAAAACTCCGATGCTGTCGCATCGGAGTTTTCATTTATGCAAGCATTGCGCGGTCATTGGCAAATTCGTTGCCGCTGGCTTTTACGAAAAGTTCCAAAAGCATTTCGACCGTCAGATTCTTCTTTTCCTCTCCTTCAACATCCACAATGATGCGACCTTCATGCATCATAATCAAACGGTTGCCATAGTTGATGGCATCCTTCATATTATGGGTGATCATCAAGGTTGTCAGATGATTTTCTGTAACGATACGATCGGTGATCTCCAGTACTTTTGCCGCTGTTTTCGGATCAAGCGCCGCCGTGTGTTCGTCCAGCAAAAGGAGTTTGGGACGGTTCAGTGTTGCCATCAGCAAAGTCAGCGCCTGACGCTGGCCGCCGGAAAGCAGGCCGACTTTAGCAGAAAGTCTGTTCTCCAGACCCAGTTCCAGCGGTTCCAACAAGGCTCTGTAACGCTCACGCTCACCTTTGCGGATACCCCAAAGGAGTTTACGCTTTGTGCCGCGGCGGGCTGCAATGGATAAGTTCTCATCGATCTCCATATCCGGAGCCGTGCCTTTCATTGGATCCTGGAAAACGCGGCCCAGGAACTGCGCCCGCTTATGTTCCGGCATATTGGTTACATCAACACCGTCGATCACAACAGAACCGAAATCCGGTTTCCAAACACCTGCAATAGCGTTCAAAAGTGTAGATTTACCGGCACCATTGCCACCGATCACTGTAACAAAATCGCCGTCTTTCAGATGTAAATTCAGACCATTCAGCGCAGTTTTCGCATTGATTGTTCCCGGGTTAAATGTCTTTTGCAAATTTGTGACTTTAAGCATCGGTGTTCCCTCCCGTTATCTGTTCAGTTACGGGTAGCGGTTTCTTCTTTTGGAAGTATGTATTTTTCAAATACGGTACAGCCAGGAACAAAACCACAATAATTGCAGAGAGCATCTTCAGATAATCGGTCTTGAGACCCAGCAGGATCACAAAGTTGTATATGATGTAATACACAACGCCGCCGCCCACAACACCGATCAAACTTACAACAAAATTAGGTTTGATCTTCAGGGAAACAGACAATCCGATAAAGATAGCAGCCAGCGCGATCACGATAGCGCCGCGGCCATCATTGATGTTTGCCGAACCCTTATACTGGGCAAGCAATGCGCCGGCAAGTGCAACAACACCGTTTGCGATTGCCAGACCAATGACCTTGTTCAATTTCACATTAACGCCCTGGGCGCGGCTCATATCCGGATTGTCACCGGTAGATTTCAATGTCAGACCGATCTCTGTATAAAAGAACAGCCAAAGACCAATGATTGTCGCAGCAATAATGATAACAGCAGTAATAATTGCGCTGATGTTATCACTCATATGCAGCAGCAAATCGTGGGAACGGTAATCAATCGTCATCAAAGACTTACTTCCCAGCAGCGACAAGTTCACGGAATAAAGGATCAGTTGCGTCAGAATACCCGCCAGAATGGAAGGGATTCCCAATGCAGAATGGAACAATCCCGTTAAGACACCGGTAAGCATACCGGCTAAAAAAGCCACCAGCACACTCACCCAAACAGGAACGCCTAAACCAATCAAAACCGCGCACACACATCCACCGGTGCAAATAGAACCGTCAACGGTCAGGTCAGCAATATCCAGGATCTTGTAGGATATATAGACACCGATTGCCATCAATCCCCATATCAAACCCTGTGCGATCGCACCGGGTAACGCATTAAAAAACGCCATGGTTTACCTCGATTTATCTATATTATTCAACGGGGACCTCAATGCCCAGATCTTTGCAGAGTTCCTCGTTATACTTGACAGCAGGAGTCAGGGTTGCGATCTCGATATCAGCAGGAGTCTTTTCGCCCAGCAGGATCTGTGCAGCCATCTTACCGGTCTCAACGCCCAGTTCGTAGTAGTCGATTGCCAGACTTGCGTAGCAGACAGCGCCGCCATAACTGGTGTAAACGGGAATCTTCTTTTCATTGCAAATGTTGCCTACGACAGCATCGTTATCTGCAACAGTGTTGTCAGAAGGAACATAAATAGCCTTACACTCGCCGCATGCGGCAGTTACCAGTGCCTGCAGTTCGGTTGTCTCAGAGAAGGTGTAAGCCTTAACAACAATGCCCTCGGCCTCAAACAGAGCCTTAACAGCCTCATACTGAATGACAGAGTTGGACTCATTGGAGCAATACAGAACGCCAACCTGATCGCCGGATACCAGACCCAGGGTATCGATCATCATCTGTGCCTGCTCATTGAAAGGAACAGCATCGGATGTGCCGGAAACATTCTCGGGAATATTGCCGGAGAAGGTATCTTCATAGTCGGTAACAGAAGTGCCCAAAACGGGAATGGCGGTTGTTGCATTGGCAGCAGCCAACAGTGCAGGCGTTGCATTGCCCAAAATCAGGTCAACATTTTTAGCGGTGAAAGTGTTGACAACGGTGGTACACAGGTCTGCTTCACCTGCGACCTGGGTGTCAAACTCAACAGTCTTGCCTGCAGCCTTCAGGGCTTCAGTCAAAGCGTCCATAAAGCCGTTTGTTGCCTGGTCGAGAGACTCGTGCTCCATCAACTGGCAGATACCAACGGTGTAACCGGTCTTTTCGCCGTCACCGTTAGAATTGCTGGGTGCGCAGGCCACAACGGTCATACACATAGCGATTGCAAGGATCAGTGCTAAAATCTTTTTCATTTTTGTTTACCTCCGGAAATGGAATTTTACCGCCGTAGCGGATAAATACAAAAAAATAATCGTCCCCAAAATACAGGGACGATAAAATCGTGGTACCACTCTGCTTCGCATTGCTTTTACAAACAATGCCTTGTCAGGCTCAAACAAGCCTTAGTGATATAACGGTCACACCCGTTGTGCCTACTGAATGTTCAACACACTGCTTACAGAATGAACTTCAAGCGGATATTACTATTGCCTTGCACCATCCGGCAACTCTCTGGAGTTTTTCTCCACCCTACTCTTTCTGCTCAAACGCATTTAGTTATAAACTTAGGTATTATGTTACCAACGAATTTGCATTCTGTCAAGTATTTTCTTTACAAATTGGGAGACTCCCCCGCGCCAACGAGGGAGTCTCCGTCATTATAATTTACTGCGCAGGGAATGTGGGTTCTTCGTCCACAGACATTTCTGCTGTCTCCTGAGGTGCAAGCGGACTTGCTTCAGCAAATACTTCTTCCGGTTCTTCAGGGATTTTCTTCAGTTTGCTATAAGCAGTAATTCCGTTGATCAAAGAAATGATCACCCAGGCGTGAAAAACAACATCCAAAATCTGGTCTGTGGAAAAGCCGCTAATTGCGAACATTGCTACTGTATCCAAAATGAAGAAAACCAACGCAAAGATCATCCAACCGCTTTTCTTCTTAGAGGACATCCAACTCAGTAAGTACAACAGGATAATCACTACGGCAGATACCATCGTAATTACAAAAAACTCATTTCCCGCAAATTCCATACCAGCCAATTCATTTGTATAGAAATCCGCAGGATACTTTCCGCATAATAACATTCCCAAATCTGCAATCAAATAAGGAAGAAAAGCAGAAAACAGAAAATACGAATTACTGTTGGTAACCAACAAAACTAAATTGATTGCGGTAAAAATAACGACCAGAAGAATATTGTGCCGGGAATTGGCATACTTATTCTCCAAGATCTGACGCTGAGAAAGTTGCTGGTTTTCCGTGTTATTGTTCTTGAAAAATGCCATAAAGATCTCCTCCTTTTAAATAATTGTTTCCAATAGGTCTCCAAATCCCTTTGCCATAGACGCAAAACCGAAGTCGGTCGGATGGGTACAGTCTACCGTACCCTCAGTACCTGCCAACTCCATTAGTTTCGTCCCCTCGATCAGATACACATTTCGGTCTCCCCTTGCCCGGCTGTTTTCGCAAGTTGTTTTGATGATCTCCAGCCTTTCAAGATCAGACTTGGTCAGCCGTCCTTTGGGGCGGGATGCGCAAATGATCGGCAGTTCAGGATTGGCGTCCCGGATAATGCGGAACATCCTTTCGTGGGTATCCCGCAAGTGTTGGATCGTAGGGGCATTATGATCGTAATCGTACACAAACGCCAACATATCCAGATTTTTAATATATTCTGCGATCTCTACCTCTGCCTTGGCATTTCCGGAAAAACCCAGGTTGATATGGTCACAGTTCAATCTGCGGGAGATGATGTTTTGATACGCCATACCCGGTCTGGATGCGCAACCGCCTTGCGTAATGGAAGATCCATAGTATACAACCGGCTTTTCAAACCGATACGGTGCAGGCTCACTGACAGATGCCGAATCGCTCAAACCGATATACAGTTCGCGAACCTCACTGTACAACGGAAAATGAATCGTGATCTCACGCATACCGGGACCTGCAAATGTATACTGGCTTTCGAAGCCGTCCTGTATACCATAAGGGGGTACAAAAGTCTTAATGTGTCTGGGAAATTCACCGTTCTGACTAATGTACATATCAAATCCAGCAGAGCCGGTTAGCGCAAAATGGGGCATTCTGGATATGGCGCCCATCTTGGCTTTGATTGCAACATAGGGACTGTCCGTTACAAAGCGCACTCTGCCGCCGGCAGTATTGGCGTGCAATCTAAGCACCGCAGGACTGACCGTTGCCGCAACAGCCTCAGGCATTCTGCGGAATTTTCCATCCTCGTGATACACGCCATAGACCTTAAACGGTGTTTGCAGAACATTCACAAAACGAATATCGTCCTTCTGAATACTGGTTTCAATTTTAAAATTCTTATCTAAATCAGATATGTTCATTTTATGTTTTCTCCCTCCTCACAACAATGCCAAGCCGGCGGAAATCAAAACTTCCAAGGCAAATAGGATTGCGCAAATATAAGCGCCTGATGTAAGGATCGGTCTCGCTGTCATTTTAGGCAAAATCAACGCAGAAACAAACCCAACAATACCGGCAAACGCAAAGCCTAAAGCATAAACAAAACCAACCAAATAATCCATGCCGCTGGAAGCAGGATCGTTGATAATGCTTTGATGATCCATCACACAAACAACGCCCCAGGCAACCGAAGCAACTAAACAAAGCACGATCAGTTCAACCAGCAATATCGTAATAAACTTTTTCACGGAATGTATCCTCATTAGCCGTAGATTGCAGAACTGCTGTACTCGTCCCGAAGCACCTCTTCATTCTGATTCTCCTGTTGCAGCAACCACCGGAACAGTTCCGGATCAGCATATGCCAGGTTCCAGGAAGCGTGACCTACCTCCGGATAGATCGTTAATTTAGCATTGCCTCCGCGTTTGTTGACCGCATCTACCATTTTTATAGACTCATCAACAAAAACGCTTTTATCAATTTCACCGTGAAACGCCCACACAGGCGTGTTGATCAACCTGCCCGCATTCCAATACATACCTCCACCGCAGATCGGTACGATCGCCGCAAAGTACTCCGGCATACTCATTGCCAACTGCCATGTGGCATATCCGCCCATACTGGCACCCATTAAGTAGATGCGTTTAGAATCCACAAAGGGTAACTGCACAAGTTGTTTCACAAAGTTCTCTAACCGCTCAAACATATCGAACCAAGTGTTTTCTGTACACAACGGCGCAACGGTTATGAACGGAAATTCCTTGTGCTGCGCAGTTACAGAAAAATAAGGATTACCAAAAAGTTTTTGCGGATCATCGCCTCTGGAACCTGCGCCGTGCAGCATAAGGATCACCGGGTGTTTCCTTTCCGGAGTAAATCCAGCAGGATATTTATACACAAATTTTATATCGGTTTCCAACAACTTGTCCATAATAACACACCTTTTCTGTGTTGCCCTCAGAAAATACTGAGATCCAAACTCGCACTTAATTTCTCAAGTGCCTTAATACCGGCAATGCTGTTTCCCTTTCGGTCCAATGCAGGAGAATAAATGCCGATTCCCATCCGATTCGGAACGATGGCCATAATGCCGCCGCCTACGCCACTTTTTGCCGGTACACCAACATTTAATGCAAACTCTCCGGAACCGTCATACATACCGCAAGTCATCAAAACTGCATTGACGTGGCGGGCATATTCTTTTTCAAACAAGCGCTCACCTGTAGAAGGATCTACGCCACCAAAAGCAAATACAGCTGCAATCTTTGCAAGATCTACGATTGTCGCGCTGACAGAACAAGCTCGGAAATAACAATCCAGTACTGATTCCACATCATCGTGTATCATTCCATAAGCCTTAAGCATATAGGCAAGCGCACGGTTTTTGCTGCCGGTTGCTTTTTCAGACAGATACACTCTCTCATCTACCGCAAGACCGGGATTTCCGCTGATCCTGCGGGCAAGATCCAATAACCGGTCAAATTTCTCGCTATAATTTTCCCCTTTGATCAATGTACATAGCGCAATGGCACCGGTATTGACCATAGGATTGATATGTTCACCATTTAGCGCCTGATCGCTATAATTAAATGCATCAAAAGGCTTGCCGGTGGCTTCCACGCCAACAAGATTGCGAACAACATCTGCACCGTTATCCATTAACGCCATCAATAAAATGATGGGTTTAATAATGCTTTGCATTGTAAATGCCACGTCATAATCACCCACAGATGTGCATCCCGCCTGATCAATAATGCAGATTCCAAACCCCTCTCTGTTGACCTCGGCTAGCGCCGGGATATAGTTGGCAACTTTGCCGTCGGCAATATAGGGTCTGCAATCATTCAGCGTTTTTTGCAGCAGTGTTCTCATACGATCTCTCTCCAATTACGTATTATTTGATAACTGCAAAATGATTATAACATAATACACATTCATAGCGCAAGAGTAAGAAACAATGAATGAACAAAAGAAAACGCACACCATTGGGCAGTGCGTTTTCCTTTGGGGGTTTTGAACTTAATAACACAAATAAAATGTGCCCGAAAACCAAGAATTTTCTTTATTTTTTCTTTTTTGAAATTATACGCACAATAATACCTAAAAGAATTTGAATGACACTTATTCCAAGAGGTATAAAAATCATATATTTCCCCAATAAATGTGTATCAGGATCTGGTGAAATAATAGCAAAAACACCTAGGAACATTATCACAAAAAGCAAACTAGAAAAAATCCAAACAAAAACCTTTAAAACAATTCGGACCGTTCGTGTAATATACCTTTCAGGAATTATCCATTCCATCAAGTAAAACCAGCCCTCAATAATACCGTCAACCAATAACTCTAAAGGAAAAAACAAACATTCCATATATAACTCACCGCCTAGGTGTATTATAGCATAAAAGGGCAATAAATCAACGGCTTGAC
>JAZQGL010000002.1:0-10090 GCA_045540035.1 Faecousia sp.
AAAAGACTGAGGGATTGTAAAAAGTCCTTGCTCCGCAAGGCATTTTGACTTACTTCGCAACGCTCCCCTCTCGAGTATCCACATACACTTCGGGGTCGCGTTGCTTGTCTTGGCGGCTTCTTTTACCTCTGTCAGTCTGTCAAAAAAACAAGTTTTTTGACAGACTGAGGAGCAACTTACCAAAGTAAGTTGCTCCTTATTTTTATTCAGAAGTTTTCGCCGCCGATGGGGCAGTTGCCGTGGGGTTTCATCTGAAGTTCCTGACTTTTCAGGCTCACTGTGGTGCAGGGAGGCACAGACTTGGTGATAAAGGCGCTGGAGCCGATGATACAGCCCCGTCCGATCACCGTCTCGCCGCCCAGGATCGTGGCATTGGCGTAGATGGTCACATCGTTTTCGATGGTGGGATGCCGGCGCTTGCCCCGCAGGTCCTGACCGCCTCTGGTGGACAGACCACCCAGCGTAACGCCCTGATAGATCTTTACATTCTCACCGATCACCGTAGTCTCGCCAATGACGATGCCCGTGCCGTGGTCAATGAAAAAGTACTTGCCGATGGTGGCGCCGGGGTGAATATCGATACCGGTAATGCTGTGAGCATATTCCGTCATAATTCTGGGGATCATAGGTACATTGAGAACATACAGTTCGTGAGCAAGACGGTACACCGTAATGGCAAACAGACCGGGATAGGAGAAGATCACTTCTGCCTTGCCGGTGGCTGCCGGGTCACCGTCGTAAGATGCCTGCAGGTCGGTCTGCACCATAGCACGGATCTTGGGGATCCGGCGCAAAAATTCCAGACACAGTTCCCGGGAGTTATCCTGACCATCCTCTTTGACCACTTTTGCGATCTGGCGGCTCAAATTGTACATCACATCTTCGATCATAACCGACAGATTGTGTTTGGCGTTATAGATCCGGTAAGTCTTGTCCCGGAAGTAGCCGGGGAAAACGATCTTGCGGAGTTTTTCAATGATCTCGATGATGATGTCCTTATCCGGCTGGCTGGATGTCTCCATCAGATCGATGTCACGGCCGCCCCGATAATCCTCCAAAATCAGATCCACAACATTTTCAATTTGATATTCAATGGCGGACATAGCATTCTCCCCCTTTCATATTTCTTGTTTTATACCACAGGTATATGGCTTTTGTCAATGTCCCGATTGACAAAGCGGTTGGTTTGATTATATAATTTTTTCATAATGACACGAGGTGATCATATGGGCAAGATTTATACTTCTATGGATATGCTGGTGGGTAACACCCCGCTGGTGGAACTGAAAATTGCAGATGTGTCTGCCCGGATACTGGCAAAACTGGAATGCTTCAACCCCGGCGGCTCTGTGAAGGACCGGGTGGCGCTGGCAATGATCCGGGATGCGGAAAGCCGTGGCGTCCTGCAGCCCGGCGGAACGATCATTGAGCCTACCTCCGGCAATACGGGCATCGGTCTGGCGGCTATGGGTGTTCCTATGGGCTATCAGGTGATCATCGTGATGCCCGACTCTATGAGCGTAGAACGCCAGCAACTGCTGAAAGCCTACGGCGCGCAACTGGTGCTGACCCCCGGAAGCGCCGGTATGCAGGGCGCTGTGGAAAAAGCGGAGGAACTGGCAGCCGAGATCCCCGGCAGTTTCATTCCCGGTCAGTTTGTAAGCCCTGCCAATGCCAAGGCCCACGAGACCACCACAGCCCCGGAAATCTGGAATGACACCGACGGTGATGTAGACATTTTCGTGGCTGGTGTGGGCACCGGCGGCACGCTGACCGGTGTCGGGCGGTATCTGAAAGAAAAGAATGCCAACATTCAGGTGGTAGCGGTAGAACCTGCCGGTTCTCCCCTGCTTTCCAAGGGAATGGCCGGCTCTCACGGTCTGCAGGGCATCGGGGCGAATTTTATCCCCAAGGTGCTGGACACCGGGGTCTTTGACGAAGTATTTCCTGTCACCGAGGAGCAGGCCTACGACGCCGCAAGAACCTTGGCAAAGACCCAGGGCATCCTGACGGGCATCTCCTCCGGTGCAGCGCTGTACGCCGCCATACAGATCGGCAAGCGTCCGGAAAACGCCGGAAAGACCATTGTGGTGGTCCTGCCGGACACCGGCGACCGATATCTGTCCACAGCATTGTATCAATAAAATAACACCCTCAAAACGTACTTGTTTTGAGGGTGTATTTCTTTTGTCAGTCCTCCACACGGGTGATCTTTGCACCCAGCGCAGTCATTTTCTCAATGATGTTTTCGTAGCCGCGCTCCACAAAGTGGATATTGCGGACACGGGTAGTACCTTCTGCTGCCAGACCTGCAATGATCAGGGCTGCGCCGGCGCGCAGATCCCGGGCAGAAACATCGACGCCGTGGAGTTTTTCACGGCCGGTGACAATGGCGGTCTTGCCATTGATCATAATGTCTGCGCCCATACTCTGCAATTCGGAGCAGTAGCCGAAGAAGCGGGTCTCGTAGACGCTTTCGGTGAGTTTACTGACACCGTTTGCCAAGGTCATACACACACAGATCTGCGCCTGCATATCCGTGGGGAATCCGGGATACGGATGGGTCTTGACCGTTGCCTGACGCAGACGGCCCTCGCTGCGGATGCGGATACAATCGTCATAATTGGTGACCTTTGCGCCCATTTCCTGCAACTTGGATGTGATACAATCCATATGCTTGGGGATCACATTCTTCACCAGCACATTGCCGCCGGCAGCAGTAACGGCTGCCAGATATGTACCTGCCTCGATCTGATCGGGGATAATGGCATATGTGCCGCCGTGGAGACTCTCCACACCCTTGATCTTCACCGTGTCCGTACCGGCACCGGAGATCCGGGCGCCCATAGTATTCAGGAAGTTGGCAAGGTCAACGATATGGGGCTCTTTCGCCGCATTTTCGATCACGGTCTGACCGGGAAGCAATGCTGCCGCCATCATAATATTGGCAGTTGCGCCTACACTGACCACGTCCAAACTGACACGGTTTCCGTGAAGGCCGTCCTCACCGGGCTCAATATTCACATAGTCGGGCATTTCCACCACTTCAGCACCCAGCGCACGGAAGCCCTTCAGATGCTGGTCGATGGGGCGGGAGGCAAAGTTGCAACCGCCGGGCAGCGCCACATTGGCGTGACCGAAACGGCTCATCAATGCGCCCATCAGGTAGTAACTGGCGCGCATCTTACGAACCAGTTCGGGGTTCGGACAGGTCTTGGTCACATTGGTGCAATCCAACAGCACGACGCCCTGGCCCTCCCGGGTAACGACTACGCCCATATCAGAAAGAATATCCAGCAGTATTCTTACATCGGAAATATCCGGAACATTTTCCACACGGCAGACACCGTTAACCAAAATCGCAGCAGGCAAAATCGCCACAGCCGCATTCTTGGCACCGCTGATGGTTACCTCACCGGTAAGGGGAGTTCCGCCGATAATTTCATATCTTGCCAAGGAAGAATCACTCCTTGCGAAATTTACTAATTCACCTAAAAATTATAGCACACACAACACATTATGTAAAGTACAATTTTGGGCGCTTTATCGCCGTAATCCCTTAGGATAGTGATTTTTCAGTACATTTCCGTCCCCTTTTCCCCAACCAACGGAAAAGCCGTCCACCGTAACAAGACACCAGCCGGTTTTGGAGGAGGAAACGGTCTCACCGTGCATATAAGCCTTGATCTGCCCGCCGTCACCGGAAAGGTCCTGAACATTGGCGGCGGTCTTCAGCCACAGCGCCAGAGCGTGAGCAGGCTCAAACCGACCTTTTTTTACCTCGCCCAGTTCCAGACCCGGACGCATCACCTTCACGCCCCGGATATCCGGCATACCGGCGCTGGCCCAGTAAAGGCTCTGCCCGAACATCACCGGATAGCCCACAGGTAAATGGATATCCATTTTTTTCGCGAACTCCGTCCATTCCTTGGGTAGTTTCTGGATTGCAAACCGGTTTTCTTCCTCCATATCCGCGCCTGCTTTGCGCAGCACCGCCGCAAAATGCCCCTCGCCCAGCAGTTTGTGGGGCCACATACGGAACGAGCCGTCAGGACCGGGTGTAAACCAATGACCGTCAACGGTCTCCGGCGTAAATTCCGGGTGGGATTCCAAAAATGCCCGGATGGTCTGCTCATTTTCCTCCGGAGCAAATGTGCAGGTGGAATAGACCAATCTGCCGCCGGGACGCACAAGCGCTGCACCGGAGTGCAAAATCTCCGCCTGCCGACGGGCGCACATTTCCACAGTCTCCTGACTCCAATCGGTAACAGCCGCCTCTTCCTTGCGGAACATTCCCTCTCCGGAGCAAGGGGCATCGATCAGCACTCTGTCAAAGTATTCCGCATACTTTTCCGCCAGTCTTTGGGGATGCTCATTGGTTACCAGCGCGTTGGCAACGCCCATTCTCTCGATATTGCGGCTGAGGATCTTTGCCCGCTTGGGGTTGATCTCGTTGCACAGCAAAAAGCCTTCCCCGCCCATTCTGCCTGCGATCTGGGTAGTCTTGCCCCCGGGCGCTGCGCACAGATCGCAAACGCGTTCACCGGGCTGAGGGTCCAACAGCGATACCGGCGCCATGGCGCTGGCCTCCTGTAAATAGTATACGCCGGCTTCGTGATAAGGGTGCAAGCCGGGTCTTGCCTCCGGGTCGTAATAAAAGCCTTCCGGCTCCCAGGGGACTTGTGCCTGCACAAAATCCAAGGCGGGTCTTTCTCCCTTTAAGGGATTAAAACGCAGCGCCACAGCCCGTGGGCGCTCCAAGCTCTCCAAAAACGCCGGGTATTCTTCCCCCAGTTGCTGTTTCATTCTATTCAAAAATGCCTCAGGAAGCATATCTTCGCTCCTTTATAAATTACTCCAAATCCAATTTCTCGAGCGCCCATCTGTAGGGGCCGATGTGGTCATCGGCCCCTACAATTGCGTTGTTCACAACAACTCGACAAACCGGAATTTACTTGCTCGATTAATTATTGAATCCAGACAGCAATATTGTAGCATATCCGCACTTTCGAGGCAATATTTTTACATTTTATATGTTTTAAAATTTTTCGTACATCCATTTGGATGAATTTCCAACACTTTTTCAAATTATGCGTTAAGATTTAGATATAAAAAATCTAAGGAGGTCATACTATGAAAAACTATCAAAAGGCGTTTGATGATTATTTGGCAACGCATCCTGCCGGGTTGGGCGAAGAGGAAACGGAAGACCTATTGGATGTGCTGTTTCGCTGCTATCAGGAGAGCCGAAAAATGGACAGCAAGGAAATTCAATCCTCCTTTAAGCATTTGGACGATGTGCTTTCCCAACTCTCTCTGGATGACAACAACCGGGTGTTTTTGCTGACCTGCGAATTATGCGAATTACACAGCAAAAACGCTTTTCATACCGGTATCTTAACCGGCTTCCATCTGTTTCGGGAATTGAAGGCATAAAAAGCCGCTGCAGGAAAACCTGCAGCGGTCAATTTCATGGATTAGTCGTCGTTCTTGTTAGCCTCGTCGATGATCTTCTGCTGGTTGGCCTTAGGCACTTCCTCGTAGCGGACAAACTCCAGAGTGAAGGAGCCTCTTGCCTGGGTCATCGCACGCAGATCGATGGCGTAACTGCTCATTTCAGCCATAGGAACTTCAGCCTCAACAACGGTGTTGCCGTCGGAATCGGGGTTCATACCCAGAGGACGGCCACGACGCTTGCTCAGGTCACCCATAACGTCGCCGACGTAGGACTCGGGAACGGTAACTGCCAGTGCGCCGATGGGCTCCAGCAGAGTGGGAGCGGCGTTGGGCATTGCTTCCTTGAATGCCAGGATAGCAGCCAGTTTAAATGCCATTTCGTTGGAGTCAACGGGGTGGTAAGAACCATCGTACAGAACAGCCTTCAGGCCGACCATGGGATAACCTGCCAGGGGACCCTTCTGAACGGCTTCCTGAATACCCTTTTCAACAGCGGGGAAGAAGTTCTTGGGAACGGAGCCGCCGAAAACTTCCTCAGCGAAGATCAGTTCATCCTGCTCTTCCTGGGGCTCGAAACGGACCCAAACATCACCGAACTGGCCGCTGCCGCCGGTCTGCTTCTTATGACGGCCATGAGCCTGGACGGTCTTCTTGATCTTTTCACGGTATGCAACCTTCGCGGGGCTGAGAACTGCGTCAACACCGAAGCGGCTCTTCAGTTTTGCAACCAGAACATCCAATTGCTGATCGCCGGTACCGGAGACCACCATCTGCTTGGTCTCGGCATTGTTGACCAGGCTGAAGGAGGGATCTTCTTCGTTCAGACGGTTCAGACCTGCAGCGACCTTTTCTTCCTGACCCTTGGTCTTGGGAGCAATGGCCATGGAGTAGCAGGCAGGTGCGTAGGGCAGACCCTTCAGGCTGACCACCTTACGGGGATCGCACAGGGTATCGCCGGTCTTGACCTTGTCCATCTTGCCGATGGCACCGATATCACCGCAGGACAGTTCCTTGACCTCGGTAGCCTTCTTGCCGCACATACTGTACAGACGGCCCAGTTTCTCGGTCTCGCCGGTGCGGGCGTTGACCAGAGTGGTGTCAGCGTTGATCGTACCGGACAGAACCTTCACATAGGAGTACTTGCCGTACTGGTCGGAAACAGTCTTCCAAACGAAAGCGGAGGGAACGCCGCCGGGAGAAACTACGAACTCCTCAGTGGTGCCGTCAGCCAGAGTTGCCTTGTGGTAGTTGCCTTCCACGGGGTTGGGAAGCAGGTCGATGATGTGATCCATCAGCATCAGGCTGCCCAGGCAGTTGACGCCGCTGCCGCACAGAACGGGATACAGCGTGTGATCCAGAACGCCCTTGTGCATACCCTTGATCATTTCGGCGTAGGTGAAGTCCTCACCGCCGAAGAACTTGTCCATAAACTCCTCGCTGGTCTCAGCAACGGCTTCCTTCAGCGCGTCATTGAACTCAGTGATGACATCGTCCTTGCCCTCGGGAACTTCGATCTCAACGCGCTTCAGGTTCTGCATCTCGTATGCGCGCTTGTTCAGCACATCGATGATACCGGTGACCTTACGGTTGGCATCCCAAATAGGAACGATAACGGGAGCGACCTTGTTGCCGTACTTCTCACGCAGCGCGTTGAAAGTAGCATTGTAGTCGGAGTTGTCTTCGTCGACCTTGGAGATGTAGATGAAGCGGGGCATATTGCGCTCTTCACAGTACTTCCAAGCCTTTTCCAGACCGACAGTGATGCCGTCCTTAGCGGAGCAGACCAGAATTGCAGCGTCAGCAGCGCGCAGAGCCTCGGTGGCAGCGCCGGAGAAGTCGAAACCGCCGGGGGTATCCAGCAGGTTGATCTTGATGCCCTTGTACTCCAGAGGTACTACGGAAGTAGAGATGGAAATATTGCGCTTGATCTCTTCGGGATCGTAGTCGCAAACCGTGTTGCCATCAGCATTTTTGCCAATGCGGTCGATGGCGCCGGTCATATAAAGCAAGCTCTCTGCCAGGGCGGACTTACCGCTGCCGCTGTGGCCGAGCAAACAGATATTACGGATGGAATTTGCAGTGTACATATGTATTGTTCTCCTTTCGGGAAGGCCGTGCCTTCCATTACTGGTGTCAAACACCATAATAAAGACATTATACACGAAAGAACCAACAATTTCAATGCAAATTTTGTCGCTTTTGTAAATTGGTGCAATTGCACAAAAAACACCTGCCCATATGTGAAAAACGCCCAAAGCGGGCAGTGCCCGCAGACAACTCGTTACCTCAGTTTTTTATCATTGCTACACCATTGGGGGTCACTCGGTATCGCTATGTTGCCATAATTGACAAACGCAAAGCAGGTAGCACCCGCGGCAATTCGTTGACAGTTATTGTGTCGGCAAAGCCGACTATTTCAATCATTTTCTGAAAGAAAATACCGCAATTGTCAACTCTCAACTGTCAATTGTCAATTGAAATAAAAAGAGCGTATCGCATTCACGATACGCTCTTTTACTTTGATCTTAACCGGATTATACCAACTCGATAACTGCCATTTCAGCAGCATCGCCGCGGCGGGGACCGGTGCGGGTTACTCTGGTGTAGCCGCCGTTACGGTCAGCATACTTGGGAGCAACCTCGTCGAACAGCTTCTTTGCAACATCTTCCTTGGTGATGAAGCTCAGAGCTCTGCGGTAGTTGTACAGGCCGCCCTTCTTGCCCAGGGTGATCATCTTCTCAACCACAGGCTGTACTTCCTTAGCACGGTAGAAGGTGGTCTCGATCTTGCCGTTGTCCAGCAGATCGGTAACCAGCTGACGCAGCAGAGCTTTTCTCTGGGTGCTGGTCTTACCCAGTTTACGAGTTCCGAACATAAACGTTTCCTCCTTTTACAGGTTTCACTCTAATTAGTTACTGCCAGAATCTTCGCTGGCCAGGGACAGGCCCATCATTTCCAGCTTCTTCTGAACCTCGTCCAGGGACTTCTTACCCATATTGCGGACCTTCATCATATCTTCACTGGTCTTGCTGATCAGATCAGCAACCGTGTTGATGTTGGCACGCTTCAGGCAGTTGAAGCTGCGGACAGACAGATCCAGCTCATCGATGGTCATAGACAGTTTGGTGTCGGGACGGTCGACGACCTTATCCACGACAGTAGAACCGGCGCTGACAGTGTCAGACAGGTTGGTAAAGACTGTCAGATGATCGCTGAGGATCTTGGCACCCAGGGACACAGCGTCCTTGGCGGAGATGGTGGAATTCGTCCAGACCTCAAGGGTCAGCTTATCGAAATCGGTCTTATCGCCGACACGAGTGGGCTCCACGGAATAGTTCACCTTGCTAACAGGTGAATAGATGGAGTCGATGGGAATCACACCGATGACGGTCTGTGCTGTCTTGTTGCGGTCAGCAGGCACATAGCCGCGACCCTGAGACAGAGTGATCTCCATATTAAAAGTTGCACCTTCGCCCAAAGTGCAGATATGCAGTTCAGGGTTCAGGATCTCAACCTCGCCATCAGCCTTGATGTCACCAGCGGTAACTTCGCAGGGACCCACAGCATCGATATAGACAGTCTTAGGCTCCTGGCTGTGCAGTTTCAGGATGATGCGCTTCACGTTCAGAACAATCTCGGTCACATCCTCGGTGACACCGGGGATGGTGGAGAACTCGTGCTGTACGCCGGCGATCTTCACGGAAGTTGCTGCGTAGCCGGGAAGGCTGCTGAGCATAATACGACGCAGGGAGTTACCCAAAGTCATACCGTAACCACGCTCCAGAGGCTCAACTACATACTTGCCGTATGAAGGATCCTCAACAGAGTCAAAACAGGTAATGCGAGGCTTTTCAATTTCTACCATAGAATCTTAACCCTCCTTATCAAGTGTGTGGGGTGTAGAATGCACCCCAAGATGCACATATACGAACAATTAGGGTGTCGATTATCTGGAGTACAACTCGACGATCAGGTGGACAGCGATATCGAAGTCGATGTCAGCCTGTGTGGGCATAGCAATCACTTTGCCAACCAGGTTGTTCTTATCGCGATCCAGCCACTTGGGAGCAGCAACGAAAGCGTCTGCTTCCTTCAGACCCTTGAAGAAAGCGTTGGAAACGCTCTTCTCACAGACAGCAACAACATCACCGGGCTTCACCAGGAAGCTGGGAATGTTAACGCGGTTGCCGTTGACAGTGAAGTGACCGTGGTTCACCAACTGGCGAGCCTGACGGCGGGAGTTAGCAAAACCCAGACGATAAACAACATTGTCCAGTCTGCGCTCGACGTAGGTCAGCAGCACTTCACCGGTGTTGCCTTCAGCACGGGTAGCCTTGTCGTAGTAGTTACGGAACTGCTTCTCCTGAATGCCGTATACAAACTTAACCTTCTGCTTCTCAGTCAACTGAGCAGCGTATTCAGACTTCTTAGTTCTTCTCTGACCGCCGGGGTTCTTGTTGGAAGTCTTATTGTAACCCATTGCGGCAGGAGAAACGCCCAGCGTTCTGCAACGCTTCAGCACAGGCTGCATATTCTTAGCCATAATTCAATATCCTCCTTGCAAAATCAGACACGACGTCTCTTGGGGGGACGGCAGCCATTGTGAGGAATGGGGGTGACGTCCTTAATCAT
>JAZQGL010000003.1:0-90644 GCA_045540035.1 Faecousia sp.
GTCCCGGTTTGCGGTGCCCGGTATCTGCCTGCGTCGACGGCGCTCCTTGGCAGCTACCGACCGCTGCACTGCGCTCGGGTCGCTGCTTCTGCCGTCAGGCAGCGCTCCCCTCGCTTACCCAACGAGCTACGCTCGTCGGACTCATAACACAGAGATGGCAGATGCGAAGCATGCTGCCATAACCAAAAAGAAAACCCCATCCGGATGGATGGGGTTTCTTTTTGGTTGCGGAGGCAGGACTCGAACCTACGACCTCCGGGTTATGAGCCCGACGAGCTTCCAACTGCTCTACTCCGCGATATTGCGCACCTCAAGTGCCTGATTATTATAGCACGGTGAGGAAGTATTGTCAACCCTTTTTCGGTCGACAGGTTTTAACACGAACCTACAACGCCAAACACGATCCCCCAATTCTATTGCCTAAAATCAGCAACAGAACAGCCCCCTTTGCACAAGGGGGCCGTTTTAAACGATATTTCACTTAGGAAAGCATAATTTTAATGATCTCGGCGTCGGTTTTGCGCATACCTTCGCTTGCCAGACGGCTGACATTGTCGATGGTGTTTTCCACGCCCTTGCTGACGATGCCATCGCCGCCGACGAACTGGCTGCCCTGGCGGAACATCTCCATACCCAGGATGCCGGCCTCCACGGCAGAGGCGATCTTGGCTGCGCAACTGGCCTTCGCACCGTCACAGATAACACCGGAGTTGATGGCGATGGCGTTGACCACCGTGTGGGCGATCTCCCGGAACTTGCCGCCGAACAGATATGTAACACCTGCCGCTGCACCGCAGCCAGCGCTGATGGCGCCGCAGTAGGCACTCAGCGGGCCGATGCCGGATTTCAGGTGCAAAGTGATCAGGTTGGAAACCGTCAAAGCCCGGTAAAGCTGCTCATCGCTTGCGCCCATATCCCGGGCGTAAATGATCACCGGCACGGAAGATGTGATGCCCTGATTGCCGGAGCCGGAGTTGATAACCACCGGCAGGTCACAGCCGCTCATACGGGCATCGGACGCCGCGGCGGCGTAAGCCTTTGCCCGGGTGACCACATCGTCGCCCCGTGTTTTCAACAGCACCTGACCGATCCGGGCGCCGTAATCGTTGTCAAGTCCCTCCTGGGCGATGGCCATATTGCAGTTTATCTGCCGGTCCAGCACATCCTTGACATCGCAGATATCCACCGTGTCTGCAAATTCCACGATCTTTTCCACAGTCAGCAGGGCTTTGTCCCGGTTTTCCTCTTCCATACTGACCTCGATGCTGCGCTCCAGCACCGTGTTGCCGTCGCCCCGGATCAGCACCACATTGGTATGCTCACCGGTAATGCGGCAGACAGACTTATGTCCTGCGCCTTCCAGTTCGATCTGAATATCAAACAGTTGCCCGGATTGGGACTCTTCCACAGTAAAGGCTGCCTCTTTCAGATAATCGGCGATCTCCTTTTGCTGGGCCTTGGTGACCTGAGAGATCACCAGCAGTTTTTTCTCCGGATCACCGGCAATGACGCCTGCGGCAGCCGCCGCTTCCAGACCGTGAAGTCCGCCGGTGTTGGGAACGATAACGCTTTTTACATTCTTAATAATATTGCTGCTGACAACGATGGACACTTTTTCCGCCCGGGCAGGCAACTGACTTGCCGCCACAGCCGCGGCGTATGCCACCGCGATCGGCTCTGTGCAGCCCATAGCAGGTACAAGTTCCTGCTGCAGCACCCGAATATAGGCATTATAGAGTTCTCTCTCCATAAATAAACACCTCTCTCATTTTCTGCCATCAGTATAGCAGATAGTGGCGAAAAAGGAAAGTATAAAAAACTGCCCGGAGGACCTCTCCGGGCAATTTTGTTAAATTAAAGGATAATCCTCCGGGAACAGGCTGTGCCACAAAAGGGTCACCACATCGCTGTTATCGATGTTGCCGTCACGGGAGAAATCCAAATCTCCTTCCAGAGGATAATCCTCCGGGAACAGCGTATGCCACAGAAGCAGCACCACATCATCGTTAGTGACCTCTCCGTCCAGATTGACATCACCGATCAAAAAGAGTTTCGGCAACTCCACATAGGTGGTGTGATCACAGCGGGAGCAGGTCTCATAGGCTTCCCAGCCGGTCTGCGAATACGTGGGTTCCTGACCCTCGTGGTAGATCAGATCGTGACCCAGAGCGGGGATCTCCACATAGGTGGAAGTCATACACATCGGGCAGGTCTCATAGGCCTCCCAGCCGTTTTCTGTACAAGTAGCCGCCTGACCCTCATACCGGATCAGTTCGTGACCCAGAGCGGGGATCTGCGTATAGGTGGTGAAATCACAGCGGGTGCAGGCTACATAGGCGTCCCAGCCGTTTTCCGTACAAGTAGCCGCCTGTCCCTCGTACCAGATCAGATCGTGATCCAAGGCAGGGATCTCTTCATAAGTGCTGTAATCGCAGCGGGAGCAGGTCTCATAGCCTTCCCAGCCGTATTCCGTGCAAGTAGGTGTCTTACCTTCGTGGTAGATCAGATCGTGATCCAGGGCAGGGATCTCTTCATAAGTGCTGTGATCGCAGCGGGAGCAGGTCTCATAGCCTTCCCAGCCGTATTCCGTGCAAGTAGGTGTCTTACCCTCGTGGTAGGTCAGATCGTGACCCAGGGCGGAAATTTCCACATAGGTGGAGTAGCCGCAGCGGGAGCAGGTTTCATAGGCTTCCCAGCCGATCTCCAGGCAAGTTGCCGTCTGCGCCCCGTAATAGGTCAGATCGTGACCCAAAGCAGGAATTTCCACATAAGTGGAGTAGTCACAGCGGGAGCAGGTCTCATAGCCTTCCCAGCCGATCTGCGTACAAGTATTTGTCTGACCCCCGTGGTAAGTCAGATCGTGACCCAACATCGGCACGATATCCACATCATACCCTTCTGCGCAGGCACAGCCGTAATGGGTGCGTCCATCGCTTGTACAAGTAGCGGCAATGACCTCCCGCGCCAGAATACAGCCGGAGTCTGTCACATATTCCAGGGTCACAGCGTTTTGTTGGGTATCCACTACGCCGATGCCCTCCGGAGTCACCTGATAATGCGCCTTTGGGGATTGCAAAGGCTTCCAGGTGATATGGACAAGGGGCAGATCGGTATCTGCGTAGGCATCCATATTCACATAGGAAAACCGGATCTTTCCGGAGGTAAAGTTATCGTTGATCATCAGCATACCGCCGTGATCCGCGACCTCTTCAGCGGCTGTCACAGCCACGCAGGACAGCACAGCCGGATCGTAGTTGATCACGAAATCCGCAGCCGCAATGCCCGCACCGGCTTCCAGATAGAATGTAGCCCCATTTTCTCTGCCGACCACCAGTTCTTCTGTCTTTAAAAACGCGTTGGGATGGTCAACTTCCTGGGGCGCTTTCTGTAAAGTCACCGATCTGTAGGTGCTGCCGGGCAGATACGCCGACAGATCCTGCCGGTAGACATTTTCCGCCCGGGTACGCACGGATGTGGTGGTATCCACATCAGCGATGACTTTCAGGCGGACGGTAAACAGATAGTAACTGCTGACCGGTTCATCGTTGGCATAAACGATCCGCACCTGACCCAGTACCGAAGAATTGACGGAATAGACAGCGCCCTCCCCGGTCAGTTCCGGCATCAGGGTGACGGAGTCAAAAGCAAACAGTTCGTGGTCATACTCCACCGTAAAGTCCGCGCTGACAAAGAGCCGGCAACCGCTGTTGCACACCTGATAAGAAAGGGTGTCTCCCTTTTGCAGGGCATACCGATCGACATCGTTATAAATAGAAAACTCTTCAGTTTCCACCGGGGCATTCACCGTCACAGAACCCTTGACACCGCCAACTGTCGCCTCTTGCAGGTTGCCGTCATAGGCTCTGCCGATGGCTACGGTAACGGGATAAGTGCCGGGCGTGCAGCTTGCATTGGTGGAAAAATAAATGCTCAGAAGATTGCCGGTGCCGCTGATGCCGTTCAGCGCCATCAGTGACAAGGTGATCTTACCTGCCTCGGCAGTATTTACTGAGGTTTGGGCGCCAGAGAGCAAGTTGCCGTTGTAGGTGCTGCTGACAGACAAAGCCGCCGGGTCATAGTACACATACACATCCAGCGCCGCAATATTATTGAAATTTTCTGCTTTCAGGGTCACGCAGGCGGTGTTGCCCGCTGTAACTGTGACCGCATTTGCGCAGACCTGCTGCCCGGTGGCAGCACCGGCATACACCGGCGCTGCCGCGAAGATCAGGCAGAAGGTCAGAAGCAGGGCTAACATTCGTTTCTTCATACCCTTGCTCCCATATTACATTTTTACAGAGCCTACCACACCGCTGACATACTGCAGGATCCGCAGTGCCTCGGCTGCCCACAGCACGCCGTCGCCGTTTAAGTCGGCGCGGGCAAATTCCTCGGCGGTCATATTGTACTTATCGTTGATGGTGTACAGCAGCAGCAATGCGTCCAGATTGGTGATAACACCGTCGCCGTCCACATCACCCAGAGCGTCTGCGCCTACAGCCTCCTGCACCGCAATGGTGTAGGGAACTTCTGCGCTGCCCTTGTAGGTGTAACTGACACCGTCGAAGGCCTCGATGTAGTACTCGATGCCCGCCACCGTCACATACTGGGCAGGGATAATGGCGGAGTACTTATCGTTGAGTTTATTCATACGGATGGTGTTCCAGGTATCTGTACCGACAATGCGGTAGTAAAGATTTGCATACGCCACATTCAGGTTATCGGTAATGGTGGCGCTGAGGACCAGATTTGCGCCGGTAAAGGCATTTGTCACAAGGCTGTGGTAGATGTTGGGTGCCATAGTGTCCTTGGACATAATGACGATCTTGCCGGAGGGCTCAGACTCTGCCATATCCGTCTTAACTACGGTAAAGTTGTAGTAGTAGATCACACCGGGCTCTACGGTATCGTCGAAGAATGTCATCGTGTCGGCGGGAATGACCGTGCTGTTCAGACGGGTGTAGTAACCGTCCTCGCTGGTGGCGCGGTAGACATTGTAGCCCATCAGGGTGTCAAAGTCATCCTGGGTCCAGGACAGCCGGATGCCGGTATCGGTAGCCGTACCCTGCATGATCAGCGCCTGGGCTGCGGTGGTATCGATGACGAAGCCGAAGCGGCCGTTATCGGGCTGCAGTTCCAGATCCTCGGTGGCAGAGCAGCCGCCATAGATGCTGAAATAGTGGTTGCCGTTTTCAATGAGGGTATTTAAGGTGTATGTGCCTTCCCAGGTGCGCGCATCCACATACTGACCTTCCACGGTGTAATCGCCGTAGGGATAGGCAGAGCCAAAGCGGACGGTCAGCGGGATAGATGTATCCATATCCCGGTTGAATTTCACCTGGAAACGGATCTGCTCATTGCCCACGGTGGTCACTTCTTCGCCGTACTTATTAAACAGCGTTACAGAAGTAACAAAGGGATAGGTGTTTTCCGGGGCTTCCATCAGATAGGGATCGTACATCAACTGGCTGTAACTGATAAAGTCGGTGTAGTCCACCATCTGCAGTTCGATGGTCCGCTGATTGGTAGTTCCCCACCAGTTGCCGCCGAAGGGGATCTTGTAGACACTGCTGTTATATCCCACAGGACGGAACCAATGGGACACATTGGTGTCGGTGGCAGTGGGGTTCAGGATCGCATTGCCGTAGAAGGCGTTGTTTATCTGGAACTGGTTGCGCAGTTCATCCAGTTTTTCCAGCAAGGTGTCCATTGTATGATGGCGCCAGACGGTGGTATCCAGTTGGGACTGGTGGACCACCGGCGTTGCAGGTTCGGTCTCGCCGGAAAGTGTCTTTTTGGAAAGTTTTTTCTGAGGCTGGGTCTCCGGCGCCTGATAAGTAAAGGCGATGCGGATCTCTTCCGGATTGGTGGCGCCGCCCGTAGTATATACAGATGCCGCAGGGATCACCAGTTCATAGTTGATGCCTTCTGCAAATCCGGCAGAACGGCTGACAGTCAGGCAGTTATAATCGGTGATCTGCTCCTGCAAAGTGATCTGCACGCCGTCGGCATACAGTTTGGCAATGACGGAGGACAAAGCCTTATTAAAGGTCAGTGTCAGTGTTTCTTCGGTCAGCACGCCTTCTGTTAAGCCGCTGTCTGTCACCTTGGCAACATCCGCTTCCACTGTCTCCAGCAGGATGGGCACAGGCTCGGAAACGCTGCCGCTTTGTCCGGGAATGTGGTTCGCGCCGGAGGTGTTATCGCCAAATGCCAGCAGCATACCGCTGCGCAGTTCCACATAATATGTGCGCAGGTACATAAACACATCCACTGCATCGGTGATGCCGGGAACTTCCTTCACTTGTGCGCTATCCATATCAAACTGATAAACCTTACCGTCCCGGACAGCCATACCGTAGTAATAACCATAGGCGACCCGGTCATATCCGGACAGATCCCAAAGATGTTCGTCCTCGGAAATTTTTCCGTCAGCGGTCAGATAACAGCCATCGTCATTGAGTAGTTCGTCCACATTGGTAGCGATCAATTGAGGGATGGTGGAATATCCGTTGCCCGCCACATAGAGTTCTCCCTTGTCTGTCAGGAAATATGTGCGGGAGGACCCATTTGTTCTTACATCCACCACGCCGTCCAGATTTACCAGTGTGGGGGTCTCGGTATGTCCTGTAGTGCCAATACCCAACTGACCGTAACTGTTGCCGGCGGCCTGTGTGGACCAGGCATATACATTTCCACTCTCGGTCAAGACGAAATTGCTGTAGGTATCCCGGGAAAATCCCTTGATCTTCCAACCGGTGCAAGCAGAAGATTCCACTCTCCATGTAGGATCCATTTTGCCGCCATCAAACAATCTGATCTCACCGTTTTCCATAACCGCCACACAGTTGTCGTAGTAGATGTCTATTGCCAGCACACCTTCCGCGATCTGCACCGGGGTCTGGCGGTAGTTACTATCCCAGGTATACAGGCGACCGTCCTCCAGCAGCACAAAGTGGAAATAGCCGGTGTGATTATTTACCAGAACATCCTTAATGGGCGCAGATTCTTCTTCTGTCACCACCAGCAGGCAGGCGGCGGACAAGCCGCTGCGGCTGTCGGTAGCAACGACGGAGGTCGTACCGGCAGTTTTCAGCACCAGTTTGCCATCTTCGATCACCGCCACATCTTCGTCGGTGGACCGCCAGGTCAGCAGCAGATCTGCGCCCTGGTCGGTGATGATCTGCGGAAGTTCTGCTGTCTGATCTGTCAGGACGGCAGTAATGACAGGTGTTACAGACAACCGGGTCGCCTTCTGATAGGCAACTACCTGCATCGTGGCTGTCAGACCTTCGCAGGAAACCGTAATATTGGCAACACCGGAACCTACGGCGGTGAGTTTGCCGTACTTATCCACCTGTACCGCATCTTCATTGTCGGAGACATATGTCATACCGAACAAGGTTGCATTCTCCGGCGCTGCGGTCAGCGCTGTCTGCAAGGTATCGCCCACTTCCAGTTCTGCTGTCTGCCGGGTAAAAGCGATGCTCTCAGGCATACAGTAGGAATCTACCGTAACGGTGACCACAGCAGGAACGATGGGCGCGGCGCTGGACACCGTGATCCGGGCTGTACCCTGAGATACTGCGGTAACAACACCGTTTTCATCCACCTTTGCCACGGATTCGTCGCTGCTTTCGTAGGTAAATGTCTCGTCGTCATACTGATTGGGGCTGATGGTGGGAGCAAGCTGCATAGACTTGGTCTCATACATCGTCACCGCATTCTGCTCCAGTGTGACCTCTCTTGCCAGCACCGTGAAGGTGACATAGTTCTGCACAGCCTTATCCCGGCTGTAGACCACCACATCGGCAGTGCCTACACCGGTAGGTGTCACCAGGCCGGTGTCGCTGACTGTCAATACGGTCTTATCGCTGCTCTCGTAGATATATGCGCTGTTTTCCAAGTCTACGGGAGCGCTGATGGGTGCCAGTTGATACTGGGTGCGGGTATCCAGCGTCACTTCGTAATCATCAAAGGTGATCTCCCAGGGAAGCACTTCGCCGGGGATCTCGTAGAGTTTAAATGTGTCGGTATTGTACTGATTGTAGATCAGTTTAGTCTGTCCGTTTTCCATAAGCACACAGACAGGCGTGTTGTGACTTGCGGAGTCTGCCACGCCGTCGGGGTCCAGAAATGCCCCGATGGGGCTGCCGTCGCTCCACACCAGCCGGTCACCGTTGTATGCCGTACCGAATGTATGGTAACCGGAATGGGTCTCCAGATACTTGTTGACGGTCAAGTTCGGATCCAGAATATTCTCTTCCAGCCAACGCAATTCTTCCGCTGTTTCCACAATGGCAAGTTTGCCGCCCAGTTTCTCCAGATAGAGAGGATCGATCTCGTACCAAGCACGGACATAGGTGGTACCGGTCTGCTTACAGTAGGCGGTTCTCAATGTATGCTCGGTATTTTCCGGCACGGGCTGCACAATAGTGGAAAGCGCGTGCTTTTCGCCGTAATTGCCCAAAAATACGCTGTTTGTTATGCCGGAATATTGCATCTGGATGCCGCAATCCACAAAGACACAACGGTCCAATGTGCTGTGGTAGATCCGGATGCCGGGACCGTATGTGTAATCGATCTTGTAGAACACACAGTCTTTCAGATTGGATTCGGCGAACATATTGGGGTCGTGCAAGAAATTCATCTGCACAACGCCGTTATACAAACGTCTTTCATACAGATATTCGCTGTAGTTGATCCGGAAGGTGCAGTGATCTGCCAGATCGATCCGGTTGCCGGAACTGGTGTGTCCGCAATTGAAAAAATTGGTGATATCGGCGTATTTCATAGAGACATAGCCGGTTTCACTGCCGCCGATCTCCACCGTATAGGCGCTCATCAGTTCGCTGGGATAGATCAGCACCGGCTCTTCTTTGGTGCCTTCCACCAGGAACTTGCCGTTAACCTGCAAGTAGGCGATGTAATTGTCTGCGTAGGGATCGGAAGCGTCGTCACTCCAGAACTGGATCCGGGTGCCGGGCATAACCTTCACGGTAACGCCTTCCTGAATGACGGTGGCGTTGGGAATAATGTACAGATTGTCCTTGGTCAGCACCATATCCTCGTCGATGACAGAGGGCAGGATATAGCCGGCGCGGACATTTTCGTCCACAGCGCCGTAAGTGGTGTAGACCGTTTCATCTGCTTCGTCCAGAGCGTTTTCGCAGGTGACGGTCACATTCAGAGTAAACCGGTAGTCATTGGGGCAATCCTCAGAGATCTCCAGCATAAAGGGATCTTCCCAACCGGTCAGCAGACCGTCGGTGTAGATCTTGCCGCAATCCTGGGTAGAGTAAGTGCCTACAGAACCGTAATTCACGGTGGGATTCTTTACGGTGATGTAAGGATCGGAAAGACCTGCCTGGGACAAGGTGTCCACCGTGACCTGGGTGTTTTCGCTCATACCCCAGCGGTTTTGCAGGATCAGACCCAGGGCAACGGTCTCCCCGGCATCGATAACGCCGTCGCCGTTGTTCTTTTCAGAATACTTGGGATCGTCAAACAGGGCATAATCCTGCACATTCAGTTCCGGCTTGGGCAGTTGGGTCAGAGCGGCGTGCAGATCTGCCACCTGAGGCAGATTGTGCTGGCCGTGGATTGCGGGATTCAGGCAATCGGCGCAGACACCGGAGGTAGATGCCAACTGACCGTAGATAAACTTGGTGGGGTACTTGTCCCGGTCGGCAAACTCACTGCGCAGGATCGCCGCAAAGGCAGAAACCATAGGCGCAGCCATAGAAGTACCGCTGAGGAAGCCGTACTTGTTGCCCGGCAGCGTGGACATAATGTTCTCGCCGGGGGCGTAGAGTTCATACTCCACATTGTTAAATGCCTTCACATCCCAGTTGGTGAATACAGACTCTCTGCCTGCCTCGTCCACGCTCATAACGCCCAGCACATAAGTCAGGGCAGCGGGATAGTTGGGGACAGCGATACTGTCTGTCGGTGTGGGTTCGTTGTTCTCGCCGTCATTACCGGCAGATGCTACCAGTACACAGCGGTCATAAGCGGCATACAGGGCATCCTGCACCGCAATGGAGCAGGCGCTGCCGCCGAAGGACATATTGATGACTTCCGCGCCGTTTTCGTAGGCATACAGGATTGCCTTGGCAATGTCCGCCTGGTTCAAAGTGCCGTTGTGCATAGCCGCCTTGACGGACATAATTTTTACATTGTAAGCAATGCCCAGCACGCCCACATTGTTGTTGCGGGCGGCAATGATGCCGGCAACGTGGGTGCCGTGACCGTTGGTGTCGCCGCCGTTGCCTTTGCCGGCAACGATGTCCACGCCGTAGTAGTCATCCACATAGCCGTTTTGGTCATCGTCGATGTTGTTTCCGGGGATCTCGTCGGCATTGACCCACATATTGTCCTTCAGGTCTTCGTGTTCGTAATCCACGCCGGAGTCAATGACCGCCACGATCACGCTGGCATCGCCGCCTTCATGCTCCATCGTTTCGTAGCCGTCCACGATGCCGCAGTGGTGGAAATGCCACTGATCCTTGTTGTGACCGTTCTTCTTGAACTCCTCGTCCTTTTCCTTGTCGAAATGCTTATAGTCATCCAATGCGGCGGTATGTACTTCGTAGTTAAACTCCGCCAGCAGCACTTCGTCCAGTTCCCGGACATCGTCCAACGCATCCTTGGCATCTGTGCCTTCGATGAGTTTTGCTTCGTACCAGGCAGCGCTGTCCAGCGGTACGATCTTCTCCAACGCGCCAACGCCGGCGGCTTTCAGACCGTCGGTGAGGGTTTCAGAGGGCAGTTTTACCAGAATGCTCTCCCCGGAGAAAGAGACCTGCTCGGTCTCGATCAGTTCGGGATAGACCTGGTCGAAAGGCGCTTTCATTGCGCCGTTCTCGTCATAAATTTCGGGGTTCTGCGTTACATCCACAGCAGGCGCCTCTGTCTTCTGGGACGCGCCCAGATCGACTACGAAAGACTCCTCCTCAGGCTTCTGCTGTGTACCGACCAGTTGCTGGACAACTGCGTCCAGTTCTGCATCGGTCAGATCGGATGCGTCCTGACCGCCGATCAGTTCGGCAACCAGTTCCTTCTGCTCCCGATCCATTTCCTCAGGATCCTGAACCTGCAGGATCTCCTTAACAGGTTGATCCTGTCCGGGCTGCGCTGCATCCATTTTTGCAGGTGCGCCGCAAGCGGCAAAACTCAGCACCATACAAATGCACAGCAACATGGCGATGATTCTTTTCATTTTCACAAACCCCTTTCGGCAGTTTTCCGCGTTCTTCGCGATAATTCATAATTCAGGGTGTAAGACCCCTTATACTGATCCCATTATATACCTATTAAAAAAGAATTGCAAGGGAACATAGTACAAAAACGCAGTAAAATACCACAATTCTTAACTCTTAATTATTAATTATTAATTCGCCGAACAGAAAAGCACCGCTGCGGGTTGCCGCAGCGGTGCAGAGATTTGGAAGTTTTATTTTAAAATTTATTTTCCGTAGTAGGCGTTCAAGTACATCTGCTTGATCTCTTTCATCAGGGGGTAGCGGGGATTTGCGCCGGTACACTGATCGTCGAAGGCCTGCTCTACCATTTCGTCCAGACTTGCCAGGAACTCGGTCTCGTCGATGCCGTAATCCCGGATGGTGGCCTTGATGCCTACCTTCTTCTTCAGTTCCTCGATGGCAGAAATCAGGTTTTCCAGTTTCTCTTCGTCATTGCTGCCGCCCAGACCCAGATAGTCGGCTACTTCTGCATAGCGCTCCAGGGTGTGGGGGTGGTCATACTGGGAGAATGTACCCATCTTCACGGGTACTTCCGCCGCGTTGAACCGCAGAACTTCGGTGATCAAAAGTGCGTTTGCTACGCCGTGAGGCAGGTGGTGGAACGCGCCCAGTTTGTGTGCCATAGAGTGGCACACGCCCAAAAACGCGTTGGCAAATGCCATACCTGCCAGAGTGGCTGCGTTGGCCATATTCTCACGGGCTCTGGGCTCGTTGGGACCGTTGTCATAGCACTTGGGCAGGTTCTGGAACACCAGTTTCAGACTCCGCAGCGCCAAACCGTCTGTGTAGTCGGTTGCCAGCATAGATGCGTAGGCTTCCAGGGCGTGGGTCACAGCGTCGATGCCGGAGGCGGCTGTCAGCCCCTTGGGGGCATCCATCATCATATCCGCATCCACGATGGCCATTTTGGGCATCAGTTCATAGTCAGCCAAGGGGTACTTGACACCGCTGACCTCGTCGGTAATGACGGCGAAGGGCGTCACCTCGGAGCCGGTGCCGGCGGAGGTGGGGATCGCCACGAAGTATGCCTTTTCGCCCATCTTGGGGAAGCCGTAAACGCGCTTGCGGATATCCACGAAACGCATTGCCATATCCTGGAAATCCGCATCGGGATGCTCATACAGTACCCACATAATTTTGCCTGCATCCATAGCAGAACCGCCGCCTACGGCGATGATCAGATCGGGCTGGAATGCCCGCATTGCCTCAGCGCCTTCCCGGGCGCAGGCCAGGGTGGGATCGGGGGCTACATTGTAAAACACCGTATGGGTAATGCCCATAGCGTCCAGTTTTTCCTCCACGGGCTTGGTATAGCCGTTCTGATAGAGGAAAGTATCGGTAACGATGAAGGCTTTCTTCTTGCCGGAGAGTTCTTCCATAGCCACCGGCAGGCAGCCTTTCTTGAAATACACCTTTTCAGGGGCGCGGAACCACAGCATATTCTCCCTCCGTCTTGCCACAGTTTTTACATTCAGCAGGTGGCGTACACCTACATTTTCGGACACAGAGTTGCCGCCCCAGCTGCCACAACCCAGAGTCAGGGAGGGGGTCAGCCGGAAGTTATACAGATCGCCGATGCCGCCCTGGGCAGAGGGGGTGTTGATCAGGATGCGGCCTGCCTTCATCCGCTTGGAGAACGCGTCCAGTTTCTCTGCCGCGGTGCGGGTGCTGAGGTAGACCGCCGCGGTGTGGCCGTAGCCGCCGTCCTCCAGCAGTTTCTGGGCTTTATCCATAGCCTCGTCGAAGGTATGTACCCGGTACATTGCCAGCACGGGGGACAGTTTTTCGTGGGCGAAGGGCTCTTCGATGTCTACAGACTCCACCTCGCCAATGAGGATCTTGGTGTTCTCGGGAACGGTAATGCCCGCAAGACCGGCAATGGTGGGCGCGCTCTGTCCCACGATCTTGGCGTTCAGCGCGCCATTTACCAGCAGGACGCTGCGCAGTTTTTCTTTTTCTTCATCGTTGAGGAAATAACAGCCCCGGGCAGCAAATTCTGCCTTTACTGCATCGTAAATGGAATCGAGTACCAGCACCGACTGCTCGGAGGCACAGATCATACCGTTGTCAAACGTCTTGGAGTGGATAATAGAAGATACCGCCATTAAAATGTCAGCGCTGTCATCAATAATGGCAGGCACATTGCCGGCGCCCACACCCAGGGCGGGTTTGCCGGAAGAATAAGCGGAGCGAACCATTCCCGGACCGCCGGTTGCCAGCGTCAGGTCGGCAGAGCGCATAACCTGGGCGCTGAGTTCCAAAGAGGGCTGGTCGATCCAGCCGATGATGTCTTCCGGCGCGCCGGCTTCCACAGCGGCTTCCAGCACCACCTTGGCGGCGGCGATGGTACAGCCCTTTGCCCGGGGGTGGGGGCTGATAACGATGCCGTTACGGGTCTTCAAGCAGATCAGCGCTTTGAAGATAGCGGTAGATGTGGGGTTGGTAGTGGGGATCACCGCTGCCACCACGCCGATGGGTTCCGCGATCTTCTGAATACCGAAAGAGGGATCTTCTTCCAGTACGCCGCAGGTCTTTTCGTGCTTGTAGGCGTTGTAGATATATTCAGATGCATAGTGATTTTTGATGACCTTGTCTTCCACAACGCCCATTCCGGTCTCTTCCACAGCCAGTTTTGCCAGAGGGATACGGGCCTTGTTGGCTGCGGTAGCCGCCGCCAGGAAGATCTTATCCACCTGCTCCTGGGTAAAGGTGGCAAATTTTGCCTGGGCTGCCCGGCAGCGCGCCATTGCCTGCTCCAGTTCTTCGGGGGTGGTTACGGGGATGTACTGTTTCGTCATATTGATCACCTTTCCTAATGGGTCGAATTTTATCGATTTATTTATATCGGTTTCTTTCTATCGATATTGTATCACCGATTATACTAAAAATCTACAGTAATTTCCGTAGAATAGACCCCCGTCCTCCCCTTGTCCATTTGTTAAAATTGCACAAAAGCGCGCCCTGCACATAAGATGCAGGGCGCGCTTTCCGGATTTTCATATGTATTACAGAATTACTTCCGCCACATTGCCGTTGATCTTCATTTTAACGCCGTAGGGCGCAGACATTTCAGCAAAGCGCTCCAAAATAGCGCTGTCGGCGGCAGGCGCAGGCAGACCGCCGTGTTTTCTTGCCTCCTCGAAGCCCAATTCCACAGCCAGCAGTTCCAGTTTCACCAGTTCGCCGTCCTGAACTTCCCAACGGGGGATCACGGTTTCAAACATGATCTTCTTGGTAGACAGACCCCGGGTAAAGTTCTTGGAACGCTTGAGGAACAACTGGTGCATCGTATCGTCAGATGTCAGACCCTGGGACTCGTAATAATCCTCAGGCACAAAGGGAATGTTCTCATTTTGCAAAATGAAATCGCCCAGGGAGTAGAAAATAGGTTTCCCCTTATAGATCTCCATGGGCCGCAGCAGATGCGGACCGTGACCCACCACCGCATCCGCGCCCTGATCGATAGCACGGTGCGCAAACTCCTGCAAAAACTGGGAAGGAACTTCTTTGGACATACCGCCGGGTTCGTGGGAGTGGACCGCCACGATGATCTGATCGGATACCAGTTTTGCTTCAAAGATCGCCTTGTCCAAACGGGCTAAGTCCTTGGGATTGCAGGTCATTTCCTTATGGGTATGGTCAGATACTTCCAGGAAAATGTGCTTGTCCAGTTTGAATGTGCCTTCCGGCAGTTCGTCACGGTATCCTTCGGAACGGGCGATATTCTCGCCATCATTGACGCCGGTCTGCTCTGCGATATCCTTGATAATATCCATCTGCTGCTGGGTGACCTTCAGCACGGTCTTAAACCGCAGTTGGTTGACACCGGGACGACCGGGCAAACGGCGGGATTGCTTGCCGGCAATGCCCACATCGTTATATGTAGAGTTTACAGAAGATGTAAAGCCGATCAGTGCCACACGGCCGTTTTCTGTCTCCAGATAGGCAGGAGCAGCCGCCTGATCCAGATTTTTGCCGGCGCCGGTATGGACCAAACCGCTGGCTTCCACATAATCATAAGTCTTGGCAACGCCATCGGTATCGAAGTCCAGGGTGTGGTTGTTGCACCAAGTGGTCATATTGAATCCGAAACGCTTGCAATCGTCCAATATTTCCGGGTTGGCACGGAGGTATGAGCCACCGTTAAAGACGTGACCGTGACACTCTCCCTCCCGGTTGATGGTGGTTTCCAGATTGAAATACTTGGCATCCGCTTCGCCGATCCACTCCCGAATCGCATCGAAACCTGCATAGTTGGGGGGCAGTCTGCGCTGAACCAGCGCGTCGCCTACTGCAGCGATCTTCATAACAGTTTCCTCCTTAGAAATCGATACCGTCCTGGTTATCCAGAACAAAGTTTACAAACATTTCAATGCCGGTTGCAAAGCAGTTCTCGTCCAGATCAAAATGATCGTTATGCAACGGCACTTTTGTGTCGGGGTTGGTATCATTGGCAACACCCAGACGGAACAGCGCGCCCGGTTTTATGCGGCTTAAGAAAGCAAAATCCTCACCGCCCAGGCTGCGCTGGGGGATCTCCACATTTTCCTCACCTGCCACCTTGACGGCAACCTCTCTGAGTTTCTTTGCCATCACATCGTTGTTCAGCACATACGGCAGGATTTTGGTGATCGTGACCTTGGCAGTTCCGCCGCACATGGTGGCAACACCCTGGCAAGTCTCCCGAATCCGGCGGATCATCGTCTCGTTCAGTTCGTCAGACCAGGTGCGCAGCGACAGGAATATCTTTGCATAATCGCAGATGATGTTGTTGGTATGACCGGCATTGAAGGCACCGGCATTCAGCACGCAGGGCTCCTGCGGCTGTACCTCCCGGGAAACCACCAACTGCATAGCAATATAGGCTTCCGCTGCCATACGAATGGCATCCACACCCTTGTGGGGCGAATTGGCGTGGGCAGACTTTCCGAAAAACTCCACCACTATACCGGTGGAATTGGCGTTGATACCACCGCTGAGAACGCCTACGAAGCCCACAGGGCAGGAGGGGTTCACATGGCAGGTCAGAATGCAGTCAATATCGTCCATAACGCCGTCTTTTGCCATCCGTTCACAGCCGGGCGTTGTATACTCCTCTGCCGGGGTAAACAGCACCTTAATGCGGCAGCGAATCTGATCGCGCATATCGTTGAGCCGTCTTGTCACTGCCAGCATTTGGGCGGTGTGGGCATCGTGACCGCAGGCGTGCATCTGACCGGGATGTCTGGACGGATAGGGGTTATTGCTTTGCTCCTGCACCGGCAAAGCGTCCATATCTGCCCGCAAGCCGATGGTAAAGGGCTTGCCCTCGTTAATGGTGGCTACAATACTGCTTTTGCCGTATTGCTCCGTATAGGAAACACCCATTTCATCCAATTCCCGGCGAACAACTGCCAGGGTTTCGGGCAGGTCAAAGCCGATCTCTGGGATTTGGTGCAGTTCGTGACGCAACTGCTTGGCATACTCTACATAATCAAACATATCCTTTTCTCCTTTGCTTCGCTACGGTTCGTCCTCTACAGGGATATAAAGCATCGTACTGCCGGTGGAAGTCGCCGGGCAGAATGGACAATTGTTGTATCTTCTTTCAGAGAATGATTGAAACAGTCCCCAAAGCGGACGCATTCCTTGTCCATTGGTTTATATCTCAAAATGATCGCAAATGCGCTGGCAGACCGCCTCCGCCTCTTGTA
Source organism: Faecousia sp. (assembly GCA_045540035.1). Classification (GTDB taxonomy): domain Bacteria; phylum Bacillota; class Clostridia; order Oscillospirales; family Oscillospiraceae; genus Faecousia. The sequence goes on from JAZQGL010000003.1 coordinate 16,958, forward strand.
TCGTGGGCATTTCGCAAAATACCCGCAGCAGAGGCTCTGTGCCGGAGAACCGGATCACCACCCAGCCGCCGTTTTTGAAATAGATCTTACAGCCATCCATATAGGACACTTTTTTCACATCGTAAATGCCAAAATCCGGCAGTTCCTTATCTTCAAACAGCCGCTTTTCCAGAGACGCTTTCCGCTCCGGGGCAAAAGTATAGGAGTGTTCCGCCATACAGGCGTTTCCATATTCCGCCCGGATCAGCGCCATCAATTCCGACAGTTTCTTGCCGGTGACCGCCACCATCTCCACCAGCAAAGACGCGGCATACACACCGTCCTTGCCGGGAATGTGTCCCGTCACTGTCAGACCGCCGGAGGACTCGCCGCCCAAGATCGCGCCGCTTTTTGCCATACCTGCGGAGATGTGCTTAAATCCCACCGGCACTTCCAGACAGTACTGCCCTACGCTTTCGGCGATCCGGTCCAAACGGTGGGTGGTGGAGAGGTTTCTTACCACCGGACCTTTCCAGCCTTTGTAGCGCAGCAGATAGTAGTAAAGCAGGGTCAAAATATCGTTGGGATGCAGGTAATTGCCCTGATCGTCAATGATGCCCAGCCGGTCTGCATCACCGTCGGTGGCAATGCCCATATCGTAGCCTTTGTCCACCACCTGATTTCTCAGGGTGTGCAAAAGTTCTGCCGAGGGGGCAGGCATTTTACCGCCGAACAAGGTATCGTGCTCCCGGTGGATCACTTCCAGGTCACACCGACCGGAAATGAGGATCGTACTGAGCGCCTTTTCGCTGACGCCGTACATCGGGTCCAGCACGATCCGCAAATCGGCATTGCGGATCGCTGCCATATCGACTTTCGCCATTATATCGTCTATGTAATCGTTGATGGGGAAAAATTCCCTGACCAACCCCGCTTCCAGGGCTTTTTCGTAATCCATATGCCGGATCTTTTCCGGGTCGACTCCGGCAATATAGCGTTCAATTTCCGCAGTCTGTATCTCGTCGGCATCTCTGCCGCCGGCAGTGAACACTTTGATGCCGTTGTACAGCGAGGGGTTGTGACTGGCGGTGACCATCATACCGTAGGGATAATTGTGCTTCATGACATGGTGCATCACCAGCGGTGTCGGTACGCTGCGGCAGATAAAGTGGGTCACGATGCCCTCTGCAGCAAAGACCTCACAACTCCACTTCACCGTCTCTTTTGACAGAAAACGGCGGTCATACCCCATAATGATGCCTTTGTCTGCCACACCTTCTGCCTTCAGTTTATCCGCCATCGCCTTAGCCAGGATCTGAATATTTGCTTTCGTAAAATCCTCACCGATGATGGCTCTCCAACCACCGGTACCAAATTGGATCATTTTTCTGCCTCCTCTGCAGGAATATAAAGCATCGTATTGATGGGACGGACCATACCCACCGTACTGCCGGTGGAGGTAGCCGGGCAACTCAGTTCCAGAAAACTGCCCTTTGCCGTCAGACCCAGCACTGCCGAGCCGCCGCCGTCCATATTCATAAGGGTCTTTACATCCGGGTAAAGCGCCCGGGTAATGCCGATGATCTCTTCGTAATTTGCGCCGGTGGACCGCCAGGATCTGCCGGACATTACCAGCAGCAGCAAATCCCCGTTTTCCGCCATACCGATGGCGGTGCGGGGGTGCTTGACCGATTTGTGGTACACCGATTCCTGGGTCTGCCGGGACAGCGGTGACATCCAGCCCTCCCGGGAGAACCATTGGGGCATATCGTTTTTATCGCCCATTGCCACCCCGTCCAGGATCATAGAAAGTCCGCCGCCCCAGGCCCATTGTACCCGGTTCCAGACCTCTTTTTCCACTTCCTCCGGACCGTCCAGATGTACCTGCAAAGTAAGACCGGACACATCGTAATAGCCATCTTCCAGACTTTTCAGACCCGACAGCAAGCCATCTGCCGCCGGCTCTGCCAGCGAGATCACCACACCGGCACCGGGTAGCAGCACATCGCCTTTGCGGATCGCCACGATCCGGTCCTGCAGGATCACGACATTCACTCTGCCTGCGCCTACGGGCTTTGTGTAAGTTTCCCGGTCTTCCCGGGCCAGTTCTGCGGTGCTGAAGGGGGTATACACGCATACATCCGCGGCGTTTTCCGGGTCCACATCCGCGCTTTCCCAGCGGATATCCGTGCTGCCGATACGGACATTGCCGCCGCCCAGCCGATAGTTAAAAAACCGGAACTGACCGTCATCGGTCATTGCCACGCAGCACTTTTTAAACAGCGGGAACGTCTCTTTGCGCACCCCGTTTTCCCAGCAAAGCATATAGTCCAGATGACCGGCAGATGCGTCGGTCTGCTCCAGGGGGCGGTCCTGCCGCAAATGGTTATACAGAATATCCAGTTTCGGCGTCATAAAGAACAGGAAGTTGGACACCAGGGCTGTAGAAGAAAAATCCTTGCTTTCCAACAGTTTTCGCGGTGTCACACCCCTGGGACACTGAATGACCTTTGCCCCTTTTGCCTTCTTCACCCGGATACTGTGGACCAGAATTCCCGGCTGCTGACAGCCTTCCGCATAGCAAATGGGCTGACGCCGCAGGTTTTCATCAAAGTATGCCGCGGTGTAAGAAATATTAGAAAATTGGTTTACATAATTATAGACAGACGCGTCTTTGCTCCGGTCAAATGCGGCAAAATCATCACCGGATGCGGCGATGGGTATGGGCGCATTTTCCCGGGTATCGTAGATATTTACAAAGATTTCCGGATAGTTCCTGTAAAGTTCCGACACCCGGAGATCATAAATACCGTCACCGCAGGCTTTCCACAGTTTTGCTAAATGGTAGTAAGTCAGCCGGGTCTGGGCGATCACCGGCACATAGGGGGTGATGTCCCTGCCGGCAGGTATGTAGATGCAGTTATCCCGGGGATCTCCGGATTGGGCGCACAGCGCCTGGGCGTGGTAGCCCAAAGGTCTGGCTGTGACGATAGCATCCAAAGCCAGATCCCGGCAGTGAAGCAAACCATCTTCCCCGTAATACAGCAGGCAGGCTGCGCCCCGGTCGATGGCGGTCTGCAATTGGCTATTAAAAGCCACGCCCTCCCGGGTGGTTTCCAGCCAGTTTACACGGGTATCTCCCAGCCAGCCGGACAGTTGCTTTTGATCCGGCAGGTCGCCGCTGCCGTCAGCGCTTGCGCAGACATAGACCGCCTTGCCCTGCTTTTGGGCGCAGCAGACATCCGCCTGCATCTCGAAGAACAGTTCCGGCGCGGTCAGCAGAAAGATGGCGCAACTGGTTTTTTCCAGCAACTGCGCCTTTTTTGCCCGCTGATCAATGCCCATTGCCGGATCAAATAGCGGGGCATTTTCCCTGCGCATCTGCCTGCCGGCAGCCAGCGCATCATAGCCGAAAACGCTATGGCGGCAGCCTAAAATAAAGTCGTAGATCTCCGTCTGGGACTGGTCCATATGGCAGTCCTTAAAATGGTATTCCCGGCAGATAAGACCGTAGTACCGATCCAGTTGTTCCTTTGTGATCAGCCCTTTTTCCAGCAATTCCAAAGCATAAAGATCTGTTACATTGGTGGTAGTCCCCGCCCGCTTGGCGAAGTTGACCGTCACATCTTTAAAGCAAAAAAAGGTCTGCACCGTGTTACCGTCGTAAATTTTCCGGACAAAACACTTTTCTGTCCGCTGGGGCAATATAAAATTCAAATACCTTTCCATAGGCACACCCCATTTTCGTAAACCTGAAACTACATTATATCACAAATACGCCCAATAGCAACGCACAAACCCCATTTTTTGCAAAAAAATATCGGGCAATTTGCCCGATATTTTTAACATTGTTTCATTAAGCGGATGTAGAATTCCACAGCGCGGCAGATAGACTCCAGACGGATCTTCTCATTGTTGCCGTGGACGCTTTTGCGCTCTTCGGAGGTCATATCCATAGCGGAGAAGCGGTAAACGTGGTTGCTGAGATCCCGGTAATGGCGGGAATCGGAGCATTGGACCATCAGGTAAGGGGTCACGATACAGCCGGGCCAGGTCTGCGCCACGCTGGCGGCGACCTTGTTCCAGGCATCGCAGCCGGTCTCGGAAATGGGGCTGGGTTCGTGGCTTTCCAGCACCGTAATGGTCACATCCTCGTCGCCGACCACCTTGTTCAGGTACTGATACGCAGATGCTACGCTGTCGGCAGGATTCAGGCGCATATTGGAGATCAGACTTGCCTCAGCGGGGATCACATTCCGTGCGGAACTTCCCTGCATCATAGTAAACGCGGTAGTGGTGCGGCACAGCGCATTCATCTCACCGCCGCTTAACCGGCAGATCAGATCCAGCACAGGTCTGAACAGCCACAGATTGGCAAACACCAGTTTGAGTGCAAAAGAGGAATGCCGGCCCAGGGTGTCAAACATCTCCGCTGCGGGCTTGGTGATGTGCATTTTGAAAGGATGCTCCACCACATTGCGGCAGGCCTTTGCCAGAGTGGTAACGGGCGTCTTGGGCAGGGGCGCAGAGGCGTGACCGCCGGAAGACTTCACCGTGTAGCAGGCGTTGATCATACCTTTTTCCGCAATGCCGATCATAGCGCTGGGGGTCTTGACACCGGGGAACACATTTTCCACAACTGCGCCGCCTTCGTCTACAACCAGCCCGGGCTGAATACCGTTTTCCACAAAGTAATTCACAATATTTACAGCGCCCATACCGTTGACTTCCTCGCCGCCGGAGAAGGCAAAATAGATGTCATTTTCCGGCACGAAGCCCTGACCGATCAGCGCATTGGCAGCGCTGAGAACACCGTTAAAAGTGGCTTTGGTATCCAAAGTACCTCTGCCCCAGAGAACGCCCTCCTCGATCACACCGGCAAAGGGCGGTTTCTCCCAGTTTTCCTCACTGACCGGTACCACATCGTAGTGGGCCATCATCACTGCAGGATCGCCTTTTCCCTTGCCGGGCCAACGGAACAGCAGCGCCCGGTCCGGCAGTTTCTGCAACGTGCAGGCAGAAAATACATTGGGATACAGTTCCGGCAGAAGACCGATGAGTTTTTCAAACTCAGCATCGTCTTCCAAAGCGGGATCGTTATAGGAAATGGTCTTGCACTGTATCAGTTTTTGCAAAGCATCGATTGCCGCCTGCCGGTCAAATTCCACTTGCTCCGGCGCGCCGAAATCCTGCTTTTTGGGCTGAAATGCCAGCGCCCGCAGGATCAGCACCGCCAGTAAAATCACCAGGGCGGCGAGAATGATATAACCTGCCATTACAGCACACCCCGCTTATAGAGGATCCGGGCTGTAGCGATGGTAAACAGCGCAGATACCGGCACCATAATGCCGACCGTACCGGAATTCAGCGCCGGCACGAAGATAAACAGTACCAGCATCAAAAGGATCGGCGCAACGGCGATCTTCCAGTTTTTGGATACGAATGCCACACCCAAACCGCCAAACAGGGCAGGCAGGATCTGGGCAAAGGCAGGCTGCAGCACCGGGGCTTGCAGCACCGGGGTCAGAGGAGCGATCAGAATGACACCCAGCACAATGATCAGGGTGGTCACGATGCTGGAAGTGGCAATGGCGATGGTGGAGATCACTTCGCCTTCTTCGCTGTTGGCGCTGACTTCATTTTGCTCCAGCGCATTCAGGGCGCAGGGCAGTTTCAGGTTGGAGATATTGCCGGTAACAAAACTTAAGTAAGAGCCGCCGGCACCCAGCATCGGCACAAAAGTCACAGTCTCGATCGCGCCCACCGCCCAGTACATCGGCGCGGTGGCAACCAAGCCGATCAACAGCGCATTCCAATCCGGCATCGTATCGAAAAGAATGGCCACCGCCACGGGAAACGCCAGCAGCAGGATCATCACGCCGATATTCCAGATCCGTCCGTCACGGTGGACAGAATCCAAATAAGTCATTTCCTTTTTCATATCGGACACCTCCTTAACCTAACCAGGCGGTTACGGGAATGGCAGCCGCCATACCCACTACCAGGCTGATGGGCAGCGCATACTCGCTGAGCCATTTCATTTTCGGCAGTTTCATTAAAAGGCCGCAGACGACCATCACCAGGGCAGATACACCCATAACGCACACCGGGATCATACCGGATGTGGCTGTGTACTGTACCTCCACGCCCTTTTCCATCACAGTAACCATGCCGTTGGCATCTGCCGTCCACAGACGGGAAACATCGCAGAATACAAAGCCCAAAAACGCAGCGATCATACCGATAAACAATGCGTTGGAGAAGATGTCCGCCCACTTGGCATCCCGGTTGCTCAAAGCGCTCATACCGCTTTGCAGTTTCTTGCCGATCACCGGCACCAGCCAGATGCCCAGCATAATGCTGACGGTCATAACGATCAGAATATTCACGAACTGCTGGGAGGTCAGCGCCACGCCGGAGCCAAGTTTCTCACCCATAGCGCTGAGGGCGTTCTGGGCTGCCACGGTCTCATAACTCATAGAGCCTACCACGCTTAAGCGCAGCCAGGGCAGAGGCAGACCCAAAGTCTGACTTAAAGTGATCACGCTGATCACAATGGCCACCGCCGGGGCAACGGTGAATACCGCGGCAGAAATGATGGTTTTGCGGATCTTCTTTTGATCCATACCGATCTGCTTGCTGCGGCGCAGGGCTTTCACCAGAAAATACACTGACTGGGCAAGCACCACCGCCACCAGCAGACCTGCCATGATAAACAGGATCGGATGATTGACACTAAATTCCATATAAACACCTCTTTCTGTGAGATATTTCCATTATAACATAAATACAGCAAAAGAACAGAATTTTTTTGCCCGGATCCTCTATTTTCCTTTTGTGACGAATAGGGACGAGCAGCGCAGAATAGGGTTGCAGTGGAGGTGATGCGTATGATCGCCGGCCTTTGGCTGATGCTCGGTACGCTGATGTATTCACTGCAACTGTCTGCCGGCTCTTTCCCAAAGCCATTGACCGCCGCAGAAGAACAGCACTATCTGACCCTGTCTGCCCAGGGTGATCTGGAGGCTCGGAATATTCTTATCGAGCGCAACCTGCGTCTGGTTGCCCATATTATGAAAAAATACTACGCCCAGGAGGCAGATCAGGACGATCTGATATCCATCGGTACCATCGGGCTGATCAAAGGCGTGACCACCTTTGACCCGTCCAAAGGCGCAAGACTTGCCACCTACGCCGCACGCTGTGTGGAAAACGAAATACTGATGCATTTTCGCAGCCAGAAAAAGTCCAGCCAGGATGTGTCCCTTTCCGATCTGATCGAGACCGGTGCCGACGGCGCAGCGCTGGCGCTGATGGATGTAGTCAGCGACAACGAGGATCTTCTGGACCGGGTCAGTACCCGGGAGGATCTGCGGCGGCTGTGCGTCGCCATTGATCAGGTACTGACACCCCAGGAACGGCAGGTTGTCATATACCGATACGGTCTGGGGGGCGGCAAACCCCTGCGGCAGCGGGAAGTGGCAAAGCACACCGGCATCAGCCGCAGTTATGTGTCACGGATCGAGAAAAAAGCCCTGCAAAAGTTAAAAACCGCTTTGGAATAAGAATATTGCTTGATTTATCCGTAGAAATATGGTATGCTTGGTGCAGTGTAAGTAAATACTGCTGTCGTTTTACACTGATTACTTATGATTATATGGAGGAACGATATGAAAGGTATCATTCTGGCAGGCGGCTCCGGTACCCGGCTCTACCCCCTGACAAAGGTGACATCCAAGCAATTGCTTCCCATTTATGACAAACCTATGATCTACTATCCCATCTCCGTGCTGATGAGCGCCGGCATCCGGGATATTCTGATTATTTCCACTCCCCAGGACACCCCCCGCTTTCAGGAACTGCTGGGCGACGGCCAGCAATTCGGTCTGCGGCTGACCTATGCGGTACAGCCTTCTCCCGACGGCCTGGCACAGGCCTTTATCATCGGCGAAGAATTCATCGGTGACGATTGCGTGGCTATGATCCTGGGCGATAATATTTTCCACGGCCACGGCCTGAAGAAACGTCTGCGCGCCGCTGTGCGTAACGCACGAAACGGCAAGGGCGCCACTGTCTTTGGCTATTATGTAGACGATCCCGAGCGTTTCGGCATCGTGGAATTCGACAAGGACGGTCACGCCATCTCCATTGAGGAAAAGCCTCAGCATCCCAAGAGCAACTACTGTGTCACCGGTCTTTATTTCTATGACAACCGGGTTGTGGAGTATGCCAAGGGTCTGAAACCCTCTGCCCGTGGCGAACTGGAGATCACCGACCTGAACCGGATCTATCTGGAGCAGGGCGAACTGAATGTGGAACTGCTGGGTCAGGGCTTTACCTGGCTGGACACCGGTACCCACGAAAGTCTGGTGGAAGCCACCAACTTTGTTATGACCGTGGAAAACCACCAGAACCGCAAGATCGGCTGTCTGGAAGACATCGCTTACATCAACGGCTGGATCACCCGGGAAGCTGTGGAAGAGGTCATCAAGACTTACCGCAATCAGTACGGCCGCTACCTGCAGGATGTGCTGGACGGCAAGTATGTAGATGTGATCCGGGACAAGAAGCGTCTTGAGGATCTGGAGAAGTGAGGTTACTATGAAAAAGACAATTATCGTCACCGGCGGCGCCGGTTTTATCGGAAGCAATTTTGTATTCCATATGCTGGGCAAATATCCCGAATACCGGATCATCTGCCTGGATAAACTGACCTACGCCGGCAATCTGTCCACCCTGGAACCCGTAATGGATAACCCCAATTTCCGCTTTGTGAAACTGGATATCTGTGACCGGGCAGGCGTGTACAATCTGTTTGAGGAAGAGCATCCCGATATCGTCGTCAACTTTGCCGCTGAAAGCCACGTTGACCGCTCCATCGAAAACCCCGAGGTCTTCCTGCAGACCAATATCCTTGGCACCCAGGTGCTGATGGATGCCTGCCGCAAGTACGGCATTAAGCGCTACCATCAGGTCTCTACCGACGAAGTCTACGGCGACCTGCCGCTGGACCGTCCCGACCTGTTCTTCACCGAGGAGACTCCCATTCACACCAGTTCCCCCTACTCCTCCTCCAAGGCCGGCGCTGACCTGCTGGTTATGGCTTATCACCGCACTTTCGGTCTGCCTGTTACCATCAGCCGCTGCTCCAACAATTACGGTCCTTACCATTTCCCCGAGAAGTTGATCCCTCTGATGATCGCCAACGCCCTGAACGACAAGCCTCTGCCGGTTTACGGCGAAGGTCTGAATGTTCGCGACTGGCTGTATGTTGAGGACCACTGCAAAGCCATCGATCTGATCATTCACAACGGTCGCGTTGGCGAGGTCTATAACATCGGCGGTCACAACGAGATGAAGAATATCGACATCGTCAAGATCATCTGCAAGGCTCTGGGCAAGCCCGAAAGCCTGATCACTTATGTGGCTGACCGGAAGGGTCACGATATGCGCTACGCCATCGACCCCACCAAGATCCACAACGAACTGGGCTGGCTGCCGGAGACCAAGTTTGTCGACGGTATCCAGAAGACCATTCAGTGGTACCTGGACAATAAGCAGTGGTGGGAGACCATCATCTCCGGTGAGTATCAGAACTACTACGAGAAAATGTACGGCAACCGCTGAAACACCTGAAATTAAGCCGATTGAGTTCTTCTCAATCGGCTTTTTTACGGAGGACTCTTATGGAAAAAACACTACCTTTGCAACATAACACCGCCAGAGACACCACATTGGATGCTGTCAAAGGCATCGGCATTATTTTGATGGTCCTGGGTCATTCCGGAGGGCCTTTTCACGATTTTGTTTATCTGTTCCATATGGCGCTGTTTTTTATGGTTTCAGGCTTTTTGTGGAATGACAAAAAAGTGGCGGATCTGCCTACCGCCTGCAAGTCCCTGCTGGCACGGCTGAAAGGGCTTTTATTGCCGTTTGCTCTATGTAACGGCATTTTTACACTGCTGCAAAACCCCCTGAACCGTCTGCTGATCAACCCCACGACTGCTGTTGACCTTTCTTTCAAGCAGACCGCAATCAAACTGGTAAAAAATATGCTGTTTGCCGGTGAAACCAATATGGGCGGCGCCACCTGGTTTTTACGGACGCTGTTTTTTGTTTATGCTGCTCACACGGCGATCCGCTATCTCGTCTGCCATATTAAGTGGGGCAAGGTGCTGTTTGGCATTGTTGTGGCAGTGAATTTGATCGCCACCGTGTTTATCGACCATACAAACCTCTCTCTGCCTATGGGTATCAGTGGCTGCTTTAGTTCTTACTGCGCCTTTTTGCTGGGTATGCTGCTGCGGCGGTTGAACATTTTGGAAAAACTGCGCCGGTTTGATCTTCCCATTGCCATTGTCTGTTTTCTGCTGCTTTGCCTGCTGTCCCCCTTAGGCCCTATCGGCATCGGCATAGGATCTATTGTCAATCTGCCCCTGTTCTTTGCAGCCTCCTTGCTGGGCTTTTTTATGTCTTACTGCACCGCCCGTTGCTTAAAAGGCTGGGTCGGTAACACTTTGGCATATTGCGGCAGACATTCTATCTGGATCGTAACATTACACTTTTTGGCATTTAAGCCGGTGGCCCTTGTCTATCTGCTGCTGACCGGAAAAGATATGGTCCATTTAGCCGATTTTCCTGTTCACGCCGTACCCTGGCTCTGGATCGTCTATACAATTGTCGGTACGATTCTCCCCCTGGCAGTATATCAACTTTGGAAAGCAATTTTCTGCAAGAAAAACCGGAGATAATTATCTCCGGTTTTCCTTTTATCCACTGTAATGCTGCATCTCTTTCCGGGCGGTTTCGATCTCCTCCTGCAGTTCCCGGGCAGACATCCGCAGTACGCCGGAGCGAAGAGAAGATATCTGCACCAGAGCATCGGAGGTGACCACCCGTACATTGTAACTGGGTCCCAGGCGGGCGACCAGCGCTTCAATATAAGCATCTCCGGTCTCATTTTCCTTGGTATATACTACCTGAATGCCGGAAAATTCCAATTTTTCGCCAACATTTCCTTTGACCTTGTAGCCGTCAAAAACCACCACGGTCCGGCACTTTTTGTAGGCGGCATAACTGGCGACCCGGTCACACAGATGCCGGCGGGCAGCCTCCAGATCGTTTTTCGCCATTTCCGCTAAATCCTGCCAGGCGAAGATCACATTGTAGCCGTCCACCACCATATACTGCTGCTGCGGCGGGCGGATCGTCAGCGTTTCGCTGGCTGGTCGGTTGGAAGAAGCCTGATACTGAGGGCGCTTGATGGGACCAAACTCCCGCTCCATGATCTTCTCCAGTTCCATATCGTCATAGCGCAGATTCTTAGTGATAATCTGGGGCTTTTTATCCGCCTTCAGACCGCTTTCCAGATGCATATGTTCTTTTACCTGATCCCATTTTACCGTGAAACCAGCGCCGTGGGAACAGAACACGGAATCCGGGGTATTTTCCAGATCCGCCTCCGGATCATAGGCCGCTTCTTCGATGACACGGCGTGCATCGTGGCAGGGAAAATACCCTTCCAAAGCGATCTGCAACTGTCCTTTTCCCTGGGTATACGCCGCCAGAACATCCGCATAATCCCCCAGTTCCGACGCAGGGATCGTGCCTTTCAAGGTAGAGACCGTACCGGCATTTTCCGGCATATCAAACGCGCCGCCCATAGCCCGCACATCGGTAATCGCTCTGCCGAGGGTTTCCGTGGGCAATGTAAGTGTAAAGCGATACCAAGGCTCCAAAAGCACGCTTTTCGCCTGCATCAGGCCCTGCCGGATGGCCCGGTAAGTAGCCTGACGGAAGTCGCCGCCTTCGGTATGTTTCAGGTGGGCTTTGCCCACCAGCAGCGTCAGTTTCATATCCGTGATAGGCGCGCCGATGAGTACGCCCTTATGCTGTTTTTCCGAAATATGGGTCAAAATCAGCCGCTGCCAGTTCATATCCAACACATCGGTGGGGCAGTTGGTGTCGATCTGCAGACCCGCACCCCGGGGCAACGGTTCCAGCAGCAGATGCACCTCGGCATAATGCCGCAAGGGCTCAAAATGACCGACACCCTCTACGGTGTTTTCAATGGTCTCCCGGTAATAGATCCGGGGGTCTGTCAGGGTAATATCCAGATCAAACCGCTCTTTTACCAGACTTGTAAACACTTCCTGCTGCACTCTGCCCATCAACCGGACGTGGATCTTGTCAGCGTCGCACAGCAGATGCAGTTGGGGATCTTCCTCCTCCAACTGCCGCAGTTTGGGAACTACCACCGCCGGGTCCTTGCCGGCAGGCAATGCCACCCGGTAAGTCATCACCGGCTCCACAGCGGCGCTGCCGCTGTCTTCCTGAACGCCCAGACCTAAGCCGGGGAAGGTCTCGGTCAAACCGGTGACCGCCACGGTCTGTCCCGGAAAAGCCTCCTCTGCAGGGGTAAATTTATCGCCGGAGTAAAGCCGCAGACCTATGGCTTTCTCCTCTCTTTTTTCGCCTTGTCGGTTTACATAATTTATCGGCATACGGACTTTCAGGCTGCCGCCGGTGACCTTCAGCCAGGTCAGGCGGTTGCCTTGGGCATCCCGGGATATTTTATATACCAACGCGCCAAAATCCTCCCCGTATTGGGGGCGGGGCGCAAACCGGTCTATGGTCTGCAAAAGGGTGTCGACACCCTCCAGTTTCAAGCCCGAACCGAAGCAGCAGGCAAAGAGTTTCCGCCGGCAAACCAGTTCCCGGACGCTGTCATCGGGAATTTCCCCGGTTTCCAGATAAGTTTCCATCAGCGCTTCGTCGCACATAGCGGCATTTTCGGCAAAATCCCCGTCTACCGCCACGCAGTTGGGGCTGAGTTCCGTCTGCAGGGTATGGAGCAGTTTTTCTTTATCTGCGCCGCTTAAGTCCATTTTGTTGATGAACAGAAACACCGGTACGCCGTAGCGTTCCAGCAAGTTCCACAAAGTTACCGTATGGGCCTGAACGCCGTCGGTGCCGCTGATGACCATTACCGCCGCATCCAGAACCGGCATTACCCGCTCCGCTTCCGCTGCAAAATCCACGTGACCGGGGGTGTCCACCAGCGTGATCTCCAGCCCGGGCGTAGACAGACGCGCCTGCTGGAAGAAGATGGTGATGCCCCTTGCCCGTTCCAAACTGTGAGTATCCAGCGCCGTGTCGCCGTGATCTACCCGCCCCAGGCTCCGCCGGGCGCCGCTGCAGTACAGGAGCGCTTCGGAAAGGGTGGTCTTACCGGCATCCACGTGGGCCAGCAAACCGATACTGATATTGTGTTTTTTCTGCCCTTCGCCCACAGTTTATCCTCCTTTTCGTATTTGGGGTCATTATAGCACAAAATGGCTTTTTCGTCGATAAGTTTTTCCGCAACACGGCAAGGTTCTGACAAAGATCCGGCAAACTGCCCGATTTTCCTTTTGTATCAACACTTTTTCCCCTTTTTAAACCCGCTTTAACATTGACAGATACCTTATTTTATATTATAATTGTCTTTAAATGTGGGAGTCTATACCCAGAGCGCAAAAGTATCAAAAAAGAATGCAGGTAGAAAGATATGAAAGTATTTGTAACCGGTGTGGCCGGACAGTTGGGCCACGACGTAATGAACGAATTGGCAGCCCGGGGTTATGTCGGTATCGGCAGCGATATTGCCCCCGGTTACAGCGGCATTGCTGACGGCAGCCCCGTCTGCACTATGCCTTATGTCAGTATGGATATCACCGATGCAGATGCCGTCCGCAGCACCCTGCGCGCTGCAGCGCCGGATGTGGTAGTCCACTGCGCAGCCTGGACTGCCGTGGACCTTGCCGAGGACGAGGACAAGCAGGAAAAAGTCCGGGCCATCAACGCCACCGGCACCCAGCACATTGCAGATGTCTGTAAGGAACTGGGCTGCAAAATGGTCTATATCTCCACAGACTATGTCTTTGACGGTCAGGGCGAAACGCCCTGGCAGCCCGATTGTAAGGACTATAAGCCTCTGAATGTCTACGGACAGACCAAACTGGAAGGCGAACTGGCCGTGGCAAACACCCTGGAGAAATTCTTCATCGTCCGCATCGCCTGGGTCTTTGGCCGCAACGGCAACAACTTTATCAAAACAATGCTGAACGTCGGCAAGAAATATGACACCCTCCGGGTAGTCAACGACCAGATCGGCACTCCCACCTACACCCTGGATCTTTCCCGGCTGCTGGTGGATATGATCGAAACTGAAAAGTACGGCTACTACCACGCCACCAACGAAGGCGGCTATATCTCCTGGTATGATTTTGCCCGGGAGATCTTCCGGCAGGCAGGCTACGATACCAAAGTCCAGCCGGTAACTACCGCGGAGTACGGCCTGAGCAAAGCCGCCCGCCCCTTCAACAGCCGGCTGGATAAAAGCAAGTTGCAAGACAACGGTTTTGCCCCCCTGCCCACCTGGCAGGATGCCCTGGCAAGATACCTGAAAGAGATAGAGGTGTAACAATTGGGTCAGATCAAAGTCACGAAATGCCCCATCGAGGGTCTTTATATCATTGAACCCGCCGTTCACGGCGATAACCGCGGTTACTTTATGGAGACTTATAACCTGCGGGATATGGAGGAAGCCGGCCTGAATATGAAATTCGTTCAGGACAATCAGTCTATGAGCGTCAAGGGCGTTCTCCGGGGTCTGCATTTCCAGAAGCAGCATCCCCAGGGCAAACTGGTCCGTGCCATCAAGGGCTCTGTTTTCGATGTTGCCGTAGACCTGCGGGAGGGCTCTGCCACCTACGGTCAATGGTTCGGCGTGGAACTGACCGAAGAAAACAAAAAGCAATTCTATATTTCCGAAGGCTTTGCCCACGGTTTCCTTGTGCTTACCGATACCGCAGAATTCTGCTACAAATGCACCGACTTCTACCGCCCCGGCGACGAAGGCGGTCTGGCCTGGAACGATCCTGCCATCGGCATTCAGTGGCCCGGCGTTCAGGGTCAGTATCCCGGCAACGCCAGCGCCGCCGGCTATGCTATGTCCGACGGCACACCGCTGAACTTAAGCGAAAAAGACCAGAACTGGAACTGCCTTGCAGATACCTTCCATTTCTGAATCACACGAGATAGAAATTAGGAGTATTGCCATGCAGCATATTTTTATCGTAGGCTCCAAGGGTATTCCCGGCGCTTACGGCGGCTACGAAACTTTCGTAGATAAACTGACCCAGTATCATCAGGATCACGGCGAACTGCGTTACCACGTTGCTTGCAAGGACGCGCAGAAAAAAGAAGAAATCTACCACAACGCCCGTTGTTTTCATCTCAAAGTACCCAATATCGGACCTGCCCAGGCCATCTACTACGATGTCGCCGCCCTGTCCGATTGCTGCAAGTATATCAAGCAGCACAAGATCGAAAAGCCCATTGTCTATATTCTGGCTTGCCGCATCGGTCCGTTTATGTCCCATTTCGTCAAAAAGATCCACAAACTGGGCGGCGTAGTGTATGTAAACCCCGACGGTCACGAGTGGCTGCGCGCCAAGTGGCCCAAACCGGTCCGGGCTTACTGGAAGATCTCTGAAAAGATGATGACCAGGCACGCCGACCTGATGGTATGCGACAGCAAGAACATTGAGCGCTATATCCAGGAAAGTTATGCTGAATATAAGCCCAACACCACCTTCATCGCCTACGGCGCAGAGACCCGGAAAAGCCATCTGGCTGACGATGATGCGAAACTTCTGCAGTGGTATGCAGACAAAGATCTCGCTCCCAAGGGTTACTATCTGGTGGTTGGCCGCTTTGTGCCGGAAAACAACTACGAGACTATGATCCGGGAGTTTATGAAGAGCAATACTGACAAATCCTTCGCCCTGATCACCAATGTCTCCGACGGCTTCCTGCAGGAACTGGAGGAAAAGACCGGTTTCCGGGAAGATCCTCGGATCAAGTTCGTTGGCACGGTGTACGACCAGGAACTGCTGATGAAGATCCGCGAAAACGCCTACGGCTACTTCCACGGTCACGAAGTCGGCGGCACCAATCCCAGCCTGCTGGAGGCTTTGGGCTGCACTGACCTGAACCTGCTGCTGGGTGTGGGCTTCAATCAGGAGGTGGCAGAAGATGCCGCTCTGTACTGGACAAAAGAATCCGGCAATCTGGCAGCGCTGATCGAAAACGCAGATCAAATGTCTCCCGAAGACATCGCCGCACTTGGCAAAAAGGCAAAAAAACGCATCGCCGATGCCTACAGTTGGGAATATATCTGCAGCGAATATGAAAAACTGTTTTTGAGAAGTTCTTTCTAAAATATATGCAAGGGAGAAAAGTATGAATATCGCTCTTGTTTTGGCCGGCGGTACAGGAACACGTATGCGTACCGACGGTTTTCCGAAACAGTATATCGAAATAAAGGGCAAGCCTGTTTTGCTGTATACGTTGGAAAAGTTTCAGGCCTGTGCCGATGTGAGCCACATTGTAGTGGTCGCGCACGCACAGTGGGAAGAAAAAATCCTTCAATGGGCCAAGACCTATGGCATCGATAAGTTTGCCGGAATTGCCCACCAAGGCGACTCCCGCCAGGAGTCTGTGTATAACGGACTGGAAGCCTGCATGAAATTAAATCCGCAGGCAGATGATTTGGTGCTGATCCACGATTCCGCCCGTCCTCTGGTCACGCCGGAACTGATTTCTGCCTGCGTTAAAGGCGCCGACGGACACGACGGCTGTTTGCCCGTGATCGCCGTTAAAGACACGATCTACTACAGCCGTGACGGTCAGACGGTCCACGATTTGACAGACCGGAGTTCTCTGTTTTGCGGTCAATCTCCGGAGGTTCTGAAATTGCTGCCATATCTGGAATTGTGCAGAAATCTTTCTGCTGAACAGATGCTGAACATCCGCGGTTCCTGCGAACTGGCGTTTCGCAACGGCTGGGATGTTTGTATGATCCCCGGCGAAGAATACAATTTCAAACTGACGACTGCTGAGGATATGAGCAGATTGCGCAAACTTTTGGAAGAAAGTTAAAAACGCCTGAAAAACAACGCAAAGAAAGTTGGCTAGACTATGGACTTAAAAGTAACACAAGAAAATCTTCTGTTGCTGATGACCGCATTGGACAAAATTTGTCGGGAACAGAATATTTCCTACACGCTTCACGGCGGTACACTTTTGGGCGCAGTGCGGGAAAAAGGATTTATTCCCTGGGACGATGATATGGATATCGTCATGACAAGGCAGGAATACAACAAACTGGAGAACGTATTGTCCGTAAATCCCGACTTTTGCATTGTAGGCAATATCAAAAAACAATTCCGCCACATCGGCGAAAACAACTATTGGGTAGACATTTTTATTTGTGACCACATCAGCGCAAAACCGCTGGAGCAGAAACTAAAGCAACTGCTGTTAACGGTTCTGGATGTGATGAACAGAGATAAACACAGCATCCAACTCAGCGATTTTTCCAAATACGGCGCAGGCAAGAGAGTTGCTTTCAAGATGGCGTACTATTTCGGAAAGGTCCTGCCGCTGCGCTTTAAAGTGTGGCTGTATGAGAAGATTTCCCGAGACCTTTTGAACGGAGATAAGTCGCTGTATATCAGAAGCAACGATCAATACAAAGGCCGCCAAAAGGTGTTTCCGACACAGTGGTTGGACGGATATCAATATATTCCTTTTGGCAAAACGGAGTTTGCGGTGTCTGCGCACTACCACGAATTGCTGGTATCCTTTTACGGAGAGAATTATATGACTCCGATCAAAGATGACAGAAACGCCGTGGTCCACGATATCGTCCGTGCAGAAGGAAACATTAATCTGTAACAGAATGTATGCGCAATCAGCAGCCGTTAAAAACACGCTGCTGATGCACAGCAGTGAAAGGATCATCCCTTATGAGAATGGCAGTGCTGATGGCAACCTACAATGGCGAAAAGTATCTGCGCCAACAAATCGATAGCATTTTACAGCAAAAAACGGATATCCCCTTTGATCTCATCGTCCGCGATGACGGTTCAAAAGATGCCACACTGGAGATTTTGGAGTCTTACAGCCTTCAGGGTTCTCTTAAATACTATGCTGATAAGAATTTAGGGGCAGCAAAAGGCTTTATTCAACTTTTGCGTGACAACCCCGGTTATGATTTTTATGCTTTTGCCGACCAGGATGATGTATGGGAAGCGGACAAGTTGCAGAAAGGTTTAAACAAGATTTCCGGCGTGACCGGTCCCGTTATATACTGTGCAAATTCCGTTTTGGTGGATGAAAATCTCCAGAGTCTGGGAAGAAACACACACCGAGAACTACCTACTTACAATTTGGTGTCTATTTTGTGCCTTGCCTGTTGCGCTCAGGGATGTACCAGCGTTTTTAACAGTGCGCTTGCCAGAGTAATTCAGAACCATAATGTGCCGGAAGTATTCATTATGCACGATTCTTTGATCACCTGCCTTTGCGGCTTGATCGGCGGTACGGTTATCTACGATCACGAACCTTCTATGAAATACAGAATGCACGGAAAAAATGTATTTGGTGTGGTTACTGCAAAGCAAAACTTGTGGCGCGTTATAAAAAGCCGTCTCAAAGAAATCACAACCAAGCCAAAAATCAGCATGTATGTCCAGGCAAAAAATCTGTTGGACACCTATAATGGCGAGATTCCTCCAGAGAACAAGCGCCTTTGCCAGACAGTAATTCGTTCTGAGCATTCTTTGAAGGCCCGGTTGCAACTGGTGTTTGACAAGAATTTAAAGCACGATACCCTAAATAAAACGGTTACAAAAAAACTGCAAATCCTCTTGGGAAATGATTGAGAGGCATAAAGATATGACATATCAATTAATTGTTTCCACTATGGATCAGCACGATGACAGTCTGATCGAAAAAATGAATATCCATTCCGATGCCATCATCGTAAATCAGGCAGACCGTTTCGGCTACCACGAAACCCCATTGGAAGAAGGTACAGTAAAATGGTATCACTTCAACGAGCGGGGTATCGGTCTGAGCCGCAACAGCGGTATGATGCGCGCAGACGCAGACATTATCCAGTTTGCCGATGATGATATGGTCTTTTCCGAAACATATGCCCAGGATGTTGTGGCAGAGTATGAAAAGCACCCGGAAGCAGATATCATACTGTTCTCCAACCGGTGCCTGAACAAAGATCGTATGCCCTATCAGGTAAACACTTTTGGCCGTGTAGGCAGAATGGAAGCCGTCAAGTTCGGCGGCGCCCGGATCACCGCCCGCAGGGACAAACTGCTGTATAACAACATCACCTTTTCCCTGCTGTTTGGCGGTGGTGCCAAGTATAAAGCAGGCGAAGATGTTACCTTTGTTCAGGATTGTATCAAAGCCGGCTTAAAAGTGTATAAATCTCCGGTGATCGTTTCCACGATGAAGCAGGATACTTCCTCCTGGTTCTCCGGTTTCCACAAAAAATACTTTGTGGACAAAGGCGCCCTGCTGGCCGCAAATTTCCCCCTGATCAGCCGTTTCGGCATTTATATCCAAGCATTTAAAAACAGCAGACATTCCGAATACTCATTCAAGGAACTGCTCGGTTTTTACCGGGAAGGTGTCCGGGAGTTTCGTAAAAATAAATGACCCGGCACCCCTGCCGGGATTAAGGAGACGCTATGGAAATAATTATTCTTTGCGCCTTATGCATTCCCATAATTTATCTGGCCTTGCGTCAGAAAAAATGGTATTTATATCTTCTTGTGGCGTTTATCGGAATTTTACCGGAACAGTTTTCTATTTCACTGCACGATAAACTTCCTCTTTTGACCGGTTCCCGTGTTTTGATCCTCATTGCCTTTGGCTTTTGGTTGTGGAACCGCTGGAAGACAAAGAATTTCTCTGTTCCGCTGCCTTTGTTGATCTTTTTTGCCATTCAAATGCTGGTATCCGTCATAAACCTGCATTGGGGCGTGGGCGAGATCAAACGGATATTCCTGTATCTGTTTGAACGCGTACTGGTAATTTTGATGGTTATGGACACCGTCGATACAAAAGAAGAATTCCACCGAGCCATCGATTTTATGATTTTAGGCGGCATTGCCGTCTCTGTGATCGGCATTGTGCAGACTGTATGGGGATTAAATCCGGCAAAGCCACTGCACATCACCGAGACGATCACAAGCGTTGTTCTTGCCAGCCGTATGGGTTTGACCCGTGCTTACGGCACGATGAACGCCATTTCCTTCGGTTGTTATTGTGCCTTTTTGCTGCCAATTATCTACTACCAACTGGAGAAATTCAGAAAACTCCGGTACAGTTTTGCATTTGCTGTGGTCTTTATGGCATTGATCTGCACATTTACCCGCAGTGCCTGGCTGTGCGTCGCCGGCATTTTTGCGCTGATCGTGCTGCTGTGCAAATTCAAACCGGTGGTGCGTCTAATGCCCAGCGCAGGTATCGCTATACTGCTGTGCGTATGTCTTTGTATTGCCCAGCCGAAACTGTTCAGCGCTCTGGTGGAAACCGGCAAATCCTCCATCAATACAATTACTGCTGTACTGCCAATCCCCTCCTTAACGGAAAAAACCAGCGAGACATTGCCTCCCACAGAGCCCGATGATACTGTAGAGCCCAGCGAAACTGTAGATCCCAGCGAAGAAACCAAGCCTAAGCCCAATCCCCCAACGTTTGAACTGGACAAAAACTTTGGCGTCAACGCTAACGATCCCACATACTCCCGGGTAGCACAATGGACCGCTGTGCAGTACATGACGCAAGAGGGACACCTGCTGTTCGGTTATGGCTATAACGCCCTGCTTCGAGGAAAAATCCATTTTTTCTTCGACCGTTGGGCAGCAAAGTGGCAACCCACTACCTTCTTGGATGTGGGTCTGGTATCTCTGCTTACAGAAAGCGGTTTGATTGGATTTTTGGCAACCATATGTCTGCTGGCATATATTACCGTAATTGCCTGGCGTAGGCGCAAATCCGAAGAAGGCTTTAATTTCTTCCGTCTCACGCTGTATGTTATTTTGATGTATTTGCTGCTGAATTTCCTGGCATCTTTCCTGAATGCAGGTGTTGTCTGGCTGTACTTTGGTCTGTTCTTCACCAAACGCAAACTGGATGACCTCCCGGAAAAAACTGCAGAATAAAGGTGATATTTTATGTATCCTGCCACCGTAAGCATTTATGTAACCACTTTTAATCACGAAAAATATATTGTCCGGGCGCTGGACAGCATCCGGATGCAAAAGACCCAGTATTCCTACGAGGTGTTTGTGGGCGAGGATTGTTCTACCGACAACACCCGTCAGGTGCTGCAGGCCTGGGAAAAAGACAACCCCGACCCCCGGTTTCATATTTTCTATCGGGAAACCAATATGTATCACAGTTCGCCCACCAACGGCGAAGATCTGAAAAACCGTTGCAAAGGCAAATATATCATTTGCCTGGAAGGTGACGATTTCTGGACCGATGAGAACAAACTGCAGACCCAGATCTCCTTTTTGGAGGCGCATCCGGAATACTACGCTGTGGCGCATAACTGCACCGTTGTCGGTGAGGATTCCACCCCCAACGGGGAGACCTACCCCGAATGCAAAGACGAGGAATATACGCTGCGGCATTTCGCCAGCGATATTCTGCCCGGTCAGTACACCACCTTCCTTGCAAGGAATTATATGACCGACCCGGATCTGGATAAATCGCTGCTGTTGGTTCCCCGGGGAGCCGGCGACCGCCGTGTCTATTTCTCCATTCTCTGCCACGGGCGGGTCCACTGCATTCAGAAACCTATGTCCGCCTACCGCCACATCACATCCGGCGGATCTTCCTTCAGCGCCACCCACAAGTATTCCTACGATGATCAGGAAGCCGATCAGCGCAAGTTTTTGGAATACGCCTATCGGCTGGGACACCCGGAAGGTATCCGGGTCGCCGAACATCTGTACCTGCGCAATATCCGTTTTGCCCGGCGTAAAGGATTTATCAGCAAAGAACGGGCGAAAAAGGATATGGGCAACATCCGTAATCTGCTGCAGGCAAAATATCTGCTTTTGAAGCGGGATATCAATCACCGGATCTTCCATAAGAAACTGCATCTGTAACAGATTGTCGAAACACAGTCTGTATCTCTAAACAAGACTTTACAGCGATCTTACTGAAAAGGAGATTTTATTTATGTCTATCAATGTAACGCGGTCCTCAATGCCTGATTTTGAGGAATACTGTGCCGAGATCAAGGAGTTGTGGGAAAGCCGCTGGCTGACCAATATGGGTGTCAAGCACAGACAACTCCAGGCAGAACTGGAAAAATATCTGGAAACGCCCCACGTGGCGCTGTACACCAACGGTCATCTGGCGCTGGAGAATATGATCGCTGCGCTGGATCTGCCCAAGGGCGGCGAAGTGATCACCACGCCCTTCACCTTCGTCTCCACCACCCACGCCATTGTCCGTAACGGTCTGGTGCCCGTATTCTGCGATGTCAACGACAAAGATTACACTATGGATGTGACCAAGATCGAGGGGCTGATTACCGACAAGACCGTGGCCATCGTTCCGGTTCACGTCTACGGCAATCTGTGCGATGTGGAGACCATTGAAAAAATTGCCAACAAGAACAACCTGAAGGTAGTTTACGATGCCGCCCACGCCTTTGGCGTTACTTACAAGGGCGTCAACTGCGCCAATTTCGGCGATGCCTCTATGTTCAGTTTCCACGCCACCAAGGTGTTCAATACCATTGAAGGCGGCGCAATGTGCTTCAAAGAGGACCGTTTTGTTCAACAGCTGAACGATCTGAAGAATTTCGGCATCCGCGGTCCGGAAAGCATCGCTTACATAGGCGGCAACGCCAAGATGAGCGAGTTTCAGGCTGCAATGGGTATTTGCAACCTGCGTCATCTGTCCGGCGAGATCGCCAAGCGTAAGACCGCTGTGGAGCGCTACCGCCAGCGTCTGTCCGGCGTAGAGGGCATTATCCTCTGTCAGAAGCAGCCGGGTGTAGTCTCCAACTATGCCTATTTCCCCGTGGTATTCGACGGCTACAAGGCGACCCGCGATGAGATCTTCCTGAAACTGCAGGAACAGGGCATCACCGCCCGTAAGTATTTCTTCCCGCTGACCAACGATATCGAGTGCTACCGGGATTATCCCACCGCCGGCGCGGAAAAGACCCCCGTGGCAAAACACATTGCCGACCGGGTGCTGACGCTGCCGCTGTTTGCCGATCTGACGATAGAAGATGTGGATCGGATCTGCGACATCATTCTCGGTTAATGCCTTATGATCGATATTCACTGTCACATCCTGCCGGGTGTAGATGACGGCAGCGCCAATGTGGAGATGTCCGCAAAATTGCTGGAAATGCTCCGCAGCCAAGGGGTGGATACCCTGGTGGCAACGCCCCACTTCTATGCAACGGAAGATACCCCGGAGCAGTTTTTGCAGCGGCGCGCAGACGGCTTTGCCGCTTTACAGCAAGCAGGTATCGATACAAGCCACATCCTGCCCGGCGCAGAGGTTGCCTACTATGACGGTATGCACAAAAGTCAGGCGCTGGAGCAGATGCAACTGGGTAATTCCCGCCTGCTGCTGGTGGAAATGCCTTTCCGCAACTGGTCTGACCGGATGATCGATGTGCTGTGCCGCATTCCCGACCAGTTGGGTCTGCGCCCGGTGCTGGCGCACATTGAGCGGTATCCCGGCAGACAGCAACTTTCCAAATACAAGGATGTTCTGCTGGATAACGGCGTTTATTTTCAATGTAACGCCACCGCATTTTTGCAGGGCTTTCAAAGCCGCCGGTATTTCCGGATGCTGCAGGACGGCCAGATCCATTTCTTAGGCACGGATTGCCATAATCTGACCACCCGGGCGCCCCAAATGGATCAGGCGGCAGCAGTGATCGCAAAAAAAATCGGCTCCGGTATGGTGCCGGAACTGAACGCCTACGCAAGAGAACTTCTTTTTTTGGAAAAGTAAATTCCCGTTTATCGATCCGCTGGCTCGATAAATAATTATGAATTAAGAATTATGAATTAAAAATTATTGTGTGACCTTCGGTCACTAATTTAAATTATTTTCGGAGAAAATACCACAATTCTTAACTCTTAATTATTAATTCTTAATTTGTTCGACAGAGTGATAAGTTGGAATACAAAACGCCTGCGATTGGTTTTCAATCGCAGGCGTTTTTGTTTACTGTGTAACTTTCTCCGTAGCCGGTTCTGCCAGACTGACGATCAGATGCTTGGGACACACGCTGGCGCATACGCCGCAACTGTTGCATTTGACCGTGTCGATGACCGCCAGGTTGTCGACGATGGTGATGGCCTGCTCCGGGCAGACCTTGGCACAAATGCCGCAGCCGATACAGCCCTGGGTACAGCCACGAACCGTCACCGCGCCCTTGGCGTGGGAGTGGCAGGGAATGGTGACTAAGTCCTCATACTCCATAGGGAAGATGGTGTGCCGGGGGCAAGCCTTGACGCAGGCCATACAGCCTACACACCGCTCCTTGTCCACCTTGGCAACGCCGTCTACAATGGAGATGGCATCGTACTTACAGACTTTAACGCAACTGCCAAAGCCCAGACAGCCGTACTTACAACTCAGCGGACCGCTGCCGGCGACTTTGGAGGCAGACAGACAATCCTGAAAGCCTTCGTACTGACCTTTCATTTTTGAGCCTTGCTGTTTGCCCTCTTCGTCCACATACCGGTAACCGGCACAGCGGACAAATGCCACCATCCGTTTCACATCGGTGACTTCCACGCCCATAATGGCTGCCATAGCCTGGGCGCACTCATTACCGCCGGAGGCGCAAGCGCCGATGGGGGCTTCCCCATTCAATACCGCCTCAGCATAACCGCCGCAGCCGGCATAGCCACAGCCGCCGCAGTTGGCGCCGGGCAAGCATTCATTTAAGGCATCCAGCCGGGGGTCGGTCTGTACATAGAACACCTTGGAGGCAGCAGCCAGTACCAGGCCGAAGATCAGACCCAGACCGCCCAAAATACCGACAGCAATCAATACTTCGATCATCACGCCACCTCCTTAAAATACTTTCAGGCCGGAAAAGCCCATAAATGCCAAAGCGATCAGACCCGCCGCGATCAGCGCGATGGGATAACCTTTGAAACAATCGGGGCAATCTGCCTTGTCCACGCGTTCACGGACCGAGGCAAACAACACAATGGCCAAGGTAAAGCCCAGACCGCCGCAAGCGCCGTTGACCACGCTCAGCAGAAAATCGTAACCGTTCTGCGCATTGACCAGGGCAACGCCCAGCACAGCGCAGTTGGTGGTGATCAAAGGCAGGAAGATACCCAGCGCCTTATACAGCGCAGGCACACTCTTTTTTAGGAACATCTCCACCACCTGAACGATGGACGCGATGACCAGGATAAATGCCACGGTCTGCATATAGGCAAGACCCAAAGGCTGCAGGATAAAGGCGTCCACAGCCCAGCAGGCGGCAGAGGCCAGCGCCATAACAAAAGTCACCGCCATACCCATACCCAGCGCGGTATCGATCTTCTTGGAAACGCCCATAAAGGGGCAAATGCCGTAGAATTTTACAAGGATAAAGTTCTCCGTCAGAATTGCGGAGATCAGGATGCCCAGAAGTGTTTGTACATAACTGCTCATTTCTTCACGGCCTCCTTTTTGGATTTGTTACGCATCCGGCGCATCAGCCACTGAGAACCGGCAATGACAAGCCCCAGTGTCAAAAAGCCGCCTACGGGCATCGCCATCTGCATAGCGGGATAACCCTCCGGGATCAGGCGAATGCCCTCACCGCCGTTCAGAAGTCCGCCGCCGAATGTGCCGGCGCCCAGAAGTTCACGAATGACACACATGATCACCAGCGCCACGGTGTAGCCGATGCCCTGAAACAGTCCGTCAAGGGCAGATGCCGCTACGCCGTTTTTGGAGGCGAATGCCTCGGCTCTGCCGAGAATCATACAGTTGACAACGATCAGCGGGATAAACACGCCCAGGTTTTCTGCCAGGTCCGGCAAAAACGCCTGCAGCGCCAGATCCACAATGGTGACAAATCCCGCGATAATGACGATGTAAGCCGCTATACGGATCTGAGAGGGGATTACCTTCCGCAGGGCGGAGATCAGCACATTGGAGCAGATCAGAATAATGGTAACGCTCAATCCCATACCCAGACCGTTAAATAAACTGGTGGTGATAGCCAATGTGGAACACATACCCAACAGTTGCACCAGCACCGGGTTTTTTGTCAGCAGGCCCTCTGTAAATTGCTTTTTAACGTTCATAGCCTACCTCCTTAACCCAGTTTGGTAACGCAGGAAAGCGCTGCGTTGACACCGGCGGTTACTGCCCGGGATGTGATGGTCGCGCCGGTGATGGCGTCGATGGTGCCGCCGTCATTTGTCACCGAAAGGCTGCCTTCCTGACCGGAATACTGTCCCCGGAAGGTTTCTCCGGCAGAGGTCTTGGCAGCGGCAACCGCGCCCAGACCTGCGGTTTCCGTATGGGAGATGATGGAGATATCCAGCACCTGACCTTCCCTGGAAACGCCCACCATCATTTTAATAGCGCCGTTAAATCCGGCAGGACTCACCTCCACGGCATAGCCGGTATCAGAGGCGTAAACTGCGGTGACCACACCGCCTTCGTCAGGGAATTCTTCCAGTTTTTCACCGCCGCCGGGCAAAACCGCCTCGATGGCGTCCTGGGTCTTTTGGGCATTGATCGCCGCGATTTTCGGCGCGGTGATCGTATTGACACCTGCCAAAGCAGCGGCAGTAATGCCGGTGATCAGCAGCAGGGTCAGTGACAGTTTCAGTACATAGGCGAAGGTGGATTGCTGTTTCATTTTGCCGCCACCTCCTTTTTGAGGCTGCCAAACTTCTTGGGTCTGCCGATACGGTCCAGCAGCACCACGCAGCAGTTCATCACCAAAATGGCGTAACTGACGCCCTCGTTATAGCCGCCGAAGTAGCGGATCAGCACTGTCAGCAGACCGCAGCCGATACCGAAAACGATCTGACCCAAGTGGGTAACGGGACTGGTAACATAGTCGGTAGCCATAAAGATGGCGCCCAGCATCAGACCGCCGCCAAAAAGTTGGCTTGCCATCCAGGTGACCCGGTCCTGACCCATAGGAAACAGGAAGGTCAGCACCGCCACGGTGGCGATATAGGAAAGGGGGATCCGCAGAGTAATGACCCGGCGGCACAGTAAGTAAATAAGACCAACAAGAAGCAGCAGCGCAGAAGTTTCACCGATGCAGCCGCCCACATTGCCCATAAACAGATCCAGCACAGACGCCTGGGGCAACTGACCCTGATGCATCGCCGCCAGAGGGGTGGCAGCGGTCACTGCGTCGGCGGTGGAGAGAATGCCGGCGGCATTTTCAAAGCCCACTTTTACCCAGTTGGTCATCAGTACCGGCCAACTGAACATAAAGGCTCTTGCAGCCAGCGCAGGATTGACGATGTTCTTGCCGATGCCGCCGAACAGTTGCTTGACCACGATAATGGCAAAGAAATCGCCGATAATGATGCACCAGTAAGGAATGGTCACCGGGCAGACGAACGCGATCAGAATGCCGGTAACGATGGCAGAAAGATCGTACAGTTTATTCTTTTTCTTTCGAATGGCGCACCAGCCCCACTCGAAAAACACGCAGGCAGCCACGCTGATCAGGGTGACCATCAGCGCCCGGAAACCGAAGAAATACACGCTGCCGGCAAGGGCAGGCATCAGCGCAATGATCACATCGCGCATAATGGTCCGGGTAGAAGCGGGGGCGTGGATATGGGGCGAACTGGAAATGGTCAGTTCGTAGAAATAACGCATTTGTGCCAATTTTCCCGCCTCCTTACTTTTTGGCAGCCGCAGCAGCGGCTTCCCGGATCATATGTTTACCGGCTTTGAATCCCAGCACCAACGGCACACCTGCTGGGCAGATAAACGCGCAGCAGCCGCACTCGATGCAGTCCATCATATTCACAGCCATCATTTCCGCCGGATCGCCGGCAGCCATAGATTTGAACATCAGCACCGGCATCAGTTTCATAGGGCAGGCATCGATACACTTGCCGCAGCGAATGCAGGCAGCCTGATCCACATTGAAACGGTTCTTCTCACCCAAAGTGGTGATGGCGTTGGTGCCTTTGATCACCGTTACCGCCAGATCATACTGGGCAGCGCCCATCATCGGGCCGCCGGACAGCACTTTATAGGGATTTTCGCTGGTGCCGCAGGCATCGATCAATGTATTGAAATCTACGCCCAGAGGGACCATCAGGTTTTTCGGCTCCATAATAATGTCACCGGACACCGTAACAATACGCTTGATCAGGGGCATACCCAGATACACCGCATCGTGGATCGCCTTGCAGGTTGCCGCATTGAACACCGCGCAGCCCACCGCTGCCGGCAGACCGCCGGAGGGAACTTCCCTGCCGGTGACGGCTTTGATCAGTTGCTTTTCTGCGCCCTGGGGATACTTGGCAGGCAGCACATCCACCTGGACACCGTCGCCCTCGGTCAGCGCATCCCGCAGCGCCTTGGCTGCCTGGGGCTTATTGCTCTCAATGGCAATGTGGGAAGTGGGCAGACCCAGCACCTTCATTACGATCTTCAATCCGGAGATCACCTCGGCGGGGTACTCCCGGCAAAGCCGGTCGTCTGCCACGATGTAAGGCTCACACTCGGACACATTGACGATGATGGTATCCACCTTACCCAGACCGGAACTGAGTTTTACGTGGGTGGGGAAGGCCGCGCCGCCCATACCCACAATGCCGGCCTCCCGGATAATATCCATCAGTTCCTGGGCCGTCAGTTTTTCTGCCTGCTCCGGTGTGCGGGGCTGGATATCAGGACAGAGGGTATACCGGTGATCATTTTCGATGACCACGCTCATCACCTTGCTGCCGTTGGTGTGGGCCCGCAGCTCCACAGCCTTGACCGTACCGGAAACACTGGCGTGGACCGGCACGCACAGGCCCTGATTGTCACCGATCTTCTGACCCATAGTGACCGTATCGCCCTTTTTTACCAAGGGCTGACAGGGCGCGCCGATGTGCTGCTGCATAGGCAGTACCACCAGATCCGTCGCAGGAAATTCCTGCACCGCCGCGTTTTCCGCATAAAATTTATTCTCTTTGGGGTGAATACCGCCAAAAAACGATAACGCCATAACTTTCACCTCGCAATAGTAAACAGTGGGGAAGCCATAGTGACAGCCCCACTGTTTATATCATACTATATTTGCAACATTTTGTCTATAAAATCGGCTCTTTTTCTCAAAAAGTACTTTAATACCGATATATTTATACAGAATATGCCCAAGGCGCGTCCCGCCCTGCCAAATAAACAAATTTTCCTTTTCCCATGCAAACGCACGCAATGGACAATTGTGGTATTTTCTTTCAGAAAATCATTTGAATAAGTGCGCTTTGCGCACACCGCAACTGTGCACTGTGCACTGTGACCTGTGCACTTTTATCGATTCAATAGATCCAACAAACAGGAAATCAATCCTTCCGCAAAAAAGCGGTGATGTTTTTGCCGATGGGGCAGTTTTCCGCGTAGGGGCAGGCAGCATAGTCGCAATCGGCAAAGAGAAGTTCTTTCCCCTCTGCCTCCACCGCCACGGTGCGGCTGCTGTCCATACACCGGCAATAGCCGCTGAAAAAAGTCTCTCTTTCCATTTATGCGTCCTCCACGATGCACCAGCCCATATGGCTCAAACTGACCCATTCCGGCGCCACATTGCGCAAGTTGTGACCCAGCAGCAACCGCCCGCCGGGAACTTCCCAGGGCTGCTCATTTTGGTTTACATAAATTCTGATAGTTTTGCCTTCCCAAGTCCGCTTGAAGCCAAGGTGACCGTCTCCGGCGCTGATAAATTCCAGGTCGCCCAGCCGCAGGGCATCGCTTTCTTTTCGCAGACCGCCCAGCGCCCGGAAGTGGGCAAGCAGCGCCTTATCCTCTTTTCCCCAGGGGTAAGTGCGGCGGTTGAAGGGATCTTTTCCGCCCTCCATACCTGCCTCGTCGCCGTAGTAAATACTGGGACAGCCGGGTAGAGCAAATTGCAGCACCGTTGCCAGACGCAGCCGTTCCTTTGCCAGACGCAACTGCTCTGGGCTCAAACTGCGTTTTGCCTGGACAGCCCGGTCATCGCTGGGATCTTCCACCAGTTTGGTAAGGATCCGGGCGGTATCGTGGGTGCCCAGCATATTCATATTGCAATCTACCACCTGACGGGGGTAGTTTTCCAGAATGGACAGCACCGTGCTGCGGAAATTCCTGCCGTCGTCATAGCCCCGCAGGAATGCGATGATGGCTTTTTGATAGGGATAGTTCATTACGCTGTCCAAAGTGCCGTCCACAAAGTACCGGCGGCGGACACCGTAAGCCAGTTTGTTGGAAGCATCTTCCCACACCTCGCCCATCAAAAGGGCATCCGGGCGGAGTTCGCGCAGATGCTTTTTCATAATGTCCACAAATTCGTTGGGCAGTTCGTCCACCACATCCAGCCGGAAGCCGTCTGCGCCCAAATTCAGCCAGTGGGCGATGACGCTGTCGCGCCCGGTGATCACATATTCCACAAAGGCCGGATCCATTTTGTTGACGGTGGGCAGGGTATCAAAATCCCACCAACTGACATACTTGTCCGGGTATTGCTGAAATTGATACCAACTGTAATACGGCGAATTTTGGGTATTATATGCGCCGCCTTCCCCGAAACTGCCCTTTTTGTTAAAGTAAAGGCTGTCGGAGCCGGTGTGGGAGTACACGCCGTCCAAGATCACTTTGATGCCGTAACGGTGGGCAGCATCGCACATCGCCTGAAAATCTTCCTCTGTACCCAGCATCGGATCCGGGGTCTTGTAGTCGCCGGTATCGTAGCGGTGGGAGGAAAAACTCTTGCTGATGGGATTTAAATACAGTATGGTCACGCCCAAAGAGGCGATATATTCCATTTTCTCGGCAATGCCCCGGAAATTGCCGCCGAAGAAGTCGTTGTTCAGCACTTCTCCTTTCTCCGTGGGCTGCCAGACGATCTCCTCATCCCAGTTTTCGTGGACCTCGTAAGGCGTTAACTTGCCGGTCAGGTCACAGTCACCGGACTTATGAAACCGGTCCGGGAAGATCTGATAGATCACCGCGCCCTTTGCCCAGTCCGGAGTAACAAAATCCCCAGGATAGCAGGTCAACTGCCACAGATCGCCGGCCTCCATATTGGTGTCATTTCCCTGCTTGAACAGCCGGAATGTACCGGTGGCGCCGGTGATGCGGAAATAGTAAAAGTAAAGCCCCGGCGTCAATGTAAAATCGCCGCCGAACACCTGATATGCGCCCCGCTGCTCCAGCGCTGTCAAAGGCACTTCCCTGCAAAGGCTGCCGTCTTCGTGCTGCAGTACACAGAAAACCGTTGTTGCGCCTACAGATTCCGGAATGTGAATACGCAGGCAGCATTTTTCCCCCTGGGCGATACAGCCGAAGGGGGTTTTATATAAGGGATTTTGAGAATCGAAAAGAATACGCATAGATGTGCTCCCGATATTAAAAATAAAATGCGTGGGTGTATAGTGCACAGTGCAGAGTGCACAATGCATAGTTGTGGTATCCGCTACGCGGATATATTTGAATTTGTCGGCAAAGCCGACACCTTAACTGTGAACTGTGCACTGTGAACTTTGCACTGAAAAATGTTGCCGGGGCGGGTGCCGCCCCGGAAAATTTTTACATATGTTCCCGCATACGGGTAAACAGTTCCATATATTTCTGGGCAGGTTTATCCCAACTGAAGTCCTGCTCCATACAGCGCTTCTGCAGGGCTGCAAAGCCCTCCCGGTTGCCGGTGTACAGATCCAGACAGCGGCACAGCGCGCCGTAGAAATCGTCGGCATTGTAACTTTCAAAGGTAAAGCCCAGACCGCCCTGACCGTTTTCGTCAGCCGGGGGAACGGTATCCTTCAGACCGCCGGTGGCGTGGACCACGGGAACTGTGCCGTAACGCATCGCGTTCATCTGGCTCAGACCGCAGGGCTCGGACTTGGACGGCATCAGATAGATATCGCCGCCGGCATAGATCCGGGCGGCCAGACCAAGATCGAAGGTGATCTTAGCCGCCACACGGTCCGGGAATTCCCGTGCCAGTTCCCGGAAGAATTCTTCAAACTTGCTTTCACCCGTACCCAGAATCAGCAGTTGGCAATCCTTTTCCCAAAGGAGTCTGCGGGCGATGTAGCACAGAAGGTCCAGACCCTTATGCCCTGCCAGACGGGTAACCATAACCAACAAAGGCGTGTCTGCCTTTTGGGGAAGACCCACTTCCTGCTGCAGCGCCGCCTTACAGACAGCCTTGCCCTGGGCAAAGTTTTCTGCGTTGTAGTGGGCAGGCAGTGCCGGGTCGGTGTCCGGGTTGAAGGTGTTTACATCGATGCCGTTGGTAATGCCGGTGAGTTTCCAGGCGGCATTGGACAAAATACCGTCCAGACCGTGGGCATAGTAAGGATACATCAGTTGCCGGGAGTAAGTCTCCGACACGGTGGTGACCAGGTGCGCCGTCTCGATGGCTCCCTTCATCATATTCACCGCGCCGCCTAAGTCCAGACAAGCCCGGTACTCCCAGGGCAGCGACAGCACATCGTCGAAAAATTCGCCGCTTGCCCAGCCCTGATATTCCACATTGTGAATGGTGAACATACACTTTGTGCCGTGGAAGAAGGGGTGGTACTGAGATGCCAGGAAGGTAGGCACCAGGGCAGTCTGCCAGTCGTTGCACTGGATCACATCGGGGATATAATCCAGCGCCACCAGCGCATCCAGACAAGCCTTGGAGAAGAAGGCGTACCGCTCGCCGTCATCCATATCGCCGTAGATCGGACCGCCACGGCCACCGAAATAGTACATATTATCCAGGAAGTAGACCTGCACGCCGTCGGCGCGGTTTTTCAGGCGCATCACGCCGCAGTACTGCTGACGCCAGCCCAAAGACACATAGAACTGTGCCACCTGCTCTACTTCATACTTGGGGTTTTGCTTGATCTTCTGATAGTAAGGCAGCATCAGGACCACCTGATTGCCCTCCAGCCGCTGCAGCGCAGCAGGAAGCGCCTCCATCACATCGCCCAGACCGCCGGACTTGGCATAAGGCGCAGCCTCAGAAGCCAAAAGGGCTATTTTCATACCACTTCACCTCGTTTGATGAACACGGGGTTGGCAGGTGTACCGATGAGTTTGGAGCCGGGACGGACCGTAACATCCTTGTCCAGGATCACATAGCGCAGTTCGCAGTTTTCACCGATGACAGCATCGTTCATAATTACGCTGTTTTCCACCACTGCAGTGGGGTAAACGGTGACCTGACGGAACAGAACGGAATTTCTCACCGTACCGCCCAGCATACAGCCGTCTGCCACGGAGCAGTTTTCAATGCTGCAGTTTTCGCCGTAGAAAGTAGGCACACGGTCACGGACCTTGGTGTAGACCGGATGGTTGCCGCCGAACAGATCCTGACGGACCTCCTTGTCCACCAGAGAGAGGCTGTTGGCAAAGTACTCTTCCACAGACTCGTTGTACATAGCAAGACCGTTAAAGGAATAGACATTGACGGTGGCTTCGCCCTTCTGCCACAGACCCATTACCAGATCCCGGTCCATATGATACAGATTGTGGGCGATATGTTCCTTCACCTGACGGATCAGCCAGGCGGTACTCAGCACGAAGATGTCCATAGAGGCTTCGTAGTCGGGCGCTGCGGCGTAGTCCACCACCATATCGGCGATCTGACCGTCCTTGCCCAGTTTGACAGCCAGGTCCAGTTTCTTATTGCCGTCGGCAATGCCGGCCTTGGTGACCACGGTGATGTCCTTACCGCTGGCGATATGCGCGTCCAGCACAGCCTTGATGTCGATATTGCACAGAACCGCAGAGTCGATCATCACAACATAATCGTCCTCGGGGCTGTAATTCAGGAAGGACATGGCGGCGTGCAAACTTTCCAGTTTGCCACGGTAGTCAGAAGTCTTGGAAGAGGAGAAGGGCGTCAGATACTCAAGACCGCCTTCTTCCATCTCTAAGCCCCACTCTTCGCCGGAACCTACGTGGTTCATCAGGCTCTGATAACTGTGACGGGTAACGATGCCCACACGGCGGATGCCGGCGCAGGCCAGATTGGACAGGGCAAAGTCTACCTGACGGTAGCGGCCGCCAAAGGGAAGGCTTGCCATAGTACGCTGGGCAGTCAGTTCGCCCAGGGAGCCGTCATTTGCAAAAATAATACCGGTTACATTCATTGCCTTACCCTCCTTACAGCATTTCGCCGGGCAGCAGCACGGCGTTGGCCTCTACCACAGAATTCTTGCTGGTAACGCTGATTTTCTTCTTCTCTCCGGGACCGTATGCGCCGCCGATGACAGCGCCCCGGCAGACCTTGCTGCCCTCGCCCAGAATGGCGTGACGGACAATGGCGCCGGACTCAATGGTGACACCGGGCATTACCACGCTGTCTTCTACCAGCGCGCCTTCGCCGACGGTACAGCCAGTGGAAATAATGCTGTGACGGACCGTGCCGTAGACTTCACTGCCTTCGGCGATGAAGCAGTTAACGGTCTTTGCGCCGCCGTCGATATAAGAGGAGGGCAGAGCGCTGTTACGGGCGTAGATCTTGAACTTTTCATCGCCGCGGATGTTAAACGCCGGATCTTTGCCCAGCAGTTCCATATTGGCTTCCCACAGAGAGTCGATGGTTCCCACATCTTTCCAGTAGCCGTTGAAGGTGTAAGCCATCAGTTTGTGACCGGCGCCCAGCAGGTTGGGAATGATGTTCTTGCCGAAGTCATTGGAAGAGTTGGGGTCTTCCTCGTCCTCAATGAGGAACTTGCGCAGAATGTCCCAGTTGAACACGTAAATACCCATAGAGGCATTGGTGGACTTGGGCTTGGCGGGCTTTTCCTCAAACTCGTAGATCGAGCCGTCGGGGTTGGTGTTCAGAATGCCGAAACGGCTGGCCTCCTCCAGCGGTACATCACGGACCGCGATGGTGCAGGCAGCGCCGTTATGCTCGTGGAAATCCACCATCTGGGCGTAATCCATTTTATAGATATG
Source organism: Faecousia sp. (assembly GCA_045540035.1). Classification (GTDB taxonomy): domain Bacteria; phylum Bacillota; class Clostridia; order Oscillospirales; family Oscillospiraceae; genus Faecousia. The sequence goes on from JAZQGL010000003.1 coordinate 51,977, forward strand.
GTCGCCGGACAGCACCACCACATACTTGGGGTTGTAACGGTCGATGAAGTCGATGTTCTGATAAATGGCGTTGGCTGTGCCTTTATACCAGCCGCTCTTCTTGTCGTGGCGCTCGTAAGGGGGCAGAACCTGGGCATTGGCCTGGGACTTGTTCAGACCCCAGGGCTGACCGTTGCCGATATATTCATTCAGTTCCAACGGCTGATACTGGGTCAGGATACCCACGGTATCGATGCCGGAATTGACACAGTTGGACAGAGGGAAATCGATAATGCGATATTTCCCGCCGAAAGGAACGGCAGGCTTGGCAGTCTTCTCCGTCAGCACCTTCAGACGGCTGCCCTGACCACCTGCCAAAAGCATTGCGATGCAGCGTTTTTTCTGGAAATACATAATCACAACTCCTTATGTATAAAAATGATTTACATTGGATCTACATTCATTTTAGGGGGCGAATTTCCCCACGCATACCATATCATATTTTTCCTGCGAATGAAAGGGACATTTTTGCTAAAGTTTTAGACAAAAATATGGCAAAATCACCAAAGCCCACCGCCACGCCTGCAAATTCGCTCAGCAATTCGACAAACCGGAGGATTATCGAACTGCGCCGTTGGCAGAGGTGTTTTTGTCCGGCGGGTTCAAGACTCCGCCCTGCATTAAACTGTTCGATAATCAGGGAATTTATTTGACAAATTCTGGTTTTAGGCGTAGAATAGACCCATCATATAAATTTTAGGAGGAAACAGCAATGAACACTCTGAAAAAAGTAATCCCTATGCTTCTGCTGGCACTGGTGCTGGTAGCAGGCATCACTCTGCTGGGCCCTGAGGCTCTGGCAACCGAGTCCGACATCTTCGTTGACGATTATGTCTACGGCGGCGAAGAACCCCTGGTGATCGATGTCGTATACGGTCAGGCTGTCGTGCTCAGTTGCGACTGGACTGTAAGCGATGTCTACATTCCCCACACCTTTGACGGCTATCCCGTTGCCGAGATCGCTCACTCTGCATTTGCGTGGTGTGAGTTCCTGGAGGGCGTCAACATCCCCGACAGCGTCTATCACATTGGACCCTACGCTTTTCACGGTTGCGCCAAACTTCAGAGCATCGCTCTGCCCGAGGGCATCTACGCTGTTTATTGCAACACCTTCGCCGGCTGCAGCAGCCTGAAGGAGATCTACATCCCCTCCACTATAGAATTCATTGAAGATAACGCATTTGCCGGCTGCAAAGGCCTGACCGATGTGTACTTCAACGGCACCAAGGCTGAATGGGATCAGATCGATAAATCTCCTGCCGGCAACGAGGCGCTGGAGAACGCTTACATCCACTTTGTCGGCGGCTCTGTCACCGGCGACCTGGACGGCGACGACAGCATCAACAACAGCGACGTTGTCCTGCTGCTGTGGCACGTTCTGTTCCCCAACGATTATCCCATCTCCGGCAATGTTGACATCAACCGCGACGGCAGCGTCAACAACAACGACGTCGTTCTGCTGCTGTGGCACACCCTGTTCCCTGAGGATTACCCCATCTAATAAAAAAGCACCCCAACACGGGGTGCTTTTTTAATGCAAAATGCAAAATGATAAATGCAAAATTGCGGTGTTTCTGACGCAACAAATTCCAATTTATCGATCCGTTGATTAGAGATTAGAGGATATAACGCAAAGCCTCCCTTGTAAAGGGAGGGGGACCGCGTCAGCGGTGGAGGGATTTCTTTCAACCCCTCCGCCCCCTTTGGGGGCACCTCCCCTTGCAGGGGAGGCTTTAGGCGCCGCCTTCGACGCTCCGCCTTCTGTCATTGCGAAACCAGTCCGCAGACTGGTTGTGGCAATCTCATTGGAAACTCCCCAGTATAGGGCTGATCTGTGCGGGCGGATATGGAATCCGCCCCTACGGTGTATCACGGACGCAACAGATTAGGATCGATAAACCGAATTTGATTGACAAGTTACGGGTTTGGGAATAAAATAAACATAATAGGCTCTGGGGATTCGAACCACAATAGCCTAACAAAGGAGGGAAAATAATGGACGCAGGCAGTAGTGGCAATTTACCGGACCGAGCGTGCCAGCCAAAAATAACACAGATTCTGCCGTTCTGAGCAGATGCAGCAGGCAAACGGTGCCTTTGCTCAGAGCGACAGAGTCTTGCCGGTACGCAACCGATATCTTGCCTCATTTCACTATAAAAATGAGGAGGAAAAACCGTGAGTGAACGCTTTGAAATCGTAGAAAAAGCGCTGATCGGAATGCTTAGCGACAAGAAATACAAGACCCTGCGGGACATTCTTGTGACTATGAATCCGGCAGACATTGCGGCGGTATTCTCCGATCTGGACGCGCAGCAGATCCCTCTGCTGTTCCGTCTTCTTCCCAAGGAGATGGCCGCTGACACCTTTGTGGAAATGGAACCGGATGCCCAGGAGATCCTGATCCGGGGCTTTTCCGACAACGAACTGAAAGAGATCGTAGACGAACTGTATGCCGACGACGCCGCCGAACTGGTGGAGGAAATGCCCGCCAATGTGGTCAAGCGTATTTTGCGGCAGGCAGACCCGGAGATGCGCCGGTCTATCAATCAGATCCTGCGCTACCCGGAAAACTCCGCCGGCTCGATGATGACCACGGAGTATGTCTCTTTGCGCCCCCAAATGACCGTGGAGGAGAGCATCCTGCGAATCCGCCGTCAGGGTTTCGACAAAGAGACCATCTACACCTGCTATGTCACCGAGGGCAGGAAATTGCTGGGTCTGGTGACGGTGAAGGACCTTTTGCTGTGTCCCGATGACGAAATGAAAGTCACCGAGATCATGGAGACGAACCTGATCTCCGTAGGCACCCATACCGACCAGGAAGAAGTGGCGAAGATGTTCGCCAAGTACAGTTTCCTTGCGCTGCCGGTGGTAGACAACGAAAACCGGATGGTGGGTATCGTCACCTTTGACGATGCTATGGAGGTCCTGGAAGAAGAGGTCACGGAGGATATGGAGATCATGGGCGGTATGTTGCCGTCGGAAAAGACATATCTGAAAAGTTCCGTGTTCCATCTGTTTAAAAACCGTATCCCCTGGCTGCTGCTATTGATGGTATCCGCCACATTTACAGGAATGATCATCACATCTTTTGAGAGCGCTCTGGCTGCCCAGGCAGCGCTGATCGCCTTTATCCCTATGCTGATGGGTACCGGCGGTAACTCCGGCTCTCAGTCCTCTGTTACGGTGATCCGCGCATTGAGTCTGAACGAACTGCACCTGGACGATCTTGCCAGGGTTCTGTGGAAAGAGATCCGCACAGCGGTGCTTTGCGGCGCGGCGCTGGCCGTCGTGTGTTTCGTCAAGATCTGGCTGGTGGACCGGCTGCTGCTGGGCAACACCGATATCACCCTGATGATCAACGCGGTGGTTTGCCTTGCGCTGTTCGTTACGGTGCTGGCGGCAAAACTGGTAGGCGCTGCCCTGCCGCTGTTCGCCAAGGCGCTGAACCTGGACCCTGCCGTAATGGCAAGTCCCTTTATCACATCCATCGTAGACGCACTGTCTTTGTTGGTATATTTCTTATTTGCCCGGCTGCTGTTGGGCGTTTAAAGGAGAAAATATTATGAAGAAAATCATTGCATTTGTATTGGTACTGACTCTGGCGCTGGGTCTGCTGGCAGGCTGCGGCAATAAAGTCATTTCCCAGGAGCAGGCTCTGAAGATCGTGGCCAAGGATCTGGGTGTCAGCGTAGACGATCTGAGCAGCGCCCACATCCACATTGCCTCCGGCAGCGTCCCCGGCTACAGCATCTATGTCACCGTAGACGGTCATCATTATGACTATCTGGTGGCAGCCAGCGGCGAGATCGTCAGCCACAGCGAAGTGGAGCAGAGCCATTCTCACTAATGGATAAGAAGGTTTATATTGCAAAAAACGCCACCGTTATCGGCGACGTTTCTCTGGGAGAAAATGTCAGCATCTGGTACGGCGCGGTGCTGCGCGGTGACAGCGGAACGATCACCCTGGGGGACAATACCAATGTGCAGGACAACTGCGTGCTCCACGAGGCGGTGACCGTGGGCAAAGGCTGCTCCATCGGTCACGGCGCGATCCTGCACGGCTGCCGCGTCGGAGACGATTGTGTCATCGGTATGGGCGCCATTATTCTGGACGGCGCGGTGCTGGGCGATCACTGCTTAGTCGGCGCAGGCAGCGTGGTCACCGGCAAAATGAACGCCCCGGCAGGGTCACTGCTGCTGGGCAATCCCGCGCAGGTGGTCAAGCCCCTGACAAGCGCCCAGATCGACTACATCCACGCCGACGCGGAAAACTATGTCCGTCTGGCAAAAGAACAACTGGGATAGTTGCCGATTTATGAAATCGCCACCTATTTTGAAATCATACGGTAGGGCGGTGTCTTGACCCCGCCGCGGCGGACCCAAGGGTCCGCCCTACATTTTCTGTTGCATTTATCATTTATCATTTTGCATTAAAAAAGACCGACCGGGTTATGATACATACCCAGTCGGTCTTTTATTTCATTTTGCGGTTCTGCGTCCGGGAGCCACGGTGCGGGCCACGGCGCTGTTGGCGGTCACGGCGGTGGCAGGTGTCTGCAGTTGGGCGCTGCCGGTGTTGACCACACGGCGGGCGCACAGATAATTGTCAGCGTAATAAGAGCCATCCAGATCCGCATACTCAATGCCCCGGGAACCGGCGTGAATGATCTGGTTGTTACCGGCGTAGATGCCAACGTGGGATGCGGCGCAGGGATCCCAAGACTCCCGGAAGAAGATCAGGTCGCCTACCTGCAGACCCTCTCTGGCAACCACAATGCCATCCTGCAACTGTTCGCTGGCGCGGCGGTGCAGAGACACGCCGTGGTTGGCAAACAGATACAGCATCAGCCCGGAGCAGTCAAAGCCGGCGGTACCGGTGCTGCCGTAGATGTAGGGCTTGCCCAGTTGTTTCTGTGCCAGTTCCAGCAGGGAGTGGCGCATAGTCAGCGCATCGGCATAGTCCGTATATTCCAAAACGGAAGTCTCGGATGAGTGGCGCTGACAGTTTATGTAATACTTGCCGTCTTCTGTCTGACGGATCTGGGACATTGCAACATAGCCGGTCATATCGTGGCAGTCCACCTTGTAGAACGCGCCCTGACTGCTCAGCACGGTAACTTGTGTGCCGTTTTCCATCTGACCGATGACAAACGCGCCGTGGTTGGCGCCGTTGCGGACCAAAGTGGTCAGGGTCTGGGGCTTTGCCTCAGGGGCAGCCGCCACACCGGGTACGCAAGCCAGCAGACACACCAGCGTCAGGGTCAGACACAATATTCGCATTCCCAAATTTTTCGACTTGGTCATGATAAAATTCCTTTCAAGAGGCTCTGGGAACTCGCGTCCCAACAACCTAAAAGTTACAACCGGTTACGAATTATAGCATAAATGTAACCACAAGTCAACCCCTTTTATATGTGCAATTTTCACAAATTCCCGCTGTTTTGCCGGTTTTGCCCCCTATTCCCCTGCCGATGTGGAGTGTTTCTCCGGGTTTTAGCCCGGAAAATTCCCGTTGCAAGATGGTTGCATCTTGTAACGGGAGGTTGTTTTTTCGTTTTTAAATTCAATTTTCCATCTGTTTTCCCAGAAATCCGGCAATCGTTTGTGCAAGTCGCTGATCAGATTCCGCCAAAGGTTTGTCATCTTCCGCCATCAAAAGCATCACACAGCCCATCAGGTCGCCCTGGCTCAAAATCGGCGCCGCCACCCCCAAATGGTACTTGTCAGACCCTTCGGTTGCGGGGAGCAATGTGTCGCCGGGCATATAGCGGTAGTTTTTCCGCTGCTCCATCAGCCGGTCCAGTTCCTGAGAATTGGGCTTGTCCATCAGTTCCCGCCGGGGCGCACCGGCAAGGGCGATGATGCTGTCCCGGTCCGACACCGCCGCCACGTGACCGGTATTGGCGCCGATGGCCTCACACATCTGGCTGGCAAAATCCTGCAGATCCCCCATAGGCGAATACTTGCGGAAGATCACCCCGCCGTCCTTTTCTGTGTAGATTTCCAGCGGATCGCCCTCCCTTATGCGGAGGGTTCTCCGAATTTCCTTAGGAATCACAATTCTTCCCAAATCGTCCACTCTTCTGACAATGCCAGTAGCCTTCATAATTTTTCTATCTCCTTTACAGACATCTTGTAGGGGTCGATTGAGGCACATCGACCCGCGGGCGGTCATCGCCCTGTTGCGGTGCCCTGTGTGCGCCTTGGCGACGGTGTGCCTGCGTTGCACACAGACCGCGGCCACTCGCTCTGGTCGCTCCTCCCGCCACCGGCGGCGCTCCCATCGCTCCCCTACAATAATTTTACAAATTACGCTGTTAGTATCTGTAAACAAGCGGAGATTATACCGCAGGATTTACTTTTTAAGTTGATTGTGCTACGATAATAAAGGGTGATTTTATGAAAAAGGTGTTTAATACCATTCTTGAAAATGGAATTATAATTTCCTTATTTATAGGCTTAGCATATTTATTTGCTTTTAATTATCAAAAGGGTAAATTAACCTATTTAGGCATTCCTCTATCCTATGTTGACCTAAGCCTTCGTAGTGTAATTGAAATTTCTTTTATGGCACTAACGGTTTTATATTTTATGGTAATTTTTCTTCGTCCAATTTTGGAAGCATCAAAAGATGCAAGAAGTTTTACGGCAATAAGACTGATCAATGTATCTATCTGGTTTGCAGTTATGTTCACAATGAATTTTGCGGTAGTAAAAAAGTTCAATATTAGTCTTGCTATCATCCTGATAATGTATGTTGGCTTCTTTGTCTATACTTTTTTGGCACCTCTATTATTCATAAAAGAAAAAATCTCATATTCTGAAAAATGGAAAAAACATTCAGACAATGCCGGAAAAAAAGCAATTGAGGAATTTGAAAGTCACGAAAAAGGACCTTATGCTGTCTTTAGAAGGAATCTTATGACATTTGCCTTGCTAATTTCGGGTATTGTTTTCCTGTGCAGTATGTTTAGTATGGCTGGAAAAGAAAACACAAAAGATGCAACGGCTTTTTATATTGCAAACGATCATCAAGATAAAGTCATCGTTCATAACACATCGGACTACTACATATTGATGGAATTGGAAAACAATAAATTATTAGATACCTATCAAATTGTCCCAAGCAATGAAATTGGTACAATTACTATGAAAGAAATTGGTCCATTACTTACTACTGACATAAAAGATAAAAACAACAAAACTTTAGCAGACTTGTACACCTCATCAAAAAACGAGAACAATACATATTCTTATTCCTTCTATGATTTGAATAACAATATATTATTCAAAAAAGAAAACGTTGTTCGAGAGCCTTTAATTAATCAAATAGCTGTTAGTGTTTACGAGCTAAAAACTCAAACCGGAACTGGGCTTTCTACAAACTGGGCGGTTTATTGCGATGTTGAAACCAGTAAAGTTTCTGAAACATTCAATTATGTTTTAGGTACATATAGCGACTATGTTGTTTGTGCCGATTATGAAGAAGGCGGGCATTTCATTATAGTTCAAAGTATATTTGACAAGTCAGCATATTACAAAGTATATGAACTTGAACATGTTTCACCTGTCGCTGCAGATTTTGCACTTGGGTGTGAATTTGACAGCGATAACAACGCGATAATCACCTACCTTACCGGTGAAGATTATACCGAAACCAAACTAACAATAGAAATTCCGTAATGTAATGAAAGCGAGGTGAAATTCACCTCGCTTTTGCTATGTACAACAACTACCGAAAACCCTGTTTTGACACCAATGCGTTCAGTGGGACAAACCTGCGAAAACCATAGTGTTTATGCGGATTTTGTCGACTTTTGTCCTATTATACCATATTCCTCCACTCTTCTGACAATGCCAGTTGCTTTCATATATCTTTCTCCTTTTCCCGTAGGGAACGACCTATGTGTCGTTCCTGTTTCGTTTTGCAATGCGGAACGGCACACAGGCCGTTCCCTACAATAATTTTACAAATTACGATGCTATTATTTGTAAAAGGGGAAGATTTATACTGGCAGATTTACTTTTTGGCCCGGATATGATATAATACAGGAACGGCGAAAGAAAAAGGTGATAATTATGTTTTTTTATCATTTATTAAAATACATCTCTTTTGTTGCTGATTTTTCCATTCTAATAGTTCTATACTATACATATCAAGCAATAAAAGGATTTTTTAAGAAACAAAAATGGACTTTTAAAGAATGGATTGATGAAATAGGGTGCGAACTTTATGGCATTGCAGGTAAATGGTCTCAAATCATTTTAATTGTATCTTCGATAGCTCTATTGTTAACAAACACAACCATACATCAATTCGTGGGAATTAATAATTTAAAGCTAAAGCCAGAAGGAACATATTGCTTCTATGTAGAGGCAACAAGTGATTACGGTAAAACTTATACATTACCTGCTCAAATACGAATTGAAAAAGAAAGCGAAGAAGTGGGAGAGGGCAAAGAAAGAACTTATACATATTATTATATTGAAAAAGTTATCTTTTCTAATGGCGGATATTTAAACACAGAAGGTTTAGATAGTGTTGAAATAAACGAGACAGCCTATTTTTACGATAGCGAGGATAACGAGTGGGAATTGGTTTTGCTAAATGAACATGCATATTCTCCAAGTGTAAAAGAAACCAACAATGCAACATGGTTTGACATAACGTTTCTTTCACTTGAAATAATATCAATATCAATTTTACTGTATGCACTATTCAAAAACGAGGAGCAAGCGAGGTGAAATTTCCCTCGCTTTTGCTATGTATAAAACCGCCGAAAAACCCTATTTTGACACCAATGCGTTCAATGGGGAAAACCAGCGAAAACCCTAGTGTTTATGCGGGTTTCCAGCGGCGCTCCCATCGCTCCCCTACAATCATTTTACAAATTACGCTGTTAGTATCTGTAAACTCACGGAGATTATACCGCAGGATTTTCTTTTTAAGTATGCAAATTGGGCGCAGAAAAAGGGCGACGACCTCAAAAGCCATCGCCCTAATTGAATAACTATAAGAAGTTTGCGTGATAAAATAGCCTCATTGCGCCCATGTGCTGACATCAATGGAATACTCAAGTGTTCCGGGGGTATTTTCTGCCCCAAAAGCACGCAATAATTTGGTTTGCGCATAACCGAAGTAGCTTCTTGGTGCGCGCCATTTATCCGTTTTTTCAAGGACTGTTCGGTACACCGGCATCACTGCAGCTGTACCTTTTACCGAGTTCAAATCACTAAAGGAAAATGTGTAGGCATAATACATAGTGTCGCTTATTTTTTCTACACAATAATACAGTTGATTTGTTTCGTCAGAAACAAATTTTAAGTTTCCTCCTGAAACCTTTTGGTTAGAAAAAACAAGGCCATACTTGTCCAAATATCCTTCAAGCACATGTTTATTGTCGTAATTCAAACCATATCCCTTGTTGCTTTCGTTCAGAATAAGTTCAATCAAAGCCAAGTGATTTTCGCCTATTTCCGATTCTGTCGGAAGGATTTCTTCCGGTTTCCACTCAAAATCTGACAGAGAAACACTCAAATTTTCTTGCGCATTCGGAGCGGTTTCATAGGTGTAATACCACGTGGCGAAAACTCCGCCTACAGAGGCAAGAACAAACAAGCTGCACAGAAACGCCGTATATCGCATTATGCTTCTGCCCATTCGGATTCCTCCTCTTTTGCATCTTTCTGCAACTGATCCGAAAAAGCAGAAATACGTTTTTCCGTTGCTTCTTTTATCTTTTTTTCCACAATCGGCGTTACTATCATAGAAAAGATTACCAGCAGTACACACAGCCATCCGGCAGGAGACTGTAAAAACAATATGAAACTGCCGACAAACGGAATACGATTACCTTCATAAATTCCTTGCATCTGACTGTATAGCACGGGGAACTTGTCCGGATTCTCCACCGCATCACCCTGAAGCAAAAAATGCCTTACGCTTGGATGGTTTTCATTCGGCTCTTCAATGCCAACGATACGGTGAATGACATACAGATCTTCCTGCTTGTACACCACAATGTCATATAACTTCAGTTCATCCTCAGCAGGAAGGTGATTACAAACCACGACATCAAACATCTGGAATTGATCGTTAAGATCATTGTCGAATAGATATGCATTCCCCGAATACTTCTTGGCCATAGACTCGCTTTTGACCACCTTAATGGATGGGATTCCGTTGGCAGGGCGATCTTGCGTTGCGCGAATGTATACAGCAAAAGAGAATGCCGTTACAAAGATAACACACAACAATAGTGAGACAATTCTGTTAACCCAGAGGAAAACTCGGTTTTCTTTTCTCTTTTTATTCAGTTCTTTTTTGATTGCTTCATCTCTGTGTCCGTGCTGAATCAGCTCCAACTCCATTTTGGTGATGGATGTGATTAAATAGGTAAACATCGCCGTCAAAAGCGAAAATACAATAAAGCACAGAACGAAGACGTAAATCTCATACGGTGTCATTTTCATACTGAATTTTCCAAACAAATAATAAACACCGATATAGCTATTTGACGGCCATATCGGTGTTAGATTTATACTTAGTATACTTAGTTAACGGTACCGTCAGTTACTCTAGCAACAATATTTCCTGCAAGGGCAGTACGGAAAGCGTCATGCTCTGCCTTGATATCCAAAACGAAAGTCTGAGAGAGGGAAATCTGTTCCTTCAATGCATCCACATTCAAAGTATATGTAAAGGTGCCATCACCGTTCTTTGTCCATGTAAATGTGTTATCAAGTCTTCCGTTTCCGGGATTCTTGAATTTGAAAATATCAACAGGTGTTCCGCTTTCGGAATAACTGCCATCGGCATCCATTTTATACTGCATAGGCGTCGTAACACCGAAATAAAGCTCAGACTCAATTGCGTTGTCCTTAATAGACTTAGGTGCATTTACACTAGGTGTGAAAGTTACCGTCAAATAAACAGGTTGGTCGTTGTTAGAACCAAAAACGAGTTCTGCCTCGTGGTTATCGTTTGCCTGGTCTACAGTAAGAACAAGATTGCTATCGATTTTGTAAATACCGTAAGTTCCTTCGATTACAGCATCGGCAATCGTTACTTTGCTTTCTGCAAAGGCATCAATAATATCTGTTGAGCCAACATAGGACCAAGTTGCATACACACCACCAATAGTGAGCAACATGCAAAGTGCAATTAAAAGACTAAGTTTTTTCATAAATAAGCATCTCCTTATCTTCCCGGAAACAGTTTCATTTTACCGAGTGTTCTAATTATACTACTTGATTATTAATAAATCAAGACGATTAGAAAATTTTTACAAAAACACAAAGCCGAATGATTTTGAATGCGCATCCGGCTTTGTGACAGTCTAAATATTTGATTTGCCTACAACAGAGTATGGATTTCTGACGCATATTTACAATATCATTTTACTCCTTTCTAAAACCGCCAAAAAACCCTGTTTTGACACCAATGCGTTCAATGGGGCAAACCAGCGAAAACCCTAGTGTTTATGCGGGTTTTTAACTTTCGCCCTATTATAACGCATTCGTCGATTCTTCTCACAATTCCTTTTCAAATAAGGGGTGAAGATAATATATCGTATCGTTGGAAGAGGAACTGTTATCCGACGAGTATCCGTTATGATATTGCCAAAGTCCGTGCTTGATATGCGCTGTGTTTATCGACACATATTCATAGCCTTTTTGAAAAACAGGAGACTTTGAATAGAAAGATCTGTTTACCGGCGCAATAATTCCGAAGAACGAACCATCTTTCACCAGTATTTCTTCATCCTTAATTGGTCTGTTGTGCAGGTCATTATGAGAATTTTGCTGATCATATCCGTGGTCATCGTCTTGGTACAAATCAATGTCAATTCTCCAGCGATTCGCCTCGGCGCGGATTTTATTGTATTCGTCGTCGCTATATTCTATCTCAGCAACATAAATATCGGGTTCTTGGCTTGTCCACATAGGATATTGGGGACTTCCCATTACAATTTTATCTGTTTTTATTTCTGAAACGGTAAACATTTTCACAATGGTTTTCCTCCCTGTTTCCTTTCGTTTGTTTGAAATATTTTACCATACTACTCTAAAAAACACAACACTTCCACACAAAAAACAAAAGGGAAGGGCTTTCATATATCTTTCTCCTTTACAGACATCTTGTAGGGGTCGATTGAGGCACATCGACCCGCGGGCGGTCATCGCACTGTTGCGGTGCCCTGTGTGCGCCTTGGCGACGGTGCGCCTGCGTTGCACACAGACCGCGGCCACTCGCGGAGAATCGCTCCTCCCGCCACCGGCGGCGCTCCCATCGCTCCCTACAATCATTTTACAAATTACGCTGTTAGTATCTGAAAAAGGCAGGAGATCATACCGCAGGATTTACTTTTTCGACCCGTCGTGGTATAATGCTCCATCGAGGTGATATTTTGAACATTTGGATCGTTTTGCTCGTAACTTTTTTTGCAGGTATGGGCGCAGGTCTCGGAACCGGTTTTGCGGGTATGAGCGCCGCGGCTGTTATAGCCCCTATGCTCATCACGTTCCTTGAGGTAGAACCATACACCGCAGTGGGTATTGCCCTTGCCTCCGATGTGCTGGCAAGCGCGGTTTCCGCCTTTACCTATGGAAAAAACAAAAACCTGGACATCAAAAACGGCTTGCTGATGATGGCTATGGTCTTGCTGTTCACAGTGGTGGGAAGTTATGTTTCCAGTGTTGTCCCTGCGCAAACTATGGGCGGCTTCAGCACTTTTATGACGCTGATATTGGGTATCAAATTCATCGTCAAGCCCGTTATGACCACCAAGCAGGAGATGGAAGCCGTCAGCAGAAAGCGGAAAATCGCAGGCTCAATCCTTTGCGGCATTTTTATCGGCTTTATCTGCGGATTTGTGGGTGCCGGCGGCGGTATGATGATGCTCCTTATCCTTACCTCCGTTTTGGGATACGAGTTAAAGACTGCTGTGGGAACCAGCGTATTTATTATGACCTTCACTGCGCTGACCGGATCTGTTTCCCACTTTTCCTTTGGCGACCGTCCCGATCTTCTGATTATGGCGCTGTGCATTGTGTTTACCTTTATATGGGCGCGGCTCGCGGCAGTATTTGCAAACAAGGCAAAGCCGGAAACGCTGAACAGAGCCGTTGGCGCTGTATTGGTGCTGCTGGGTGTTGTTATATTGGGATTTGAATATTTGGTAAAATAAAGCGCAATGGCGGAGTGAATTTCACTCCGCTTTTGCTATATGCCTTTGCTGCTTTGTGATTTTATCACGGAACGGCAGGGGCTTCTTTTGTATACTGTTGTTACAAAAGCCCAAAAGGAGGATCGCAAATGAAAAAGAAGCGCATTGTTGCTGCGCTGATCTGCGCAGCTGTAGTTTTGACCGGTGCTGCCGTCGTAGTCCTGGCGCTACCCGGAAAAGCAGAACACGCACCGGAGACAACCCCGGGAGAAGCCCAGTCTTTGATGAACCCGGAAATAGATCCGGAATATCTCTGCCCGCCTCCTCCGGAAGAGGAAACCGCCCCGACAAACGCCACGCTCCCTGTACCGACAGACGAAACCGCGCCTGCCGCCGCAGGGTCAGAACCTGCTACGCCCCCATCTGCAGAACCCAAGGCTAGCGAACCGAAAGCAACCGAGCCTAAGGCTACTGAGCCAAAAGCAACCGAGCCTAAGACTACTGAGCCAAAAGCAACCGAACCCAAGGCTACTGAACCGAAGGCAACCGAACCGAAAGCAACTGAGCCCAAGGCTACTGAACCGAAAGCAACCGAACCGAAAGCAACCGAACCTAAGGCTACCGAGCCAAAAGCAACTGAACCCCCTGCTACCACCCCTGTCACCGAGCCTTCCTCTGTCCCTACCGAACCTGCCACCGAGCCGGACAAGTCTGAATACAAAGCCCCCGACTTTACGGTATACGATGCCAACGGTAACGCCGTCCGGCTTTCAGATTATTTCGGCAAGCCCATTGTGTTGAACTTCTGGGCCAGTTGGTGCGGACCTTGCAAACACGAAATGCCCGCCTTCCAGCAAAAATATCAGGAACTTGGAGACGAAATTCAGTTTCTGATGGTAAATATGACCGCCTATGATACCCAGGCAGATGCCCAGGCGTTGCTGAACGCAAACGGCTACACATTCCCCGTACTTTATGATCTGAACGGCGCAGCAGGTCGCGCTTACGGTGTTATCTCGTTCCCTACCACTTACTTTATTGACGCAGACGGCAACCTGATCACCGGCGCCATTGGTGCCATCAGCGCCGCCACACTGCAAAAAGGCATCGATATGATCCGCTGATATTGCGCCCATTCCGAAAAGCGCTTATTCCAACAGGATCTGTAACAACAAAAACCTGTCATTCTGAGACCCGCCCCCTGCATTGAACAAAAAAAGAGCAGTGGAAAACCCACTGCGCTTTTTCATTATGTATTGTCTTTGAATTACAGTGCGTTTGCCAGGATCAGACCCAGGATGAATACGCCGATACCGACAACGGTGGGGAACAGAATACCCATCTTGAACTCAGGCTTCCAGTTCAGTTTCTTGCAGTTGGCATTGAAACGGATGCAGTAAGCGATGTAGCGAATGGGGGTGAGGACTACGCCCACAATGATCGTCAAAATGATCTGAATGAACAGCATACCCATTTTGCCGCCCAGGTCGGCATCGTATGTCTTGTGGCCGTCTTTGTAGGTGGTGACGATCTGGTAGTCGTAGTTGAAGATGTTCTTAAAACCGTAGCGTCTTACGCAAATGACCGACGGAATGGAGATAACCAGTGCGCCTGCCAGAGCAAGTAAGGGTGTGATCTTCAGTCCCACCGTGATCAGCAGCCAGCCAACACAGCAGAAGATAATGATCTTCCAGATCTCTTTGAGACCGTGGCTCATCTTATCCAGGGCTTCATTTTCCACAGCGTTCAGTTCTTGTTCCAGTTCCACATTTTGTTCTTCCATAACGCGTTCCCTCTCTTTCGATTTTGTATGATGCGCACCGCTTTAAAAAGGCACATCATCCATATATTTTGAACAAAAAGTCCATTATTAGAATACCAAAGCATTTTGTAGTTGTCAAGTTTTTAAAGATAATGGTATCGCAATACTTGACGTATGTTGGGACAGCAAATTAACGAGTTGCGAATAGCAATGGGTTGGAGCCAAGTGCAGCTTGCAGAAAAATTGAATATTTCCAAGCAAACTGTTTCCAACTGGGAAAACGAAAACATTCAACCTTCTATCGAGATGCTCGTTCGGCTGGCAAAAGTATTTCACGTCTCCACAGATTATCTCCTGGGATTGGATAAAGCACAAACACTGAATGTCGATGGGCTGCCAAAAACTTTTATTGCGCACCTGACCCAAATTATTGAAGATTACAGACAAAAATAAAGCGAGGGGAATTTCCCCTCGCTTTTATTTTCAATTGTCCGTTTATTTGCCGTAGGTTTTCAGTTTGCTGGGGGTGCAGCCCAGGTGCTTTTTCACGGTGCGGGCAAAATATTTGGGGTCATTGAAGCCGCTTTCCAGCGCCGCGTCCTCTATAGACATACCGCCGGAGATCAGGTTTCGGGCGTGCTCCAAGCGCAGATCCGTGATATAGGCAAGGGGCGTCACCTGATACTGCCGCTTGAAAAGCGCCCGGAAAGATGTGGCGCTGACGCCGGCGATCTCGCAGATCTGAGGCACGGACAGGCTGTTGCTGCGGAAATTGGCATTGATATAGGCAATGGCCTTCAAAAAGCCCGAAGGCAAACTCGCCACGGTCTCTCCCTCGCAGATCTGCCCCAGAATGTTATAAAGTTGCGCCAAAATAAAGGCGGCATACCCCGGGGTTCTGTCCTGCCAGAGGGTCAGCGCCCGGAGGAAACTTTTGTGCAGTTTCTCAGCGTTGGCGGCGGTGTAGACCTGAGGCGCATCATCGTCAAAAGCGGTAACAAAATGAATCACCAGCATTTCCGTATCGGAATACTCGGCAGTATACGCCAGATGCTGGGGCAGGTATAAGATATCGTTGGGTCCCACGTGATAGGTCCTGCCCGCCACGGTAATGGCCGCATTGCCCCGAATACGGAACGCCAGCGCAGAAAACTCACGGGGAGAGATGCGGAATTTGCCGCTGCTCCACTGCATCCGTTCCACGCCGGAGATACGCAGGATCGAATTATCACCCTCATAAAGCATTTTATCCACCTCAGCACCAGTATAGCACAGAATATACGGGGTTTCAAGTGTTGAATAATCCACTTTCCGTGTTGAAATATGGGTTGCAAGACGGTTTCATTTGTTTTATTCTAAACTTGAGGTGATATATTATGCGCAACGCGTTCGTGTTGAGCAGCCGGGCAACCGTCTGCTGTGACAAAAAAATGCAAAATGACACCGTAAAAAATCTTTGGAAAAGTTTCTGTCTGGGAAGCGGCGAACTTGTATTCACCGACGGTCCGGACAACACATTCTGCTTAGGCGACACCCAACTGCCCGACCTGCCGGAGGGTAAGGAGTACGCCGTCTCCATTGACGAAAAGGGCGTAGCCATCACGGGTGACTCCTACGGCGGTCTGATGCGGGGCTTTATGGTCGCGCTGATGCACATCGACTATACCGCCGAGGGTATGTACATTCCCGCAGGTTTCCTGCAAAGCGAACACCGCATCAAAAACCGTATGATCCATATCTGCATATTCCCGGATAACCCCCGGTACTTTACCCGGAAGATGCTGCGGCTCGCCGGTCTGTGCCAGTACACCCACGTGGTGCTGGAGTTCTGGGGTATGCTGCATTTCGACTGCCTGAAAGAACTGTCCTGGCCTATGGCCTACAGCAAGCAGGAGGCTGCCAAACTGATCAGAGAGATCCGGGAACTGGGTATGGAACCCATTCCTATGTTTAACCAACTCGGTCACGCCTCTGCCTGCCGTGTTGCCCACGGAAAGCACGTGGTGCTGGATCAGAACCCCACACTGCAGCATCTGTTCACCGGCGACGGCTGGGATTGGAATATCCGCAATCCGCAAGTTCAGCAGTTGCATAAGAATATCCGGGCAGAACTGTATGAACTGTTCGGCGAAGGTGAATATTTCCACGTAGGCTGCGACGAGGCTTACAACTATACATATGACGATACCACCCGGAAGGAACTGCTGCCCGCATTCTTAAACCGGCTGACTTCCGAAGTGGCCGCAGAAGGCCGCCGTCCTATGATCTGGATGGATATGATGCTGGAGCGTGGCAAATTCATAACCGCCACCTGCCACCCCGATGAGGTCGCCACCATGCAGGGCAGCCTCCATGAAAGCACCGTGATGGTGGACTGGCAGTACCGCTACAACGAAGCCCCCGTTCCCAGCCTGCTGAGCCTGAAAGACTCCGGACACGATGTGATGGGCGCTCCCTGGCATCACGATACCAACTTCACCGCTATGGCAGACACCATCGCCGAACACGGTTTCTTCGGCATTATGATGACCACCTGGCACTCTATGGAGACCATGATGCCCTCTATCCTTGGCTGCGCCAAGCGCTGCGGCGTGACCACATATCCCTGGAGCCCCGTCAGCAGCGCCAAGACCTTCCGCAAAGAGACCGCGGCAATGCTCAGACGGGTCAGTTTCGAGGGCAACACCTACGAGACCGCCGGCTGGATCGAGAAAGACACCGCCGACCTGGTCGTTAAGAATTAAGAATTAAGAATTAAGAATTTAACATAAGGAGAGATTTTACCATGGCAATCAAACACACCGCTGTCAGTTACTACGGCATGAACTATGTGGAGCACGCCATCGAGGACTTCAAGGAGATGAAGGAACACGGCTGCGACACCGTCATTCTCGCCATCACCGAGTTTGATATGGACTTCTGGTTCCCCAATCTGAACAACATCGTCAAGGCTGCTCACGAACTGGGTCTGCGTGTCATTGCTGACCCCTGGGGCATCGGCAAGTACTTCGGCGGTGAGCAGGTCAGCCTGTTCCTGCAGAACAACATTCATCACCGTCAGGTTTCCGCCTACACCGGTGAGGTGCTGAACGCCGCTTGCTTCAACACCAATTCCTTCCGCGACTATTTCACCAACATCTGCCTGAAGATCGCCAAGAACACCGAGGTTGACGGCTTCTTCTGGGACGAGCCCCACTATGCATATCCCAAGTCCTACGCTTCCATCACCGGCGGCGCCGGCGACGATTGGGCTTGCCGCTGCCCCGAGTGTATGAAGAAATTCGAGGAGTACTACGGCTACGAGATGCCCAAGTTTATGAATGACGATGTCAAGCAGTTCCGCTGGAGAGAGGCTCTGAAGACCCTGACCGATGTGTCCAAGGCGCTGAAGGAGTACAACCCCAACCTGGAGATCACCTGCTGTGTCCACGCAACCCTGAACAGTTACTATGTCACCGAACTGCGTGGCTATGACAACTGGGATATGGTCGCTTCCTGCCCCTATTTTGATGTATTCTCCACCACCATCATCAACTGGAGCCTGCCCGAAAGCTTCTTCCAGGAGATCACCGAGCGCACCGTGGCTATGGCAAAGAAGTACGGCAAGCAGTCCGAGCGCTGGCTGATGGGCTACAACAAGCGCCCCGACGATTTTGCTCAGATCGACAAGGTCGTGGATATGTACGAGAGCCTGGGTGTTGACCGTCTGGCTACCTGGACTTACCGCGGCGGTTACGGCACTTCCGTTGCTGCCAAGGATCCCATCGAACTGTGGGACAACATCGGCAGAAACTCCAAGCGCGTTCTGAAAAAGTAAGATATGATCGACGCGTATTTTGACAAGAACATCGCCGTGCTGACCGCCATCCGGGACACCCAAAGCGCCCGGATGGGGCAGGCCGCGGATATGGCTGCCCGAACCATTCAAAATGACGGCATCATCTATATCTTCGGCTGCGGTCACTCCCACCTGATCGCCCTGGACAACTTCTACCGCGCCGGCGGCCTTTGCAATGTCTGCCCCATTCTGGATGCAGACCTGATGCTGAATGACGGCGCTGCCAAGTCCAGTAAAATGGAGAAGATGCAGGGCCTGGCGGAGAATATTCTGGACCGTTACTGCGTCAGCGAAAAGGACTGTCTGTTCATTATCTCCACCTCCGGCAAAAACGCCGTTCCCGTGGAGATGGCGCAGATCGCCAGGGCAAGAAATATCCCCACCGCCTCAGTGGTATCCGGCGCATACTTTGATGATGAAAGCAAACTGCCGAAACTTTATCAGTGTACGGACATCTACATCGACAACTGCGTCCCCCACGGCGATGCGGTGATGCAGATCCCCGGCTGTGATACCGGTATGGGCAGCCTTTCCACCGTGGCATCGGCATTCATTATGCAGTCGGTGCTGCTGAAAGCCGCAGAAATTGCCGCCAAAGCAGGGGTAAAGCCCCCCATTTACAAAAGCGGCAATGTTGCCGGCGGCGCGGAATTTAACAAGGAACTGATCAGGGCCTATATGCCCCGGATCAAGCATTTGTAATTATGGTAAATATCGCTGTTATCGGAATTTGCGGAAATTCCGTATTTATGAATGTGGATCATTTCCACAACCCCGGTGAGACTGTGGTTGCCAGCAGCACTTTCTCGGAGATCGGCGGCAAGGGCATCAATCAGGCCATCGCCGCTGCCCGTATGGGCGCAAAGGTCTCGTTTTTGGCAGCAGTTGGCGACGATGCCGACGGCAAACAGTGCCAGCGCTGCGCTGCAAACGAGGGAATTGACGGTCATTTTGCTGTAAAGCAAGGCGAAAAGACCACATTTGCTTTCATTTTGACGGATAGCCGCGGCGAAAACCGGGTCACCGGTTATCACGGCGCAGAACTGACAGCAGACGATGTGGCAGGCTTTGAAGAAGCCATTGCCCGGAGCGATATCCTGCTTTTACAGCAGGAAGTGCCGGAGGGCGTGAACATTGCCGCTGCAAGGCTTGCGAAGAAACACGGGGTCCAGGTGATCCTGAACCCTGCGCCCATTCGTCCCATTTCTCCGGACTTGGCAGAAAATGTGGATCTGGTGACCCCCAACGAACACGAAGCCGCTGGACTTGCCGGGTATCATTTTCCCCAGCAGGTCACCACCCTGGGCGGTGAGGGCTGCCAAATTCGGGGCGGCGCGAAGATCCCCGCCACAGCCGTCAAAGCGGTGGACACCACCGGCGCAGGCGACACCTTCAACGGTGTGCTGGCTGTGTGCCTTGCCGAGGGTATGGATCCCGAAAACGCCTGCCGCTGGGCAGTTGCCGCCTCCGGTATCAGCGTTACCAGACACGGCGTTTTAGCATCGATCCCCAACAGAAATGAAATTGAAAGGATGATCCAAAAATGATCAACGATTTCGGTTATTATCAGTCCATTATCAAGAACCTGGAACTGGTCAACGCCACCCAGGGCGAAAACATTCAGGCAGCCGCTGCCCTGATGGCAGATGCCATTGCCCAGGACCGTCTGATCCACGTCTATGGCGGCGGCGGTCACACCACGCTGTGTATGGGCGAAATGTTCTTCCGTGCCGGCGGTCTGAGTTGTATCAACCCCGTAATGGAGACCGGTCTGTCCGTATTCAACCAGGCGCTGAAGTATCTGGAACTGGAGCGCACCGTCAACTACGGCAGCGCCATTATGAAGTACTATGACCTGCAGCCCGGCGACCTGCTGATCGTGTTCCACAACATCGGCATCAACCCCGCCACCATCGACGCTGTGATGGAGGCCAAGAAGGCAGGCGCAAAGATCATTGCTGTGTCCAGTTCCTACTGGCAGAAGGATATGCCCGCTGACCACTTTATCCGCCACCCCAACAAGACCAACCTCTTTGACTACGCCGATGTCTGCATCGACGACTTTAACCCCGTTGGCGACGCCGTTGTCAATGTTCCCGGTCTGGAGACACCCATTGCGCCCGTGTCCAACATCGTGGACTTCTACATTGCTCACCTGCTGGAGATCGAATGTGTCAAGCAGTGCATCGACCGTGGTGTCACACCTCCCGTCTGGTCCAGCGCCAACACCCCCGGCGGCGACGAGAAGAATGCCGCTTACCTGAAGAAATACCGTCCCCGCATTAAAATGCTGTAAGGAGAATTGCTATGCTGCAGGAAAAACTGAACTTTTTGCTGGAGAAGTACTCTGTGGAAACTCCCGCAACTTTGAAAGACAATTACACTGCCGTCATCGGCGGCAAAGAAGTTCCTCTGCTGCCCTGGCGTATGGAGCGCCGGTTCATTGAGCAGAAGAACATCGTCACCGGCGGCACGCTGCAGGGCATCAGCGTTATGCGCGTTGCCCGGATCATCGAAAAAGACGCTGACATTTACGAGGCTCTGTACCGGGAACTGGACATCTGCCAGTTCGTTCTGGGCAGAAACCTGGCTTCCATTATGGTGATGATCGGCGATCACGTTCTGAATGCTATCTCCACTTGTGAAGACGGCGTTGTATGCACCATCGAGATCTCCGCTACCCTGGCAAAGGGCGAAGTCCCCAAAGACAAGCACGAGATCATTGCCCAGCGCGGCACTTGCTGCGATGTGGTGGTGGACGCACAACTTCATCAGGACAGCATCTATTTCTTCGGCGCTGAGAACAAGAAGTTCACCGATGTGGACTTTGAACTCTACGGTCTGTCAATCGACCAGATCGCCGTTGTCCGCAGCGCATTCACCATTGCCCAGAAGGGCAATATGGACGAGATGATCGCCCTGGGCAACAATACTGCCAAACTGGTGGAACTGGCAAAGCGTTCCGCAACTTCCGGCGAAAGAGAGGTAATGTAATATGAAACCTTTGAAGATCGCTATGATGAGTATGACCCACGGTCATACCAGAAAGTATTATCAGACCCTGATGGACAACCCCAAGTTGGACTGGGTGGCTGTCGCTACCGCCAACGAGGATGTGAAGCAGATCTTCCTGAACAGCGTTCAGGGCATCCCCTGCTATGACAGCGAACTGGAAATGCTGGACGCCCACCCCGAGATCGAGGCTGTGGTGCTGGCCAGCGAGAATGCCGACCATCTGCGTCAGATGAAACTGTGCGCTGAGCGGGGCATCCACATTCTGTCTATGAAGATCCCCACCTTTGATATGGACGAGTACGACGAGATGATCAAAGTGGTGGAAGAAAAGGGTCTGGTGTGCCAGATCGAACTGGAAATGCACTATAACCCCGTCATCGCCCGTATGAAGGAAATGATCAAAAACGGTGACCTGGGCAAGATCAACTCCTTCAACGCCACCAACATCACCTTGTCCCCCGTATGGGCATTCCCCTGGCAGGGCGTGCCGGAGAAGTCCTACGGCAAGCGGGTCTCCATTAAGGAAGGCGATCCCCGTTTCCGCGGCGGTGCGCTGTGTGACCACCCCCATATCTTCGATATGATCCGCCATATGACCGGCAGTGAGTTTGACAGCATCTACGCAGAGGTCGCTCCCAACATCCGCCCCGACATCGAAGAAGAGGATATGCTCTCCGTTATCGGCAAGATGAAGGACGGCACCATCTTCTCCCTGGATCCTTCCTGGGCAAAGATGGAAGAGCGCATTCCCGTTCCCGGCCCCGGCTGGGAGGTGTTCCCCAAGCGTATGGAGGTCAACATCACCCTGAACTGCGAGAAGGGTACCCTGATGGCAGACTGCTTCGGTCCTAATGTGTACCACAACGGCTGCCCCAATGACCGCTACACCGTCCAGTACACCTACTTTGACGAGTGGATCGGCCTGATCGACGAGTTCGTGGACAACATCCGCAACCACAAGACCCCCCTGATCAACCTGCGCTGGCACAAGGCAACCATTCAGGCAATGAACGCCTGCTATGAGTCCATCGCCACCGGCAAGGTCGTAAAACTGTAATATCACCCGCAAGGCAGCACTGCCGAAACAGTGCTGCCTTTTTTGTCGCGAAAATCCCTAATTATCGATCCTGCGGATCGATAAATATTAGGTCTTCTTCTCGTGCTGGGTGCCGAAGTAGAACGATACCACCATGGAGATGATGATCATTACATTGTCTGCGCTGATGATGCCCCGGAAAGCCTGCACCGCAAATACTGTAACGACCGCCAGGGTCACGATGGTCTTGACTTTGATGAGATCGGCAAAATTTCCGATGATCTTTTTCATAAGTAACTCCTTATTTCAGTTTGTTTTTGATGTCGCGGATATCGTGTTCCGCCTCGTCCATACGCCCCTCCAGCCGGAAAGTGCGCTCAATGAGATTGTTGTGCTTGTTGACTTTGTCCTCCAACTGGGACAGCCGGTACTGGGTCAGTTTCTGGGCGGCCAGTACGCCGAACAGCGAACCCAGAAGCGTACCGGCAAATCCCAGCAGGGCAACGATGATCGCTTCGTTCATTTTTCTTCCTTTCTGTTTCACAACTTCCAATTTATCGAGCAGTTGAATGTAGGGCGGGGTCTTGACCCCGCCGCCAAAAACACGCTGCTATCAACGGGGGGGTCAAGACCCCCCCCCACAATTCCGTTGTTTGAAACAGCTCGATAATCCGGAGTTTGGCGGTTGGGTTATTGGGGCAGGGTGACGGTGATCACCAGTTTGCCGTTTTCGGTCTTCCAGGTGACAGTGGGTGCGGCATTGGGGGTAGGCGTGGGAGCAGGTGCAGGGGCAGGGGTCGCCTTTTTCTTCAGACCTGCCACCTTGGCGATGCCTGCCATTGTGCCGTATGCCACCTTCTTTGCATACGCATCGGTAAGGATGATAGGTGCGTCAACTCTGCTGTCCATAAAACCGTACTCCATCAGCACCGCCGGCATATAGGTCAGCGCCAGAGAGTCAAACTTCTTCTCCTGCTTGGGGGTGCTGCGGTTGCCCTTAATGCCGCCGGCGGCGATCACCGCCTCATAGATAGCGTCCCGGTACTGCTTGCCTTTGGCCGATCCCGGGTAACTGTAAGCCTCCACGCCACCGCCGGAAAAGATCTGTCCGGCGGCATTGTGATGCATATCGATATACAGATCCGCCTTCTGATCGTTGGCCTTTTTCACCCGTTCGGGGATATCGATAAAGGTCTTGCCGGTGGCATCGTCGGTGCGCAGCAGTTCCACGCCCTCATATTCTGCGGCGGCTTTTGCAAAATGATCCGCCACCCGGTCATTGAGGACCCATTCTCTGGTCTCGTTTGTGTCCAGTTC
Organism: Faecousia sp.; assembly: GCA_045540035.1. Classification (GTDB taxonomy): domain Bacteria; phylum Bacillota; class Clostridia; order Oscillospirales; family Oscillospiraceae; genus Faecousia. Next base: position 76,156 of record JAZQGL010000003.1, read on the forward strand.
CTTAGGCAGCCGCTTACCGGCTGTGCCGATATAGTGACCGGCGCAATATGCGATCTTAAACATAGTTTTCTACCTCCTCAGGCAATTCACTTTCACAGACCTCTTTCCACGCGGAAACATCTGCCGTCTCCGGCAAAATTACGGTCTTGCCGTAACTTTCTCCGTCGGTGAGATACAAGCCCGCCTCTGCGGTGAGAATGATCTGTGTCACGGTTTGCTGTTTCATCGTATGTCCTCCTTAATAAGTGAGTGTCCAGTTTTTTACGGTAATGGCAGCCTTTTGGGCGTCGGTAAGGGCAGCGCCCACCGAGGATTTCAAGGTCAGCGTTTGGGTTGCTGTGCCGGTCAGATCCGCCAGATGGTCGATGATATGCTGCGCCGTTTCCTTCGTCAAAGGGCTGGACGATAAATTCCAACTGGCGCCGATGGCGCCGTCCACTGTGATATTTTCCAGTTTGGTGCAGTTGGTGAAATTCAAACCGGGTGTCGCTTCGCTGATCAGCAACTTGCGTATCGTGACCAACCCGGTTGCATTCACAAAGGTAGACCTGGCATTTCCGGTTGCGTTCTTTAAATTGATCGGCACTACCGTATCACTGACTTTGGAGTAAGCATACATATTGGAGGAATTGACCGTACAGTCAAACACCATATCCTCCTGCGGTATATAAGTCGCCCCATTCCAACCGTTGCTGTTATTCGCCCATCCGATGCCGGCAAAAGCGTGGGTGTAATTTTGCTGGATCAGGCAACGCTCGTGGTGGTCTCTGAAGTGCTTGACCGCACCGTCTGCCACACCTTCTTTGTATCGCACTTCGCTCTGTGCCTGCCCGTCAGCATAACCGGCATCGTAGCCTTTGGACTGTCCGGCATCGTAGATGCTTTGCTGTTTTTCTGCGATCTTTGTCAGTTTGAGCGCTATGGTCATACCGCTGCACCTCCCAGAAGGGTCTCCTGCAGGGAAAGAATTTCGTCCAGGGCGGTTTCGATATCCCCCACAAGATCGTCCAGATATTCCATATGGATCAGCGCCTGCTGCCATACCGGATTGGACGGCTCAATGCCGGGATCGCCGCTGGGATCTGCGCCGGGCTGCACCGGGTCTGTCACCGCCCACACCGTGGGGATCACCAATGTGCCGTCGGCGCTGACGCCGTAAAGCCCGATCTCCAGAGGAAGACCCGGCTGGGTCAGTACCTCGTGGGGAATGGCGGCGGTGTCCGTGATGCCCACCACATCCCGGGTCACCTCGCCGCAGCGAAACACAGCGGTTTTGGTCAGGGTCTGCCAGGTCTCGTCCAGCCGAAACCGGACCAGCCGACCTGCTGTACCGCAGGTCAAAACCTGACGGTTACGGATCACGGCATCGCTGCCGCAAATATCGATAAGGATCATAAATTAAACTCCTTTCATTTGATAATTCCAGTTTATCGAGCGGTTCCGGATATGTATTGTAGGGACTGGCCTCCGGACGGTCCGAATTATTTTTCGACCTCGATGGGCGAAAAATAATAGATTGTTAGCATATTTTGAATAAAATCGACCCATCGAGGTTTGATTTTATTACGGACCGTCCGGAGGCCGGTCCCTACATTAATCGGCTCGATAAACCGGAATTTGTTTTTCTTGACCGGATTTCGAAAGTACTGTATAATGGAATGGAATATTTTTGCAAATTTCGCCCCCCGGAGGTGCTTTATGAAAAAACTGTTGGCAGGTCTCGGTTTTCTGGCATTACTGACAGCCTTGCTCTGCGGCAATGTCAGCGCGGCAACGGACTTTGTATGCCCTTGCTGCGACAAAAACTACGCCGATTGCAACTGGCAGCCCTGGACGCTGAAAGACGGCGGCACAGATAATACCTTGACCGCAGACGGTCACTACTATCTCACCGGTGATGTGACCACCATCAAATCCCAGGTCCGCATCGGTGACGGCACATTGACGCCCAAGATCACTCTGGATCTGCGGGGACACACCATTTCCGGTTCCCAGCGGGCATTCGGTGTATATGGCGGCGCTACGCTGTCTGTCGTGGATTCCGTAGGCGGCGGCGTGGTCTCCGGCAAGCAGGCTGCCACGTCTCAGGTCGGCGGCGCGATCCGTGTCAATGACGGTGCGACCCTGAACCTCTACGGCGGCACAGTGCTGGATGCCTCTGAAAACGCCCACCTGGCAAACGGCGCTGCCATTGCCACCGAGGGTAAGAATGTTACCATCAACATTGCCGGCGGCAATGTGCAGGGCAATCAGTTTGCTCCCCGTGGCGGCGCGATCTTTGCCGCCAGAAATGCGATTATTAACATCTCCGACGGTAAAATTACCGGCGGCTCTGCCTACCTGGGCGGCGCGATCTATGCAGACAATGTCACGCTGAACATCACCGGCGGCGAAGTGGTAGGCGGCACAGCCACCGAAGAAGGGGCTGCCGAGGGCGAAAATGCCGGCTTTGGCGGCGCCATCTACGCCTGCAACAACACCGTTCTCACCGTCAGCGGCGGCAAGATCACCGGCGGCACAGCCTATAACGGCGCCGCTGTGGCATTGATGTGCGCCCAAATGGATGTGACCGGCGGCGAGATCGTCGGCGGCACAGCCCGCAATTACGGCGCTGCCATCCACCTGCTGGCAGACAACCTGAACGAAGTTGCCGTACCCTGCACTCTGAACATCTCCGGCGGCAAAGTCACCGGTCAGAAAGACTCCGGCAGAGCAACCATCACCATCGCCTCCAACGCCCACACCGTCAACATCTCCGGCGGTGAGATCGTAGGCGCTGACAAGCCCAATCCCGGCGGCGCTGCCGTCAGCGGTCAGGGTACTGCCGCTATCATCAACATCACCGGCGGCACCATCACCGGCGCAGCCAAAACATCCACCTCCCGCAGCGGCGTTGTCTACTCCCGGGGTCTTCTGAACATCTCCGACGGCACCATTGAAGTCACCGCAGGAGACGGTCCTGCTGTGTATATGTATCAGAATTACGGCCTACTCACCGTCACCGGCAATGCCCAGACCACCATTGCAGGCAAAGTCCGGCTGGTGGACGATGCCAAAGTCGCCGGTGGCAGCGGCGCGCTGCAGTTTGTAAACGGCATTACCGACGGCATCTGGTATCAAAGAGGCGTCGACGCTGTAAACAACTGTCCGGAAGGCGGCTTTGTCCGTTCCTTCGGCGGCGGCATTCTGAATTTGCAGAAAAAGACCGTGTATGTTGATGTGAACGGACAGAAACTGACCATTCGCAACGGTACATTCTATGGCTTTGACTCTGCCAACGACGGTTACAACGCTTCCAAATGCGGCACGGTGACTCTGGATACCGCCAACGGCGGCATCTGCGGTGCTTCCAGCACAGCCGCCCCCACCGGCAACACCTATGTAACGGTGGACGACGGCACGACTTTGACATTCCACCGCGTGGATATCCAACTGCCCGATGTGTACCTGCGTACCACCGCCGGCAAAGAGGGCATTTACTACGGCGCGACCCTCCGGGCTGACAGCGCCGCCATCACCGCCCTGAAGACCTATGGCGTGGCCCTGACCACCCATAAACTTACCGGCGAAGCAGATTGGTCTGCCGCCATGGACGATACGGTCAAGCGCTCTACTTACAACCCCTCCGAACTGGTGGGCAACAAGGTCAACACCCTGCGCTCCACCTCTTTGGTCCATATTCTGCACAAGAACAACAACACCATGCAGAACAACACCAACGCCAACACCCGGGTCTATGCAAGACCTTATCTGGAACTGTCCGACGGCACTTTCCTGTTTGGCGCTGAAGGTTCCAGCACTATGCGGCAGGTGGCTCAGGCGGCAGACGGTCAGTGGAACACCCTGACAGATGCCCAGAAGCAAGGCCTTTTGGGTATGTATGAGCGGTTCTCCACCACTTTGAACAGATGGCCGCTAGAGAACCTGCTGGCAGCATATCAAAGCGGCGATCCTGCCGTGGACGCCCTGATCCTGGACTACCGCCGGGATCTGGTGATCGCCGCTATGCGCGCGCAGTTGGAAGTGCTGTGGACCGTAGACAAAGAAGTGGTCTACTCCAAATCCTCCGCCTCTCTGGGGCCCGATGCTGACCTTGCCCGGTACAAAGCCGCCCAGGAAGCAGCCGGCAAGACCTACAATCCTTTGAACGACCAGATCATCACCTTGTATCCGGACCGGATCTATCAGGGTCTTCCCTACACCCACGCATCCACCTCTTTGGACGCTTTGGCGCTTTACAGCGATCCGGACGAAAACGGCGTATTGAATATCCGCAATGCAACTACCTCTCTGTTCTCCGGCGGCTCGGAAAGCGGATCAGAAGTGGATAAGACCACCGGTGAGCGTATCGGTCAGTTCAACGTTGCCCGTATCGGCAATGACTGCTGGGATATGGTCCACTACGCCTGGGGTCAACTGACAGGCAGCATCACCACATCCTCCACCCGGGAATTGACCCCCTCTTACGGTATCCAGTGGATCGGGCAGGACATTCTGACCAAGGCCATGCGGGATAACGGCTATGTGTCTCCCATCGGATACGATATGTCCCTTGCAGACAGCAACCTCATCGATTGCATCTGCGTCAAAAACAGCAAGGGTTTATACGTTTTCAGAAGCATCAGCGAGACCGATGCCGCCGGCAATCCCATTGCCGATCACGATGTGGACGGCACCCGTCTGGTCCGCTACGGCACCCGTACCGACACCGGTACGAAAGACAGCAAAGGCAACCCCATTTATGACTATCAGGCTATGTATCAGACCTATGCGATGGTACAGCCCGGTGACGGTATGGTCCAATGGAGAAACACCGGCGGTCACGCGATGATGATCGTGGGCATCAATGTGGTCTACGATGCCGCGGGCAAGATCGACGGCAATAAGAGTACCGTTGAACTGCTGGAGCAGGGCTCCGGTCACGAGGAGCGGCAGAGCCGCCTGGTCAGCGAATTTGATACCGCTGTCACCGCCAAGCACAGCAGCCACTCCAGCACCAACAACAATTGCTTGTACTGCGCCGGCTACACCGATCAGGTCATTGACGGTAAGCACGTGTGGAAAATGGACTACTGCGACAACCAGACCCGTACCTTTAAGCAGATGGCAGAAGGCGACTGTCTGGCGATCACCTGCCAAGCACTGCAGACCGTCACCAAACCCACCGTTGCCCGTGTCAGCGTGGACAAGGCCGGCCACGGCTTTACCGGAATGCTTACCGGCCGCCTTACCGCCTCCTACCGGGTGAGTTCCGTGAATCTGGACATCACCGGGGCAAACAAGTCCTTCCATTGCGACCTGATCACAATACAGAGCGCAGTCTCCCAGTACACCGCGCTGAGCCGGTTCCTGACAGACAGCACCTGCGGCATCGGCGACAGTTCCGTTCTGACCCGCGACCTGCCGCTGTACACAGACGAAAACGGCGCTGTGATGGCAGATACGGCAAAACTGCCGGAGGGCGTATACAGTTATACCTTCTCCTGCACCCTGAATCCGGGACATCAGATCGAACTGCGCAGCGGTACATTCCGGGTCTCTGCCGACGGCACCATCGTGGAAAACCCTGTCAGCGACTATGTACCCTCCAATCCCGAAGAATAACAACATAATACCCATATCCCTGCCGCGGCTTTTTCCTGAAAGCCGCGGCAGATTTCGTCTCGCCGCAGATTTTATCGATCCTGCGGATCGATAAATAATTCTTAATTCGCTCGGTGGAGCGATATACCGTTTGTGTTTTTCGGTACAAACCGGGTGTTTTGCGCCCGGCAGGCGAAAATTTTTCCTTGACCTATCTTGCAAAATGGACTATACTTTGGTTATTAGTGGAAATATGTCCCCAAAAACACCTCAGGAGGTTATGGTATGAAAAAAATTCTCTCTCTGGTTTGCGCCCTGATACTGCTGCTTACCTGCATCGGTCCTGTGCCTGCCAAGGCTGCCGCAGCCGACACAATGACACTTTCCTCTGTGTTCCTGCGCTCTGCCGAAGGCAAGGAAGGTATCTTCTTCGGCGCTTACTTCAATCTGTCTCAGGACACTATAAAAAATATGGCACGCTACGGTCTGGCGCTGACGCCCAAGACTTTGGCTGATGATGATGCCTGGACCGCCGCTATGGACGGATCTGTCCAGCGCTCCTGGTACGAAACCGGTCTGACCGCCGGCGTCAGAAAGGAAGTCCAGTCCACCTCCCTGGTGAATATCATCAACATCAGCAACGACTCTATGACCAACAACCGCAACGCCAACACCGTGATCTACGTCCGTCCCTATGTGGAGATGAAAGACGGCAGTTTCCTCTACGGCGATATTGGCTCTATCACTATGAAACAGGTCGCCCAGATGGTCGACGACATCTACAGCACCCTGACCGACACCCAGAAGCGGGGTCTTTTGGGTATGTATGAGCGGTTTTCCTCCTGCATGAAGGGCTGGGGTCTGTCCAACATCAAGGCTGACTACCCCTACGGCACCGATGTCAACGGCGAGAGCCTGATCCTGCAGTACCGCCGGAACAAGGCCGTTGCCAATATGACCGATCAGAACAATGTTCTGTGGTCCATCACCACCGCTGACGGTGAGCCTGTGAAATATTCCCGCGCTCCCAACTCTTCCGGCGTTAATAACACCGAGGAGCAGGATGAAGTCTACACCCTGTATCCCGGCCGTGTCTACCGGGGCATCCCCTACACCCACGGCTCTGCCGGTCTGGACGCTTTCAAACTGCTTGCCGGCAGCCCCGACGCCAACGGTGTTTACACCTTCCAAAACTTCAACAGTTCCTACTTCAACGGCGGCTCCAGCACCAATGCTTACAATTCTTCCCGTCTGGGTAACGACTGCTGGGATGCTGTTTACTGGGCCTGGGCAGGTCTTGGAAATTCCGTTACCGCCAATCAGACCCAGCAGATGACCGAGTCCTACGGTCTGAAATTGCTGGGCGAGGACATTCTGGCTGAGGCGATGAAGGGTTTCGTCGCTCCTGACGGTCGTGTTATGGGCGAAGGCGAAGACGCTGTCTGGGAATTCATCTGCAACCAGAGCAAAGACGGTCTTTACGGTTACAGAAGCATCAATAACGATGTAACCGGCACACCTCTGCAGTTTACCGGCTACTACAACAAGTCCACCATTCTGGGTCTGTCCTCCGGCACATATACCATTGAACAGGCATATACCGGCGCTGTAGACGGCACTGCGTTGGTCCGTTACGCTACCCAGAAATGCACCGGCGAACTGTATTCCGTAGCCGATTTAAAAACCGACTTGGAAGACCTGCGTCCCGTGTGCGACTACCAGGCTCTGTATCAGACTTACGCCCTGACACAGCCCGGTGATGCAATGGTCCACTTTGAAAACACCCAGGGTCACGCCATTATGGTGGTGGATGTGAATGTTGTCTACAACCAGGACGGCACCATCAACGGCGATGAAAGCACCATTACCCTGCTGGAGCAGGCATCCGGTCACGAATCCCGCCAGAGCCGCGACACCTGGGGCAGTTATACCCAGTCCGCTCACAGCGGTCACAGCAAGGTCGTAGAGGACTGCAAGTACTGCGCAGGCTACATGGAAGACGAGAATATCTGGGCGCTGGATTACGGCCGTCAGGTCCGCACCTTCAAGACTATGGCAGAGGCCAACTATCTGGCAGTTACCTGCGAAGAACTGGTGAATCCCGCTGCCAAGATCGCCGCTTCCCGTATCACCGACAGCAAGAGCAGCGCCACCGTCACCGGTGTCTACTCCGGCACTTTGGCATCTACCTACCGCGTTTCCCACATCACCCTGGATGTGTTTGACGAAGCCGGTGCCAAGATCAACAGTTCCACCTGCTTCGGCATTCAGAGCGGCAACACCACTGCATTCTCCCTGAGCCGCTTTGTCTCCGACCAGAATGCCGCTTACGGCAGCGTACTGAAGGGCGAACCGGTACTGGAGTACCATACTTACAAGTATGTGGTCACCGATAGCGAGGGCAACACCGTCTACAACTACAAAGAATCTGCCGAAGGTAACTATTATCTGGATACAGAAACCAACACTTATATCGAGATCACCGGCGATGTAGTCGCTCCCGAGGGCGCTACCCTGTACACCAGAACCGAGAAAACTGCCACAGCCACCTGGCTGGAAGCACCGGACCTGGAGGCAGGCGCTTACGCCTACTCCCTGACCTGCGTGCTGGCAAACGGCTACACCAAGACCTTCCGCAGCGGCTTCTTCACCGTAGGCGCAGGCACCACTCCCGTGGAGGGCAATGCTGTGACCAATATGGTCTTTGCAGACTAACCTTATAACCTTCTGTGCAGCGGGCGGCTTTTGCCGCCCCTGCTTTTTTTATGCCAATTGCAGCGCATCGCCGACGGGCAACTTCCACTTTATCGAGCCGTTGTTCGATAAATAATTGAGAATTATGGTGTTGCTGCGCAACACATCAATTTTGCATTTTGCATTTTGCATTTTGCATTATTTATCGATCCTGCGGATCGATAAATTCTTGACCGATGTTGCATTTTCTTGTATAATTTCGGTATAAGTGGAATTTTGGACCTGCGACAGCCGGCGTCCGGGTATGGAACCGGGCTGATCCCCTTTTTGGAGGTAACATATGAGACGAAAAATACTGATCACGGCGATGCTGCTGGCACTGACCGTCTGCCTGCTGGCAACCAATGTCAGCGCGGCACCCCCCGCGGTCTGCCCCTGCTGTGGCAAATCCTTTGAAGCCTGTAACTGGCAGCCTTGGACCGTTACCCAGGGCGGCACATCCAACACACTGACTTCCGACGGTCACTATTACCTTACCGGCGATATTACCTCCGTCACCGCCCAGATCCGTATTGGCGACAGCACCTTGATGCCTAAGGTCACTCTGGACCTGCGGGGTCATACCATCGCATCTGCCCAGCGTGTATTCGGTGTATATCCCGGCGCGACGCTGTCCATTCTGGACACAGTGGGCGGCGGTACCGTGGAAGGCAAACAATGCAACACTGCCCAGGTCGGCGGCACCATCCGCGTCAACGAAGGCGCTACCTTGAACCTTTTCAGCGGCACTGTCCGTGATGCCGCCGCCGATGTCCACAACGCCAACGGCGCGGTCATCGCCACGGAAGGCAAAAATGTCACCATCAACATCGCCGGCGGCAATGTCACCGGCGGCACCACCGCCCCCTGCGGCGGCGCCATCTTCGCAGCCCGGGGCGCAACGGTCAATGTTTCTGCCGGTACGGTCACCGGCGGCGAAGCCCATCAGGGCGGCGCAATTTACCTGAGCAATGCCACCTTGAACCTTACCGGCGGTAAGATCGTCGGCGGCAGAGCCACCACCGAAGGCGCGCAGGACACTGCCATTGCCGGTCTGGGCGGCGCTGTGTATGCCACCGCCAGTTCCACCCTCAACCTGACCGGCGGCGAGATCCTCGGCGGTGAGGCGCTCTACGGCGGCGCTGTATTCGCCACCGACAAGGCAAACATCACCCTTGACGGCGCCACCGTCACCGGAAGCGATGTAGAAAGCGGCGGCGCGGTCGCGATGCTCAGCGCCGACCTGAATATTAAAAGCGGCACTGTCAACGGCAGTAATGTCAGCGGCTATGGCTCTGCCATCCATCTGCTGAAAGACGCGGAGGAGGAGATCGCCTGCTCTGTCACGATGACCGGCGGTACAGTTTCCGCTGCCGGAACTACCGGCGCAGCCGCCATTTCTATGGCGGCCAATGCCCATAAAGTCACCGTTTCCGGCGGTAAGATCATCGGCGCAGGTCTGCCCAAAGCAGGCGGTTCTGCCCTCAGCGGTCAGGGAACTGCCGCCACCATCAGCATTACCGGCGGCATCATTACCGGCGCTGCCTCTGCAAACACGGCGCGCAGCGGTCTGATCTACTCCCGCGGTATGGTCAATATCTCCGGCGGTGAATTTGCTGTTACCGGCGACGGTCCGGCAGTATATATGTACCAGCGATACGGCGCACTGACTATCGATGCCAGTCAGGGAAACAGCCTGTCCGGCAAGGTATTTGTGGAAGAGGACACAAAGGTCAACTGCGGCTACAGTGTGCTGAAGTTCGATGAGGGCACATCCAAAGGTCTTTGGTACTACACCAACGCCCAGGCGTTAAGCGACTACAAAGACGGATACTTCCTGCGCCCTATGGGCAATGCAACGTTGAATTTATCCGGAAAAACGGTAATGTTGGATGTCAACGGCAAAGCGCTGACGGTGAAAAACGGCAGTTTCTACGGCTTTGACACCGCCAACGATGCCTTTAATGCCGCCAAGTGCGGCGCGGTGACCCTGGAAGATACCGCCAAGTGCCTCGGCGACAACTGGATCGCTCCCAACGGCTCTTACTATCTGCCAATACCGGCAAACGGCGCGCTGTCTTTCCACCGGTTCTATATGGCCATCGAACACGTGACCCTGCGTACCGAACCGGACAAAGAAGGATTGTTTTTCAATAGTTACTTTGCCGGCGATACTGCCGTGAAAGAGAGAGTCCGTTCCTTCGGCATTGCCCTGAGCAAGCAGGACCTGAAAACCAGCGCCGCCTGGCTGGACGCTATGGCAGACGGCTCAGCCGCCTACTCTGTATACGCAGCCGATTCTTTCCAGGCGGGCATTGCCCTGGAAAAGCAGACGCCCCAAAACGGCACGCTGCTGAAAAATATCATCAACTACACCAACAGCGTATCTGTCAATGTGGACAACGCCAAGACCATTGTCTACGGCGTCCCCTATCTGTATACCACCGACGGCAAGTGCATTATGGGCGCGCAGCGGCAAACCTGTATGTATGATCTGCTGGACTACGCCAACACCAACTATCAGAACCTCTCCGAGGGTCAGCGGGCAGGTCTGCTGCTGATGTACGAGCGGATGATGGACACAATGAACGCCCTGCCCTCTGCCAACATTCTGGCATCTTTCGATGACGAGATCCTGGCTGCCCGGCGCTACACGGTGTATCACGCAATGGAGAAGATGAATGATATTCTCTGGACTGTGGACAAAGAGGTGACTTTCTCCATTTCCGCCAGTTCCAAAGGTCTGGAGACCGACCTTGCCAACCAGCAGGCAAAGGAAGATTACAATCCGCTGGATGACGATGTCATCACTTTCTACCCGGACCGGATCTACAAAGGTCTTCCCTACACCCACGCATCTATGAATAACGACAGCATTTATGCCCTGGGTACACCGGACGAACACTATGTATATCATCTGTCCGACGCCACACCTGCCCTCTTTAACGGCGGTTCCACCAACGGCAGCAACGCCACCACCGGCGCGTACAACATCTCCCGCATCGGCAACGACTGCTGGGATATGGTCTACTGGGCCTGGAGCCGGGTCTCCAACACCGTCACCGCCGACCAGACCAACCAGATGACCCCCTCTTTCGGCGTGGAGATCATCGGCTATGACCTGCTGGAAAAGGCGATGCAGGACAACGGCACCATTGACGAAGGCACCAGTATGCTGGATTACATCTGTACAAAGAGTACCGCCTCTGCCACAAAGGACAAGTACATCTATAAAAGCATTCCCGACACCGAGCCAAACGGCACCATTGACGGCACCCGGATGGTCCGCTACGGCACCCGCACCAAAAACGCCGACGGCACTTACGATTATCAGGCGCTGTACCAGGCATACGCGATGATGCAAAAAGGCGATGCGATGGTCCGCTGGCGCAACGGCGCCGGTCACGCGATTATGTGCGGCGGTATCGATGTGGTCTACACTTCCGACGGCAGGATCGACGGCACCAAGAGTACTATGATCATGCTGGAGCAGGGCTCCGGTCACGAGGAACGGCAGAGCCGCCTGGAAAGCGAATTCTCCGCCTCTGTTTCCAAAAAGCACAGCAGCCACACCACCTATAACAAAAGTTGTACTTACTGCGCCGGTTACACCGACGAGGTCATCGACGGCAAGCGGGTCTGGCGGCTGGACTATGCGCCCCGCCCCGTGACCTTTGAATCCCTGATGACTTCAGACTATCTCCCCGTCACCTGCGCGGAACTCAACGACACCCAGCCCGGGGAAGCACCGGCGGTTTCCACCTCCGGCATCACGAACAATATTGCCTCTCTTTATAACGGCACCGTCAACTCCAACTACCGGATCTCCAAAGTGGAATTGCGGATCTACGACGAAAACGGTGATCTTGTGAATACCAGCGCCATTTTCGGCATTCAGAACGGTATCCGCAACCCGTTGTATCTGAACCGCTTTGCGTTGGAGTTCGGACTGGGCGTGCAAGCAGGCACACCGGCGATCCGAAAATCCGGCACTGCCCTGACCGCGCCTACCCTGGCAGCAGGCAACTACACCTACGAACTGGTCGCCACATTGGGTTACGGACGGAGTTTCAGCGTCCGCACCGGCAGTTTCACCGTCAAAGCCAACGGCAGTGTGGTGTAATACGCATACCTTCCAAAATCGCTCCTTTCTCCGGAAAGGGGCGATTTTTCGTTGTGAATACATTATGCACAACCACCTTATACCGGACAAATTCGAATTTATCGAGCCGATGCTCTCAGTGCACAGTTCACAGTTCACAGTGCATAGTTGTGGTATTTGCTAATGCAAATGATTTAAATAGTCGGCGAAGCCGACACATTAACTGTGCACTTTGCACTTTGCACTCTGCACTGAGCCGTTGCTAAACGGCTCTACAAGCCGGAATTTACTTGGCAAACTGTTTTTTCAGCCAGCAGATCTCCGCAGGCAGGAAGCCGCAATCTTTCAGCCAGTTTGTGACCATCGCATCGTACTCGTTGCCGGTAACGCCACGGGCTTTCCACTGATCCCGGGTGCCTTTCTGGGCAAGGTACTTCTCAGCCCGGTCGGTCTTCCAGGCATAGCCGCCGTCGTTGAATTTCTTCCAGGCCTCGGCGGCGGTGCGGTTTCCTGCGGCGGCGGTGGATTGCGCGCCCCAGACGCCGTCCACACCTATCCCGAGAAGCGCCTGCATGGTCTTGATATTATCCCTGCTGGGCGTTCCCACAGATACCGTCTTGCCCACCTCTTTCCACGCGTCCTGATGGGATTCCTGGGTGGTGGTGGTAGTCGTGGTGGTATTCTTGGTGGTAGACGAGCCGGTGGACTTGGGCGCATTCTTGGCGGCGTAGTAAGCCTTCAGGACATTTGCCTGATTGCGGGTCATACCGGCGGCAGACAGTTCTGCATCACTGGGATTGTAGCCTGCGGCGATCAGCGCCTCCAGATTGTCATAGGCGTCCTGCTTGCGGTTATAGGCGTCCTTGTCCTGCTGGGCTTTGGCGTTGGCTGCATCCTGGGCTTTGTCATAAGCCAGTTTTTCCGCTGCCAGTTTCTGCGCCAAAGCATCCTGCTGACGGTCATACTCTCTCTGCTCCGCTGCGATCTGCTGCGCCAATGCGTCTTGCTGACGGTCATACTCTCTCTGCTCCGCAGCGATCTGCTGCGCCAATGCGTCTTGCTGACGGTCGTATTCCTTCTGCTCCTGGGCGGCTTCCCAATTCAGCGCATCCTGCTGCCGGTCATATTCCTTCTGTTCCTGGGCGGCTTCCCAATTCAGCGCATCCTGCTGACGGTCGTATTCTTTCTGCTCCTGGGCCTGCTCCATTTGCAGGTTGTCCCACCAGTTTTCATACCCCCGGTCATATGCCTGCTGTGCCAGATCCTGAAAATACGCCACATCTTTCCACAGCGCGTTTTTCTGATCCTGATAGCGGTCATAAGCATCGCTGCCCATCCGGCTGACCATATCATACTGGGTCAGCAGCCGTTCATCCTCCGCCTGATAATTGTCCCGGGCGATGGTGTACAGTTCCGGCAGCAACTCCGACAGTTGCTGCAGATAGGCGCCGTATGCCTGCTGACCTGCCGATGTGCCGTAGGTATTGCTGTAGCCACCGGTCAGCGCCGCCGCCCGTCCCACCGTATCCTCCATTGCCCGCTGACCCAGGGTCACATGCTGGTTGCGGTAAGCCTTGTACAGCGGGTCGCTTTCCTGATCATAGGAAAAAGGCTGCCGCTGCACATACTGCAAGTAGATGTTCTCCAACTGCTGGGTATAGGCAGGCGAAGGATTTTTCAGCCAATCCAGTTGTGTGTATGCCTGCTGGGCGCTCTGGTTATACCGGTTGTAATCGTCATTGGTGGACGGATCATATGTATATGCCCCCGTTTCCGTCAGGGCTTTTTTTCGTTTCTTTTTGTCCTCGGCTTCCATAAAACCTCCTCGTAAAATTGAAAAATTCATATTTCGGTAAAAATTGCAAACATTATACTTGACAAACCGTGTCGGCGTGGATATAATGATAACGCTGATTTTCAGCGACGCTGAAAATATGGCGGCGTAACTCAGTTGGTAGAGTAGCCGGTTCATACCCGGTATGTCACCTGTTCGAATCAGGTCGCCGCTACCAGGCCCGTTGGTCAAGCGGTTAAGACACCGCCCTTTCACGGCGGTAACATGGGTTCGATT
>JAZQGL010000004.1:0-8984 GCA_045540035.1 Faecousia sp.
GGAGAAGCGCCACCGTTGACCAGCGCATCCACCGCTTCCACAATGGGCATCTGCACAGCATATTTTTCCTTCAGCTTGATGGCAGCCGGCAGTGCGTTCAAGCCCTCCACCACCATACCCACCTTTTCGGTAGCTTCCTTGGGGGAATAGCCCTGTCCCATCAGCATGCCGCAGCGGTTATTGCGGCTATGGGGGCTGGTAGCAGTCACGATCAGATCGCCCACACCTGCCAGGCCGCCGAAGGTCTGTTCCTTGCAGCCCATTGCCATACCCAACCGGGAGATCTCCGCAATACCCCGGGTGATCAGCGCTGCCTTGGCATTATCGCCGTACCCCAAACCCAAAGCAATGCCGGAACCCAGCGCCATAATGTTTTTCATAGCGCCGCACAGTTCCACACCAAACACATCGTCATTGGTATAGACGCGCATACAGGTGTTGGAGAAAACCTCCTGGATCTGCCGGGCAACCTCCTGATCTTCGCAGGCGGAAACAATGGTTGTAGGCAGATCTTTTGCCACTTCCTCCGCGTGGGTCGGACCGGACAGTGCTACCAGTTTCACTTCCGGATTTTTTACTTCATCGGCAATGATCTGGGTCATTGTAAACAGCGTATCCGCCTCAATGCCCTTTGCCACATCCACAATGATCTGTCCGCTGACCACATAGGGCGCAGCCTTTGCAGCCGTGGACCGGACGAAAGCGGAAGGCACAGCGAAAAGCAGAATTTCTTTCCCTTCGCAGACCTGACGGATATCCTTTGTAAACCGGATCTGCGCAGGGATCTCCATTCCGGGCAGATTGGGATGGCGACGGGTAACAGAGAACTCATCGATCTCTTTTTCCACAGCAGACCACACCGTAATATCGTGACCGCTGACCGCCAACATTCTTGCCAGCGCCATACCCCAGGTACCGGCGCCTAAAACACCAATATTTTTCATTTTTTCCCTCATTCGATAATGTAGGCCGCTGTGATTTCCCCATAGTATGCGGTGTGGAAATCGTTTTCGTTGGGCGTACCTTCTGCGTAGAATCTGGAAATATGCTCCGGCGCAATGGCGGAAGGCTCCTGATCCTGCTTATAGATCACCTTGCACTCCAATGTCAGCGGCAACTGTTTGATGCCGGGAACACTGACCGTAAGGCCTTCTTCCTTTATTAAACCCAGTGTCTGGAATTTATCGATATCGCGGCCGGACTTGGTACCGCAAATACCGATGATCTCCTTATCTGCCTGCCCCAGAGGGACATTGACGGTAAATTCACCGTTTTTCTCCAGAAGTTCTTTGGTATAGCGGCTCTCACGGACAAACGCGATAAAGATCGGTTTCGCCCACTGGACACCGATAGTACCCCAGCCGATGGTCATAGTATCCACTTCCCCGTCGGCGGCGGTAGTCAGCAAGATCCCCTTGCCGATATTCTTCATAATATGTCCGGCATAATCCCAGACATTGACTTCTCTTTTCATAAACGAACCTCCTTCATTCGGATTGTAGGTATTATAGCCCATAAACCCTAAAAAAGCAAGTGTATCCCGTTGACAACGACAGAGCATGCGCATATAATTTCTGCGAGAAAGGCGGAGATACGACAATGAAACGCAAAGCATTCCAAACTGTTTTCCGGGACACGTTACCGGTAATGACCGGATATCTGTTCCTGGGTGCAGGTTTTGGCATTTTACTGCAGGAAAGCGGTTACGGCATTGGCTGGGCATTTTTTATGTCCCTTTTTATGCTGGCAGGCTCAGGTCAATACCTGGCGGTCAGTTTGCTGGCAAGCGAGGCCTCTCTGATCAGCACCGCCATCGCCACATTGCTGGTCAATGCCCGGCATCTGTTTTACGGCATTTCCCTGCTGGATACCTACCGGGACGCCGGCAAAGCCAAACCTTATCTGATCTTCGCCCTGACCGACGAGACCTATTCTCTGGTTACCCAAAACCAGCCCCCGGAGGGTATGAGCCGCAGAAAATACTGCTTCCTTGTCAGCATTCTGGATCATTTCTACTGGATCTGCGGCTGCGTGCTGGGTAACATTGCCGGCGCGACTCTGCCGGTAAACTTTGAAGGCGTGGAATTTGTGCTGACAGCGCTTTTTGTGACTATGCTGGTGGAGCAATGGCTCAGCCATAAGGATCACCGCCCTGCCCTCATCGGCATTGTTTCCACCGCCGCCTGCCTGCTGGTATTTGGAAAGGAGATCTTCCTGATCCCCACTATGGTGCTTATCGCTATGCTCCTGACCATCTCCCGCAAAACCGGAAGGAGGGCTGACAATGCATAGTGTATGGATCATCGTCGTCGCCACACTGGTCACAATGGCCACCCGTTTCCTGCCCTTTTTGATCTTCGGCAGCGGACGCAAGACCCCGGAGATCGTGACATATCTGGGAAAAGTGCTGCCCTGCGCCATTATGGGTATGCTGGTGGTATACTGCTTTAAGGATGTTTCTTTCCTTGATTACCCCTACGGTCTGCCGGAACTGATCGGCTGCGCCGCCGTGGCTGCGCTGCATATCTGGAAGCGTAATTCCCTGCTTTCCATCGGCGTCGGCACTGTATTTTATATGGTTCTGGTACAACTGATATTCTAACAAAAAACATTTTATTGACAGACCGAAAAATACTGCTTCCTGCCGGAAGCAGTATTTTTATTTTGTAAAACAGTAAAATCTTTTGAATAAGTTGTGAAATCTCCTTTGTTTGCTTGACACAGCCTGATGAAACTGATATAATTCGCCGGGTGCAAAAGAGAATGTGCAGGGAGGTTTTTCTATGGGTTTTGCAGAACTCTTTCTTCTGGCCATCGGTCTGAGTATGGACGCTTTTGCCGTATCCATTTGCAAAGGCCTTTCTATGAAAAAAGCCACCTTGAAAGCAGGCGCTGTCTGCGGTGTATGGTTCGGCGGTTTTCAGGCTCTGATGCCCCTTGCAGGTTTCTTTCTTGGCGCGATGTTTGCCGGAAAGATCGAAGCATTCGACCATTGGATCGCTTTCGGATTGCTGGCGATCATCGGCATCAATATGCTGAAGGAAGCCTTTGGCAAATGCAGCGACTGTGAAAACCACGATGCGGATCTTTCTGTAAAGACCATGTTCGTTATGGCAGTGGCCACCAGCATCGATGCTATGGCAGTCGGTATTTCTCTGGCAATGGCAGGTAACGTGAACATTTGGTATGCCATTACCCTGATCGGCGTGATCACCTTTGTGATGTCCGCCATCGGCGTAAAGATCGGCAACGTTTTCGGCAGCCGCTTTGAGAAAAAAGCGCAGATCGCCGGCGGTGTGATCCTGATCCTGTTGGGTGCCAAGATCCTGCTGGAGCATCTGGGGGTTTTGTAATGATCTGTACACAAAAACGCCTTAGGATCTGCTGGACACTTCTGTGTCTGAACCTGATATTCATCTGGGGCAATTCCTTGTTGCCCGGCAAAGTTTCCGGCGCTTTCAGCGACGCTGTCAGGGATCTGTTGGCACCGCTTTTCGGCAGCAAGCCCGGCAGCCCCAGCGGCGGCGGATTGCTTAGAAAACTGGCGCATTTTACGGAGTTTGCCTGTCTGGGTCTGTGCCTGCGCTGGCTGTTTGGAATGCTGCGGCAAAAGCCGCTGGAATATACCGTGTTTCCCCTGCTCTGCGGCATTGCTGCTGCCGGCATCGACGAGACCATCCAGTGCTTTGTCCCCCTTCGGGGTCCCAGCATCAAAGATGTAGGAATCGATACTTTAGGAGTTATCCTGGGAATCGTTATTATATCCTTAATATATGTAATCAAAAACAAGAAAACCAAATTTATGGAGGAAAACAAATCATGAAAAAGATCATTGCTATGCTGCTGGTTCTGACCATGGCTATGGGCCTGATCGCCTGCGGCAACACCAACAATGCAAACGAGACCACCGAGGCTAAGGCCAATGTTCCTGCCAGCGCTCTGGGAGTTCTGGAGAACGTTTGGAACGGCGTTGCTGAGGACAAGAAGTTCTTCGCAATGGGCGGCGATATGAACAATATGGTGGACAACGCTCCCGGCAACTACAGCCTGGAAGACGAGGGCATCACCGGCACTCTGCTGGTTCCCGCTGATCAGGTCGCAAACCTGGATCAGGCTGCTTCTCTGGTTCACGGTATGAACCTGAACAACTTCACCTGCGGCGTATTCCACGTTGCTGCCGGCAAGGATGCCGCTGCTTTCGCTGACGCAATGTACAACGCAGTTTCCACCAACCCCTGGATGTGCGGCTTCCCCGAGAAGATGCTGATCGCTGTAATTGGCGGCGAGTATGTTCTGGTTGCCTTCGGCATCAACGACGCTATGGCTCCCGTAGAGGCTTCCTTTGCTGCTGCTTACGCTGACGCAGAGGTCAAGTACAACGAGGCTATTGCAGGCTGATAGCGAATGTGATATGATGGCAGCGGCGCAACCCGTCGCTGCCATTTTTAATACCCTATAGGAGGAAACGAAATGCTGTTTTCCAGTATTCCTTTTCTATACTACTTCCTGCCGGCTGTTCTGATACTGTACTTTCTCGTCCCCCGGAGTCTGAAAAACGCAGTTCTGCTGCTTTTCAGTCTTATCTTCTATGCCTGGGGCGAGCCGAAGTATGTGTTTTTGATGATTGCCACCATCGGCCTTTTCTTTGGCTGCGGTCTTGCTATCGGCAAATGCAGCAGCCAAGTGTGGAAAAAGTTCTGGCTGATCGTATCCATCGTTGTCAGTCTCGCGCTGCTGGCGATCTTTAAATACGCAGACTTTTTCCTGGGCAGTATCAATGCTGTTACCGGCGCAAATATTCCCCTTTTGAAACTGGCGCTGCCCATCGGCATCAGTTTTTACACTTTCCAGTGCTTAAGTTACACCGTGGATGTTTACCGCGGGAAGGCAAATGTGCAGAAAAATATCATCAGTTTCGGCGCTTATGTGTCGCTGTTTCCCCAGCTCATTGCCGGTCCGATCGTCCGTTATGTGGATGTGGCCCGGGAACTGGATCACCGCACCCACAGTTGGAACGATATTGCCCTGGGTCTGCGCCGGTTTTTGATCGGTCTTGCCAAGAAGATCCTGCTTGCCAACCAGTTGGGCGAACTGACAAACATCTTCCGGCTGTCCGGCGAAAAGTCCGTTCTGTTCTACTGGATGTATGCCATCGCCTTTGCGCTGCATATCTACTTTGATTTCTCCGGCTATAGCGATATGGCAATTGGTCTGGGTCGGGTTTTCGGTTTTAAATTTATCGAGAACTTCAATTACCCCTACCTTTCCAAATCCATCGCCGAATTCTGGCGCCGCTGGCATATGAGCCTGGGCAGTTGGTTCCGGGATTATGTGTATATTCCGTTGGGCGGCAACCGGGTCAGCAAAGGACGCTGGGTATTCAACATTTTGGTGGTCTGGATGCTGACCGGTCTCTGGCACGGCGCGGCCTGGAATTTCGTGCTGTGGGGTCTGCTGTATGCAGTGTTCCTGCTGCTGGAAAAATGGGTGCCTGCACTGCAGAAAATGCCTACTATCTTTCGCCGGATCTATGTGCTGCTGGTAGTGGTTCTGGGCTTTGTGCTGTTCAATGCGGCAGATCTTTTCCAGGCGCTGTCCGACATTGGCGGTATGTTTGGCATTGGCGGCGTACCGCTGGTATCTACTGAGGCGCTTTACTATCTGCGCTCTTACGGCCTGCTGTTTGTTGTCAGTTTCATCGGCGCTACGCCCATCGTCCGCAACACTGCAAACAAAATCAGCGAAAAACGGATCGGCGCAATTTTGGAGCCCATTTTACTGATCGTATTGCTGCTGGTGTGCAGCGCATATCTGGTGGACGGCTCTTTCAACCCGTTCCTGTATTTCCGGTTCTGAGGAGGTGGCGTGATGAATAAAAAAATTCGCGCCATCGGCGCAATCGTACTGGTGGTTCTTTGGGCAGTTTTCACCGGCTTTGCCTGGTTCTCCCCTGCCAGGGATATTTCCGAGGCGGAGCGGCGGCCTTTGGAGCAGTTCCCGGAACTGACCGTGGACACCTTGCTGTCCGGCAAGTTTATGTCCGCCTTTGAGGACTACACCTTAGACCAGTTCCCGGCCAGAGATACTTTCCGGCAACTGAAATCTCTGTTTCACTACTATGTACTGAATCAGAAAGACAACAATGACATCTATATCGCAGACGGCTACGCTGCCAAACTGGATTACCCGATGAACGGTGATGCCTTGACCCACGCCACCGGACGGCTGAACTGGGTCTATGAGAATTATCTGAAAGACACCGGCAGCAAGATCTTCTTTGCCGCCGTACCGGATAAGGGTTACTATCTGGCACAACCCAACGGCTACCCCGCTGCAGATTATGACGCTATGTTCGACCTTCTGCAGCAGCAAATGCCTTGGGCGACTTATATCGATATCACAGACAAACTGGCGATCTCCGACTACTATTATACAGACACCCACTGGCGGCAGGAAAATCTGCTGGATGTGGCTTCCGCCATTCTGGAGGCTATGGATATGCCTATCCCCCAGGTCGAGGAATTTACCAAGACCGCAATCGACCGCCCCTTCTACGGCGTATACTACGGTCAGGCGGCGCTGCCAATGGATGCAGAAACGCTGTATATTATGGAAAGCCAGCGGCTGTCCGGCTGTCGGGTCTACAATTATGAGACCCAAGGCTACACCGATGTGTATGATATGGAGATGCTCAGCAGCAAAGATCTTTATGATATCTATCTGTCTGGCGCCCAATCCCTGCTGCGGATCGAAAACCCCAACGCAAAAACCGATCGGGAACTGATCGTATTCCGGGACTCCTTCGGCAGTTCCATCGTACCGCTGCTGGTCAGCGAATATAAGACCGTAACATTGGTGGACATTCGCTATCTGAGCAGCCAAATGGTGAAAAACTACGTGGAGTTCACCGGTCAGGATGTGCTGATGCTTTACAGCACGCTGGTCCTGAATAACGGCACAACACTGAAATAGCAGAGCAACGAATTGCAAATGCGGTATTGGCAAAATGCCAATACCGCATTTATCATTTACACTTAACTCAAATTGCCGTTGGCATCGCAGGTAATACGCATACTGATGGATTCTTTATCCACCGTAATTCCCAGCCATTTTCTGCCCATTGTCAGTTCGCCTACAGCAGACGCACCGCTCTTTGTTGCAGATTTGGAGACGATATACCAATCCGTATCGGTAATCGTGACATCGCAACTGGCGGCAGTGCAAGTCGCAGAAGAACCGGTATAGGAGAACGTACCTCTCAGTACCGCCCGCCATTCTTCAATGCCGTCACTTCCGCGGAATGTATAAGTCTTACTTGCGGTTTTTGTCCCGGATGCCCGGGTTTCTGCAATGGTCAACTCCACAGTAATGTAGCAACCGTTGTTCAGATAGATGATATTTTCCTGTGTTTCTGTTGCGGCAAAGGCGCTGAGGGGCAGCATAGATACCGCAATCAGCACCACAGTCAAAATTGCGAATAAGCGTTTCATTTGTTTTCCTCCATTTCTTCTACAATAATATTACCGGTTTCTACATAGCCACCGGCTGAATCCTTTGCATCGGATATGGTTATTGCCAGACCGATCCCCCACATAATCACTGCCAGCGCTATCGCTGCGCAGATGATACCAATGACTGTTTTCCGGGTCTTGATCTTCTTGATGACCTCCGGGGTGGACATTTCATCCAGATATGCAGCGGCGATCTGTTGCGGCGTACCAAAGTGCGCTTGTACTTCCTGAATCGTCGCCTGAGGTTTTTCTTCTATGTAGGCATTTACAGACTCCCAAAGGGTTTCCATAAGTTGCTTTTTCTGTTTTGCCATTCCGGGTAATAGGCGCAAAATATCTGCGTAATATCGCTTTAATTCTCTGTTCATTCTCTTTCGCCCTCCACGATCAGATGGATACCTGTTGTGATCTCCTCGTATTCCCGGATCAGTTCTTGTAAACGCTGCTCTCCGGCAGGCTCTAAGTGATAATAAACACGGGTCATCCGCTTACCAACCTGAACCTTACGGTCGGAGATCAATCCCTGATCCAGCAACTTATACAGCACCGGATAGAGAGAACCTTCCTGCGTAATGATCCGCCCACCGCTGGCAGACAGGGTCTGCTGGACCAATTGGTATCCGTACATATCTTCTTTTTTCAACAGTGCCAAGATCACAAGGGTCATTACACCCCTGCGGAAACTGTTTTGCACGTTATCTACAGCCATACATATCACCTTTTTTCATCTATAATTATATGTATCATAAATATTTTTTATTTTCAATACTTTTGTAACACAATTATTTGTTGACAAAAATGATTTCCCGTGCAATAATGAAATCAGACAATAATCTAAAGGAAGGTGAGTTACAAAATGGTAACGACACGGAAAGTATGGTACAGCCGATGCTGCACACATTTTGACACCTCACTTGATAGATACAGAGGACAACACATAGCAAGCAAGTTGTGCGCATAGACTGTACGCCAAAGCCGTCAGTTTATGCGCATTTTTTAATCAAGATAAATTTTATCCACGAGACTTAGAAATAGGGGTGAAAAACAATGTATAAAACATGGTTAAAAATATGTAGTGTTGTCTTGGTGCTTGCGCTATTTGTGAATATGCTCCCAATGGGTGTATTTGCCCAGGAATTTCGGGAGAATATCTCTGCTTCTGAACAGGACGGAACGGCAAATGCTGTGCAGGCAGAGGATGCCCGTATCGTCAAAGAGATCACAGAAAACCGCACAGAGTTTTCCAAAGAATTTCAGTTAAGCAACGGTCTGCGTATGGCGGCGGTCTATGCCGATGCCGTACACTACGAGACCGAAAACGGCTGGGAAGAGATCGACAACACCCTGATCGCCCAATCTGACGGCACATACGCCAACACCGCCGGCATCTGGGATGTGCGTTTTCCCGATCAACTGACCAAGACAAAAGGTGTCACCATTGAAAAAGACGGCTATACCTTGTCATTCTTTATG
>JAZQGL010000005.1:0-2984 GCA_045540035.1 Faecousia sp.
GTTTCTGTTCGGACACCAAACCGATCTCTGCGCCACAGATTGCGCAATTATGCTTTGCCATTTTCTTTTCCTCCTAATATTTATTATTTTTTGTTTTTAGAATTTACCGCCGCCTACATTGCGGGAAGAACCGGAGCCGGACGAATTCGAGGACTGTTTCTGGGTACGGGAAACTTCCCGATACAGGAACAGATCTCTGCTTGCTGTGATCTGCATGCTGCCGCTTTTTATGTAGACATTTGCCTGCTTCTGCTGCCGGACAGACTTCAGTTGCTTTTTCAGAATGAATGCTACGATGACGCCTGCCACAACGCCGATAATCAAGGCAACTACCAGGTTCTTGCCTGCATTAAATGGGTAACCGTTCAGATACCCATCCAGATAATAGGCGCAATTGCCCGCAAAGGTAATAAACGCATCGGCATAGTCTCCATCGGACAAATCGGAAACGATCGCTTCGCTGATGGCATCGATCTGATCCATACCGATGGCTTCACCGGCATAACCGTTGCTCAAGATCCGGTATTCCCGGGAGTCCATACACACCAGCAGCAGAACACCATTCTGATTCTCTCCGTAGCCCATGTTCATGCTGTCATACACATCTTCCACGAATGTATCAATGCTGCCATCCGAGGTGGGCACGGTCATGATTACGATTTGAGCATCGAACTGCTCACCGATTTTTGATAGTTTTTCTGCTATTTGTGTTTCTTCCGCACTGCTCAAAAGATCAGCTTCATCGTAGATATCTGCCCCGGATTCGGCGGAAGCACTGATGGTGAGGCTTACGCAAAGCATCACCACAAGAAGCATGGTAAGGAGTTTTCTCTTCATGATTCACACCTCCTTACAGCAGCCAAAGCAGGTAGCTTAGGGCAAACACTGCTGCGGCAGCAGCACCGGCAACACCCAACATCCATGTCCAGAAAGCGCCTTTGTCCATAGGAAGGTCACCGGCAATTTTACCTGTCTGGCCGTTGATGCCGAAGGTAAACTTCTGTCCGTTCCATTGTGTGTTCAAAATCCACACGGGATACAATGCGTATCTTGCCCAACCGTTTTGCAGATTGATCGTTGTGCTTTCCGGGACCACGGAGGTATAGCCCTGGACAGTAGACGCAAATGCTTCCTCCGTACTCTTCTTGATTCTCTCATTGGCTCTGGCGATGCTGGCATCGGCATCCACATCGTACTTGTCAGCCAGAAAGCCGGACAGATAGGCGGTTTGGAAATCCACGGCATCGCCGATGTTAAAAGGCTCGATGGATTCCATCAAGGTGTCGTCCATTTTCGTGGAGCCGTCCACCGGTACATTTTCAAAACCGATCCCGCCGCCTCTTGTTATGGAGAAATGGTTGGTTTCTGTGTAGTTGTACTGGCTGTCGCTCCAGCTGCGGGTACGGGTAGCATGGTATCGCACAAAGGCATCCGCATCCGTATCAAACAGCCAAACCGGAACATATAGTCCCTTGACTTCCTTAATGTGGTTTTGATCCTTGAATACCTTTGGCAGGAGCAGCTTTCCCTTGTAGTGGTTCTGCAGCGCTGCCACCGCAGCTTTTTTATCCACCTTGAAGGGAATCACCAGATCGGGTTTTAATGCGCCTGCAAACTGACCTGTCATAATGACCGGGTTGCCGCAGAAAGGACACTCCGATGCACCGGTGGTCTCATCAGCAACAATTTCGCCGCCGCAGGTATTACAGGTATAGATCCGCAGCCCTTCCGTTTCACCGGGCTGCCAATCGGAACCGGCAGCGGTATCCCAGGTCATATTCTCGGAAGGCTGCTGGCTCAGTTCTGCGTCATATGCCTGCAGAGCCTCCATTTCAAATTCGGAACCGCAGTAAGGGCACTTCATCTTCTGCAGTGTGCTGTCGAATTCGATGGCACCGTCACAGCAGAGACATTTGAATTCTTGTAATACAGCCAATAGGTTTCACTCCTTTACTCAGGAATTTTCTGCTGCGCCGGTTACAGCCGGGATCCGCAGCTTTGGCAGAACTTTCCTCCGTCAGCAGGTGCACCGCAGTTAGGGCAGAACTTCGGTCCTGTGGATGCCGGTGCGGGCTCGGGTGCTGGCTGCGGCACAGGTGCTGCTTGTATGATCGGTTGCACAGCCGGGGCGAAGCCCTTCAGCGCTATTCCCTGCATACCTGCACGGAACAGGTCTTCCAGCTCATCGCACTCGCCACGGCGCTGCCGGTACTCAGGGTACAGAGTAGGATCGAAGCCCGTCCTTGTGCTGCCGAAGCCAGGACGGCGTTCCACGGTTTCCAGATCAACGCTGTCACGGTTGAGCTGGAATGTGATCTCGTTAAAGTAGGGATGATTGACATGAATCTCTGCATAGAAATCATAGCTGTATTCATAACGGGGCGGATTATAGCTGACTTCCTCGCCTTTGCTGTTACGAGCCATCAGTTCCCGCTTCGATTCCTGTACATCAATGTTGAAAGAGGTAACATCCCGGAAGCTGATGATATCTGCATTCTCTTCTTTGTAGCTATCCGTTCTTTCCACTACAAAGCGGGTGGGTACACCATTTACCAGCTCTGCCCGAAGCGTATAACGCTCACCAAAAGCCACCGTGGGACGGAAGGTGTTCAGTGCCGCTCTGTTTTCTTCCCGGTAGATAAGTTGCTGTTTGATTTGAGCGACCGTAGAGTGACGGCGGTCATCAAACCAAGGGGAGAGAAGCTTTACACAATCCTTGCAGATCTCACCGTCTTCCAGCTTTTTATAGCCGAACAAGCCTACTTCTTTACCGCAAATTTCACAATCCTTCTTTTTAAAAGCATCAAATAAACCCATTATCAATAACCTCCTTATACGATATCGCCGTTATCAAAGGGGTCGCCGCACTCAGGACAGAAGCGGGGGGCCTTTGTGGGATCTTCCGGCTGCCAGCCGCACTTGTCGCAGCGGTACTGGGGAATTCCGGCAGGTTTCTTGCTGCCGCAGTTCTGGCAGAATTTGCC
>JAZQGL010000006.1:0-15756 GCA_045540035.1 Faecousia sp.
CCATAGTGATGAATCGGTTTTGAACGGTTCCTTTTCCGCAATACTGCACAAAAAATTCCCGAAATGCGTCAGCATTCCGGGAATTTTGTTATTTGTCGTTAGGAAAAGTTACCACTTCAAAACTGCATAGCACCTCTGAATAGCGGAGATTTGCGCCAGACAAGGAAAAAAGCACAGGAATCCTTTGTGGATTGCGAGCATTTTTGACGCTGTATGGCACAAATAAACGCATTTCAGAGGCGATTTATCACTGTGGTGCACTGCCCAAGTAGGGCGTCTTTTGTTTGCGCCTAAATTTCAATTTATCGAGCGGTTCCGGATATGTATTGTAGGGACCGGCGTCCTCGACGGTCCGAATTATTTTTCGACCTCGATGGGCGAAAAATAATAGATTGTTAGCATATTTTGAATAAAATCGACCCATCAAGGTTCGATTTTATTACGGACCGTCCGGAGGCCGGTCCCTACATTAATCGGCTCGATAAACCCGAATTTGTGCTTGTTGATTATTTAGAAGCATTGTGGTAAAATAAAAACATAAGAACGCAAGGAGGTGCCGCTATGTATCCGGAAGATCAGGATCGTTCCGACTCTGTTTTCATTATGCCCGTTATCGGCAGTTTGCTGGATCTGTACCGCAAACACAAACCCATCGTTCTTTACATTCTCTTTGGCGGGCTGACCACGGTAGTCAGCGTCGGTTCGTTTGTTTTATTTGACTCGGTGCTGCATCTCGATCCACTGATCGCCAATCTTTTATCCTGGGTCTGCGCCGTTTCCTTCGCCTATGTAACCAACCGGGTATGGGTATTTGAATCCAAAGCAAAAGGCGCGGATGTCCTCAAGGAGATCGCCACTTTCTTCAGCGGACGGCTTCTGACTCTGGGGCTGGAAGAACTGCTTTTTCTGGTGTTTGTGACCTGGCTGCAGTTTAACAGCACCGCCGTTAAACTGATCGCCCAGATCCTGGTGCTTGTTTCCAACTACCTGATCTCCAAACTGCTGGTTTTCCGCAAAAAATAAATTTAAAGACCTTCTGCCAAACGGTAGAAGGTCTTTATTTTACTTCTTAGGCGAATAATTTGTCTGATAGATCACATAGTTCCAACTCCGGAAATCCTTCAGGGTTTCCTCTTTGTAGCGTTCCCGGTTTCTTTCTGCAAACTCCCTTGCCGCCCGCTGGATCGCCGGTTCTTGCGCCTCTGCCGCCAGCCGGTCTATGGCATCTGCCGCCTCCGGACCGATGTAGTAAAACAGATGCGCCAGATCCACGGTCTCCAGTTTGCCGGATAAATAAGCATCCGCATTGTAGTTGGCAACCACAGTATCCACATCTACCCAGAAAGTCACCGCACCGATCAGCAGCGCTGCCAGAACGACCACCTTCATATAGGGCAGTTTCGGCACAAACAGCCACACCAGTACCGCCAATGTGGTGACCGCCAAAAACAGCATAATGATCTGTGTCAGCACCCGCAACTGGGTCAGACCGTAAGTGCCGATGTACAGAAACATTTTGGCACTGGCCGTGGCGATCAACAGCAGCGTCACAACGCCGATAAATACACACATCAACTTGGTGCTAAGGGGTGTTTTTTCTTCCTTTACCAGATGCAGACCCAGGGCGATCAATCCCAGATTGATACCGCTGAGGACCGCCATTTCGAAAAAGCCCCGGCGGGCATATTCTGCTGTAGAGTAACCTTCCGGCAGGATACCGGAAAATCCACCGAAAAAGTATGCCATCTGGCTGATAAGATAGGCAAGATAAACCGCTGTTACTGCGCCGAATACCGTATTGACGGTGATCGCGCTCATACCCCGCTTTTTCTTTGCCTGCAAGGTTTTTTTCGGCGCGTGGACCATTGCCGCGCCCCGGGTATATACCACGAAGGCCGTCAGCGTGCCAAACAGTACTGTGGCAAAACACTCGCTGAATTCAAATTCCGGCAGCAGATCCATCAGCCCGCTGAACGCCGCATCTGCGCTGATCAGCAGCGGGATCACGATAGCCAGAACCGGAACACACAACGCCAGACCCAATAAAAATGCGCCGCCCTTTTGTCCGGCAGAACCGCTGCGGCGGAAGGCTGTTTTAAGGCCCTGCGCCGCCTCGGGCATCTTGCCGAAGCCCCGGGCAAAAAATGTACCGAACGCATCCCATACCGCAGCAAACTTTCCCGGGTCACGCAAGTTTTTCCTTGCGGTCAGACACAGACCCAGATTGATACTGACGAACAGAAAACACGCCATAACAAATTTTACAAACCCATCGTCTGACCGGGCAAAACCCAATGCGATCACAACGCTGAGACCCAACAGCGATCCGCTGTAAAGGGTGGGTCTGCAGCCGGACACAAACAGATATACACTGCTGCAGATCACGCCAAAGGAGATCGCCAGAGCAAAGCCCAGATTAAACCCGCCGAACAACGTAAAATTGCACAGCGCCAATGCCCCGATCAGCGAAAAAAGGGCAAATACCAGTTCTCTTTTCCCGGTGGGAAACGGAACAGTCACCGGCTCTTCCTGCGGAAATTCCGGGCAGTTTTGCGCCTTGTTTTCTTCCATCACGCATCCTCCTCGATATAGGCAAACAGATCACCGGGCTGACATTGCAAGATGCGGCAGATCTCATTCATTGTGCTCATTCGCACGGCCTTTGCCTTTCCCGTTTTTAAGATCGAAAGATTGGCCTGGGTCATACCAATGCGCTGTGCAAGTTCCAGCGAGGTCATCTTCCGCTTGGCCAGCATTACATCCAAATTGACTACAATTGCCATACCGCTATCCTCTTATATCGTAAGATCATTTTCTTCCCGAATGGTAACTGCCGCGTCCATCACCTGACAGACAACGCTGACCACCAGGAATAAAAATGCCATAATGATCACCATAAATACCAACGGATAGTAACAAAATGCCGCCGGGGTGCAGATCAGACCCGTACCGCCGCAGCACCACTGTACCGCCCGGATCCTGCTGACATTCTCCCGGGTGAATACCTCCCCGCGGCGAATGGCAAGCAGCAGTTTTTCCATATTCCACAGCGCAATCGCCACCACCACAGCGCAGCAATAAAAGGCAACCGTGATCGCTACCCTTTCCACTGGTGTCAACACCCGATACTGGCAATACCAGTTCAAAACCAAGGGCATCGTAAACAGAAGCACTGCCAAAAGCAAGGCAACCAAACGGTTCGCCCACAAGGTGACCGATACGGAATCAAATGTTTTTTTCATAGGATCATCTCCCCTTTCTTGTTGCATCTTACCACCAGAATTATCGTTTGTCAATAATTATTTACTAATTTTCAATATAAAATACCCTCTACACAAAGTAGAGGGTATCGATATTTCCATTGATCAGCAGCAGAAAAATCTGCCCCGGCAGCAAAACAGTTGCACCGCCCAGCAAAGACACAGGCTCCACAAACC
This sequence comes from Faecousia sp., assembly GCA_045540035.1. Taxonomy (GTDB): domain Bacteria; phylum Bacillota; class Clostridia; order Oscillospirales; family Oscillospiraceae; genus Faecousia. Next base: position 3,438 of record JAZQGL010000006.1, read on the forward strand.
GCCACCCCGGACGTGATAGCCCCGGTAGCCGCCGGCGTACCGCCGGTAAGTGGCGCCGCCCTGCTCGATCTGGCGCAAAGTGTCCAGATACACATCGTTATCCGGCTCCATAGATACCGCCCTGCGGATATGCTCCAGCGCTGTGACCTGATTACCCAGACCATCGTTGGCCAGCGCAGACAGATAGTACCACCGGGCATTTTTCTCCGGGGAATTGGTCAGCACATTCAGCGCTTCCCGGTATCTGCCGAACTGAATATACCGGTAGGCTGCCTGCTGATACTGATCTCCCGTGTTGCCCCGCTGCTGCCAGGCGCCGCCAAAGGGATCCTGCCCAAAGGGTCCGTAGCCGTATTGCTGACCGCCGTAGCCTTGCGCACCGCCGTAACCCTGATTTTTGCGCCGGTAGGCATCCGGGTCCTTGATCTGCTCGTAGGCTGCGTTGATCTCCTGCATTTTCCGGGCGGCCTCCTCGTCACCGGGATTCCGGTCCGGATGGTACTGCATTGCCAGACGGCGATATGCTTTTTTTATCTCTTCATCCGAGGCATCCGGGCTGACGCCCAACACCTTATATGGATCATTTCCCATTGCATTCCTCCTGAGAAGATGTCTTTTTCGGACTTCTTCTCCTGTATTCTACCCATACGCCGCTGTAGAGGATATTATCCAGAATATCCTTATCCTGCACCAGCGGCAAACGCTCGTAATGCTTTGTACACCGTGCCATTTCCAGCACCAGATACTGCTCCCAGCGCTGCCGGTCTTCCCCGGTATTCATTGCCAAAAAGGGGTTATACTGGTTTTTGCGGTGATCCCGGCGGTAGTCCACCGCCGCATCCGCCAGGTAGATAAACCTGCCCAGCGCCATACCCATTTGCCGCAGATTTTCTGCCCACATATCTTCCCGATAAACAAATATCTGCCCCATCAGTTCACCGAAACAGCCGGCAGGTTCGTCGGGATTGCTGCAGCCGTCTTTTTCCAGTTGGCGCAACTGTTTCAGGCAGGTTTCCATTGCGGCACACTGCCGGGGATACTGCTTCTGCAATTGGGGCAGCGACTTTTCAAAAAAGCCTGCCATCATCTTCGCTGTGGCTTTTCCCTCGTCCTGATAATCATCCAGGCACTTATAGTACGCCAGCGCCACATTCATATCCGCGGCGTATGCAACAAATTCGTTATCCACCCAGTTTCGCAGAGGATGCAGACAGCAGGCGTGTTTTCCCCCGGTCTCTTCCGGCTCATAAAGGCTCATCAGCAGCAGCGCCAGAAATGCCATATCATACTGCAGCCCCAGCCTTGCAATTTGGGAAGAACGTACCCGGATCTGTCGGCATATGCCGCAATACACAGCACTGTAGCGCTGCTTGCCTGCTTTGGGCAGTTCCGGCAAATTTGCCATTACATATCCAAACACATTAACCTTCCTTTCCATGGATTGAACTGTCTGAGGATTTGAAAATTGAAAATTTGTAGCAAAATACCATAATTCTCCATTCGGAATTTTCAATTATTTACATTATCATCCATCTGTGAACCCGAGGTGAACGAAAGGTAAATTATTCCGGTTTTCTGTGGTGCATCAGCCAGTGGTTCACCGCGCCGCCGTATAAAACGATGGTCAGGCAGAAATACAGCCACAGCATACTCAGCGCCACCGCGTACACCGATCCGTAAATATTGGAAAGATCCGCAAAGTTCTCCACATAGATGGAAAACAAATCGGAAAAGATCAGCCAGCCGCTGCTTGTCAGCAGCGCACCGGGCAGGGAGTCCATCAGTTTGTTGCGCTTATTGGGCAGCGCCATAAAAATGGCGGTAAACAGCACGGTCTGTACGCCCAACAGCAGGAAAAACCGCAGATCCACCACATTTTCCAAAAAACGGAACAAGGGGCTGTCGCTTACCGGCAGCCATTGCAGCAATGTGGCTCCGAACACGTGCAGCACCAGTGTCAGCAAGAGTACGATCAGAAACAAAAATGTATAGACCACACTGACCAGCCGGGTGTAGAGATACCCCCGGTCCTCCGCCACACCGTACACTGAATTCAATCCGTTCAACAAACCGTGAACGCCACGGCTGGCAGACCACAAGGCCGTTAATACGGAGATCGAAACCACCGTTCCGGTAGTGCTGCGGTAAGTATTGACGATGAGTTTTGTCACTGCCGGCATCAGCGCTGAGGGCAGCACACCCTCCAGCATCTCCGTCAGGGTGTCCACACCCAAGCCCACATAGCGCAGCAAACTCATTACCAGCACCAGCGACGGAAATACCGCCAGCGCCACGAAGAAACTGGCGTGGGACGCATACACGGGAATATTCAATTTTGCCACGTAATCAACAAAATGACCACACTTTTTCCAGAATTTCCCCTTAAAAAGCGCCATTTTCTCACCCTTTTCATCAAATTCCGCATTTTGGAACAAAGGCGCACCGTGAACACCACGGCGCGCCTTGTTTTACAGCATTATTCAGCAGAAATCAAATAATAGTAAACCGGCTGACCGCCACGCAGCAAATTCACATCTGCATCAGGACAAATCTCCTGCATCAGGTCTGCTGCCTTCTGGGCGTGTCTTTCCTTTACATCCTCACCGTAGTAAATGGTGATATAATCTCTGCCGTCGTCACGGATCTTCTCTGCCAAAGACTTCAGCAGTACATTGATATCCCGACCGGTACCAAACAGGCTGCTGCCGTACATTGCCAGGTAGTCGCCTTCGTGGATATCGTAGCCGTCAAAATCGGAGTTACGGGCGGCATAAGTGATCTGCATCGTATCAACAGTAGCCAGCGCCTCAGTCAATGCCTGGGTGTTTTCCTCCTCCGTACCCTCGGGGTTGAAACTGAGCATTGCGGTAACGCCCTGAGGCACGGTCTTGCTGGGGATCACCACCACGTGCTTGGGTGTCAGCGCATCCACCTGCTCCGCTGCCATAATGATATTCTTATTGTTGGGCAGAACATACACAGTTTCCGCAGGAACTTTATTCACCGCCTCCAGAATATCCTGGGTGCTGGGATTCATGGTCTGACCGCCGGAGATAATGCCATCTACACCCAGATTCATAAACACATCTGCCAGACCGTCACCGGCGCAGACGGATACCACACCGAAAGTCTTCTCCGGCTCGGCGATCTTGGGTGCTTTTTCGCTCTCAGACATCACCTTTTCGGTGTGCTGCAGGCGCATATTTTCGATCTTCACGGTAATGAAAGAACCGTAGTCCATTGCCTCGTGGAGGGCCTTGCCGGGATCGTTGGTATGGACGTGGACCTTGATGATCTCCTCGTCGTCCACCAGTACCAGGCTGTCGCCCAAACTGGACAGGAACTCTCTGAGTTTCTCGGGATCCAGATCATTTTCCCGGTCGATAATAAACTCGGTGCAGTAGGTGAAGGTGATCTCATCGGTGTCAAAACCGGAGAAATCAGCCTGCTCCTTGACGCCTTCTTCTGCCAGACCCTCGGGTACAACAACATCCTCACCCTGCAGGGAAGACAGCATTGCCTCCAGCACGAACAGCCAGCCCTTGCCGCCGGCATCCACAACGCCGGCCTTTTTCAGCACCGGGTTCTGGTTGACAGTATTGGCCAGAGCCACCTTTGCTTCTTCAATTGCAGCGGCGTGAACAAACTCAATATAATTGTTCTCCTTGGCTGCCTTAACCGCAGCGGCGGCTGCCAGACGGGAAACCGTCAGGATCGTACCCTCGGCAGGCTTCATAACTGCCTTGTAAGCCGCGTCTACGCCGGACTGCAGGGCTTCTGCCCAGGTAGTGCCGTCGCAATTGGTGACGCCTTTGAGCCGCTTGGAAATACCGCGGAACAGAAGCGACAGAATAACGCCGGAGTTGCCTCTTGCGCCACGCAGCATTGCAGATGCAGCGGTAGCGGGAGCCTTTTCCAGGCTGGGATCTTCCACTTTGCGCAGGTCATTTGCTGCGGCATTGATGGTCATGGACATATTGGTGCCGGTATCGCCGTCCGGCACGGGGAATACATTCAAATCATTCAGCTGCTGTTTATGGATCTCTACAGAAGCAGCCGCGCTGATGGCCAGTCGCCGAAAATCAGCGCCATTAATTGTCTGTTTCAATGGTTACCTCCGTATTATCCGTTCATGGAATCGATATAGACATTCACTGCGCGAACCTCGGTGCCGGTACACTTGTGGACCACATAGCGAACCTCGGAAATGATGGAATTGCCAACTGCGCCCAGGTTAACGCCGTTGTCCACCATAATGTGCAGGTCGATGGAAATGGTGCCGTCCTCGTGGAAGTCCACACGGACGCCCTTTGCCATAGACTCTTTGCGCAGCAGGTGATAGACACCGTCGGAAACGGACCGGGCCGCCATACCCTTTACGCCGAAACAGTTGCTGGCAGCAGTGCCTGCAATATCGGTGTAAACACTGGTGCTGACATTTACGCTGCCATTTTCATTGTCGTGACGGATCATAAATCAGTACCTCCTAAATTATCAGATCATACTGCTTTCCCAGCAGTCCGGGGCGCTCAGGCCCATCATTTTTACTACGGTGGGGGCAACATTTGCCAGACCGTATTCACCGGGAACGATCTCCCAGTTGGTGTCCTTGTCGTAAATAATAAAGGGAACGGGATTCAGGGAATGGGCAGTTCTGACAGAGGTCTTGCCCTTTTTGGTCTCGGTCATCTGATCGGCATTGCCGTGGTCAGCGGTGATCAGCACGGTGTAGCCGTACTTGTCAGCGGCTTCCAGAATTGCCTTCAGACCGTTATCCACACACTCCATTGCATACACAACTGCATCCATAACGCCGGTGTGACCCACCATATCGCCGTTGGGGAAGTTGCAGCGCAGGAACTGGAACTTTTGGGAAGCCATAGCCTCCACCATAGCCTCGGTGATCTCCCTGGACTTCATAGCAGGTGCCTGCTCGAAGGGGATCACATCGGAGGGGATCTCCAGATACTCCTCCAGATTTTCGTCTACCTTGCCGGAGCGGTTACCGTTCCAGAAATAGGTCACGTGACCGTACTTCTGGGTCTCGGACACGGCAAACTCACGGATGCCGGCCTTGCACAGCACTTCGGTCAGGGTGTTGGTGATAACGGGGGGCTGGACCAGATACTTTTCGGGGATATTCAGGTCGCCGTCGTACTGGAGCATACCGGCAAACTTGACGCCGGTGTAGTCGCCCCGGTCAAACTTATCAAAATCCTTGCGGTCGAATGCCAGGGAAATCTCCTGGGCACGGTCGCCACGGAAGTTGAACAAAATCACGCTGTCGCCGTTTGCGATTCTCGCAACGGGCTGACCGTCTCTTGCCACCACGAAAGCAGGCAGGTCCTGGTCGATGCAGCCGGTCTCTGCCCGGTAGGTCTCAATTGCCTCGGTGGCAGATGCAAACATTCTGCCGATGCCCTGAACATGGGTCCGCCATCCGGCTTCCACCATACCCCAGTTGGCTTCGTAGCGGTCCATAGTGACCTGCATTCTGCCGCCGCCGGAGGCGATAGCATCGTCGCAGCCTTCTGTATTCAGTTCAGCCAGCACATCTTCCAACTGACCCACATACTCCAGCGCAGAGGTGGCAGGCACATCACGGCCGTCCAGCAGGATGTGGCAGTAAGCCTTCTGAACGCCGGCAGCCTTGGCAGCCTTCAAAAGGGCGATCAGGTGGGCGATGTTGGAGTGGACATTGCCGTCAGACAGAAGGCCGATAAAGTGCATAGCCTTGCCGGACTTGGCGTTTTCCACCAGTTCCTTCCAAACATCGGATGCAAACAGCACGCCGTTTTCAATGGACTCACCAACCAGTTTTGCACCCTGGGAGTAGACCTGTCCGCAGCCGAGGGCGTTGTGACCAACCTCGGAGTTGCCCATATCCTCATCGGAGGGCAGACCGACGGCAGTGCCGTGGGCTTTCAGGTAAGTATGGGGGCAGGTAGCAAGCAAATGGTCCAGCGTAGGGGTCTTTGCCACGGCAACAGCATCGCCGCTGCCGCCATCGCCCTTGCCCACGCCGTCCATAACAACCAAAACAATGGGTTTTTTCATAAGTATTCCTCCTAATCGGTAAAATACCAATAAAATTGCATTTTATGAGTTATACTATTTTACATCATTTTCTTCAAACTTACAACCCATTTTTGAATTTTTTTGTAACCAAACGGCAAACAGTTGAGAATTAAAAATTGAAAATTGCAATATCACGCCCGTAAAACACCGTAGGCAGCGACCTATGTGCCGTTCCTGTGAGATGTCACACCAGTGACATCGGTCGCTGGTTCACAATGACAGCAAAACGGGACGGCGGGTCTTTCCGTTTGCGGTGCCCGATAAAATCTTCGGGCTCACGCATTTCCTCGATTTTATCGACCGCGGCACACACTGCGCCTGCGCTGCATCTGCCACCGGCAGCGCGCAGGCTCGTGGCCCTACGATTTAAATCGTCGGCAAAGCCGACACCACAATTTTGCATTTTGCACTTTGCATTTTGCATTAAAAAAGGGAGGGTCTTGACCCTCCCTTTTGATTTAATTCATCGTGCCCTGGGCACGGAGGAACAGTTCCCCAATGCGGCTGCGCAGCGCCTTTGCTTCCGGGGTGTCGGCGGTACCCTCTGTGTCGATCCACCGGCTTGACGCTTGCTGCGCCTGCTTCAATGTCTGCAGGTCGCAACTTAAGTTCGCTACCCGGAATACCGGTAGGCCAGACTGTCTTGCGCCGAAGAAATCGCCGGGACCGCGCATTTTCAGGTCCTCTTCCGCGATCTTAAAACCGTCGGTGGTCTTGCAAAAGGCCTTCAATCTGCCCAGGGTCTCTCCGTTTTTATTCTGAGATGTGAGAATGCAGTAACTTTTCGCGCTGCCTCTTCCCACTCTGCCCCGCAACTGGTGGAGTTGAGAAAGGCCGAACCGGTCCGCATCCTCAATGACCATCAGCGTGGCATTGGGTACATCCACGCCAACCTCGATCACCGTGGTGGCAACCAGCACATCCGCCTCGCCGGCGGCAAACGCGCCCATGACCGCGTCTTTTTCTGCGCCCTTCATCTGTCCGTGGAGCAGAGAGACCCGCAGATCCGGGAACACCGTCTGCTGTAAGGTCTGCGCCCAGACCGTTGCGGCTTTCAGCCCCAGATCCATATTCTCCTCCACCGCAGGGCAGACCACATAGCACTGATGCCCCTCGTCCACCTGCTTGCGGATAAAGGCATTGATCCGCGCCCGGTAACTCTCCCCTACTAAAAATGTATCGGTCTGCTGTCTGCCGGGGGGCAGTTCGTCCAGGATAGACACATCCAGATCGCCGTACATCAAAAGCGCCAGCGTCCGGGGAATGGGCGTTGCGGACATCACCAGCAGATGGGGATCGCTGCCCTTGGCAGACAGCGCCGACCGCTGGGCAACGCCGAACCGGTGCTGCTCGTCGGCAACCACCAGACCCAGATCCCGAAACGCGGTACTGTCGGAGATCAGCGCGTGGGTGCCTACCACCAGATCATACTCTCCGGCGGCGATGGCATCGCGCATCAGTTGCTTGTTCTTGGGGGTCAGACCGCCGGTGAGCAGGCAGACCCGGATACCCAACGGCGTCAAAAGTTTTGTTAAGGAGCGGCAATGCTGCTCTGCCAGAATTTCCGTTGGTGCCATCAAAGCGGTCTGCTTGCCGTTTTTAGCAGTTAAATATGCCGCTGCGGCAGCAACCATAGTCTTGCCGCTGCCCACATCGCCCTGCACCAGCCGGTTCATTGGCACGCCTTTGCCAAGATCCTCCACGATCTCAGCAATTGCCCGGTTCTGCGCCCCGGTCAAACGGAAGGGCAAATCATCGTAAAACGGCTGCAACTGCAGGTTTTCATAGGCCTTGGCAGTCTTTCCTGCCCGGGATGCCCGCATCAGGGCAAGGCCGGCAGAGAACACGAAAAACTCCTCAAAGATCAGCCGTCTTTTGGCAAGTTCCGCCTCCTCCATAGAGGTGGGCTGGTGAATGGCATAGTAAGCCCGCTCCGCCGGCAAAATGCCGTACTCCCGGCGTACCGCCTCCGGCAGGATCTCTGCCGGGGGATCGCAGATCGCCAGCGCCTGCTGCACCGCTTTTACGATGGACGCATTGGAAAGTCCGGCGGTCAGCGGATAGATGGGCAGCACACGGCGGGTGACCATCGGTGCGCTATCCAGTTCTTCAAAAGCCGGTCCGGTCATACCGTAACCGTAGTAATCACCGGTCAGTGTACCGTAGAAAATATACTCTTTGCCGTACTGGAGTTTATCCGTGGTAAATTTCTGATTGAAAAATGTAAGGGTCAGCCGGGCAGTATGATCTGCCACCTGCACTTTGGTGATCTCCAGCCCCTTGCGGATCTTGTTGGTCCGGGGGGTGTTCATAACCATCGCCTTGAAACAAGCCGGCACATCCGGCTCCAGTTTGTCGATGGTCACCAGCCGGGTACGGTCCTCATAGCCCCGGGGGAAATGACAGATCAGATCCTCCAGCGTACGGATATTCAGCGCAGCAAATTGCTTGGCCTTGGTCGGGCCTACGCCTTTTAGTATGGTAACGGGATCGGAAAGTCGCGCCACAGCAGATCACCTCCTTCGTTTAGGGATATTATAACACAACAATGTATAAATGCAAAATGCAAAATGCAAAATGCAGAATGCACAATTAAGGTGTCGCCTACGGCGACTATTTAAATCATTTTCTAAAGGAAAACACAACAATTATGCATTATGCATTATGAATTATGCATTTCGTACACAGTTCAACAAATCGGAATTTGATCGTTACCGAGTGTCCCCCAGCGGTGTCGGACGATTGCCCGAGTCCGTAACGAGTTGTCAGCGGGCACTGCCCGCAAATGAAAAAACTCCCTCCAAGTCAAACTCGGAAGGAGATATTTTCAGAGAAATCAAGCCAGCTTGTTCAGCTGCAGGGTCATGCTGCTCTTCTTACGGGCAGCAGTATTCTTGTGCAGAATACCCTTGGTCACAGCCTTGTCAACGATCTGGATAGCAGCCTTGTAAGCAACCTCAGCGTTAGCGCGGTCACCTTCCGCCAGGGCAGCCTCGTACTTCTTGATGACGGTCTTCATCTCAGACTTGTTGGCCTTGTTCTTCTCATAAGCGATTCTGGAACGGATAACATCCTTCTTAGAGGACTTAATGTTGGGCATAGTTACACCTCCTCTTCTGCATTCTATTTCACGCAGATACCAATTATAGCGCGGCTTTTCAATAAAATCAATACCTTTTTTTATTTTTTTCAAAAAGGTCGCCTTTTGGGGCTATTTCCCCTTGTCAAGTCCTTTTTTTTCGTGAAAAATTTCCATATCGTCAACATTTTGCTGAAAGAAAAAGTGGGAAAACCGTCGCCTCTTGTCGAAAAAAATTATGTAAACTAAAATGGATATCCACAATTTTTCTTTCTGTGGACAACTCCTGTGGAAAAGTCTGTGGATAATGTGGAAAACTTATGCCTTTCAACCGCTATTTTCGGCTTTTTACTATTTGTAACCCTTTTTTACACATGAATATTCGTATGTATACACGGGAAAAATGCAAGGCATTTTCGTGTTATGTCGCCATTTGAACCACCGGTTTTTTTCCTGCTTTTTTCCCGAAAAAGTTGATATTTTTCGAAAACACCACCCTTTTCCTCCGGGCTTTCCTGACATATGCGCTAATTTTTTTGTGAATTTTGCACAAATCCGTCAAGACCTGCCCAAAAACAGTCAAAATCCTTTTCTGTATGATTTTTCCCATTAGGGAAATAATGAGTGCATCACCGTTTTCAGGAGGACACCATGCAGGGAAAAGTAGAGATCTGCGGTGTGAACACCGCCCGGCTGAAAGTTTTGTCCCAGGTAGAAATGGATACCTTACTGCGCAGAGTCAAAGAAGGCGACGAAAAAGCACGGGAGCAACTGATCGAGGGCAACCTGCGGCTGGTGCTCAGCGTGATCCAGCGTTTTGAAAAACGGGGCGAAAGTCCCGACGATTTATTTCAGGTAGGATGCATCGGGCTGATCAAGGCCATCTCCAATTTCGATCCTACGAAACAAGTCCGGTTTTCCACCTACGGCGTCCCTATGATCGCCGGAGAGATCCGGCGCTACCTGCGGGATAACTCCGCCATCCGGGTGTCCCGATCCATCCGGGATGTGGCATACCGGGTACTGCAGTGCAAAGAAGCGCTGCTGGTGAAACTGGGCAGAGAACCTACCCTTTCAGAGATATCCAAAGAACTGGACCTGCCGGAAGAAGATGTCAGCGAGGCGCTGGACGCAGTCTGCGCCCCGGTGAGCCTTTACGATCCGGTATACGCCGACGGCGGCGACCCCTTAACGGTTATGGATCAGGTCCACGACACCAAAAACACAGAAAACAACTGGATGGAGAAAATCGCCCTGCGGGGGGCGTTTCAGGCTTTGAACAGCCGGGAAAAGCAGATATTGAACCTTCGCTTCATCGGCGGCAAGACCCAGATGGAGGTAGCGAACCTGGTGGGGATCTCCCAGGCGCAAGTGTCCCGGCTGGAAAAAAGCGCATTGAGCAGTATGCGCAAAAGTATCAGTTAATTTATCGCTCTGTCGAGCAAATTAAGAATTAATAATTAAGAATTAAGAACTGTGGTATTTTCTTCGAAAATAATTTAAATTAGTGACCGAAGGCCACACAAATAATTTTTAATTCATAATTCTTAATTCCATAATTATTTATCGAGCCGTTGGCTCGATAAATTGGGATTTGTCATACCCTTCCCACTTGGCGCATATACTGCACCACTACCAAACTGGGAGGGCTGGATATGACAAAATTCACGGATCTTCACTGCAAAGAAGTGATCTGCGTTTGCAACGGGCAGCGGCTGGGGTTCATTTCCGATGCCCGGGTGGAACTGCCGGAAGGCAATATCTGCGCCATCATCGTCCCGGGACCCTGCCGGTTTTTCGGTCTGTGGGGCCGTCGGGACGATTACCTTATCCCCTGGAATTGTATCAAGCGGATCGGTCCGGATATCGTGCTGGTGGATGTAAAACCCGATGAATGCCGGATCCCCCGGCAAAAACACGGATTTCCCTTCTGAAAATAAGGAAATTTTTCCATTTTTTGCGTAAAAAGTACTTGCAAATTGACAAACCATACTATATAATAATTCGGCACGAGTTTTTTGACTCGTAGTAATTACACCACACACCCGGTGATCGTACCCCCGAGTGCCTTTCTCACGAGGGCGGGCAGTGCGAAATGATCGGGGTGGAGGAAAAAACAAAAGGAGAAACCAAAAATGTCTGTTGTATCTATGAAACAACTGCTGGAGGCCGGCGTACACTTCGGTCACCAGACCCGCCGCTGGAACCCCAAGATGGCTACCTACATCTACACGGAGCGTAACGGTATCTACATCATCGACCTGCAGAAGACCGTTAAGAAGCTGGAAGAGGCTTACAACTTCGTCCGTGACACCGCAGCAAACGGCGGCAACATCCTGTTTGTCGGCACCAAGAAGCAGGCTCAGGACGCAATCAAGGAAGAAGCAATCCGCTGCGGCGGCTACTATGTCAACGCTCGTTGGCTGGGTGGTATGCTGACCAACTTCCGCACCATGCGTACCCGTATCGACCGTCTGGCACAGTTGCGCAAGATGGAAGCTGACGGCACTTTCGCTATGCTGCCTAAGAAGGAAGTTATCAAGCACCAGCTGGAGATCGAGAAACTGGAGAAGTACCTGGGCGGCGTTAAGGAAATGAAGAAGATCCCCGCTTGCCTGTTCATCGTTGACCCCCGCAAGGAGCGCAACGCTATCGCTGAGGCTCGCAAGCTGAACATCCCCATCGTGGCTATCGTTGATACCAACTGCGATCCCGATGAGATCGATTACGTCATCCCCGGCAACGACGACGCTATCCGCGCTATCCGTCTGATCGCTGCTACCATGGCAAACGCTGCCATCGAAGGCCGTCAGGGTGAGGACAACGCTGAAGCTGTCGAGACCGCTGCTGAGTAATCTACACTTATAAACACTTAGATTATTAGGAGGATATGTAAAATGGCTTTTACCGCACAGGACGTTAAGAAGCTCCGTGAAATGACCAACGTCGGCATGATGGACTGCAAGAAGGCCCTGCAGGCTACCGACGGCGATATGGACAAGGCAGTCGACTGGCTGCGTGAGAAGGGTCTGGCCAAGGCCGCTAAGAAGGCTGACCGCATCGCTGCTGAAGGCGTTGCTTACGCTACCGTCGTGAACGGTGTCGGCGTCGTCATCGAGGTCAACTCCGAGACCGACTTCGCTGCAAAGACCGATTCCTTCA
>JAZQGL010000007.1:0-2138 GCA_045540035.1 Faecousia sp.
AAAATTTAAAAACAATTGGAAATTCTACTCATAATTTCTACAAAAAGTGTGATACTAACAAAGAACAAAAACAACAACTCGTCCCAAGTCCTCTAACCTCTTATGTCCAACTGGGACAAACGAAAAAAGGGGTAAAATTGGCTCAGGCGAGGTGTACTTTGAGTAAACCAACAAATCCAGAAAACCCGCATAAATACTGGGCTTTTGGCACATTTTAGAGTAGAGAAAAGGAGTAGAATATATGAAAGCAACTGGTATCGTCCGTCGTGTGGAGGAATGTGTTATAATAGGACAAAAGTTGTCGAAATCCGCATAAACACTGGAGTTATCGTGGCTTTTGATTAGGCGCAATTTGCACAAAATCGAATATATGCATAGCAAAAGCGAGGTGAAATTCACCTCGCTTGATTTATTGAAAATTGTCGGAAATATCAATAAACGTAGAAAGTGCCTCATTAGGAAGATTATCTTCGTTTTCGTATATCTCAGAAGTGTCTACAGTCTTAAGGAGGTAATTTCCTACAAATTCCTGCACACAATAATAGACAGATTCGTCATTGGGATAACCGCAGATAACAATCCGTCCCATATGGTTAGCATCTGTGTAGACCCGTTTTACGATTCCTGCTGGAAGTGGGGTGGTTGCTATATAAGCACCTTTTAGCCGGTATTTAAGGTGCTCGATCGGAAGTAATTGTTTGCCGCATTGTCCGGCAAAATAAAAAGTAAGAATCACAGTTAGAATTTCAACAACACCCATTATGGAAAACAGAATCCAATCTGTATTGCTGAAAGCATACATTTCCTTACCACCGGTCAAAAGTACCGCAATAAAGATATTAGCAAACATTAAAGCAACGCAGCCAAGGACCCAATACAGTTTCTTTTTGCGTGCCGCTTGCACTTCTTCCAGTTTGCGTAGCAAAGTATCGGGTTTCTCTGTTTCAACAGTAAAGATCTGTTGGCGAATGGCAGCCGCTAAAGGCCATGCGTTTTCAACGCCCATAATTATATGACGCTTGCCATTCTTCAACAGGATGGTTAAGGTGTTGACCTGTGCCATTGCAAATGCTACCTCGCCAATTTTGCAATTCAGTTTGCCAAACCAATGGTACTTTGCCTTGATTGAATTCTCACTGATTTGAATAAACGCGCCAAAATTTAATAGCCATGATGGAATTACAACTAAAATAATAAGAATACCAACAATTAAAAACGTGAGTAATTCACTAGGTGCTTTCGGATCAACGATGTTCAAGAATATATACATTCCTATAAATGTCAAACCACATAAAAACAAAAGAAATAACCAAACATTGAATTTCTTGCGAAGAAACATACCTTCCACAAAATCACCGCCTTTTATTTATCATAACACGGCAAAAGTAAAAAGTAAATCCTGCGGTATAATCTCCTGCCTTTTACAGATACTAACAGCGTAATTTGTAAAATTATTGTAGGCGGGCGAACGCAGTTCGCCCCTACGAAAATGTTCGGTAGAATCCGTAGGGGCGACCTGTGGTCGCCCGCCAAATGTATCGTAAAAGGAGGAAGATATATTATGAAAGCAACAGGGGAGCGATGGGAGCGCCGCCGGGGGCGGATTCAGCGACCTGAGCGAGTGGCCGCGGTCGACAGATGAGGAAGGCTTTTCAAAGCCGACGAAGATGTCGGGCACCGCAACAGGAATTGTACGAAAAACAGATAATTAAGGAGATTAGAAAATATGAAGGTAACAGGAATAGTTAGACGTATTGAGGCTCGTGTTATAATAACACAAAAGTGCGACAAGCCCTTATAAATACTGGGGTTTTGAGCAGTTTTTAAAGAAAAATTTTGACGAAAAACAAGCATATTTTGACTTATACATAGCAACAGCGAGGTGATTTCACCTCGCTGTTGTCTCATCACTGAATGTCTATCGTTAGTTTGGTTTCGGTATAATCTTCACCAGTAAGATAGGTTATCGTCACTTTGTTATCATTATCAAATTTGCAATCAAGTGCAAAATCTGCAGCCACAGGTGAAACATTTTCAAGCTCATATATTTTGTAATATAATGACTTATCGAATATGTTTTGAACTGTAATGAAATGTTTGCTATCTTTATAGTCAGCGCAAATGACATAATTGCCCTG
>JAZQGL010000008.1:0-5918 GCA_045540035.1 Faecousia sp.
TCAGAGGTGCTATGCAGTTTTGAAGTGGTAACTTTTCCTAACGACAAATAACAAAATTCCCGGAATGCTGACGCATTTCGGGAATTTTTTGTGCAGTATTGCGGAAAAGGAACCGTTCAAAACCGATTCATCACTATGGCGAACTGCCCTTGGTGGATGCGCTTTTTATGAAACACTTACGGTTTCTTTGGCTTTCTTTTTGCGACCCAATACAGATACCAGATAGTAGAAAAGGGCAATGTAGATCAAAAACAGCGCCACTACCAAAACGGGGTACAGCACCCGGTTGCCGTTTACCAGGTTGTAAAGTATATCATACGGTGTGCCGTCGCCTGCCATCAGGAACATATAATTGTAGTCCACCAGTACATTGGCGATATAGGCAGCAACACAGAACACCAGTAAAATGCAATAGGTAACGGGTATATTTTCCCGCTTCAGACCTGCCATTTTGGAGGACAGAATGTAAAGCGAGGCAAAGCCGGAGATGGTATGGGTCAGACCGGACACCACATTGTCAAGAGATAAGACCGGGTAAGCGTTGTAGTTCTGTCCGGCGCCGATGGTGCCAAACACCGCGCCCAAAATGCCAAAGATGCACACGAAATCCAGGGCGGCTTCTTTCACTCTGCCGCTTGAAAATGCTGCCAAAGGAATGGCGATCAACTGGATGCTGCACAGAAACAGCGGCAGGTTGTGCAGGATGGGGGTAAAACTTTCGCTGCGCAGACACAGCACTGTGATCTTGAACAGTTCCAGGGCGTTGATCAAAATCGCGGCAGCGATCAGAACTTTGTTTTTCTCTTTTTGCGAAGCATTGCAGTTTTTCCTGCCCAGCCACCCGGCAAGCACAGCCATAGCCGCAAGCAAAAGACCGACGAACAGTAAATGCTGCCAGGATAAAAATCCTTCCGCAGGGCGGGTGTATCCGCCAAACCCCAAAAATTCTTTCATAATCTACCTCGAAACAATGCTTTTGGTTTGTCATTTCCTGTCGTATTATAGCAGATGTTTTTTAAAAGTAAATCCCTTTGGGGTATAAGGAAATATTAAATTTGAGCCGGCAGCGCGATGCTGCCGGCTTTTGGCATTTATGACTCCGGGGATACAGAGGGGAGATTGCCCAAATTGTTGTTTTCGCTGCCGTCGGGGATGGATTTCAGATACTCGGTATCACCCCGATGGGCAATGCCCACCCCGGCGATCTGCCCCTGCTTTGCCATATCCACCGCCTGCTGTTTTTCTACGACCGTGTTGTCGGATAACTGATACCCGGTGATCCTGCCGCCTTCCTTGACCAGTCCCACGATCCGTTTTGCATTGGCATTTGCCCGGGGGATTTGATCCAATGTCTGTTTTACAAGTTCTTGTCCGTCCATATAACCACTCCTTCTGCCTTAGTTTTTACCCCCGTCTGAAGAATATACAATGTTGCGCGGCAGGAAGAAAAATGGTATAATAACAAAAAATACGCCCAAGGAAATGCTTATGGAAAAGTCAGTATCAAACTATGATCTGCAGGTGGATATGGCAAAGGATATTTTTCTTCAGTATGATCAGCAGAAGATCATTGAAAAATTCCATCTGGATGCAGACGAAAAATGGATATTTCTCACTTATTTGAATACGCCGGTTCGCATCAACCGCCATAGCGCAGATGTGGAATCGCTCATCGGTGGCAGTTGGCAAACTTGTCGCAATTTCAGCACGGTGATGACCGTTTATGATCTTTTATGCTATCATAAAGGGGAGTATGCACCCCAGTTGCTGCACCAGTGGTGCGCGGTGGGAACATTTGTGGTAACCGGCGTTACCCAGACGGAAGGGTTTACGAAAAAATATGCAGCGCTGTTTGACGGGCGTTTAAACGATCTGAAAAATGCCTGCCAAAAACTTGGGGGTATCTTGCAACCGTCAATGGCGGGCGCAGATCTGACTTGCCGGTTTTCTGTCACGCCGTTTTTTCCGGTGCTATTGCAGTTTTGGGAAGGGGACGAGGAATTTCCGCCGAAACTGCTATTGTTATGGGATCGGAACACAGACAGTTTCCTGCATTTTGAAACTACTTTCTACCTCCAGGGCGACTTGCTGGAGCGACTAAGAAACCAACTGTAACATTGAAACACGGGATTGGAAACAATCCCGTGTTTTTTTGCAATCAGTTTTTGAGCAATTTGTTCAGTTTCTCGGCCTTTCGTTTTTCGACCCGGTAGATGATCAGCCAAATGATGGCGTAACCTGCTACGAAAATACCCGTGAATATCAGAATGGGGGTCAGTTGTTTTATCAGCCAGCCGTTGATCAGATAGGTGAGAATGTAAGCAATATACAGCCCGCCGCCGTGGAGAAGGATCATTGTGGGCAGAGGCAGTTTTTCTGTCTGGTAAATGGCGGTCATACCTGCCACAGCAAAGGCAAGCAGGGTGATCGTCAGGATACCCTTACAGACCTCACCGGGCGTAAAGTACTCCACAGCGTCGGTCGCGCCCAGAATGCCGTAGATGATCGCCAGCACGATGGGTCCGCCGCCGGCACAGATAAGACCCCGCAGTAAAAATTCTTTCCAAAATTTCTTCATTTTGTTTCAATCCTCCTTTTGATTTGGGCAAAGCACCGCCGGGAAACGTATTCTGTATAACCGCACTTGAAGACGGCGTCAACGCTGCCTGCGTAGGTGACGGCAAAGCGGTCAAGGCAAGTTTCGTTTGCCAGGGTGCTTTTGTTGATGCGGATGAAAGACGAAGGGAGCATCTGCTCCAATTCGTAAAGCCGCTGTTTCAGCCGATACCGGTGATTTTTACGATCGATGGCATATGTTTTGCCGTCAAATACGGTGATGCACTCGATTTCGGAAAAGAGGAGCATTTTGATATCGTCTTCGGTATAGGTTGCAATGCGGTCAGCCCCGGTATATGTTAAGATCAGCGCTTCAATCTCGTCAATCAGCGGGGTGCGGGTGTGAACGGTAGCGGTCAGTTCCTCGTCTTTCTCTTTGTCAATGATCAGATTAAATTTCATTGCCTCTCCTCCTTGCGTTTGCATTGTATCACAGATAAAAATAAAAATGTTGCAAATAGGGCTCATCGGTCACTTCTGAACCCCAAGCGGTAAAAAGCCGACAGTATCACGGGCTGTCGGCTTATGTCTATGGTTTTGGCGTTATTTCAAAGTCAGACCGTCGTGGAATGCCTGACCGACCTTTTCTCCCAGAACCAGATAGTGATGGTTCATAGGATCGTAGGTGATGGGTTGGAGTTTGGAAACATCCACCTTGCCGTTGTCGCCCAAAACGGATTCATCGGCGCAGACATTGACGATTTTTCCCACCAACCGGCAGGATGCAGGATCGTAAGAGATCAGTTCGCATTCCACCGCCATCGGCAGTTCGTCGATCAGCGGCGCATCCACAAACTGGGATTTCGTGGCGTGAAAACCCGCTTTTGCGAACTTGTCCGGCTCTTGATTGCCGGAAACGATGCCTACATAATCGCATGCTTTCATATATTTGGCAGTTGCCATGGATACGGTAAAAGCCTTCCGTGCCAGAATGTTTTCTGTGGTCTTATGATCTTCGCTGATGCAAATGGAGATCTCGGTTTCCTCGCTGATACCGCCCCAGGCGGCGTTCATGGCATTGGGTGTGCCGTCTTTTCCGTAAGTGCCGATGATATATACGGGCATAGGGTAGCACATGGCCTTTGCTCCAAAATTTTTACGCATATCATTACCCTCCAAAATAGTTTTTGATCTGCTCCATACGGCTCTCCTGCTTTACACCGAAGGGACAGCGGCTTTCGCAGTGACCGCAGTGAAGGCAATCATCTGCCTTTACCGACAGTTTGGTATAGTGATTGGCGGCAATGGTGTCGCCAGCCAAAGCCAGATCGTAGTATTTATTCACAAGCCCGATGTCAATGCCGGCGGGGCAGGGCTGACAGTGGTTGCAGTATACGCAAGTGCCGGTGATGGTGTCGGCGGTGAAACTGCCGATGACGGAGTAGTCCTTTTCTTCTTCTGTGGCGGTGAGGAATTTCAGTACCTGATCCAGATGTTCCATAGTCTGCACACCGGGGACTGCCACCAGTACGCCGGGACGGTCGATGGCGTATTGCAGACACTGGTTGTGGGTCAGCGCCACGCCGAAGGGAGATTGGTCAGCGCTGAGGAGTTGACCGGCAAAGAAAGGCTTCATAACAGAAATGCCAATGCCCTCTTTTTCGCATCGTTTAAACAGATCAAACCGCTCTTTCACAGAGCCAATGCCGTATTCGTCGCCCTTTTCGAAATCGTAGGCAGGGTTGATGGAGAACATCATCATATCCACGGGGACTGTGTCCAAGATCCGGTTGGCAACCGACGGCGTGTGGGAGGAAAAGCCGATATGCCGGACAATGCCCTGTGCCTTTAATTCTTTGATATAGTCCAGCACGCCGATCTGTACCAGTTTGTCAAAGTCCTCGTCTTCGTCCACACAATGCAGGAAACCGAAATCCACATAATCTGTGCCAAGGGTTTCCAGTTCCCAAAGGAATGTCTTTTTGATGGTATCGAAATCCCGGCACCAGCCGTATTCGCCGTTTTCGTCATAGACCGCGCCGAAATGCACTTGCAGAAATACCTTTTCCCGCCGCCCGGCAATGGCTTTGCCAAAGGGGGCATAAGTTGCGCCGGCGGTACACATATCGAAGAAATTGATGCCGTGGTCTATGGCTTTGCGAATGATAGCCTCGATCTCATCCGGGGGCGTTGTTCCGATACCGCCCAGACCAAGTCCCAAGACGCTGAATTTCTCGTTGGGGTTTCCGTGGGGTAGTTGTCTGTATTCCATAGCGATACCTCCTTGTTAAGTTTATTATAATGCAAAAAGGATAGCCGTTGCAAGTGGTGTTTTTGCGTGATATAATGGTAAAAGAGGTGACAGGAAATGAAAAAAGTACGGATCACAGCCCTGCGGATCACAAAGTATCCGGACCTGATGGCAAAATACGAAAATCCCATCGAACATACCTGCGACGTAAAAGAGGGAATGGTGTGGATCAGCGAAAACGGCGAAAAGCCGGAAGATCTTTGTGACAGCGCCTGGGAGAGTATGGCTTCTTTTGTAAAGACCCTTGCCCGGGGCGGCGGGAATTTCTATGACGGCTGGATGAAAGATCCTCTCTCCGCAATGATCTCCTGCAATGACGGTTTCCGCCCGGTAAGTTTTTACATAGAAGCGCTGACGGAAGATGCACAGTGACCAGGGAGGCAATATGTTGAACATCGATGATTTTTACTGGACGCGGGAACCTGCCGGGTACAGCATTTCTTCTGACAGCGTTCAGGTCATTACAAAACCCTATACAGATCTCTGGCAACGGACCTATTACCACTTCCGCAATGACAATGCACCGGTGTTCCAGATGGAAACGACAGAATGCAAATGGCCTGCCCATAACGGGCAAAAACCGGATGAGGAATGACCCATGAATACGGAAGCATGGCAAGCGTATATTGGTAGGACATACGATACGATTGGTGAGAATCTGTTTGCCCAATACCCTGGATTTCGGGTGTTCCGCCATCAAAGCAACCGGAAGTGGTTTGCGGTGTTTATGGAGATCCCCAGAGAAAAACTGGGTCTTTCCGGTGGCGGCAATATCCCGGTGGTGAATGTGAAATGCGACACCCGGCTCAACGGTTCTTTTCGGGAGGAAAAGGGAATTTTTCCCGCCTACCATATGAGCAAAGCCCACTGGCTGACGCTGGCGTTGGATGGCAGTGTGGAAGATGAAAAAATCAAGTTTTTGCTGGATATGAGTTATGATTTGACAAAGGGTTGAAGCGTATAAAACTGCTGGAAAGTAACGAATATAGCGCACGGGGCCGGTTGGGTCCGGGGGCGTGCGTGGGGGGCAAAAATGAAGGCTGTGCTATAA
>JAZQGL010000009.1:0-10382 GCA_045540035.1 Faecousia sp.
CACAACACCGGCATTCAGGTCATCGGCTGCCCCAAGACCATCGACGGCGACCTGAAGAACGAGGACATCGAATGCTCCTTCGGCTTTGACACCGCTACCAAGACATACGCCGAGATCGTGGGCAATATCGAGCGCGATGCCAACTCCGCCAAGAAGTACTGGCATTTCGTAAAGGTTATGGGTCGCTCCGCTTCCCACGTGGCGCTGGAAACTGCGCTGCAGACCTGCCCCAACATCTGCCTGATCGGTGAGGAAGTGGCTGCCAAGAAGATGTCTCTGGCATCTCTGGCGGATTACATTGCCGACTCCGTTGCCAGCCGCGCTGCCAAGGGCTGGAACTTTGGCGTTGCTGTGATTCCTGAGGGTATCGTGGAATTCGTTCCCGAGTTCTCTGTGCTGATCGCGGAGATCAACGAACTGCTGGCAGGCGCAAAGGCTGACGCGTTCAATGCGCTCCCCACCTGGCAGGAAAAGTACGCATTTATCGAGAACGGTCTGACCAAGGAATCTATGGCTGTTTTCGCGATCCTGCCCCAGAATATCCAGCAGCAGTTGTTCCTGGAGCGTGACCCCCACGGCAACGTGCAGGTCAGCCTGATCGAGTCTGAGAAACTGTTCTCTGCCCTGGTCAAGGACAATCTGGCTGCCCGTAAGGCTGCCGGCACTTACAGCGGCAAGTTCTCTCCGCTGCATCACTTCCTGGGCTATGAAGGCCGCTGCGCTTTCCCCTCCAACTTTGATGCTGACTATTGCTACAGCCTGGGCTACAATGCCTTTATGCTGATCCAGTACGGCTATACCGGCTACTTGAGCAAGGTGTCCAATCTGTCCAAGCCCGCTGAAGAGTGGGTGGCAGGCGGTATGCCCATCACCAAGATGATGAACATCGAGCGTCGCCACGGTGCTGACAAGCCCGTGATCCGCAAGGCTCTGGTGGAACTGGACGGTGCGCCCTTCAAGTTCTTCGAAGCCCATAGAGAGCAGTGGGCTGTGGATACCTGCTACACCTATCCCGGCGCCATCCAGTATTTCGGACCTTCCGAAGTTTGTGACACCACCACCGTCACCCTGGCTCTGGAGCAGGCAAAATAAGATAAATGGTTGCATAAAAATCCCTGTTACCGTTGGTAACAGGGATTTTTTAAAAGCGTGCATCAACTGACACCGTTGACTTCAATTTCCAAACCGTTTTTCAGGATAACGGATTTGGTGGCGTCTTTGTTGCCCCACTCAGTACCATCGCTGAAATATACGCTGTAAACATAGAGTTTGACGGACTTGACTTCATCTTCAAGGAACTGCGTAAAATTTGATCGCGCTGATATCTTTATCAGAGGTGTTTTGGATGGATACGGTAACGGGATGCTTTTTGCGTATTATTAACCGCTGTGGGATGATGTGCCGCAATCGTCCCCTACGAATTAATTTGTTGCACAGCCATCAACAATTTTGCAGTTATCATTTTGTATTTCAAAGGCTCGTGCTATGCACGAGCCTTTTTGTTACAGCGGGTAGTCTAGCGGGAACAAGGTGTGCCACAAAAGCAATACCACATCATCGTTGTTTACAGAAGCATCACCGTTGAGATCACCACCGGATGCCAGGGGATAATCTACCGGGAACAGTGTGTGCCAGAGAAGATATACCACATCTGCGTTGTTTACGCGATTGTCAGCGGTAATATCGCCGGGGATGGCTGTAGCGGCGTTGTATTGAACTTGCATATTCAGCAAATATTCATTGTCTTCGTGGATGTTTATCTGCGCCCACTGCGCCTGCGTGCCGGTGTAATAAACAGATTGTATCGCCATTCCGATACACTGTTCGCCGATTGTCAGGATATTTTTGCCGAATGTTACTGAGGAAGTGTAATTTCCGTCAAACAGCGCACGACCAGCGATTACTTTGGTTTGCCTATGTACGATAAGGTCAGCAGGTGCGTCACTTTCTATTCTTACAAGAACAAGGTAGGGATTGCTTTCCGAGCCTAAATAGAGACCGCCGGCATAAGTTTTGAACTGTAATTGGGGACAATCATTGAACGCTATATGATCCACATAAGTTATCTGCGATCCCAGAGTAACTTGGGTCAGGGCATGGCAGGAATTAAAGGCCCCACACAATTCCCGGACACCGTTTCCTATCGTGGCCTTTTGCAGAGAGGTGCATCTTTCAAAAATACTGTTACCGAGAGATGTCACACTATCAGGGATTGTGACAGATGTCAGACCCTTGCACCCGGCAAAGGCTGCGTGTCCGATGGCTGTTACGCTTGCAGGAATTTCGATTGCAGTCAAACTTTCACAACTTTGAAAAGCGCAATCGCCGATCTTGGTAATGCTGTCCGGAATTAAGATGCTGGACAGGGAAGTGCAGTTGTCAAACATATAATCGCCGATCGCGGTGAGACTTTTCGGCAGTATTATGTTGTTTAGTTTTCCACAGAGGGAAAATGCCGAGCCGATATATGTTACGCTATCCGGAATGTTTACTGTTTCCAATTCGGAACAGTAGCCAAATGCAGAGTCGTTAATGCTGATCACGCCATCGGGGATAGTGACTGACTTTAATGAGCCCCATTCGAAGGCGTTGCTTCCAATGACCTTTGTGTTTTTATGAATGGTGACAGCAGATGCCTGCGTGTTATTGGATCTCAACAAAAGGTGATAAGGTGAATTTGCGGGCCCCAGGTATTCACAACCTTCGTAGACGGTGCCTTTTAGGTTGGCACAGTCTGTAAATGCGCTTTCCTGCACAGTTGTTAAGGCAGTTGATATGTTCAGGCTTTTTAATGATGTGCAACCGTTGAATGCCTGAGCGCCGATGGTGTGTACATTTGTTCCCATTTGCACAGTTTCCAATGCACTGCAGAAATAAAAGGCTTTTTCAGGAATTTCGGTGATTTTGCTTGGAATTGTTATGCGTTTTAACCCGCTGCATTCCGCAAAAGCCTCTTTCCCGATACTCGTCAATCCGTCGGGAAGTGCAATTTCTGTCAGATTGCGGCAATACCGGAAAGCACCTTCGCCAATTGTTGTTACGCCTTTCGGAATTGTGACCGTTTTTAAATTAAAACACCCGGAAAACAGATTTGCACCGATGGATTGGATCTTTTCGGGGATCGTGACTTTTTCTAAATTCGTATTGGAGAATACACCTTTGCCTATTTTGGTGATGTTATTATGCAGATTGATTTCGGATATATCACAGCCGTTAAAAGCACCATCGCCCAAAGAGGTCACAGTGCTTGGCAGGGAAATGGATCTCAGGATGTTGCTGCTCTTAAATGCATAACTTCCCACTGATGTTACGCCTTCTTTTATATCCACACGGAATGTCTGATAATTTGACCAACCGGGAAAGGTTTCGTAAGAATTAAAATCCCACATAGCACCGGTGCCGGAAATCGTTAATGTCCGCTGACCGGAATCATAAGTCCAGGTCAGATTGTCGCCACACTTACCGCTGGTAGGTGCTGCCTGGGCATTCATCGGCAGGAAACTGACACAAGACAGAGTTGCTGCCAATATAACCGATAAGGTAATCAAAAACTTTTTCATAGTATCGCTCCTTTGTTTTAAGATTGGCGCATAAAAACGAAAAGCGCATAAACCGAAACATCAGTTTATGCGCACATTTTGCTTGCTTTGATTGGTCCTCTGGATAGGGAAGGGGCATACAAATGTGCGCAACTGTGGTTCAAAGAACCGAGGTTTGCGTTTACCATTTTACACCGCCCCTTTCAAAGGTGGAATATCCAATACCATTATTTCAAAAAACATATGTTTTGTCAACGGCATTTTTGTTATCAACACAGAAAGAAGCAAGCACCCCGTTACCGGGTTCAGTAACGGGGTGTTTCGTATGCACTTACATTTCCTCTAAGTAAGCGACGCCTTCTACGGTGCGGATATCGTCGATGATCTCAATGTGCTTTTGCCGCTTTTGCAGTTTCAAAGTGGCAATATAGGCACGGGAGCCGTCTTCGCCGTCGGAGTCCTGCTCACGCATGATCTCTTTGACATCAATTTCCCTTTCCCGGACACAGCGCAGGAAATCTCCCAGAGGGTAACCTTTTGCCAGTTCCACATAGATCTCAATGACCTTGGTGCTGCGGCGCATGCGGTTATCCATTCTCTGCATCATAGTCATAACGAAGAATACGCCGAAACCGCCGATAATGGCAGCCTCGTAAAAGCCGATGCCCAAGGCAAGACCCACACCTGCAGATGCCCAAAGACCGGCAGCGGTGGTCAGACCTTTGATCTGGTTGCGGCGGGTGACGATGATGGTGCCTGCGCCCAGAAAACCGATGCCGCTGACCACCTGGGCGCCCATACGGACCGGGTCGCCGGTGTTGTATATATCAAATACATAGTGGTTTGTCAGCATTACCAGACAAGCGCCCAGACAGACTACCATATAAGTCCGCAGACCTGCAGGGCGGTTTTTCATTCCCCGTTCCAGACCGATCAGTCCGCCGATGATCACCGACAGCACGATCCGCACAGTCACGGATATCAGGTTTACTTCCCGGAGCATAAGCAAAATATTTTCCATTGTTTACCTCCTTACGATCAATATCGTTTCATTTTATGTTTTTAAATTTTGAAGTATCACAGATACCGGGATTCTCTTTCCTGGCAGGTAAAGAGCAGGATCTGCTTGTTTTCGCCGGTCTGCTTCAGGATCTCCATCGCCTGCGCAAGACGGGTATCGTCAAAACGCACCAGCGCATCGTCCAAAATCAGGGGGGCGTTGGGGGTCAGTTCTTCGGCCACCGCAAGACGCAGGGCTAAGTACAACTGATCGACGGTGCCGTCGCTGCGGCGGCGCAGTTCCTGCAAAGTATCCTCGTTTTCAGCAGCAGCGCTGAGGCTCATATCCTCACGCATGGAGATCCGCTGATAGCGATCACCGGTAAGTTTACTGAAGAGAGTCTGCGCCCGTTTGGTGATCCGGGGGGAGAACCGGCGCTGCAGGGAAAGTGTTGCCTTATAAAGGGCGTCCTGCGCCATTTCGATGGCGTTGTTATAGGTTTCCAGCCGTGCGATCCGGCGGTTTACACTGTCCAGTTGCGCCTGAATATCCTCCGGCTGTCCCAAACTTGATATCTGGCCGCTGCACTGACCCAACTGATGTACCAGTTGCTTCTGCTCAAATTGCAGCGATGCGATGCTGTGAGCGGTTTCTTCCGCAGAAAGGGTCAGGGAATCGGGATGCTTGGGTTTCTCCGCCGGCTTTGCCACGGCAGCCAGGGCTTCAGCCTGGGTGTTTGCCTGCTCCCATTGGCGATGTGTTTGTTCCAGCGCGTCCCGTTTTACATAGACATCGCTCCACTTTTCCACACACGCATCCAAAGACTGTCCCTCGGTAACGGCGGCGATATTGGCTGCCAAAGCATCTTTTCTCTTTTGCAGATTATCCGCAAGGGCGTTCCGGCTGGCTACTTGCTCGCCGTAGAGATCTTCCGCGTCCTGATACTGCTTGGCAAGGGCGATCCAATCCTCCGGGGCAAGGTCGCCGTATTGGTTTAATAAGTTTTTCCGGTCACGGGTTTGTCCGGATTTGTTCCGGAAATGCACGATCAGCCAAAGCAAGCACAGCGGCAGGCAGGCAAGACCGGCGTATAAATGAACCAATGCAGACAAAGCAATTGCCGCGATCAGGGTAACAGCAAACAGAATCATAAAAACGGGAGACACGGGTTTGCACAGCATATCATATGCTGATTTGTCTGCCGTTGCCCGCTGTAAAGCGGTGTCTGCATCGATCCCCGCAAAAGGCGCGGGGGCGGCAGGCTTTTCCGGCTGGGGAGGGAGTTCTTCCTGTTCCAGAGCGGTCTGCTGCATTTGCAGTTGCTCCAACTGCCGCAGTTTCTCCTGCACCGCTTCTTTTTCCGGCAAGCCGGCGCACTGGGCTTTCAATACTTCCAGTTTCTCTGCGGCGGCATCCCGGGCGGAATTGGCGTCGGCAATGCGCTGCATATTCTCCCGGGCCTGGGCATATTCCAATGCTGTCCGGTGATTTTCCAGGTCCTGCAGCATTTGTTCCACTTCCTGCTGCCGGGTCTGGATCTGTTGGGTCTGCTGCTGCAACTGCTGAATATCCCACAGTTGGTTACGCAAGGTATCCCGCTGATTTTCCGCCTCCGGCAGAAGGCCGGTCTTGTTGTGGCGGCACTTGTTTTTCAGGTCCTTCAGGGATTGCCCCAACTTATCTGCTGCGCCGCTTTCGTCACCGGTGGTGACCAGGTTGTTAAGGCGGCGGCGGAGGGCGTCGTCCTGGGTCACCGGCAGATCGGAAAACCGCAGGAAACCTGCCCGGGTGAATACATTGCGCTCCACACCCAGCAAGACTTGTCCGCAGTTGGTAGCGGTCAGTTCCGGAATGTCGATGCCGGTTTCTGTTTCGTAGGCGCGGAAATTGCCCATAGGAATACGGCCCTGGGAATTGCGCTCAATGGTGATATCCCGACCGTTCCAATTCAGGTCGATCCGTCCTGACATAGCCGCACCGGACCAGGGGGCGTAACGGTCCTTATCTGCAAGAGAAGTCTGGGTGGTCCGTTCCTTGGTGTCGATGCCGTAAAGCATATTCAGCAGGAAGGCGCACCAGGTGCTTTTGCCCCATTCGTTGGGGGCGTTTAGTACATTCAGACCCGGTTTCAGTGTCAGTTTTGCGTGCTCCAGTTTGCCAAAGGTGGCAGTCATCTCGTAAATTCTCACGGCAGCACCACCTCCTGACCGTCCAAAATACTGCGGCAGATCTGCGCCGCCAGAATAGCCCGCTGGGACAGGGTCTCGGTGGGGGAGTCGGCAAGTTCTTTCAGCCCCGCAAATACCATACTCTCCAGAGAGTCATTATCGATGTTCTGCCAAAGATCCGGCAGAGGCAGAGTGCTATCGGTCAAAATCAGATTGGGAACTTGGGAAAATGCAGCGCGAAGGGTATCCAGTTCCAAAGGTGCGCTGTAGCCGGTGAGGGTCACGCGGTAGCAGTCCTGGCTGTCGATGGCAGGCAGGACAGATGCCAAAGCGGCAACCGGATCGTCTCCGGCAGGGATTTCCTCATCATAGAAACGGGGGGTGTCCAAAGGCAGGAATTTCACATCCTTGCCATCGCCCAAAGTGGCGATGATCACACCTTTGGGACCCAGTTCGTCAAAGCCTCTGCCCATAGGACAGCCGGGCCACAGACATAAAGTGTCACCGGCGTTCAGGCTGCCTTGCTTATGGATATGACCCAACGCCACATAGTCAAGCCCGGACTCCTGGATCTGATGTTTGGTTACGGGGCAGTAGGTAGAGGCGGTGGTGGCATCGGCGTGGAATACACCGATTTGATACATTTCCTCGCCCTCGGCGCGAAAACGCTTTAAAAGGGCGGGGCAGTCCATAGCCTCATAGCCGGCACCGTAAATTTTACAGTTCAGTTCCGGTAAAACGATGCTCTCGACCTGGGCTTTTTTGAAAATATGCACATTTTCCGGCCACTGCTCCGTCAGGTAAGGGGAGACGGGGGAGCAGTAATCGTGATTGCCCGGGGCGATCACCACCGGGATGTCCAAACTGCCCAGGGCATTTTTGACAGCGGATAAAGTATCTTTACCCACATTGCCGTCGAACACATCGCCTGCGATCAAAAGCAGATCACAGCCTTCTTCCTTGCAAAGACGGGCGATTTTCTCCGGCAATTTCCGGTTTTCTTTTTGCAGCGCCTCAGCAACTGCATCGTTGACGCCGAACATCGGTGCGTCCAAATGCCAGTCGGCGGTGTGTAAAATTTTAATCATACAGATCCACCCTTTCTACGCACCGGCACAGACCGGTTTGGGAGTCGATGGTGAAAAGAACAGCCTCCAGTTTGGTAGGGCCTTCCGCCCAGCGGTAGCGCTCGGTCAGATCCCCCCGGAATTTGGCAATGGAAAGTTGGGGCTGGATGCCCAGCACAGAGTGCTTCGGACCGGTCATACCCAGATCCGTTACATAACCGGTGCCCTTGGGCATAACCTGGGTGTCGGCGGTGGGTACGTGGGTGTGCGTACCCCATACTGCGCTGACTCTGCCGTCCAGCATATAGCCCATAGCCAGTTTTTCCGAGGTGGCCTCGGCGTGGAGTTCCACCAGGATCAGTTTGGTGTCGATTTTCTTTAAGATCCGCTCCACTTCCAGGAAAGGATTGTCCGGGCTGTAATCCATATTGCATCTGCCCTGCAGATCGATCACAGCCACATCGCCGAAGCGGGTCTCAAACACGCCCCATCCGTATCCGGGGGCTTGGGGCGCATAGTTGGCAGGGCGCAGAATACGGCGGTTATCTTCCATATACGCCACCAGTTCCCGTTTGCCGAAGGTGTGGTTGCCCATAGTGATCACATCGGCGCCGGCATCGAAAATATCCTCTGCCTGCCGGGGGGTCATACCCACCACGGCGGCGTTTTCACCGTTGACCACCGTGAAATCCGCATTCACTTGCTGCTTCAGCCGGCGCAGGGATTTGCACACCCGGTCCATACCCGGATTGCCCACCACATCGCCAACTGCCAAAACCTTGAAATCCATACTTTATCACCCTAAAAAATAATGGAGTCACATCATTGTGACTCCATTATACAAGTATTCAGAAAAAATAGCAACTATTTATCGCTGGTACACAAACTGCATATCGTAAATATCCACAACATCGCCGTCCTGAATGCCCATTTCCTCCAATCTGGCGAACAATCCGCACTTGCGCAGTTGCAGATCAAAGTAGTTCCGGGACTCGTAATCGTCGAAGTTGATATTCATAATCAGCCGCTCCAGCCAGGTGCCGGTAATGACCCAGGTGCTGCCCAGATGCTCGATCTCCAGTTCGGTGGGATCGCCGGCTGCTTCGATGACCTCTACATACTCAGGCTCATAAATGGTCACCGGGGGCAGGGTGCGCAGTTTTTCTGCGATGACACGCATTAAGTTCCGGGTGCCTTGGGTCGTACCTGCGGAGATCTCGTACAGTTCACAGCCCGCTGCTTCCACGTGCGCACGCAGACGCTCCAGATTGTCAGATTCCGGCATCAGCAGGTCGCACTTGTTGGCAGCCACGATCATAGGACGGTTACCAAGGTCGATGCTGTAATTGTGCAGTTCCTCGCAGATGGCATCGAAATCCTCCACCGGATCTCTGCCCTCGCTGCCGGACACATCCACAATATGCACCAAAAGTCTGCAGCGATCAATGTGCCGCAGGAAATCGTGACCCAGGCCGGCGCCGTCGGCTGCGCCTTCGATGATACCGGGGATATCCGCCATAACGAAAGATACGCCTTCGTCAACATAGATAACGCCCAGATTGGGGAACAGGGTAGTGAAGTGGTAGTTGGCGATCTTGGGACGGGCATTGGAGGTGACGGACAAGAGTGTGGATTTGCCCACGTTGGGGAAACCTACCAGACCCACATCTGCCAGCAATTTCAGTTCTAAAATCACATCCCGCTCCTGACCCTTCAGACCGGCCTTTGCAAACCGGGGGATCTGCCGGGTGGGGGTGGCATAATGGGCGTTGCCCCAGCCACCGCGACCGCCTTTGGCGATAATGTGATCCTCGCCGGTGGACATATCCACAATGATCTGATTGGTCTCAGCATCCCGGACAACCGTGCCGCGGGGAACTTGAATGATCAGCGGTTCGCCCCGCTTGCCGCTCATATTCCTGCCCTGACCGTTCTGACCGGACTGGGCGGCATACTTGCGCTTATAACGGAAATCCAGCAAGGTGGTCAGATTGTCGTTTACACGCAAAATGACGCTGCCGCCGTGACCGCCGTCACCGCCGTCAGGACCGCCGGATGCCACATATTTTTCCCGGTGGAAAGCCACAGCGCCGTCGCCGCCGCGACCGCCGCAGACTGTAATCCGAACTTTATCTACAAACATAAGAAACCTCCTGTAACAGAAGTGAATGGACAATTGGCAATGGACAATTGACAATGAAATTATCAATTCTCGATCGCCAATTCTATTATGTGCAAGAAAAAGGCTGCTGCAAACATCTGCAGCAGCCTTTCCAAGTGCATAAATGATTCGTGATTATTGCTCTACAGCGTAGACAGAGCACTGACGACGATCCTTGCCCTTGCGCTCGAACTTGACAGTACCGTCAATCAGAGCAAACAGAGTGTCATCGCTGCCGATACCGACATTGACACCGGGATGGATGTGAGTGCCTCTCTGGCGAACCAGAATGTTGCCAGCCAGAACAAACTGACCGTCAGCACGCTTTACGCCCAGACGCTTAGCCTCGGAATCACGACCGTTCTTGGTAGAACCGCCGCCCTTATGGTGAGCGAAAAACTGAATACCAATCTTCAGCATGGTATTACACCTCCAAAACTTCGATAT
>JAZQGL010000010.1:0-25902 GCA_045540035.1 Faecousia sp.
TTGCTCCGCAAGGCATTTTGACTTACTTCGCAACGCTCCCCTCTCGAGTATCCACATACACTTCGGGGTCGCGTTGCTTGTCTTGGCGGCTTCTTTTACCTCTGTCAGTCTGTCAAAAAACAAGTTTTTTGACAGACTGAACCGGGAGGCTCAGCCTCCCGGTTATTGCGTTACATATCGAATTTTTGAACCAGTTTGTCGGATACTTTCCAGGCGGCATCTTCTACTTTGTTTGCTGCCTGTGCTGCCAAGCGTCTGGTTGGGTTGTTTCGGGACATCATTAAAATACCAACGGCGCCTGCTGCTGCCCCAACACCCATGGTTATGGCTAAAGTTTTAACAGTCATAATCTTTCCTCCTTTTTACCGGCACTGTATGTGCAGGTATCATTAACAGTATTCCCGCCACAGAAAAAATCACACAAGGAAAGGTTTCACTCTTTTCAAGTGTAAAATCTTGTGATATACTGTAAAAAAAGGGGAATGGGGGGGCTTAAAATGGCAATTGATAAACTGCAGGAAAAAATCAGAAAGTTGAAGAATCCGCTTGTTGTGGATCTCAGCATGATACCTGAATCTGTTCCACCTCACGTTGTAGAAACAGCAGGATCTTTTTTGGATGCGTATGTATTTTGCTGCAGGGAACTTTTGCTGGGATTAAAAGGTCTGGTTCCTGCAGTTCGGTTCAATTTCAATGCATTTGCAGTCTGCGGTTCTGATGGCCTGAATGCGCTGGAACTTGTGCTGTCATTTGCAAAAGAACAAGGATATTATGTGTTTTTAGAGGGCGTACAATCCTTGTCCGGTCAAAGTGCCGTATTTGCAGCAAAAACTTTTTTGGAAGAAGGTTGCAAGTGGGAATTTGACGGCTTAATCCTGTCTTCCTATATTGGAAGCGATGGGCTCAAGCCTTATGTTTCGATGCTGAAAGAAAGCGGAAAGGATTTGTTTGCAGTAATTCGTTCCGGAAATAAGTCTGCATCTGAAATCCAGGACCTGCTGACCGGCGGTCGTTTGGTACATATGGCCAATGCGGATGTTGTAAATCGCTATGCAGTAAATTCCGTTGGAAAGTCAGGATATTCTCAAGTCGGTATTATGGCTGGAGCCTCTTCTGCAGATAGTCTGCGTTCTCTGCGTGCAAAGTACAAAGGTTTGTTTATGCTTTTGGACGGATACGATTATCCCAATGCAAATGCAAAAAACTGCAGTTTTGCATTTGATAAACTGGGACACGGCGCAATTGCCTGTGCGGGAACGAGCATCACCGCAGCGTGGAAGCAGGAAGGATCCAGTGCAATGGAATATGTCGAGTGTGCCATTGCCGCAGCAGAAAGGGCGCGTAAGAACCTGACCCGCTATATTACGATCCTATAACTATGTACCGGGGCGAAAGCCCCGGCTTTTTATTGCATTGTGTTTGCTGTGGTATTATTGCTGGGATCTGACATATTTGTTGTTGACTCAGGCATACTGGTATCAACATTGGGATCCGGAATGTTTGTCTCAAAAGTAGGATCCATAATCGTGGGATCGATTATTGATGTTGAAGGACTTGTGCTGGGTGCGGTGGTGGGTGTTGTTGTGGGTGTTGACGGTGTGTCGCTGCGACTACAGCCGCAGGCAGCCAGAGAAACCGCAATAACAAACCCAAGGGCGAAAGTAAATATTTTTCTCATATACCCTCCTGTGATAGTTAAGATTACAAAAGTAGTATTGCCGCAACTGATGTATTTACACTGGAAAAAGAAACCATTGTAAAACATTAAACTTTTATAAATTCCACCGAAAATTTAAAAATGGCATTGCTATTTGTCGATTTCTCTGCTATAATGCACCTAACTATAATTTTAAAAGGGGATACCTTGTTATGAAGAGACTTTCTGTGAAGAAAAATGTTGAATGTATGGCATGCCTTGAGTGCGTACGGGCTTGTTCCGTGGCGTTTTACAAGGAGTTTAATGAAGATCTGTCCTGCATTAAGATCGTAGCAAAGGGCAGCGGCGCAAAGCCGATGACCTGTATTCAGTGCGGCAAGTGTATGAAGGCTTGTGAAGCAGGTGCAATTACACAGAATCCTAAGACCGGCGTATATATGATCAACAAGAAACTGTGTACTTCTTGTGGCAAGTGTGCAGAGGTCTGTCCTATGAAGGTTATGGTTGCGCCTGAGAATGGTACAACTACCAAATGTATTGCCTGCGGTATTTGTGTAAAAGCCTGTCCCATGGAAATACTGGAGATTGTTGAGAAATAAGTTAAGGACAACGGTTCTTGGAGGTTCCTGATGAGAGGAAAATACGAAGCAAAATCCAATAATTGGAAGAAAAGATTGCTTGTCATTTTGTGCATAGCATTGTCTGTGCTTCTTGTTGTGGCTGCAGGCGTATATATCTGGGCAGATTCCTTGCTTGACGGTTTAGGTCGTTTTGAAAGCACAGAGCCGAATCATGACGGTACTGTTCCCACTGACATAATCGATCCCAATGATACGAATCCTGTGTATGGACAAGCGGAGGCTATTCCTACCGGCAAAGATGTGATTAACGTTCTGCTGGTGGGCCAGGATCGGCGTGATGGTCAAAGCAGAATGCATTCTGACTCGATGATCCTTTGCACAATCAATAAGACGACAAAAACCTTAACAATGACCTCTTTTATGCGTGATATGTGGGTCTATATCCCGGATCACTATAACGAAAGAATCAATGTGCCTTATATGGTTGGTGGTTTTGATCTGCTGAACGCAACACTGGATTACAATTTCGGTGTTCGCGGAGATTACAATGTTGAGGTTGATTTCTCCGGTTTTGCTACTGCGATAGAGACTATTGGTGGAATAGAGATCAAATTGACTGCTGCAGAAGCCAGATATCTTAACAGACGCGGTAACTGGGACTTTGAGGAGAATGAACACTGGCAGCTTGTTGAAGGTGTGAATCTGCTCAATGGCTCTCAGGCATTTGCCTATTCCCGCATCCGTGATATTGGCGATGATTTTGAGAGAACAAATCGGCAACGTATTGTGTTGACAAAACTGATCGACAAAGCAAAGACTTTGCCTGTTGCACAGTTGTACGAACTTGCGAAATCTATTATTCCGCACCTTACTACAGATATGAGCAATCCGCAGATCATTGGTCTGATGCTCGAGGTTATTCCAATGCTGTCGGATATCGAGATTGTGTCTCAGCGCATCCCAATGGATGGGCAGTTCTCCTTTGCTACAAAGGGCGGTGCTTCGGTGATTGAATTAAGCCCCAGCCAGTATGAAGTTAACAAGCAACTGCTGATTGATGCAATGAAGGAAGAATAATAAAAAACTGCTGTGTTGCCTAACACAGCAGTTTTTTGTAAGTTACAGAAAATTACTGTTTGTAACAATTGCATAATTTTGTTATCTGTGATATAGTATATACAATCATACACCCGGAGGCGTTTATTGTGGAAATGACTGACTTGCAACAAAAAATTTCGGCATTACTTTCCGGTATAGAAATGCGTTTTGATGAACCAATGTCACGGCATACATCCTTTCGTATCGGTGGACCTGCGGAAGTGATGATATTTCCGAAAAATAAAGAAGAAATGTCAAAAATTTTAAAGTGCTTGCTGGTTTTGGGGCACAATCCGCGTATTCTCGGCGCAGGAACAAATGTGCTTGCTCCGGATGGCGGTATTGACGGCGTTGTGATTTGCTTGAAAGACTGTTTGAACGGCCTTGAGCAGATCGATCAATGTAATATCCGCGTTGCTGCAGGTGTAACGATGTCCCGTGCTGCGGTATATGCAGCGGGATTGGGTTTGAGCGGCCTTGAATTTGCACACGGCATTCCAGGTACTGTCGGCGGTGGTGTCTATATGAATGCCGGCGCTTACGGCGGTGAAATCTCCCAGGTCTGTCAGAGTGTAACTGTAATGGATATGAGTGGCGTGGAAAAGGTATATTCCGCGGAGGAAATGCGGTTTTCTTATCGTCACAGCCGTTTGGAAGATGAAGGGGGCATTGTCCTTTCTGCTGTTTTTAAACTTGAGATAAAGAACGAAGATGAGATACGGGCAACGATGCAGGATCTGTTAAGCAGAAGAAAGTCTTCACAGCCCTTAGACCTTCCTTCTGCCGGTTCTGCTTTTAAACGCCCGGTTGGAGGATATGCTGCAGCCTTGATTGATCAGGCGGGCTTAAAGGGATTTCAAATAGGCGGTGCAGCGGTTTCTGAAAAGCATGCCGGTTTCGTTGTTAATCTCGGTGGAGCTACGGCGGAAGATGTAAAGGAACTGCTAGCACGTGTATCAGAACGGGTACAGGATCAAACGAAGATCAGATTGGAACCGGAAGTTCGAATTTGGTAAGGAGGGGAAGCAATGGCAATTTCATTCTCTGGAAATGCAAAGGCTGAAATTTGCCGTTGTGTTCCGCAAAAGAATTGCTGCGCATTGGCAGAGTGCTTTGGCATTTTATTGTTCTGCAATCACTTTTCCAAGGATTGTATTCGGATCATTACGGAGAGTCATGAATTGGCACAACTGTTGCCTAAACTGTTTAAGAAAGCCTTCGGCATCACTTTTGATATGTTTCCTAATACTGAAACTGTCGGCAAAATGACTTTTCAAATTCTGGATCCAGAAAAGATATCTGCCGTTATGCACAGTTACGGTTTTGATCCGGAGGATACATTGGCACTGCACATAAATCTCGCTGTGGTGGAAGATGACTGCTGTAAAGTCTCGTTTTTGCGCGGCGCTTTTCTGGCTGGCGGATCTGTTACGGATCCTGCAAAGGCATATCATCTGGAATTGGCAACCACCCATCATAGTGTTTCGAGAGAAGGCTATACGCTCATTCAGGATATGTTGGGTTTTGCTCCAAAGGCTGCCAATCGGGGCGGCGGTCAGGTTTTGTACTTAAAACAAAGCGATCAGATCTCTGATTTCTTGACGCTTTTGGGTGCGCCAATTGCCTCGATGGGCATTATGGAAGCACGGTTGGAAAAAGAACTGAACAATAATGTAAACCGCAGGTGTAACTGCGATGACGCCAATACTTCCAAGGTTGTCGAAGCGGCGCAGGAACAACTGTCTGCGATTCGTGTTCTGCACCAGAAAGGGCAGTTTGAACACCTGCCACCTAAACTGTTGCAAGCCGCAACCGCAAGGGAGGAAAACCCCGAAGCGTCTCTTACTGAACTTGCGGCAATGATGGAGCCACCAATTACCAAACCTGCTATGAACCACAGATTAAAAAAATTGGTTCTCATGGCGAAGGAGTAACGATTATGAGTTTTGTACATCTGCATGTCCACTCTGAATACAGTTTGTTGGACGGTGCCTGCCGTATTGACGGAATGATGGACCGCGTAAAAGAACTGGGTCAGTCTGCCATAGCGCTGACAGATCACGGCGTTATGTATGGCTGTATCGACTTCTATAAAGCTGCAAAGGCTGCAGATGTGAAACCGATCATTGGCTGTGAGGTGTACGTTGCGCCTCGCAGAATGGATGATCATATACACGGCGTTGATGATGACGCATATCACCTTGTACTGCTTTGTAAAGACAGAACCGGATACGAAAACCTTTGCCATCTTGTTTCTGAGGCTTATCTGCACGGATTTTATAGAAAACCGCGTGTTGACCTGGAATTGTTGCGGGAACACCACGATGGTTTGATTGCACTGAGCGCTTGTTTGGCCGGTGTTATTCCTCAAAAACTGCTCCAGGAAGAGTATGAGAGCGCAAAGGAATATGCGCTCTGCCTTGCAGATATTTTTGGCGAAGATAATTTTTACCTGGAATTGCAGGATCACGGAATTGAAGAGCAACGATTTGTTAACCAGGGGATTATGCGCATATCCCGTGAAACAGGATTGCCTTTGGTTGTTACAAATGATGCTCACTATTTACGCCGCGAAGACGCAAAGATGCAGGATGTACTGCTTTGCGTTCAGACCGGTAAGACAATTGATGATCCCAATCGTATGAAGTTCCAGACAGACGAGTTCTATCTTAAGAGTGAAGAGGAACTGCGTCAGTTGTTTCCCAACTGCGACGAGGCGTTTGAAAACACCGCCAAAATTGCAGAGCGCTGTAATCTGGAGTTTGAGTTTCATAATTATCATTTGCCGTCGTTCCCTGTGCCGGAAGGTTATACAAATGAGGAATACTTCCGCAAGTTGTGTAATGACGGATTTGCCGAGCGTTACCCCAATGCACCCGCTGAATATGTCGATCGGCTGGAGTACGAGATCGGTGTTATCAGCCGTATGGGATATGTGAATTACTATCTGATCGTATGGGATTTTATCCGCTATGCAAAAGAATCCGGTATTCCGGTCGGTCCGGGCCGTGGATCCGGCGCGGCATCTATTGTCGCATACTGTCTGCATATTACAGAAGTGGATCCAATGAAGTATGCGCTCATTTTTGAACGCTTTTTAAATCCCGAGAGAATCAGTATGCCTGATTTCGATACGGATTTCTGTCAGGAACGCCGCGGCGAAGTCATTGATTATGTTACAAAAAAATACGGTGCGGATCACGTCGCACAGATCGTTACTTTCGGTACGATGGCTGCGCGAGGCGCAATTCGCGATGTGGGTCGCGCATTAAACTTTACCTATGCGGAGACGGATGTTGTTGCCAAACTTGTTCCCACGATGCCTTTGCATTTGACCTTGAAAGAAGCGTTAAACGTTTCTCCCAAACTTAAGGAAATGTATGATACAAGTGATCGTGTGCGGTTGTTGATCGACACGGCAATGAGTTTGGAGGGAATGCCCCGCAATACATCTACACACGCAGCAGGTGTTGTGATAACGGCGGAACCGGTCAGTACCTATGTTCCTCTGTCTTGCAACGATGAGACCATTGTTACCCAGTATCCTATGACAACAATCGAGGAACTGGGACTTCTGAAAATGGACTTTTTGGGTCTTCGCAACCTTACAGTGATCGAAGATGCGCAACGACAGATTCGCAAAATCGATCCGTCTTTTTCTATCGACGCTGTACGGGACGATGACCCGGAGACCTTCGCTATGCTTGCTGAGGGCAAGACGCAAGGCGTATTT
This sequence comes from Faecousia sp., assembly GCA_045540035.1. Lineage (GTDB taxonomy): Bacteria > Bacillota > Clostridia > Oscillospirales > Oscillospiraceae > Faecousia. The sequence goes on from JAZQGL010000010.1 coordinate 7,070, forward strand.
CAGTTGGAGTCTGCGGGCATTACCGGTGTCTGTATCAATATGAAGCCCACTTCTATTGAAGATATGACGGCTATTGTTGCGCTGTATCGTCCTGGCCCGATGGATTCCATACCCAAGTTTATTGCCAACAAGCAGGACCCCAGAAAGATTACTTATAAAACACCGCATCTGGAACCGATTCTGCGCGTTACCTACGGATGTATTGTGTATCAGGAGCAAGTTATTGAGATATTCCGCTCTCTGGGTGGCTACACAATGGGTCAGGCGGACAATATCCGCCGTGCGATCTCCAAGAAGAAGATGAAAGTCATCGAGGCGGAACGAAAAGTTTTTGTATACGGTGATGCAGAGCAGGGAATACCCGGCGCGATTGCCAAGGGCGTCAGCGAGACTGCTGCACAATCCATTTATGATGAGATCGTTGAATTTGCCAACTATGCGTTCAACAAAGCCCACGCCGTATGTTATGCGGTAGTTTCTTATCAGACGGCCTACTTAAAGTGTCACTATCCGCACTACTATATGGCAGCCCTTATGACATCTGTGCTGGATTCTGCAACAAAAATTTCGGGTTATATTGCAGAGTGCAAGGAACTGGGAATTGAAACATTACCGCCGGATATCAATCATTCTGATGATCCCTTTACTGTAGAAGGCAATGCAATTCGCTTTGGCTTGGGCGCGGTTAAGAATGTGGGTCATGGATTGATCCGCAGCCTTGTTGCCAAACGCAATGAAGGCGGTCCGTTCCGTTCTCTGGAAGATTTTATCCAGCGTATGGGCGAAAATGAACTGAACAAACGCGCTGTTGAAAACTTTATAAAATGCGGTGCAATGGACTGCTTTGGACATAACCGCAGTGAGTTGCTGGCTGTATATGAGACAATGATGGACAGCATTGCGGTATCCAGAAAGAAGAATATTGTGGGTCAGATGGGGTTGTTCTCTATGGCTGACCAGGAAGATACTGCAGCAGCCATCCCAATTCCTTCGCTGCCTGAGATGAAAAAGGCTGACTTGATGCTGATGGAAAAGGAAACCACAGGTATCTATCTTTCCGGGCATCCTATGGACGAATATCGGCATTTGCTGCGTGGAACCCGTGTGGTGACGATCGCTTCTTTGATGGATGAAGACAGCCGTTATCAGGATGACCAGATCGTAAGTATTGCCGGCGTTATACAGTCTATAAAGATGAAGACGACGCGCAACAATTCTATGATGGCATATGTCTCTTTAGAGGATGACACCGGATTGATCGAAATGTTGGCATTTTCAAACGTGATCAGCCAATACGGTGGTTACTTGAAAGAAAATGAGCCGGTTGTTATTATCGGACGGCTGTCAATGCGGGATGATAAAGACCCGCAAATCGTCATCAATACCGCAAGACCTATGTCTGATTTTGAGTCTGCGAAGCGTGTGATGTCTGCAGAAGAAAAAGCAATGGCTCAGACAATCTACTTGCGTTTGCCCACAGAGGATAATGTGCTGTTTCCTAAGATCCGGGCAATTTTGAATATGTTCCCAGGGGATGCAAATGCGGTTGTCTACTTTGCGGATACAAAGCAGAGAAGGGGAACCCGATGTGCTCTGGATTCGCGTATGATTGATGAACTTACCGAGGTTCTTGGTGCAGAGAATGTAGTTGTGAAATAATTTGCATTTCTGCTCGTGTGTGCTACAATAAATAGAAGGGGGTGCGGTTATAATGAGACGCCTGAAAACTATATTAATTTGCGTGATGGCGCTGTTTTTACTTACGGGATGTATGCGTACCGTCGATCAAATGTACCGCATTCCCAAACGCTCGGATGCATACAACGATCTGCAATCTGCGATTGATACCGACGGTGCTGGCTTGTCTTACTGTGCGCCGCTGGCCGGTGAGAACCAACAGACTGTTCAGATGGCGGATTTGGATGGCGACGGTATTCAGGAGTATTTACTTTTTGCAAAGAGTGCTGAGGAACGTCCGTTACGCATACTGGTATTCCGCAATGTGGATGGTACTTTTGTAAACTCGGATACGGTTGAGTGCAACGGTTCTTTCTTCGATATGGTGGAATATGTGGATATGGACAGAAATCCCGGTGTTGAGATCATTGTTGGACGCCAACTGAGTGATCAGGTGATCCGTGCCGCATCTGTTTACAGTTTCACAGGCGGTGAATTGGAGCAGCTTGCCACGATGAACTACACTAAGTTCCTGACGACTGATTTTGATGGTGACAATCTTGCTGAATTATTCTTGGTTCGTCCCGGACAGACCGATACAGACAACGGCGTTGCCGAGGTTTACAGTATGAAAACAGGGATGTTTGAGCGTTACAACGAAGTGAGTATGTCCCGACCGGTTGATAAACTCAAACGCATACTTGTGGGCAAATTGGATGGTGGCTCTACGGCGGTTTTTACAGCCAGCTCAATTGAGGACAACGCACTTGTTACGGATGTTTTTTCGCTTGTGGACGGGGTTCTTGAAAATGTTACATTCTCCAACGAATCCGGAACCAGCGTGAAAACTATGCGGAACTACTATGTCTACGCCGATGACATTGATAATGACAGCGAGGTCGAGTTGCCGTCTTTGATTCCTATGAAACCGTTGGATGACACCGAAACAACGGATACACATCAGTTAATTCGTTGGTACGCAATGTCTCCGGACGGTCAGGAAATTGATAAGATGCATACCTACCACAATTTCGTTGGCGGTTGGTATATGCAGTTGCAAAGCGAATGGGCACAGCGGCTCGTTGTCAAAAATACCGGTCACGAGTATGAGTTCTACATTTGGAATGATACCTATAAATCCACCCAAAAGATTATGACACTATATGTTCTGTCGGGACAGAACCGCGAAGTCCAGGGACATTCCGACGAACGGTTCATATTGCATAAAACCGATTCGATTGTTTATGCAGCCAGTCTGGAAGCGTGTGCTGGGGACTTTGGGTATAATCAAGAAGGCGTAACTTATAGTTTTCGTTTGATCCAGCACGACTGGAAAACGGGAGAAACATAAGAGGTGTAGGAAGATGAAGAAAGTTTTGATTCTGGAAGACGAAGTAAATATCAGAAGTTTTGTCGTCATTAATTTAAAACGGGCGGGTTACAACACCATTGAGGCTGGCACAGGTGAAGAAGCACTGGATAAACTGCGCCTGAATCCGGATATCGGCGTGGCAATTCTGGATATTATGCTTCCGGATATTGACGGTTTTGAAGTGTGTCGCCGCATTCGTGCAACCAATAAGCAGATCGGCATCATTATGCTGACTGCCCGCACGCAGGAAATGGACAAAGTTACCGGCCTTATGACGGGTGCAGATGACTATGTAACAAAGCCTTTTTCTCCGGCTGAGTTAACTGCCCGTGTAGATGCTTTGTACCGTCGCCTTGGTGGGGACAACGGAACCGATAGTGAGTTGCTGGCACAAGGTCCTTTTGTGATGAATACCCGCAACCACGCGCTTGAAAAATCCGGATCTCGCGTCCGCCTGACGCAGGTCGAGTATTCGATTTTGAAACTGTTTATGCAGAACCCCGGCAGAGCGCTGTCGCGTGAAGAAATTTTGTCTGCAGTGTGGGGTCGGGATTACGAAGGCGAACTGAAGATCGTTGATGTGAATATTCGCCGCCTTCGCATCAAGATCGAGGACGATCCGACGGCACCTACTTATATTACAACGGTATGGGGATTTGGTTATAAATGGGGCGCATAAGTAAGAAAAAAGAAGCGCCTGCGTTTAGAATAAAGGGCTTGCGCAGACGCTGGATCATAAATACGCTGAGCATAGTGTGTGCATTGGGTCTGGTTTGCGTTATGACTGTCACTGCTGTGTTTGCTGCATATTACTATTCTGCGATGGAGTCAGATATGCGTTACCGCGCCCGCACAACAACGGATTTTTTTGCGGATTATCTGAACCAGAGTTATAATCAGTATTATCAATCGTGTATTACCTATGCCCAGACCTTTGAGGATAAGAATGATCTGGAGTTGCAGTTTATCAATGCGCAAGGCAGGATCGTTGCCTCATCCCACGGCAGTTGGGCTGGACCTTCGCCTACAACATCTGACATTAGCGATGCGATCAATACGCGTGGAATTGCAAAGCATATTGGCAAAAACCCGCAAACGGGTGAGCGCATTATTGCGGTTTCCAGCCCGATGATCTACAGCAACGGTGAGGTTATTGGTGTGCTGCGGTATGTGACATCTACCCGGGTCATGGATATGCAGATTGGTTATATTGCATTGCTGTCCCTGCTGGCGCTGTCTGTGGTTGTTTTTGTTGTTTTGATCAGCAGTAATTACTACATTCGTTCCATACTGGTTCCTTTGGGCGTTATCATTGAAAAAGCGAAGAAAATTGCAAGTGGCAGTTATGGAATACAGATAGAGACCAAATACGATGATGAGATCGGCGATCTTGCTGAAACCATCAATGAAATGTCCATTAAGATCAACCAAAATGAGAAGATGCAAAATGAATTTATTTCTTCTCTTTCTCACGAATTGCGTACGCCGCTTACGGCAATCACCGGATGGAGCGAAACACTGCTTAGCAGCGACGATCTGGATTTGAATACACGCCGCGGTATGAAGATCATACACAAAGAAGCAGGACGCCTGACAGAGATGGTTTTGGAACTGCTGGACTTTACCCGCATTCAGGATGGCCGGATGACGCTGAATATGGAACTTACAGACATTCGCTCCGAGTTTGAAGATGTGGTTTATATGTACAGCGGACGCCTTGCGCAGGATGGTTTAAGGCTGATCTACCTGGATAATGACGATGATATCCCGGAGATATCCTGCGATCCCAAGCGATTGCGCCAAGTGTTCCTGAATATTTTGGACAATGCTGCAAAACACGGAACAGACGGTAAACGGATCGAAGCGATGATCAACTATGCCAATGATATGGTTGTTGTTAAAATTCGCGATTACGGTCCCGGTATCCCTGAGGACGAACTGCCTCTGGTTAAGAAAAGATTTTACAAGGGTAGTTCCAAGGCAAGAGGTTCGGGAATTGGTCTGGCTGTCTGCGATGAGATCGTACAGATGCACGGCGGTAATCTGAAATTGGAGAATGCTACCAGCGGTGGTACGCTGGTTACAATAGAAATACCTGCAACACAATGAGGATGTAATTGATATGTTGTCAAACGGACAAAGTAAGGAAAAATTTAAAACAATGATTGGTGGACAAGCGCTGATTGAAGGTATTATGATGCGCGGTCCTAAACTGGATGCTATCGTCACCAGAGGCAAAGACGGACTCAACATTGAAACCACACCCAGAAAGATACGTAAAAAAGGGTCTGTTTCGACATGGCCGTTTATCCGTGGCGCTGTGAGTTTCTTTGATTCTCAGGTCGTGGGCGTGAAAGCATTGATGCGTTCAGCAGATCTCTCTCCCGATGAAGCGGAGGAAACGCCTTCTAAATTTGACCAGTGGCTTGAGAAAAAGCTAGGCAGCAAAAAGTTCCAGGAGTACCTTGTAGGTACAGCGGTAGCACTGGGTATGGGTATGTCGATCCTGCTGTTTTTCGTGATTCCGATTATTATCGGTGGCCTCTTCAGTCACTGGATTACAAACAATTTGCTCCAGAATTTACTGGAAGGTGTCATCCGAATTTTAATTTTCTTTGGCTATATGTTACTTGTTTCCAGAATGAAGGAAATGAAACGTGTATTTGCATATCACGGTGCAGAGCACAAAACGATTCGTTGTTATGAGGCTGGCCTTGAATTGACGGTCGACAATGTGAGAAAACAGACGAGAATGCATCCCAGATGTGGAACCAGTTTTCTGTTGATCGTTTTAATTCTGTCCATTCTTGTATTCTCCGTTGCTTCCAGTCTACTGATCACATTGTTTCCTGGAATGGCAGCACTGAAAGGTGAGGCTGTTTATCGGGTGATTATGGCAGCACTGAAATTGCTGTTGTTACCTTTGGTAGTTTCTGTCAGTTATGAAGTGAACCGATTGGTGGGTCGCTATGATAATTGGTTTACCAGAGCATTGACGGTTCCCGGTATGTGGTTCCAGAATTTTACGACCAACGAGCCGGATGACAGTATGATCGAGGTAGGTATTGCGGCATTAAAGGCAGTTCTTCCGGAGCAAGAGGGGGAAGATTTGTGGTAAAAAAATTATCACAGTTATATCTGGAAGCGCGCCGTGCTTTTTCGGCCACTGAAGACAAGCACACGGCAAGTTTGCTGGCCAGAAATCTACTGTGTCACATTACCGGAAAGTCCCAGGAGAAACTTCTTGCGGACCTTGAAATGTATGCATCTCAGGATATCTGTGAAGCAATGCAGGCAACGGTCGATCGTGTTGTTGCCGGAGAACCGCTGGCATATGTTCTCGGTGAGTGGGATTTCTACGGTATGACCTTGCAGGTGAACAAGAATGTTTTGATCCCCAGAGACGATACCTGCGCGGTAACGGATCTTGCTATTAAAAAGGGACTTTTTTTGGACAGTTCGCCGCGTATACTGGACTTGTGTACCGGATCGGGATGTATTGGTCTTGCAATTGCTAACCGTATCAAAGATGCCAGAGTTACGCTGGCAGACATTTCGAAGGATGCAATTGCAGTTGCAAAGAAGAATATCACTGCACAAAAACTATCAGGAAGGGTTTCGTGTATTAGCGCAGATGCGCTTGGTGAACCCAATTCGTTTTTGGGTAAATTTGATATGATCGTCTCCAATCCGCCCTATATCACCACAGCGGAAATGGAGCAACTTCCGGACAGCGTGAAGAATTTCGAACCCCATTTGGCCCTTCACGGCGGTTTGGATGGACTGGATTTTTACCGAGCGATCATTCAAAACTATGCAAAAGCGCTGAAACCAGGAGGCTTTATGTGCTTGGAATTTGGTATGGGGCAGGGAGATGCCGTATGCCAAATTCTGGAAGAAAACGGGTATACCATTCTGGCACGGTCCAGAGACTATAATGACAGAGAAAGGGCAGTACTTGCCCAATTAGGCAGGAAGGATGTTTAATATGGCTACAAAGAAAACAGTTTATGATGCCCCTACACCCGCAAGCGACAAGAAGAAAGCGCTGCAGACCGCATTGGCTCAGATCGAGAAGAATTTCGGCAAGGGTACAGTTATGCGCTTGGGTGATCGACCGGAGATGAATGTGGATGCAATTCCCACAGGCTCTCTGGCACTGGACGCTGCGCTTGGCATCGGTGGCGTACCTAAGGGCAGAATTATTGAGATTTACGGGCCGGAATCCTCCGGTAAAACAACACTGGCACTGCACATCCTGGCAGAGGCTCAAAAAATGGGCGGTGAAGTTGCCTTTGTCGACGCAGAACACGCTCTGGATCCTGTGTATGCTGCCGCATTGGGCGTAGATACGGATAATATGCTGGTTTCTCAGCCTGATACCGGCGAGCAGGCGCTGGAGATCACAGATGCACTGGTTCGTTCCGGCGCTGTGGATGCTGTGGTTGTGGACTCTGTTGCCGCCCTTGTACCCAAGCAGGAGATCGAAGGCGAAATGGGCGATACTTTTGTCGGTTTGCAGGCGCGTCTGATGTCTCAGGCGCTGCGTAAGCTGGCAGGTACGATTTCCAAAACAAACTGTGTTGTTATCTTCATCAATCAGTTGCGTATGAAGATTGGTGTTATGTACGGCAACCCCGAGACAACCACCGGCGGCAATGCGCTGAAGTTCTACTCTTCCGTCCGTCTGGATGTCCGCCGTGTTGAGGCAATTAAAGACGGTGGTAATGTTGTGGGTAATAAGACCCGCGTTAAGGTTGTTAAAAACAAGGTTGCGCCTCCTTTCCGTGAAGCATATTTTGATATTATGTACGGTCAGGGAATCAGCAAATGGGGCGAATTGGTCGATCTGGCTGTTCAGATGGAGATCATCCAAAAGAGCGGCAGTTGGTTCAGTATGGGTGACGAGCGCATTGGTCAGGGCAAAGACAGTGTGAAGGCCTTCCTGATGGACAACCCCGATATTGCCGAAGATGTTGAGGCACGCGTTCGCGCAAATTTAATTCAGACGAATGCGACAAGAGAGCCTGCCAGAGCCGCTGAACGCCCCGTAGCAATCAGCGCAGACGATTTCAATGACGAGGATTGATGCGATATCTTCTCAGCCGGATCGGGCGGGAAGGTACACTGTGCGGCTTAGTGACGGCTCTGTAATGCGGATATACCGGCAGACATTGGAAGATTTCGGATTGTTTGCGGGACTGGAAATGTCTGAACGGGACATTGAAAATCTGCGTGAGGCAGCCGGCGCCATGTCTGCGAAAATGCGGGCAGTACGCATTGTTGCTGCGAGCAATGTTTCTAAGCGTGACCTGGAACAAAGGTTAATTCACAAGGGTGAAGATCCGCAGCAGGCGAAAGATGCCGTAAAATGGATGTCTGATATGGAACTTGTGGACGACCGCAGAACGGCAGAACAGATCGTTAGCAGATGTATTCAAAAGGGCTACGGCATCTCTCGTGCCAAGCAGGCGCTTTATCAAAAACAGATCCCGAAAAGTTATTGGGACGAGGTTCTTTCTGATTATCCGGAGCAAACGGAAGCGATCGTGTCATTTTTACGCACGCGTTTGGGTAATGAATGGGACAAGCGGGATCTGCAGAAAGCGATGGATGCATTGATCCGCAGGGGTCACAGTTATAGCGAGATCCGCAAAGGGCTCCAGCATTTGGCCGTGGATGCGGATGAATTCCCGGAGGAATAATATGGCAAATATTGGATTTATATCCCTGGGCTGCGCCAAAAACCAGGTGGATTGCGAACGCATGATGTATCGCGTACAAGAGGCTGGCTATACGGTGCAGGCTGATGTGGTAGGCGCAGATGTTGTTGTGATCAACACTTGTGGTTTTATTGATTCTGCAAAATCAGAAGCGATTGATCACATTCTGCAGGCAGGACAATTGAAAGAGCAAGGTCTTGTCGGCAAAATTCTTGTAACGGGCTGCTTGTCTCAGCGGTATCAGGACCAGATCGTGCAGGAAATGCCCGAGGTCGACGGTGTGTTGGGAACGGGCAGTTATACACAGATCGTACCGGCAATTGAGAAACTGCTTGATGACAAGTCGGTTTATGATTTTGGATCCATTGATGCACCGGAAGTTGAAACGGGAAGAATTCTGACGACTCCGGAGCACTATGCATACATTAAAATTGCTGAGGGCTGCGATAACCGCTGCAGTTATTGCATTATTCCCTATCTGCGGGGACGCTTTCGCAGCCGCCAGATGGATGATGTGCTCTACGAAGCCAGATTGTTGGCAGACAGCGGCGTCAAAGAACTGATCGTTGTTGCCCAGGACACAAGTAGATATGGTATTGACCTGCCCGGACACAAGCGCAGACTCCCTGAACTCCTGCGTGAGTTATGCAAAATCGACGGCTTTGAATGGATTCGTATCCATTATGTATATCCGGACGAGATCGATGATGAATTGATCGATGTGATTGCGCAAGAGCCGAAGATCGTGAAATATCTTGATATTCCCATTCAGCATTGTAACAGCAAAATTCTGAAACTTATGAACCGGCGCGGTGATGGAGCGTTTCTCGCCGATCTGTTCCAAAAACTGCGCAGCCGAATTCCTGACTTGATCCTCAGGACCAGTGTGATCACAGGACTTCCCGGTGAAGGGGAAGAGGAGTTTGCTGAACTTTGCGAATTCCTGAAGCAGATGCGTTTGGAACGTGTTGGTGCATTCCCATTCTCGCCGGAAGAGGGAACCCCTGCAGCAGAAATGGAATACCCGGATACTGAAATCGCGGTTCGACGGGCACAGATGGTGGAAACCATCCAATCCCGGATTATGGATGATTGCAATGAAGCAATGATCGGCAAGCAGATCACAGTTTTGATCGACGGATTTGATGAAGAATTCCAGCAGTTTTACGGACGCACATATGCAGACTCACCGGAAATTGACGGTAGGGTTTGGATCGCCTCCGATGAGGCTCTGTCTGAAGGAACATTTGTCAGGCTGTGTGTGGATGGCTTAATTGACGGTGACTTGACCGGTTATCTGGTGGAGGAATAAATAATGACAACTGCAAGTAAGATTACATTAATTCGAATGGCGTTTATTCCTGTATTTATTGTGTTCATGTACCTGAGCAACGGTGTTGCTGGATCCTGGGCACTTTGGGTGGCGCTGGGCATCTTTATCCTTGCCAGCCTGACAGACTATATCGACGGTTATATTGCAAGAAAGTATGATCAGGTTAGTGATTTCGGCAAGTTTTTAGATCCTCTGGCAGATAAATTACTGACCATCGCAGCAATGACGGTGTTCTGTGAGTGGCAGATATTCCCCGCATGGGCATTGGTTATTGTCTTGACCCGTGAATTTGCGGTAACCGGACTTCGTCTGGTTGCGGTGGGCAAGGGTAAGGTGATCGCTGCCGGTTGGAGTGGAAAAGTCAAGACTGCCAGCACAATGGTTGGTCTGTGCGTTATGATGGCTTTTCCGCAGTTTTCCGTTTTGAACTGGGTGATTATTAGCATTATTGTGGTCACAACGGTTTATTCCGGTGTTGAGTACTTTATTCAGAACTGGAACTGTCTTTGGGATAAGTAAATCCATACGCCGGTGCAATGCACCGGCGTATATGTCGAAAATGAGGTTAATATGAACATAAGAGAAATTGGCGAAATTCGCCGCCGCGTGCGTCGCGATCGCAGCAATATGACATCTATTTACGGATGCTATGTAAACGCGAATAAGGAGATCATATCCTCCTTTAAACAAAGTGTAGGCATGATGCCGGAAAATGAAGCGGAAAAGTATTTTGGCGTTATGAAGCGCACTTTGTCGGGTACGGTAGGTAAGAATCTCATCGATATCAGTTTCAGTACAGCACAGGTTGCGGATAGTCCGGAACACAAAATGCTGATGGATCTGCGCGGTTGCGGCTTGCAGGACGATGAACTGAGAATGGCGTTCTATCAGAAGATTATCGATGCTGTCAGTTTTGACGAAAACTATTTGATTTTATTGGGTTGCGAGAGTTACGACGTTCCCTTTAAGAGCAAAGATGATGAGATCCAACACGATGCGTCAGGGGATGTCTATACATATATTCTGTGCGCGGTATGTCCCGTGAAGCAGTCAAAGCCTGCTCTGCGTTATATCGCGGAGGAGAAAAAGTTCCACGATCAGGGAATTGCGCAGGTTGTTTGTGCGCCGGAGGTAGGTTTTTTGTTTCCTGCATTTGATGGTCGTACAAATAATATTTATAATGCGCTGCTATACACGCACAATACAAAAGTCAGTCAGCAGAATTTTGTGGATGCGATCTTTCATTTGCAAGCACCCAAGCCTGCAGCAGAACAAAAGAAGTCTTTTGAGGCGCTGCTGATGCATACGCTGGAAGACGATTGCAGCCTTGAGGTGATGCAGGCAGTTCACGATCAGTTGTGTCAGTGTATTGATCTGCATAAAGAGAGCAAAACGCCGGAAACTCTGCTGATCTCAAAAGAAGAAGTGAAATCGGCGTTGCGTTCCAGTGGCGTTTCAGAGGCGCATACGGCGAAGTTTAGTGTTGAATATGATGAAACCTTTGGTTATGAAGCAGAGATCCATCCGAAGAATATCATTGACAACAAAAAATTTGAGATCAACACGCCGGATGTTTCCATCCGTGTCAATCCCGCTCGCAGTGATTTGATCGAAACACGGATTATCGGTGGTGTGAAATATATTCTCATTTGTGCTGATGAAAACGTGGAAGTGAATGGCGTAAGTATTCATATTAATGATGATTCTGCAGAATAAAACATCCCCTTGGTCCGTTGAGACCAAGGGGATTATCTGTTATTTCATAAGGTTTACGAGAATGTCTGCGCAGGTCTCAATACCAATGGTGCTGCTGCACAGGCAGATATCATAGTTACGGGGATCGCCCCAGTCTCTGCCGGTATAGTGTTGATAGTTTACACTGCGGCGCTTATCCTTTTCGTTTAGGCGGGCAATAGGAGATTTCTCAGATTCTCCGTAAAGGCGAACAATGCGGTCAGCGCGGAAATCCTTGTCTGCGTGGATGAATGCGTGCAGGCAATCCTTGCGGTCTTTCAGGATATAATCTGCATTTCTGCCGACGATGACGCAAGGCTCTTTCTCTGCCAATTGCAGGATCACGTTGCATTGTACATTCCATAAGAAATCCGCAGTGGACATACCGTTCATAATGCCGGGCGCGCTTTGGTGGGAGAAGGCATAAGAAAAGATGCTCTTACCGGGTGCGTGTTCGCCGTGTTCCTCGATAAAGTTTGGAGCAAAACCGGACTCTAAAGCAATTTGGTCTACCAGTTCTTTGTCATAGAAAGCAATTCCGAGTTTTTCTGCAACCATATGGCCAATAGTACGGCCACCGCTGCCAAATTCACGGCTGATAGTAATAATTTTCTTTTCCATATTTCCACCCCTTCTTGTTTTTATATATTATATCAATCAAAACGAAACAAGTCAATAAAAACACAGCGCAGAGTGACGCTCTGCGCTGTGAATATATCAATTTACCTTAATTGCGTAAATCTTCTGTCCCCGTGTGCCGACAACAATGGTATCCCCAAATACAGCAGGGGAGGCTTCTATGTTCGACTCGAGTCCAATGGTGCTGTAGGTTTCTCCGGTCAAACCGTCCAGCAGCGACATATGGCCGACGGAGTCACAAAGGATAATATAGGACTTTCCGGTTTCGGTATAAATGGCGACAGGGGAACTCCAGGTATAGTTATCCATTCTGTTTTCCCAGATTACTTCACCGGTTTTGGTGTTGAGGGCTACGATTACGCCGTCACCAACATTTGGCGTTCTGGCAACTGTGTAAATGATCATACCTTCCAGGTCAGTTCCTGGTTTGCCGAGAAGAGGCGTAGATTGCACGCCACCGGATACACCGGATACCGTATGACAATCGTAGGTTTTCTCCCATATGATCTCGCCGGTCTTGGCATCCAGTTTGTATATAGAGCTGGGACCTGCGTTAGAGCCGTTCGCGGTCCAGTGCAGGGAGGGAGCAGTGTAGATGTAGCCGGTCTCGCCGCTTTCATCCCATTCAAAAACGGGGGTTGAATTGGAGTCGTCTTTGGTATCCTGCGCCCAAACCAACTGCATCGTGTCCAGATCAATACAGAAGAACATACCACCATTTTCGGAGATGTACAGATAACGATCCACAATAACTGCGCTGGGTTCATATCCGACCCAATATGTGCCGCCGTTGGAACGGGAGGTAGTGTATCGTGCCTTGACAGTTTCCTCGGGCGCAATTGTTATTGTGCCGGCAGCCGGATCAAAATTGCTGTTCAATTTGATAGTATAGAGAATACCGCTTTCGCCGGGCCAGATAAGGGTGTCGGTTTGTCCGTCTACCAGCGGGGAAGAGTCAAAAGCAGCCCAATCACCACGCAGAGAGAAACCGTCGCTGCCGCTGCGTTCATACAGAACGGTGCAGTCTATCAGGCTGATAATGTACATTCTGGGGGATAGACCGTTGGCGTAGTCACCGGAACCCACATACATCAAAGGATACCCGCGGGGATCCAAAGCGCCTGCGCCCTTGAAATTCATTCCTACCCACATAGGGTCGCGGGTGTAAGAACCGTCATCCAAATCGTAGAAATAAATGTATCCGTCCAGCGTGGCATAGATGACTTCGACAAGGCCATCCTTTTCTTTCTTTTCCGTGTACAAATTCATTATGCGCCGTGTTTCAGCATCCCAACGCACGATCAGCGGTTGGCCTGTCCAGCCGCTACCGGGCCAGCCATTAAACGAGCCGATATTTGCAGACCATTTCGTAGATAATACTTTTTCGGTTACGTTTGCTGTGCCAAATGTTGCACCGGAACGGTAGTTGTTGCCGCGGAAAGTGACGATGCCTTCCAGACCGGTGTATTCTTCGGCTGTACCGAAGGAAATGGGTTCTTGCCGCTGATAGGAATCAACTATCTGACCGCCTTCTATCACTTCCCATTTTACGCCCCAGTTTGCAGGGTCAGACTTTTCTGTGAATGCGGGGGTGAAAGTAGGTTCGGGCTCTGTAGGGGGCTCAGTGGTTGCTTCCGTTGTGGGTTCTGTAGTCGGTTCCGTTGTGACAGTTGGCGTGTTCACAGTGTTCTGTGTACTGATATCAGAGTTTATTGCCTGAATCATATCGTTATACCGGGACCAGCACAACAGCGTGCAAACCAATACAATGACAGTAACGGCATATAAAGCCACAAGCAATATTTTTCCGGAGGTAGAGGACTTGCGCTTGCTAGATGCGGTGACTATTGTGGAAATGACAACACAGATAAATAGTGCTGCCAGTATCGTTGTTATGATAATAAGCGAAGATTTCATAAAAGGCAAAGTGTCCGCCAATGTGTTTGTCAGATGATTGATCATAGGAGTGCCTCCATATGGTATTTATATTGACTATATTATACCTCTACTTGACATCAAGTGCAAGAAAATTTGTTATCGGTAAGCGTTTTTTGTGAATTAGACTTTCATTAAAGGAGAATTTATGCTATACTTTCTGTATTAACGGCAAAGGAGAGTACTATGAAACCAATTGCTGAAATGTTGGCCGAAGAATTGGGTCAGAAATTACAATATGTAGAAAATGTTATTGCGCTGCTTGACGAGGCAAATACCATTCCCTTTATTGCCCGTTACCGCAAAGAGATGCACGGCGCGATGGATGACACAAATCTGCGTAATCTGGAGACCAGACTGAATTATTTAAGAAATCTGGCGCAGCGCAAGGAGGAGATTCGCAATTCTATTGAGTCTCAGGGAAAGATGACGGAAGAACTGTCTGCTGCTATTGATGCTGCAGTTACTCTGGCAGAGGCAGAGGATATTTACAGACCTTATAAGCAAAGGCGCCGCACAAGAGCCACCGTAGCAAAAGAGAAGGGTCTTGAGCCGCTGGCGTTGGCGATTTTTGCGCAGAACGGCGAAGATCCCGCAGAACTTGCCAAGGATTATATCGACCCTGAAAAGGGCGTTGAAACTCTGGAGGATGCCTTGGCCGGTGCGTCCGATATCATTGCAGAGATGATCTCCGATGATGCTGATATCCGCAAAGCCCTCAGACAGAAAATGGAGCGGCAGGCTATCATTACTGTTACTGCGGAAGATCCTGAGAAAGATAGTGTTTATAGTCTCTATTACAGTTTCACATCGCCGGTATCCCGCCTGCAAAACCATCAGATTCTGGCAATCAACCGTGGTGAAAAAGAAGAATATTTGAAGGTTTCTGTAACACTGCCCGGAACTGAGGGCCAGGCGCTGGTTTGCCGTTGCGCGCTGAAACCAACAGCAAATGTATCTGCCTTCGTACGGGCTGCGGCTGAAGATGCTTACAACCGTTTGATCGCACCCAGCGCTGAGCGTGAACTGCGCAGCACATTGACCGAGCGGGCGGCAGAGTCCGCAATCGGCAACTTTGCTCTCAATTTGAAACCTCTGCTGATGCAGTGCCCGGTAAAAGGCTTTGTTACAATGGGTCTTGATCCCGGATATCGTAACGGTTGTAAAGTAGCAGTTGTGGACGGGACAGGTAGAGTGCTGGATACAGCGGTTGTGTACCCCACATTTTCTCAGATCAAGAAGGATGAGGCTATTCGGGTACTATCCGGAATGATCCGCAAATGGGGCGTCAGGCATATTGCTATCGGTAACGGTACAGCATCCCGTGAGACTGAGGCGATGACAGTTGAAATGCTGAAGCAACTGCCCGGTGTTAGTTATATGATCGTTAACGAAGCGGGCGCTTCTGTGTATTCAGCCTCCAAACTGGCAGCAGAAGAGTTCCCGGATTACGATGTCAATTTGCGTTCTGCCGTATCGATTGCCCGCCGTCTGCAGGATCCGCTGGCTGAGCTCGTGAAGATCGATCCCAAAGCCATTGGTGTTGGACAGTATCAGCACGATATGCCGCAGAAACGGCTGGACGAAGCGCTGGGCGGCGTTGTTGAGGATTGCGTCAATGCAGTTGGTGTTGATGTTAACACGGCATCCAGAAGTTTGCTGGAGCAGGTGTCTGGACTCAATAGCACAACGGCGAAGAATGTGGTGGCATACCGTGAGGAAAACGGCGCATTTACCACCAGAAGTCAACTTAAGAAAGTACCCAAACTGGGGCCGAAGGCATATCAGCAATGTGCCGGCTTCCTGCGCGTGTCGGAGAGCAAGGAGATATTTGATCATACCGGTGTCCATCCTGAGACCTATGAGGCTGCAGAGAAATTGCTGGCACTGTGCGGATATACCAAAAAGGACGTCGCAGAGGGTAAACTGGACGATCTGTTGGCTAGATTTCAGGAATTGGGCGCTGAGCGGGCAGAAACATCCTGCGGCGCCGGTTTGCCCACACTGGAAGATGTTGTTAAGGAATTGCTAAAACCCGGCAGAGATCCCCGTGATGACCTGCCTGCGCCAATCCTGCGTACTGATGTGCTTGAAATGAAGGATCTGAAGCCCGGTATGGTTCTTTCCGGAACAGTTCGTAATGTGATAGACTTCGGCGTATTTGTGGATATCGGCGTCCATCAGGACGGTCTCGTTCATATCTCTCAGGTTTGTAACCGCAAACTGAAGCATCCGTCTGAGATTGTTCAGGTTGGTGACATTGTGAAGGTATCGGTACTGGATGTTGATGAAAAGCGTAAGCGTATCAGCCTGACAATGAAGAACATTCCTAAAGAAGATCAATAATACAACGAAAACCACAACCCGGTATCCGGGTTGTGGTTTTTTGCTGCGTGGGACGGTTAAAATAATTAACTTTTAGGTTAAATGACTCTTGACAATAGATGGTTGGTGTGATATTCTATATTTAACCAAACGGTTAAACGAAAGGGTGATACAATGGGCATTCAGAATACTCTAAAAGCAATATCAGATCCTATTCGCCGGGAGATACTGGAAATACTGAAAGTTGGACGTCTTTCTGCCGGAGAGATCGCTGATAAGTTTCCGGTAAGCGGGGCAGCGGTATCCAAGCATTTGTCCGTACTGAAAGAGGCGGATCTGATAAGAGATACCAGAGAAGGTAAGTTTATTTTCTATGAACTCAATACATCTGTTTTGGAAGAAGTTATGTTGTGGCTCACTGGTCTGAAAGGAGAAGAAAAATGATTAAGAAGAATTTGAAGGTTTTGATCATTACGTCTATTGTGATTTTGCTGCCGATCCTGGCAGGACTTATTTTGTGGAATCAACTTCCGGAGCAAATCCCCAGCCATTGGAATGCATCGGGAGAGATCGATGGCTGGAGCAGTAAAGTTTTTTCTGTATTTGGTATGCCGCTCATTTTGCTTGCTGCACAGTGGCTGTGCGTTTTGGGTAGCGCTGCCGACCCCAAAAAGGAAAATCATCCACAGAAGGTTTTGCATCTGGTTCTTTGGATCATACCGGTTTTGTCGGTTCTTTTACACGTGATCACTTATTCCGTAGCCCTTGGAAAAGAAGTGCGTGTGGAAGTGGTATTGCCTGTATTTATTGGAATCATATTTGCTATCATAGGTAATTATATGCCTAAATGCAAACAGAATTATACCATTGGCATTAAAATTCCCTGGACATTGAACAGTGAAGAGAACTGGAACAGAACACACCGTTTTGCAGGACGGCTCTGGATGGTCTGCGGGCTTATGATTATACTGACAGGATTTTTTGGAGGCTTTTGGGTATTCCTTCCGATCGTGCTGCTGATGGTTATTGCGCCTTTTGTTTATTCCTATGTGCTTTACAGAAAAGGTGTATAATATGTAAATTTAAAGACCGACCTATGAATAATACATAGGTCGGTCTTTCGACTGTTAATACACAGAGCAGAAGGTGATGCAGGGCGATGCACAACATACTCGCCATTGATGGTTCTGTGTTTGAGTGAGACGAGAGTAATAATGAAGCAGAACCTACCTCGGCAGGGGAGTCACCGAATATCGGCTCTCTTGCCACGCCCATCAGTTCTGCTTCTGATACCAATATACTCCAACCTGCGACGAGTGTCAATGGGGAAGTCGTGTCAGACGTCATATACTATATGCAACTAAAGGCAAAATAAAAAAAGTTGGAAACGTCCAAGTGAACTCTCTGAAGATCAGAGGCTCAGGGCCGAATTCCAACTCTACTCAAACAGTACCACAGAATGGCATCAAAGTCAACAAAAATTCTGCGACAAATTCTCCCAAGTCTTTGCGGTACCAGAAGAACCAGGCGGCGCAGGAGCACGTTGCTCAGCAGAACAGCAGCCTGGAGGAGGAGTGCAGGCGCTGATCGATATGGCGATCCAGACCGGCTGGGACTTTGCCGGTGGTTTTCTTTATACAAACAATAAAAATGCAGCACCTAGAATGTGCTGCATTTTTATATAAGTCTTGTGAATACGAACAACCCATCCACCATAATGACTGTGGTGGGGGAGGGTTCGTATAAGACAATTTGGTGGAGGTGAGGGGAATCGAACCCCTGTCCGAAAGCAACTTGGAAAGAATTTCTCCGGGCGCAGTTTGTTATTTACATTCCCTCAATCCGGCGGGAACAAACACCCTACGGAAATCAGTAGCTTCATTATGCGTGGTGCGCTCAAAGCTTTGCGCACGCACGGTCTCCACTCAGATCACACCCGAGCCCGGCTCGTGGACCTTCCGGGGCGGATGGGCGCCTAATTAGGCAGCCAGAGCAACAGTATTGTTGTCAGTTAAATTTAAAAGTTACCCGTTTTATCGTGGTCAGGTGCCACGGCCCGCTATTCCAGCCTCACTACCCCCGTCGAAACCAGTAC
>JAZQGL010000011.1:0-1737 GCA_045540035.1 Faecousia sp.
ACACCGGCAGCACCTATGAGAAACTCTACATAGTAGGCGGTGGCGCTAAGAATGCATTTCTTAACCGTTTGACAGAAGAAACTACCGGCAAGCAAGTGGTTGCTTTGCCCATTGAGGCCACTGCGCTGGGAAATTTGAAGATCCAAATGGAGGTAAACTGATATGTCCTACATAGAAGCAAAAGCCAAATATGCGGCACTGGGCATTGATACCGATGCCGCGATTGAAAAACTTAAGAATGTTCCCGTATCCTTACACTGCTGGCAGGGCGACGATGTCCGCGGTTTTGATACCGACCCCACCAAGCCTTTGACCGGCGGCATCCAAACCACCGGCAATTACCTGGGTCGAGCCCGCACACCGGAAGAATTGATGTCGGATTTGGATATGGTCTTAAAATTGTGCCCCGGTACGAAGAAGATGAACCTTCACGCAAGTTATGCGATTTTTGAGGATGGCGACTGGGCAGACCGGGACAAGTTGGAACCCCGCCACTTCCAAAAGTGGGTGGACTTTTGCAAGGAACGGGGCTTAGGCTGCGATTTTAATCCCACTTTCTTCTCCCACCCGAAAGCCAACGGCCTGACTTTATCCTCGTCCGATCCTGAGATCCGCAAGTTTTGGATCGACCACGGCAAGGCCTGTATCCGTATTTCCAATTACCTGGCAGAAGAACTGGGTCAGCCTTGTGTTATGAACATTTGGACCGGTGACGGTTTTAAGGATATTCCTGCCGACCGTATGGGACCCAGAGTCCGTTATAAGGAAGCCATCGACGAGATTTTGTCTGAGCCGTTTGACTTTAATAAAGTCAAGCCTTGTGTGGAAAGCAAGGTGTTCGGCATCGGTGTGGAAGCATATACTGTCGGTTCTGCTGAATTTGCCTTGAGTTATGCGGCTATGAATAAGGGAAAGTGCATCCCGTTGATGGATAACGGTCATTACCACCCCACAGAGGTGGTCAGCGATAAAATTCCTGCGCTGCTGGCGTTCTTCCCGGAGATCGCCCTGCACATTACCCGTCCCATCCGCTGGGACAGCGATCACGTTGTTTTGTTGGACGATGAAACGAAGGAACTTTGCAAAGAGATTGTCCGTTGCGGCGGTCTGGAAGGCAGAGTGAAGATCGCGTTGGATTATTTCGATGCCTCCATTAACCGTATTTCCGCTTGGACAGTAGGCTTCCGGAATGTACAGAAAGCCTTGCTGATGGCTTTGTGTACTCCGGACCTGACCGAAATGCAGAATGCCGGCAATTGGACAGAATTGATGGTCTTGCAGGAAGAACTGAAGACCATGCCTTTTGGTGAGATTTGGACCGAGTACTGCCGCGCCTGTGACGCGCCTGCCGACGGCGAATGGTTCTGCCAGATCAAGGAATATGAAAAAGAAGTGCTTAGCAAGAGAGGATAAAGGATATGAAAAATATTTTAAACGCACCCTTTGTGAAGGAAATGTGCAAGACAACGGCGAATATGTACCGCTTGGGCTGGGATGAGCGCAATGGCGGCAATATCAGTTACCTGCTGGACGAAAAAGAGGTAGGGGAGTATCTGGATTTGAATCTGGTCAAACGGGTACTGCCGCTTGGCTTCGATGCGACTACCCTTGCTGGAAAGATTTTTATTGTTACCGGCAGCGGAAAATACTTCAAGAATGTTATGGATGACCCGGAGGATAATTTGGGTATCGTACGAATCAGTGCGGATGGACAAAATGCGCAGCTGCTGTGGGGTT
>JAZQGL010000012.1:0-2806 GCA_045540035.1 Faecousia sp.
TCAGAGGTGCTATGCAGTTTTGAAGTGGTAACTTTTCCTAACGACAAATAACAAAATTCCCGGAATGCTGACGCATTTCGGGAATTTTTTGTGCAGTATTGCGGAAAAGGAACCGTTCAAAACCGATTCATCACTATGGCGCACTGCCCATCGGGCGTCTTTTATTTGCTTAATTGGCTGTAGATCTGCAGCAATTCTTTTCGGGAGGAGACCCCCAGTTTGCTGTAGATGTTTTTGTTGTGGAATTTCAGGGTGTTTTCCGTGATGTTCATAGCAGCCATAATCTCTTTGGTGGTGGCGCGGGTTACATAGGCATCGTAGATCTTTCGCTCGGTTTGCGTCAAAGTTTCCAGACCCGCCAGCATCAGATCGATCCGGGATTGTTCCACCGGCTCGGAAACATCGGGAAGCGGTTGGGCTGGCGCTGCTTTTTGTGCGATCTGCGCGTCTTTCACCAATTTTTTCAGCCGCTGGTTTTCGCCTTCCACAAAGGTCAGCCCCAGCAGGAACAGTTCGCTGATGATGTAAGAGACAGACAGCATCTCAAAATCGATACGAACAAGTTGCTCGATAAACCACACGCCGATGTTTACAAACACGGCAACCGCAAGAAGAATGGAATGGGTGGTGGAATCCGTGGTTTTTTTAACAAATGCCTGCACGATGGCAGCCACCATCACCACGAAATAGCCCAGCAAAAACAGCAGATATACCGGGTGCAGCGGTCCGTAGACTTTGACCAGCGTGGATACACCGTCCACTACGGCAAAGGAGACCTCTTTGTAGTAAATATCCAGAATGCCGGGGCTTGCGGCAATGGCAAATATGACACCGCTGATCGTAAACAGCAGACCCGGCAGCCACTTCCTGTAACGGGTTTTAGTGGCATTCAGGATGATCATAAACATAGACAGCGGCAACAGCACCGAACCTAAGTAGGCGATGCGGTTTGCCATCAATGCGTGACCCAGAGAGGGGGAAAGGGCAAGGTACAGATAACCGCAGTTTACGGTCAGCACCGAGGACAGCAACAAGACAAACCAGAGATCTTTCTTCTTGGTAAAAAGAAGATAGCCAAGCAAAACCAGCAGCGATAAAACTGCGGTGGTGCTGTACACCACGACCAGGCTGGCACTCTTGTTGCCGACACCGCTGCAGCCGGAAAGACCCGGCAATAAGGTCAGCAGCAGGGATATCAGGCAAAATCTTTTTTTCATAATGCTTTTCTCACTTTAAAAACACTGCACCCCACACTTTTGGTGTGGTGACAGACGGAATTGGGGTAGGTAAAATAAATGTGGGTTCGTATACTTTATACGGGCATTATACCAAAAATCCCTGACTCCGTCAAGGCGCGGAGAGGAAGGAGGACATAATGAAAAATGGTTATATAAATCGCGTTTTAAGCATCCTGTTGGCCATAGTGATGGTGCTGAGCCTGCTGCCTGCAACGGTGCTGACGGCGTTTGCGGCTGAAAAAACAGAGATTACCGAAATCAAAACTGTTATGTCGGTGGATACTGTTCCTAAAGCTGGTATGGAAGTAACGCATTTCATACCTAATGTCCCCGATGGAGAACCCTATCAACGCGATTGGGACGGCACAGATTGGTACGATTCTACTGGTGTGAAAATTGCTCCAACTGTTAACCATCATTACGACATCGGCTATGAGTTTGAAGCAGGCCGCACATACTATGCCGATTATGAGTATACTGCGAATGACGGCTACATTTTTTCCCAAAATCCCACCATCACCTTTTCTGGCCCTGATCCCTCTATGCTCAAATATGAGATTATTGAGAGATGGGACAATAGTGAAGGAATTACCGTACGTTATACCTTTACCATCCCCGGTGAATTTGATTATCCTGACATCAACAAGGTATCTATGATGTATTATGGCACGGTTGCAGAGGATGCAAAAAAACCGGATGCCTGTGAAGTGATCTATAATAACTGCACCATCACCCGTGAGGAATGGAATACTGGGACTTGGGGCAGTGAAGCATCGTGGGGGACTTACGAAGAAGATGGCAGTAATGCGCCAACCTTCATTGCGGACGAGAGCTATGTGCATATGATTGAACTGACCGCCAAATCCGGCTATCAGTTTGCACAGGGCTTGCATGTGCAGAAAGGTCGTCAAGGATATGAAGAGGAGGGTATAGTTACCCTTTCCAATGACCGAACGGTGGCTACGGTGAAGTTCACCTACGACATCAGTACATATGAAATCATTGATACTGTAGAGCTTATAGCGGCAAATCAGCATGTAAGCTTTCTCCCTAATTGCGGTGAAAGCATTTACCTTCCGCAGCCCTTCATTTCAAAATATACTTTCGCAGCGGACTGCCCTTATCAAGCAGCTGGCGGAAGTAATTACGAATGGATTGCTAATGAAACAGGAGAATACCTGCCATTAGGCTACCCCTATTCCTTCGAGGCGGGTAAAACATACACCCTTAAATTTCCTGTCGAAATTAGCGACGAGTATAAAAGCACACATAAGTTCGCGAGTGGGGCGAATTTGGGATTGAACATTAGCGATTATCAGTACGCCAAATCTGACTTTGTAAAGTTCAAGGTGTCTGGTGGTGGACAGGTTGCGAATGTGGAAGTCACATTTACTGCACAGTTTCCCGCAGGCACGGGCACCATCAGCAATCCTGTTGTTTGCAGCAACTACGAAGAACTGAAATACGCGCTGGAGCATCCCACTGTTCAGGGTATTCTGGTCAACAGTTTTGACAACGATCCTTATCAGACCTTCTACACCCTGCAAAAGGAGAAGGACTTTAAACAT
>JAZQGL010000013.1:0-28282 GCA_045540035.1 Faecousia sp.
AATATTTCCCCGTTTTTCAAATTCCCGTTTATCGAGCCGATTAATGTAGGGACCGGCCTCCGGACGGTCCGCAATAAAATCGAACCTCGATGGGTCGATTTTATTCAAAATATGCTAACAATCTATTATTTTTCGTCCATCGAGGTCGAAAAATAATTCGGACCGTCGAGGACGCCGGTCCCTACAATACATATCCGGAACTGCTCGATAAATTGGAATTTAGCGTACAAAAAAGACGTGTTGCGAAAATACGCAACACGTCCTTGAACACAATTCAAAACAACCAGCCGATCAGATAAATGACTGCCAGATGGGCGGGGTAATAGATATAAAACAGCCACTTCATTTTCCATTTTCCCCGTTGCCCGTTATAAAGCGCCAACAGCGGAAGACAGAGCATTGCCCACAGTTGCAGCGATCCGTACTGAACACCCAGCAGTAACAGCATCACCGCCGCCAGCAAAAGTTTCTGCCAGCGGGTCTTGCCTGCGTATACCGCCACCGGCAGCATCACGCCGAAAAATCCGTAATCCACGCCGAAATCTGTGCCCGGCAGCAGGGGTAAAAACTCCGTGACCGCCAGTACGCCCAGTATGCCCAGCCCAAACAGGGCAAAATTCTTCTCATCGGGGTTTTCCATTGCCCGCTTCAGCAGGAATATTAAGCCGATAGACAAGGTAAATGTCACCGGAATATACATATACAGCGAACCGGCAAAGAAGAAATAGACGATTTGGCACACCGCAGCCAGCACCGCCATAGAGCCGATATATCTGCCGGGTCGCCGGGTATAATAGCAACCCTCGGCGATCATATAGGCAAAGATCGGATAAGCAATGCGTCCGATGATCCGCAGCAGCATCACCCGCGGAAACAGATATGCGCCGATGTGATCCACCGTCATCGTCAACAGGGCGATGAGTTTCAGTTGGTTGTTGGAAAGACCGATTTTTCTCATAATTGCTCCGTATTTCTGGCCAGCGTATAGCCTTTGCCGTTGACATTCTGGACCTCGCTGGTCACGATAAACGCCTTGGGATCTGCCCGCAGCGCCGCATCCCGGACTGCCGGGTATTTCTTGGTGTAGGTGACGCAGAATACCGCTTTCTGCTCCTGGGCAGCGTAACCGGTCTCAATGTTGAGCATCGTAGCGCCGCTGTCCAGTTGCTCCAAAATCTCCTTGCGGATCTTCTCGTATTCGGGCGAAATAATGATGATCTGCACCTTCTTTTCGCCGGTGATCACCGTGCGGTTCACCACCGCAGAGATCAAAAACAGGATCACGATGCTGTGCAGCAGCCCTCCGGTTCCTTTCAGCAGCACCTGCATCAGCACGATGGCAGCATCAAATGCCATCAAAGATGTACCCACCGGAATACCCTTGTATTTTTGCAGAATGCAGGGCGGAATATCCATTCCGCCGGTAGAGCCACCGACCCGGACCACAACGCCAATGCCCAAACCCGCCAAAACGCTTGCAAATACTGCGCAAGTCAAAATATCCGCCTGAAACAGCCTACCCACCGGCAGCCACTCAAACACCGCAATAAACACCGGGTTGATCACCGTAGATAACAGCGTTCCTGCTGCAAATTTTCTGCCCATAAATATCCAGCCGATAACGAACAGGGTACCGTTGATCACAGCAGCCAGCACAGACAGCGGCACTTGCGGCAAAAACACCTGCAATGCCAACGCAATACCGGTAGAGCCGCCCAGCATAAATCCGTTGGGTACGACAAATCCGCAGATCGCAAATGCCAGCAGGGCATTTCCCAGTAAAATACTGCCGATAAATTTGAATTTTTCTTTCATAAGCACCTCCGGAGGCACATAATTCTTAAGATTTATTATAGTCGTCCCCTTTGACTTGGTCAAGGTATTGTATTTTTCTTTTTTTGGAGTTATAATGACAAAAATTTTCAAAGGAGGGCGACAACGATGCTGCCTGCAGCCGACCACAAAAGCATATCTCTTAAGCAGCGGTTTGACGATTTTTTAGCCTGGCCGGGTTACATCGTTGTGCTGGCACTGCTGACCGAAGCCTCCAATATTTTCGCCCTGGAGATCCCGGTATACAGCATTTTTACCGCCCTGATCGTATATTGCTGCTTCTGGGGTCGCGATCTTTTGCCGGTAATGCCTATTTTCCTCTACAGTTATCTGGCGCCCTCTGTACAGAATAACCCCGGCCGCAACCCTGATTCTATTTTCCTGCAAGCAGGCGGTCTGTGGATCGCTCTGCTTGGCGCGGTGATCGCCGTATCGCTGGTCTACCGTGTTATTCGGGATCGGAAGCAGTTTTTCCACCACAAATACGCCCTTCTGCCCGGTATACTGGCGCTGGCTGGCGCATATCTGCTCAGCGGTCTGGGCAGCCGTGGATACGGGGAAGTAGCCGGAAAAAATCTGCTGTTTGCCCTGCTGCAAGGTCTGTCCATTTTGGTTCCCTATTTTCTGTTTTCCGCCGGCGTGGATTGGGAAAAAGCCCGGAAAAACTATTTTGCCTGGATCGGTTTCTGCGCCGGCGGTCTGCTGGTATGCGAGATTCTCTACATTTACCGGGCCGAGAATGTGATCATTGACGGTGTGATCCACCGGGAGAATATTTTTACCGGCTGGGGCATTCACAACAACATCGGCGGTATGCTGGCGATGATGATCCCCTTTGCTTTTTATCTCGCCACCAAGTACCACAGAGGCTGGATCGGCACCGTCGTCGGCTCCGGATTTTTGCTGGGCGTTATATTCTCCTGCTCCCGAAATGCCATTTTGATCGGCACAGGCATTTATATCGTCTGTGTGATTTTGATGTTGCTCTATGCCAGAAATCCCAAGGCGAACTTCATTGCAGCCGCTGTTTTCTGCTCTGTGACGCTGGTGCTTTTAAGTCTTTTTTACCGTCCGATCCTCCGGCTGTTCAGCAATCTGCTTTCTTTGGGATTTGACCCCAATTCCCGGGACTCTATTTTTCTGGACGGTATGCGTTTGTTTGCCCGCTACCCCATATTCGGCGGATCGTTTTTCTCGAAGGAATTTGCCCCCTGGGGTTGGTCCACGGTAACGGAATTTTCCAATTTCTTCCCGCCCCGCTGGCACAACACCATCGTGCAGATGCTTGCCAGTTGCGGCATCGTGGGTATGGCTGCGTATCTGTACCATCGGATACAGACGTTGAAATTGCTTTATACCCGGCTTTCCAAAGAGACCGTATTCATCGGCTGCTCGGTGGCTGTGCTGCTGATCTGCAGTTTGTTCGACTGCCACTTGTTCAACATCGGTCCTGCCTTGTTTTATGCTATGGCATTGGCCTTCGGAGAAAACTGCCACCGAAAATAAAGACAAATACGGCATTGTCCCTTGCGGGGCAATGCCGTTTGTTTTTATTTACCGGTCAGTAATTCAATGGCATACCTTGCATATTCCGACAAATACTGACCCCGCCGGGTGACCACCGCCGGCTGCCGGACAGAAAGGCTGTCACGAACGGGAAACAGCGTCACATCCGCAGCGCCGCCTTTTCCCCGGACAAACTGCCGGGGCAGCAATGTTGCGCCCAATCCGGCACGGACCATCTCCCAGGCTGTGGCAACACCGGTGACCTCCACAGCAATATGTGGGTTAAAATCCGCCTTTGCGCAAAGTTGATCCAGCAAACGGTGCATTTCCTGATGTCTGCCTACGGTAACAAAAGGCAGATCGCGGCAATCCGATATCGATACGGATTCGCCGGGTTTTGCCTGCACATTCTCCAAAAGGCTGTTGGGCACTGCCAGCACCATATCATCCTGCTCAATAGGCCGCACATCTAAGATAGATTCATTCACCGGCAGGTTGACAATGGCAAAATCATAGCGGCCTTCCGCTACATCCTTGCGCAGTTGGTCACTTTGATTTTCCTGCAACTGTACTTGCACACCGGGGTAGCGGGTCTTGATCTGCTTCACAAGCCCGGGGATCAGATACAGCCCTCTGAAAGGCGAAACGCCGATCACCAGCCGGCCTTCCTCGCCCTTGCGGAAGCGCTCCATAGACCGCAGTAACTGATCCTCTTTATACAAAAGATCCTGACTTTCCTGAATGAAATATTCACCGGCAGGTGTCAGTTTCAAAGGGCTTGTGTTCCGGTCAAACAAACGCACGCCCAGTTCCCGCTCCAACTGAAGGATCTGCTTGCTCAGGGCAGGTTGGGAGATATTCAGATCATCCGCCAACCGGGAAAAGTTTTTCACTTCCGCCAGCATAATGGCATATTGGAGTTGTCTGCTATTCAAAAAAATCGCCCCTTTTGCCTTAGAATGAAACTTTATGATAATAAAATACACTTTTTCGAAAAAAAACGCAACCAAATTTCGGGAATTTTACTTGACAATTCGGCTCATCTTTTGTGCTGCCGGGTCTGGTGGCGATGTATCTGGCAGGCGAAAACGCCCTGACCGCCAGTAAGAAAAAGAGCGTCAAATACAAAGGCGAAATGTAATAATTTCCAGCCTGATAACAAAAAAAGTGCTGTCCCTCGGGACAGCACTTTTTTATTGCAGGGCAGTTAAAATTTCTTCTGCAGAAGACAAGACCAACCGGGGTTTGTCTTCTGACTTTTCCAAGATCTCCGGCGTAGTCTCACCGCTCATTACCAACGCAGTCACCGTACCGGCGTTTAAACCACTTTTGATATCCGTGTAGATCCGGTCGCCTACCACACAAGTCTCCTGCGGCAGACACCCCATCTTTTCCATCGCCAGTTGGGGCATCAGCGGGGAGGGTTTGCCGATAACTACCGGGCGCTTGTTTGTGGCATTGAAGATCATCTGGCATACGCTGCCGCAATCCGGCACAGATCCAAATTCCGTGGGACACACCAGATCCGGGTTGGTAGCGATGTAGGGGATATCCCGGGTCAGCAGAAGACGGCTCACATCGTGCAGTTTCTGAAAGGTCAGTTCCGTGTCAAATCCCATTACGATACACTCTGCCCGATCCGGGTCTTCTGTGACACAGAAGCCCTCCGACCGCAGTTCCTTTTTCAAAGAACCGGTGCCGCAGACATAGAGGGTCTTACCGGGAAAATTCTTGCGCAGATAATAGGCAGTTGCCTGGGAAGATGTCATAAAATCATCCCGGTCCGCACGAATTCCAAGTTTACATAATTTAGAAATATAGTCCTCCACACTTTTGGAGGAATTATTGGTCATAAACAGATAATTTCCGCCGGTTTTGCGGATCGTCTGCAAGAGTTCTTTTGTAAAGGGAAACAGCCGGTCACCGATATACAGCGTACCGTCCATATCAAAAAGATACAGTTTTATATTTTTTAGAATTTTCCTTATTTCCATTGGCTTTCACCTCTTATGAAAAACGCCGGGCGTAGGGGCAGCGGCGGCACAGATCTTCCGACGCGGTACGCCGGTCAAATCCTTTAACCATAGCCGTCGCCCGGGGCGATGATAAAATCTCAGATATGTTCTGCCGCAATATATTTCCCAGGTTTATAATGCCGTCGCTGTCTAAGCAGCACGGCACTACCGTACCGTCGCAAAGGATGCCGAAATGATCTTTCATCCCGTGGCAGAACACATCATCACCCTGGATCTGACCGTCCTTATCCGGCCACCCGAACCGGTCGCCCCACTCCAGGTAAAGTTTCTCCCGGATCCGGTATCCCCGGGTGTTTTCCGCCCATTGTCCGGGCAGTTTCCGGCGTAAGATTTCCAGAATTTTTTCGTTTCTTCCGCCGTCAAACCCTTTGTTCCAAAGACGGAAATTCACTATGATGCCCGCCTGGTTTGCCTTGTCTGCAAAGGCGGCGATTTCGTTTACATAATTTTCAAAAGCGGTTTGATCTTCCCCCTCAAAACTGTGAACGGAGATATTAAATTTATGGGGCTTGGCATCGATCAGTTCCTGCTGTCTTTTGGAAAGCAAGGTGCCGTTGGTGGTAATGATCGACAAAAAACCTGCCTCGGTTGCCATACGGATAAACCGGGGAAGTTCCGGGTGGAGCGTAGGCTCTCCCATCAGGTGATAGTAGATATATTTCGTCTGATCAGCCAGTTGCGCCAGGATGCGGGCGAACATTCTTTCGTCCATACGCCCCGGCTGCCGGGAATGACCGTGACAGAACGAGCAACGCATATTGCAAATATTGGTGATCTCCACATAGACCCTCGAATACACAGCCATCCCCCTTTCTCAAATTTCGGCAGGCGTACCCTGCATCACATTATACCTTTGTTTTTCTCAAAACGCAACTTTTGACAACATTTGCTTTAAAATAAATATAGACAAACAATCACCGCAGTAGTATAATTACCTCGCAGAGATTGCTATCTCCCATTCTTTTTTGGAGCGTGAAAACTATGAAACTGATCATCAAAAACGACTATAACGAGATGAGCGCCTGGGCTGCACAGCACATCGCCAACGCCATCAACAATCATAAGGAAGACCGCCCCTTCGTTCTGGGTCTGCCCACCGGTTCTTCCCCTCTGGGTACTTATAAGAAACTGATCGAGATGAACAAGGCCGGTCTGGTATCTTTTAAGAACGTGGTCACCTTTAATATGGACGAGTATGTGGGTCTTCCCCGTGAGCACGACCAGAGTTACTGGTACTTTATGCACGACAATTTCTTCAACCACATCGACATCCCCGCTGAGAACATTAACATTCTCAACGGTATGGCAGAAGACCTGGAAGCAGAGTGCCAGCGCTACGAGGACAAGATCGCTTCCTACGGCGGCATCGATCTGTTCCTGGGCGGCAGCGGCGTTGACGGTCACATTGCCTTCAACGAGCCCTTTACCTCTCTGGCATCCCGCACCGGTGTCCGCGCCCTGACCGAGGATACTTTGATCGTCAACTCCCGTTTCTTCGACAATGACCCCAACAAAGTTCCCAAGACCGCACTGTCTGTAGGCGTCGGTACTGTGTGTGACTCCAAGCAGGTCCTGCTGGTCATCAACGGTCACAGCAAGGCCCGCGCTCTGCGCCACTGCGTAGAAGGCGGCGTTTCCCACGCCTGGACCATCAGCGCTCTGCAGCTGCATCCCGATGGCATCATCGCCTGCGACGAGGCTGCCTGCGGCGAACTGAAGGTCGATACCTACAAGTACTTTAAGGAAATCTACAAAGACGAGCAGTAATGTAAAACGCAGCACCCCGGCTCTCAAACTGAGAGCCGGGGTGATTTTTTATTGCAAAAATTTAATATATTGATCGTCTGTCCTGGTAAAGCCCATCTTTTCCAGATAATCCAAATGGGTATCTGCCGCCGGGTGACCGGCTACCAGTTTGTTCACCCCAAGCCCGGGCAAATTCTTATACAGATAGCCACCTACAGAACAGTCCCGGTAAGCCGGTATGGAGTAGTCCAGCCGCACATCCAATGTCCCGTCCTCCATAGGCTTTCCCAGCAGGATACCCGCCGGATTGCCGTCACAGCACACCACGAACGCCACCGCATCCGCAGCACTGTCCGGGTCAAATTCCGGAAAAAACTTGCCGATATCCTGGCTGTTGCTGCGCAGAAAATACTGCACCATAGCATCTTTCCCGTGACTTTGCACCACATCAAACTGCCGCTTGGTCCGCAGCAGACGATAGACATTGAAAAGATTGATGCACACCAGACACAAATTCATCAGTGCCACCGGGGTAGCCCCCACCAGCACCGCATAAATACCGGAGATCACACCGCCGATGATGTTGATCACCCGAAGCCGCAGCACGGAAGTCATCAGCATAGAGACGATGACCAGTACCGTGCCGATATATCCAAAAATTTCCAACCAAATCATTACTTATTCACCTCATAACGGATATCCGCCGACTGCTTGATCCGGTCCATACAGGTATGGACCTGCTGTGCCAGTTCGCTTGCCGCCTGATAATCCTCCAGATTTTCCCCCCGAATGAAGTCTGCAAAAGCATCGGCTTCGTAACGCATAATGTTCTCTTTGGGCAGGGTGTCAAAAATGTCGATGCGCTCACTGCCCCGCAGCACATAGGTTTCCGTGTAAAGACCGATGCGGCGGATCACCAATGTACCCTTGTCGCCGGTGATCTCCGAGCCGATGCCGCCTTCGCCCAGTTTGGCATAAGTCAAGGCTGCAGAGAATGTGCCATAGTCAAAAATCGCTGTGCCGTTGCTGTCTGCGCCGTTGGGCAAAAAGCCTGCGGTGGCAACGATTTTTTCGGGCATACCCAGCAGGTCTACCGCGCCGTAAACGCAGTAGATGCCCAGATCCATCAGCGTACCTGCCGCCAAAGACATATCGAAGATATTGACCTGCTCGCCCCGCTGGAGTTTTTCGTAGCGGCTGGTAAGTTGGGCATAGTCGATGCGGGCTGTGGATATCTTGCCGATGGAATCAAGCGCGTCTTTGATCTTAGCCCGCCAAGGCACAAACCGGGGGATGATCGCCTCCATATAGATAAGCCCTTTTTTATCTGCCAACGCCTTCAGCCGGCGGTATTCTTCCGCAGATGTGGCAATGGGTTTTTCACAGATCACATGCTTGCCGCCCCGGAGCATAATCTCCGTCTGGGGACCGTGGCAGATATTGGGAGATGCAATATACACAGCATCGATATCCGGGGCATCTGCCAGCGCCTGCAAGTCGGTGTAGACCTTGCTGCATCCTTGCTGCTGTGCCCACTGCTTGCCGGTCTGCGCATTGCGGGAATAGACCGCCTCCAGGGTAAACCGACCGCTGATCTTTGCGCCGGCAATAAACTGACGGGCAATGTTGCCCCGGCCAATGGTTGCGAAACGAATCATTTTGTCACCTCATTCGCTCAGCGGACCTGCTGTAGCAGGATCACCGAAGTCCTCTACGCCCCACATCTTTGCGATGGTCTTGGGGATCTGGGTGTTTTCCACCGTTACGCCTACGAACAGTTCGCTGCCCTCACCGTAAACAAACACCGGCACATCCTGATCGGTGTGCTTTTCATAATGGAATTCCAACGCGCCGTAACTGCCCGGCTTCAGATCACCGGTCTCGTGGTCAGCAGTGATCAGAACAAAGGTGTCAGGGTTATAATAGGCGTACTCCATTACTCTGCCGATGACCTGATTGAAACGGGCCACGGCAAGATATGTGGTGTTCAGATTATTATCGTGGCTGTGCTTGTCGATGTGGGCTTCCTCGTACATCATAAAGAAGCCGTCGGGATCTTGGGAAAGTTTTTCCAAAGTGTCCAGCAATGCGCCTTCCACTTTCCGCTGCAATTGCTTGGGCTCATACACATCAAAGTCGCAGGCAACGATAGTACCCGCCTGCTCGATGGGTTTTTGGTTTTCCAAAATCGTATTCTTATCCTCCCGATCCGGCGCGTGACACAAAAATGCAGAGGGAGTTGCGCCGGTCCTTGCCTCGGTGGACATTACCGCAGTGGCCATACCCAATTCGTTACCCAGTTCTGTCAGGCTCTTGACGACCTGACCGTCACCGTTTAAGCCAAGGCTGCTGTTGTGGGTCTTGTAGCCGGTAGCAAGGGCAGTTCCCGCCGCGGCGCTGTCGGTCAGACCGTCTAAAGAATCGGTACGGGCAAAGCCCTGCCAGGGCAGCAAATTGCCGTAGAATATCTTTTCTCCGTCGCTGTAGCCGTCCTCCCGCTTCAGTTCCAGCGGCGGCTCTTCGCAAAGTCTGGTATGATTCAGTCCCATACCGTCACCGATGAGCAGAATGTAGTTGTTCGCCTTTTCCGTAATGGGCTGGCAGATCAGCGGTTCTTTCGGGATCTGGGCGTTAAATGTGCCTTCGGTGATGTAGGTTTCCACAAAGTAGTAGGCTGCTGCAGCGATCAGGAAATAGTCACCCTCCAGCGCCACCTGCTTCTTATGAGACATCAGGGCAAATGCGTTTTTGCCGGTGCTTATGTCCAGTTTCTCAGACACCTCCCGCTCCGTATCGCCCACTACGATCTCATATTTGGCTTCCACGGCGCTGTCCTCCTGCAAAGGCAGTTCCAGACCGGTGATCTCCTTGATCCTTTCCTGCAGATACTGGGCTGCCCGGAGGGCATAATCCGTGTCGGTATCGGAATAGACGATAGCATATTCACTGAGGCTGACACCATTGATGGCAGGTCCTTCCGGCGGCTGCTTGGTGCAGCCCAGCAGGGTCAGCGCCAAAACGATCGCCAAAAAAGCAGCAATTCTCTTTTTCATATCCTTACACTCCTTGTTCGCTTTTCTTTAACAATACCACAAAACATCTCTCTTGTCACCCGCAAATTCCAGTTTATCAATCCTGCGGATCGATAAACAGTTGACAGTGGACAGTGTACAGTGGACAGTTAAGGTGTGCGCAAAGCGCACTATTTAAATGTTTTTTCGAAGAAAAACACATTAACTATCAACTGTCAACTATCAACTGTCAACTCGCTGGGTGGAGCGACAAAACGGATGTTATCTGTTATAAAACCGTCCTTGACAAACGGCTGCCGGGTGTTTAAGATACCCTCAAGAAAGAGGTGAGCCTATGGGAACGATCATCAACTGTCTGGCAATACTGGCAGGCGGCATTTTAGGTCTGTTATTCGGTAAATTTATGAAGCCCCGGCTGCAGGAAGGGCTGACAAAAGCCTGCGGCATCAGCGTGCTGTTTATCGGCATCGCCGGATGTCTGGAGAAAATGTTTTCTGTGCAGAGCGGCGGTGTTGCCGCCGGCGGCTCGATGCTGCTGGTAGGCTGCCTTGCCCTGGGTACGCTGATTGGCGAACTGATCAACATTGAAGCCGGATTTGAGCGGTTCGGCAAATGGCTGAAACAGAAAACCGGCAACGCCAAAGACGGCGGTTTCGTAGACGCATTTGTCACCGCATCCTTTACGGTATGCATCGGCGCGATGGCCATTGTGGGCGCTATTGAGGACGGCATTTCAGGAGACTGGTCTGTGCTGGCAGCCAAGGCGGTGCTGGACCTGATCATCATTATGATTATGACTTGCGCGCTGGGCAAAGGCTGCATTTTCTCCGCCATTCCCGTTGCGCTGCTGCAGGGCGCTGTCACGCTGCTGGCAAGCCTTTTAAAACCGCTGATGACCGCTGCCGCTTTGGCAAATCTGTCATTGGTAGGCTCGGTCCTTATTTTCTGCGTAGGCGTCAATCTGGTATGGGGCAAGACCGTCCGCGTCGCCAATATGCTGCCCGCGGTACTGCTGGCGATCCTCGCCGCCTTCCTGCCGCTGTAGGTTAAATCACAATTTATCGGTCGATTGATAATCGCCCCTACGATTATTTGTTGCGTCAGCAACACCGCAATTTTGCATTTATCATTTTGCATTTTGCATTATAAAAACGCACCCCGTATGGGGTGCGTTTTTTATAAGGGGTATTCTTCCGGGAATAAGGTGTGCCACAGAAGCAAGACAACATCGTCATTGTTGACTTGCCCGTCTTTATTAATGTCACCGGAGACACTCAAAGGATACTCCTCCGGGAACAGCGTATGCCACAACAAAAGCACCACATCGTCATTGTTGATAAATGCATCACCGGTCATATCGCCTATGCCGGGCTCCTCCGATTGAACAGCGTAATGAATCGTCGCGCCTTCCAGACCATAGTTGTATTTACCAATAGCAATTTTATTCCACTGTTCTTCACTACCAGCATAGTACACATCTTCTAAGCAATTACAGTTACTGAACACATAGTATCCAATGGAAGTGATACTACTCGGAATATTGATACTCTGCAAACTTTCGCAAGAAGAAAACGCACTATTATCAATGATTGTAACACCATTACCCATACTAAGACTTGTAAGGTTGTAACAGCCAGAAAACGCATTCTCTCCAATATAGGTAGCACTATCCGGGATGGTAACACTTGCAAGGACTTTGCAGGATCTGAACGCTCCCTCGCCAATATCAGTTGCCCCATCGCCAATAGTAACGCTTACAAGGTAGTCACACAAGAAAAAAGCATACTCGCCTATGTGAGTAACACCAGGTTCTATAACAATTTCTGTTATAGTACGCATAAATCTAAAAGGTGACTCACCCCATCCGTAATCTTTCATCGGACCAGAACCCGAAACAGTCAATAGGCCTGCATTGCTCAATGTCCATGTCACAGATTCGCCGCAAAAACCACTGTCGACAATATTACCGCCAATTGGAGGCGGGAGGGGGTCTTCTGATTGAATTGCATAGTGAATCGTCGCATCGGTCAGATCCCTGTTTTCGACCGCAATATAGATACTATCCCACTGTTCTTTACTGCCAGCATAGTATACATCCTTCAAAGCATCGCATCGATTGAACGCACCTACGTTGATTGCATTAATGTTGGTGCCAAGAGTGACACTTGTGAGGCTGGTACACTCGCTAAAAACAACGGCGTCAAGAGATATAACACCATTGCCGATAGTAACACTTGTAAGACTATCGCAACGCTCAAACGCACGGTAACCAATAGATGTGACACTATCTGGAATTGTGATGCTTGTAAGACTCTCACAACCAGAGAAAGCAGAATAGCCAATAGATGTGACGCTGTCCGGGATGGTAATATTTGTGAGACTCTCGCAATATATGAATGCATTTGGACCAATATCTGTTACACCATCCGGAATGGTGTAACTCTGAATGACGCCCAATGCAACGATTAAAGTCGTTCCATCCTTATTAAAAAGCACACCTGCATCGCCGCCGCTGTAATGCGGATTGTCCGTAGAAACCCATATTTTTGTAAGGCTGGTACAACCATCAAAAGCCGAAGAACCGATGTCTAAAACGCTATCGCCAAAAGTAACACTTTCCAAACTTGTACAGTTTGTAAACGCAAAATAGCCGATGGCAGTAACGCTGTCTGGAATCGTGACACTTGTAAGACTGGTGCAATCCTCAAACGCACAATCGCTAATATAAGTAATAGAATTTGGAAGGGTGACACTTGCAAGACTGGTACACGCGCTAAAAGCATCAAAGCCAAGAGATGTAACACTATCCGGGATTGCAACACTGGTTAGGCTGGAGCAAAGAGAGAACGCATAATCACCAATGGATGTAACACCGTCCGGGATGGTGATACTGGTCAGGCTTTCGCAGAAATAAAACGCAGATCTACCAATGGATGTGACACTATTCGGGAGGGTAATAGATGTCAACCTGTAGCAGGAAGTAAACACATAATCGCCAATGGATGTGACACTATCCGGAATGGTAATGGACGTCAAATCGGAGCAGTAACCGAACGCATAATTGCCAATGGATGTGACACTATCCGGGATGGTAACGGACGTCAAATTGGAGCAGGAACAGAATGCACGCTCACCAATTGAAGTGACATTGTTGGTAATAATAACACTTAAGAGTCCTTCATTTTCAGTGAATGCATAATCACCAATGGTGGTAACGCTTCCCGGAATGACATACCTTTCTGAAGGGATGTACGCCCTAATCAAGCAAGTTTTGTCTTTATTGAACAAAACGCCTTGATCACTGCTGTAATTTTGGTTGTTCTTGTGAACCGATATTTCTATACTGCGACTGCAATCAAACGAATGTACACCAATGCTGGTAACGCTTTCTGGAATCGTAACACTCGCAATTGCGCAGTTATAGAAAGCGTAATCGCCAATAGTAGCAACACCATTCCCGATTGTGAGGATTGTGAGTTCGTCACATTCTGAAAACGCATACGCACCAACATCGATAACGCTATCCGGAATAACAACTTTTAAAAATTGATCACAGTTATAGAATGCGTAATCACCAATGGTGGTAACCCCTGATTCAATAACGACCAACTTGATCGAAGAACGGCTGCTATACCAAGGTGCAAAACTATTCTTTCCATCCCAATCTTTCATTTCCCCAGTACCGGAAATCGTCAACATCCCCACATCATCCAATTTCCAAGTCACATTTTCTCCGCAATCACCACTTGTAGTAGCAGCCTGTGTCTTTGGGGTCAGCGCTGCCAAGCAGAGCACAAATACCAATGCCAGCAGGCACAAGGGGATCGCCTTTTTCAGAAATTTCATAAAAAACTCCCTCCAAAAGTAAGGATTTACCAACATTATACACCCGTTTTTCAAAAAAAGAAAGGGCAAATTCCGGTTTATCGAGCCGTTTTGAAAACGCAATTGTAGGGCGGGGCCTTGGCCCCGCCGTTGGTAGCAGTATGTTTTTAGCGGCGGGGTCAAGACCCCGCCCTACATTTCAATTTATTGCACAGCAACACCACAATTTTGCATGTATCATTTTGCATTTTGCATTATAAAATGTCCCATCCGGATGGATGGGACATTTTTGTTATAAGGGGTATTCTTCCGGGAAGAGCGTGTGCCACAAAAGCAGCACCACATCGTCATTATTGATATTCCCGTCTTTGTTGATATCAGCGGATTCGCCCAAGGGGTATTCCTCCGGGAACAGCGTATGCCACAACAAAAGCACCACATCGTCATTGTTGATAAATGCATCACCGGTCATATCGCCTGTTATGCACTTAATATACACTGCCGTGTAAACTGCATCTCCTTCGCAAACGGTCACTACTTCTTGATCCCAACCGCAGAACACATATCCATTGCCAAGATTTTCAGGCGCTGCCGGATCTTCCGGCAATTCTACGGTGTCACCGTAGTGATATATCTTGCTGCTGATCACTGCGCCATCCGGATTTTGGAATACAACTGTAAAGCAGATTTCTGTACCGTTTTCTGCAAAGTACTTATCGCACTCGGGACAGTAATAGCAGTCTATTCCTGCAATTGTTGCGTTTTGCACTCCATAATGCCAAAAGGCATTCAGTAGAGGTTCGTTACCGGATGCCACAGAAACTGTTGTAAAGTCATCTGCACTGCCCTTATAAAGGACATTTTCAATATTTTCGCAGCAAGAGAAAGCATTTTCTCCGATCGTCTCCAAAACAGCCGGCAATACCACCGCAGTCATATTATTGCAGTTACTGAACGCAGAGTTGCCAATCTCAGTGACACTATCCGGAATCACAATGTTGCGCAAACTGTGGCAATGGGCAAAAGCCCATTCACCAATGGTGGTAATACCACTGCCAATCGTAATGTTCTGTACATTTTTACAGATGTAGAATGCATACTTGCCAATGCTGACAACACTATCCGGAATTATAATGCTCTGCAAACTGGTGTTTTGGAAAAACGCATAATCACCAATTGTCGCAACACTATTGCCTATGGTCAAGTTTTGCACGCTATCACACCAATAGAAGGCATATGTTTCAATACTGATGACACTATCCGGAATTGTTATGCTTTGTAATTTCCGGCACATTTCGAATGCGCTCACGCCAATAGTTGTGACGCTGTCACCAATAATTGCGCTCTGTAAGTTGCCACAGTCGTAAAATGCATACTCACCAATGGCTGTAACGCTGTTGCCGATGTGCACACTCTGTAGCGCATAGCAATTCCGGAATACAGAGTCACTGATAACAGTAACACCATCTCCAATCGCCACATTCTGAAGGCCGTAGCACCCAACAAATGCAGCGCTCTCAATAGTGGTAACATTATCCGGAATCACTATGCTCTGCAGACCAATACATCCCTGAAACGCTGCACGTTCAATAACGGTAACACCCGTACCGATATGCACACTTTGAATTTCTTTGCAGTCAAGAAAGGCAAACTCTTTTATTACAACAACACTGTCAGGAATCGTTATGTTACGCAGGCTGGTACATTCCCGAAAAGCCGACTCACCGATGGTTGTAACACCGGCTCCAATGGTTACACTCTGCAAGTTACTACAACACCTAAACGCATCTTTCCCGACAGCAGTAACACTGTCCGGAATGATAATACCGGTCAGGCCGGAGCAGCACCAGAACGCATAATCGCCAATGTTTGTTACACTGTTCGGAATGGTGATACTGGTCAGGCTGGTGCAGTCATAGAACGCCCGATTGCCAATGTTTGTGACACCGTCCGGGATGGTAACACCGGTCAGGCTGGAACAGTCAGAAAACGCACCAACGCCAATGGATATAACACTGTCCGGGATGATATAGTGCCCTTTTGTTGCTCCAGGTGCTTGCAGTAAAATAGTCACATCTTTGTTAAAAAGTACGCCGTTTTCGTCGCTGTAATAGTTAGGATTATCTACATCTACCCAAATGCCGGTCAGACTGGAGCAATGCTCGAACGCATAATCGCCAATGGTGGTGATGCTGTCCGGAATAGTGATACTGGTCAGGCTGGAGCAGTGATCGAACGCAGAATAGCCAATGGTGGTAACACTGTCCGGGATAGTGATACTGATCAGGCTGGTACAGCCGAAGAACGCATAATCGCCAATGGTGGTTACACTGTCCGGGATGGTGATGCCGGTCAGGCCGGTGCAGTCCTCGAACGCATAATCTCCAATGGTTG
This sequence comes from Faecousia sp., assembly GCA_045540035.1. Lineage (GTDB taxonomy): Bacteria > Bacillota > Clostridia > Oscillospirales > Oscillospiraceae > Faecousia. The sequence goes on from JAZQGL010000013.1 coordinate 16,373, forward strand.
TAACGGGTTTATCGTTATAAGTTGCCGGGACGACCAGGTCACCACTGACAGTGTTAAAACCGGATACGGCATAACTGTTTCCGTCATCGTTAAATATGAAGGTCAGATTGCTTTCGGTGGCTGCCTGTGCCTTAGGCATCAGCAAGGTAATCGAGATCACCAGTGCCAATACCAGCAGGCACAAGGGGATCGCCTTTTTCAGAAATTTCATAAAAAACTCCCTCCAAAAGTAAGGATTTACCAACATTATACAACAGTTTTTCGCAAAATGAAAGGATATTCTTCAAATTCCGGTTTATCGAGCCGTTTCAAACAACGCAATTGTAGGGCGGGGCCTTGGCCCCTCCGTTGGTAGCAGTGTGTTTTTAGCGGCGGGGTCAAGACCCCGCCCTACATTTAAATTTATTGCACAGCAACACCACAATTTTGCATTTATCATTTTGCATTATAAAAACGCACCCCGTGGGGTGCGTTTTTGTTACAGCGCTTTTATGATCAATCGTTAAACTCCCACAGGACTTCCCGGATGATCTCGCTGACGGTGGGATGGGGGAAGATGATCTGCCGGGCATCGTTGACCCGCAGTTGCATTTCGATCATTTCCGCTGCGCCCCAAATGATCTCACCGGAGTAAGCGCCAATGAGGTGAACGCCCAAGACGGTGCGTTTTTTCTTGTCCACAATGATCTTGCACAGACCGTCTGCGCCCTCGTTTTCCGCCACGAAACGGCCGGAATACAGCATAGGCAGTTTCTGCACCTCGTAGTCGATGCCCTTTTCCCGGCACTCCTCCTCCGTTTTGCCCACAGAGGCGATCTCCGGCTGGGTGTAGATCACCGAGGGGTTGGCGTGGTAGCGCATAGCGTCAGGCTTTCCCACAAGGTTATTCACCGCCACTTCTGCTTCCCGGTATGCGGTATGTGCCAGCATATGATGTCCGTTCACATCGCCGATGGCATAGACCCCGGCTACATTGGTGCGTCCCATCGTGTCCGTCACGATGCCGCCACGGTCACAATTGACGCCGATGGTCTCAAGGCCGATATTTTGCACATTGGCGCGCCGACCGATGGACAGCAACACCTTATCCGCGGCAACGGCGATCTTACTGCCCTCCGGCGTCTCCGCCCAGACCGTTCCCGGCTCTACAGAAAGACACTTGTGGCTCAGCAGGAAGGTAATGCCGATCTTTTCCAGTTCCTTTTGGAGCATAGTGCTGATCTCCCGGTCCGTAGCACCGGCGATGTGGGGAAGCATCTCGATCACGGTGACTTTTGCTCCGACGGATGCATAATAAGCCGCCATCTCCAGACCGATAACACCGCCGCCTACGATGACCATATCCCGGGGGATCTCGGTCAGGTCCAGTACTTCCCGGTTGGTCAGCACCATATCTCCCAGGTTTTCTTTTACCCCGGGAATGGGAGGCACAACGGCAGAAGAGCCGGTGGCGATAATGAGGTTCTTGCCGGTGTAGGTCTTGCCGGCAGCCGCAACGGTAAATCCTTCTGCAGTTTTTCCGGTGATGGTGGCTTCCTCCATCACCACGGTGACGCCGTATTTTTTCATTTTGCCCTTAACGCCGTTAACCAGCATACGGACCACTTTATTTTTTCTGGCCACCACAGCAGCCTGATCGATGGTCACATTGCTGCAGGTGACACCGTAATCCTCCCCGTGACGCGCGTGGGTATAGTACTTGGCAGAGTTCAGCAGCGCCTTGGAGGGAATGCAGCCTTCGTTCAGGCAAACACCGCCCAAAGAGCGCTTTTCGAACAGCAGGGTCTTTTGTCCTGCGTGGGCAGCCCGCTCTGCTGCCAGATAGCCGCCGGGTCCGCCGCCGATCACGATCAAATCAAACTTATCCATAAATACGCCTCCTGTCTGATAATCCTTTAATGATATTGTATAATAGGATGTGCCGGGTTGCAAGAGAGAATGTGGCGAATGTTTGTGACTTAGTCACCAAGCAGGACACGGTCTCCATCAAACAGCGCTTTGTAAAAAATGCCGGAAATACCGGACATATCATTGGCAAATTTTGCAAAAAACGGAAATTTAATATTTTTTTGAATTTGTGGTTGAAAGACAAATGTCTTTGTGCTATAATACACTAACAAAATAACCTGCGGGAATGGAGTCGAAACTTTGGGCTATCGGGAATATGCAAAAGATTATAAGATCGAATATGTCGATCGCCCGGGTCACAAACGGCCCAAAGCAGTCCGGGTCTATATCGGTCCCTGGTTCCGTTTTGTCCAGCCGCCGGAGAAGATCCGGTTTCTGAAATGGTTCTATACGATAGGTCTTGCAGCCATTGCGGTGTTTCTTCTGATCCCAATGTGCATCGATTGCACCTTCACCCGCATATGGTATATCCAGATGCCTGCTGCTATGGCCTGGATCCCCTTCGTGTTTGCCGTCTGCGCCACCTGGCGTCTGTGGACAGCAAAAGAGAAGGTGGACAGGGAACACAACGCCCTGATGGGCGGCCGGATGAGCGGCGCGTGTCTGTTTCTGATGGGCTTTTGCCTGATCAGTTTTCTTGCCGGTATTTATGAACTGACGGTGCAAGCCGCCAAACCCCCGGACTATATCGTCTGTGTGTGCTATATGCTGGCCGGCATCTGCGGTATTGCCCTTTTCTCCCGGCGCAAGGGTCTGGATACCGTTATGATCGATTAACAAAACTTTATAAAGAAGAAGGCATGCCTTCTTCTTTGTGGATGCTAGCATCCACACCCCGCATTTTATTTATATAGTATATTTTTCGGCCCGACCGATGAATATAAAAAAAGTTAGGAGGAATATATATGAAATCCACTACCACGAAACTGTTGGCTCTGTTGCTGGTTTTCGCAATGGTCGTCGGCGCATTTGCCGGTTGCGGCCAGACCGATAAGCCCGACGAGACGCAGGGTACTCAGGGTAGCACCGAGCCCTCTGCTCCCGCTACTGCAGATACTCTGGTTTTTGCCAACGATTACATGTCCCAGAAGTTCAGCCCCTTCTTTGCTGATACTTCCTACGACCAGGACGCAGTAGGTATGACTCAGGTCTCTCTGCTGGGCTCCGACCGTGAAGGCAATGTTGTCCTGAACGGTAAAGAAGGCGCAGTCATCCCCTACAACGGCACTGACTACACCTACTACTCTCTGGCAAACTGCAAGATCACCGAGAACGAAGACGGCACTGTCACCTACGCTATCGATATGCGTGACGACGTGACCTTCTCCGACGGTGAAAAGGTCACTGCAGACGACGTCATTTTCTCTATGTACGTTCTGTCTGACCCCACTTACGACGGCTCTTCCACTCTGTACTCCCAGGCTATCGTGGGTATGGAAGACTACCGCTCCGGTATGGACACCCTGTTCAACCTGATCAGCGCTGCCGGTCGTGAGAACACCGACTTCACTCACTGGGATGAGGCTACTCAGACCGCTTTCTGGGCAGACGTCGATCAGGCTGGCGCTAAGTTCGCTCAGGAGATCGTTGACTACTGCATCGCTGCAGGTTACGGCACCAACGTTTCCGAGGCTGCTGCTGCCTGGGGCTTCGCAGGTCTGGCTGCAGAGGCTACCGCCGCTGACTTCTTCAAGGCTCTGGTCGAGGCTTACTCCGGCGATCTGGCTGCTATGAGCGGCACTGAGTCTGCAGGCACCTCCCTGTTTGACTTCATGGAAGACTACGGCAAGTACACCATCGGTGTTGCTACCGGTGAAGGCGCTGCCAACATCTCCGGCATCAAGAAGACCGGCGACTACTCTCTGGAGATCACTGTCGCTAAGATCGATCCCACCTTCATCTATCAGCTGACCCTGGCTGTTGCTCCTATGCACTACTACGGCGACGCTGCCAAGTACGACTACGAGAACAACTCCTTCGGCTTCCCCAAGGGCGACCTGTCCTCCGTCCGTGCTAAGACCACCGAGCCTCTCGGCGCCGGTCCTTACAAGTACGTTTCTTACGAGAACAACGTTCTGTCCTTCGAGGCTAACGAGTCCTACTTCCTGGGCGCTCCCAAGATCAAGTACTTCAAGATGCAGGGCGTCGGTTCTTCCGATAAGGTCACCGGTATGACCACCGACCTGTTCGACGTTACCGTCCCCAACTTCAACGATGACGACATCGCTGCTATCAAGAAGCACAACCCCAACGGCGAACTGGTAGGCGACAAGCTGACCACCATCACCACCGACTTCCTGGGCTACGGCTACATCGGCATCAATGCTGACAACGTGAAGATCGGCGATGACAAGGGCAGTGATGCTTCCAAGGCTGTCCGTCGCGCACTGGCAACCCTGCTGGCTGTTTACCGTGAGCCCGTTGTTTACGCTTACTACGGCGACCGCGCTTCCATCATCCAGTACCCCATCTCCAACACCTCTTGGGCTGCTCCCAAGCCTGCTGATGAGGGCTACAACCTGGCTTACTCCAAGAACGCTGCCGGTGAAGTTGTTATCACCGCTGATATGACTCAGGAAGACAAGGTCGTTGCTGCTAAGGCTGCTGCCAAGACTCTGTTCGAGGCTGCCGGCTACACCTTCGGCGAAGACGGCAAGGCTACCGCTCCTGAGGGCGCTGCTACTTCCTGGGAAGTCATCATCCCCGCTGACGGCGTGGGCGATCACCCCGCTTACGGCATCCTGACCGAGACCAAGAACGCTCTGCAGGAAATGGGTCTGGATCTGATCATCAACGACCCCGCTGACTCCAACGAACTGTGGGATGCTCTGGATGCAGGCACCTGCGAAATGTGGGCTGCTGCATGGGGCGCAACTCCCGATCCCGATATGTATCAGGTCTACCACTCCACCAACGTCCACGGTCTGGAAGGTTCTTCCAACTCCAACCACTACGGCATCCAGTCCGAAGAGCTGGATAAGCTGATCATGGACGGCCGTTCCTCCACCGATCAGGCATTCCGTAAGGCTACTTACAAGTCTGCTCTGGAACTGCTGATGGATTGGGGCGTTGAGGTTCCCACCTACCAGAGACAGGAAGCTACTCTGATCTCCACCGAGCGCGTCAACATCGAGACTGTTCCCGGTGACCTGACTCCCTACTACGGCTGGCTGGCAGAGGTCCACACTCTGGAACTGAACTAATTCCAACACTTTTGGGAATTAACAGTAATTAAGACTTAATGCAAACGCAGCCATGGGCGGAGCAATCCGCTCATGGTTTGCGTTGTCTTATAAGGTCCCCCCTGAACCCCCAAATCTGCACTTGGTGGCACTTTCAGCAAATGCAGATTTGCCTGCTCAGGCACATAAGACGGCAACGCCGTCAAAATCAATTTACGCTCCCCAAAGCGAGAAAAAACCTAGGAAAGTGGTGATATAATGGGGAAATTTATATTAAAACGTGTTCTTTTGTCCATTGTCATTCTGTTCTGTGTTATGCTGATCATCTACACACTGATGCACAGCCTGCCCACAAACTACATAGAAACAATGGCACAACAACTTGCCCAGCGTCCCGGCGGTAACAAATCTGCCGCAGAGTGGTTGGCTGACTTAAATGCCAAATACGGTATGGATCAGGGCGTTATCGGCGGTTTCTTCACCTGGCTGAAGTCTGCCATCGTCGGTGACTTCGGTGTCAGTTGGGTCCACAATGTACCCGCCACCGAAAAGTTTGCCGATGTGATCGGTATCAGTTTTATTCTGGGCGCGGTCTCTATGTTCTTTGAGATCATCATTGCCATCCCTCTGGGCGTTCTGGCTGCCAAGCGGCAGTACGGCGCCATCGACTATACCGTTACCGTGATCGCGCTGGTGGGTATCTCTATGCCTACCTTCTTCGTGGCAACCCTGCTGAAACTGGTGTTCGGTGTCCATTTGGGCTGGTTTGAGATCACCGGTCTGACCTCTGCCCGGTACTACGATACCTTGTCCAACTTTGGCAAGATCATGAACCAGGCCTGGCATCTGGTGCTGCCTACCATTACCATCGTGATCATTTCCATCGGCGGTCTGATGCGCTATACCCGTACCAATATGCTGGAAGTGCTGAACGCCGACTATATCCGTACTGCCCGGGCAAAGGGTCTGCCGGAAAAGAAGGTCATCAACCACCACGCATTCCGCAACACGCTGATCCCCATAGTCACCATTCTGGGCGGCAGCCTGCCCAGTCTGTTCTCCGGTGCGCTGATCACAGAACAGTTGTTCTCTATCCCCGGCATCGGCTACACCGCCTACCAGTCTATGATCGTAGGCGATATTCCCTTTACGATGTTCTATCTGTCCTTTATGGCAATTTTGACACTGCTGGGCAACCTGATCGCGGATGTTCTGTACGCCGTGGTCGACCCCCGTGTACGCTTGAGTTAAGGAGGTTGCGCTATGGAAAAAAGAAACTTTAACGAAGCCCTGAAGCAGCGCGAACTCCGGGAAAAAGCCGAAAACGCGCGCCGCAGCGGTGAAAATGAAATGACGCTGGATGACGCAGCCCGCGTCAAGATCCTCAGCCCCGGTATGCTGGTTTTCAAGCGGTTTATCCGTAACAAACTGGCGATCGTCGGTTCTGCAATTCTGATTGCAATGTTCCTGTTTGCATTTCTGGGACCTTACTTCTATAAGTACGGTCAGACCCAGGTATTCACCGCTTACAAGCAACTGAACATCAACTACGCCAACGCCGAAGAGCGTACCGAGTACACGGTGTACACCGTGGAAGATATGGGCATCAGTACCACAACAAAGAATTTGTTCAACTCCATCGTTTTGAAGATGGAAGAAAACAAGCAAACCCAGTATGTGACCAAGGATGCCGACTCCGATATGTCCGTGCTGGTGGAAAAGCAGGGTGACAGCATCTACACGATGGCTGTCAACGAGCCCACCGACATCGGTACATTTGCTCTGCAGAACATCGGTAAGTACAACACCAAGTTCGGCAAGGTGGCATATACCGGCGAGGCTATGGATGCCGGCTTTGATCAGGCTGTCAAGGACGCCGTCAGCGCCAACCTGCCCCAGTTCGAATACAACGGCAGTGTGTACCTGCTGCAGGCCGGCGTGAACGCCCGTGAAAAGATCGTTATGGGTACCGGCGAAGGCGCAATGGACTATGCCGGTCAGGATATGGGTCCGGAATTTGCCGCAGCCGTTGGTCAGTGCGTACTGGAAGGCAACGAAAACTTCACCTTTGACAATACCCTGTATGCCGTAACCGCAGGTGAGGGTGCATCTTACAATGTTACCGGCCTGGGTCAGAGCAAACTGTCCTATGTGGCATCTCCCTTCGTTTTCGATACTGTGGTATCCGGCACCAAACTGTCCGATGCCTTTAAAGTCAACGCCCTGCTGGCAATTTACGGCGAGGGTAAGTTCTCCGCAGACGGCGTCGAGTACACCGTTGCAAAAGACGATGACGAGCAGTTCTTCATCAACACCGCCGACGGCAATACCTTCTGCGCGGTTTCTACTTTCGTTGTCCGCCGCTTTAACGGCGAGGATACCCTGGACATCGAATTCAAGAATATGACCCGTGACATCGTGGCAAAGATGGAGGCAGAAAACCTCACCTCCGCGTCTTTCACCTACAACATTCCTCAGTTGGACGAAAACGGTCTGACCGTTACCGATGAAAACGGCAACGCCGTGCTGGTGGAGTCCGAGCTGATCGTAAACGACAAGGTCACCGACTATGTGGTGGTCTGTGAACAGTACACCAATATGATCGACCGCTTTGCAGCCCCCTCCGAGGATCACATCTTCGGCACAGACGGCGACGGTATGGACATTCTGGCCCGTATGATGGCCGGCGGCCGTGTCTCCCTGCTGGTTGGCTTCGTGGTCGTGATCCTGGAGATCATTCTGGGTATCATTATGGGCGGTCTTGCCGGCTACTTTGGCGGCTGGGTTGACAATCTGATCATGCGTCTGGTGGATATTTTCTACTGCATCCCCTCTATGCCCATTCTGATCATCATCGGTTCTATGCTGGACGCTCTGCGTCTGGAGCCTTACATCCGCCTGATGTGGCTGATGGCAGTTCTGGGCTTCCTGGGCTGGGCAAGCATTGCCCGTCTGGTCCGCGGTCAGATCCTGAGCCTGCGTGATCAGGACTTTATGGTGGCAACAGAGGCTTCCGGTCTGCCCGTCAGACGGCGCATCTTCCGTCACCTGATCCCCAATGTTATGCCCCAGCTGATCGTTACCGCAACTATGGGTCTGGGCAGCGTCATTCTGACCGAGTCCACTCTGTCCTTCCTGGGTCTGGGCGTGAAGCACCCCATGGCGACCTGGGGTACTATGATCAACTCTGTGGCCACCAGCGCCCAGTCTATGATCACTTACACTTACATCTGGATCCCCGTGGGTCTGCTGATCTGTCTGACCGTTGTGGCATTTAACTTTGTAGGCGACGGCCTGCGGGACGCATTCGATCCCAAAATGAAGCGCTAAGGGGAGGTGGAAATATGAGCATCTTCAAGAAAAAAGACAAAAAAGAGATCGGTTATATCTCCGCCAAAACTTCCCGCCAGATCTCCAGTTTCAACCGCAAGATCACCAAAAAACTGGAAAAAGAGCGGGAGGACGCAGGCAAAGATCCTGCCCTGTATACCACCACAATGAAAGACCCCAACAATGTTGTGGAATTCGACAATGTCTGTACCTACTTCTTTACAGATATCGGTACTGTCCGCGCTGTTGACGGCGTCACCTTTGATGTGCCCAAGTGTTCCACCGTCGGTATCGTCGGCGAAAGTGGCTGCGGCAAGTCCGTTACCAGTCTGTCCCTGATGCAGCTTCTGCAGCGTCCCAGCGGTCAGACCGTAGGCGGCGAGATCCGCTTCAACACCGGCGACGGCAAAGCGCTGAACATCGTCAAGACGCCCACTGCCAAGATGCAGCAGATCCGCGGCAACCGGATCTCTATGATCTTCCAGGAGCCTATGACCAGCCTGAATCCCGTGTTCCGCATCGGTCAGCAGGTCAACGAGGTGCTGGAACTGCATCACCCCGAAATGACCCCTGAAGAAGTGAAGGCAAGAACTTTGGAAATGCTGGAACTGGTTGGCATCGCCAACAAAGAAGGCGTTTACAATATGTTCCCCCACGAACTGTCCGGCGGTATGCGTCAGCGTGTAATGATCGCGATCGCCCTGGCTTGTACCCCTGAACTTATCATTGCCGACGAACCCACCACCGCCCTGGACGTGACCATTCAGGCCCAGATCCTGGACCTGCTGCGGGAACTGAAGGACAAGATCAACTCCTCCATTATGCTCATCACCCACGATCTGGGTGTGGTTGCCAATATGGCGGATTATGTGGTGGTTATGTACGCCGGCCGCGTGATCGAAAAAGGCACTGCAGAGGACATCTTCCACAATCCCTGCCACCCCTACACCATTGGTCTGATGAAGTCCAAGCCCGTGGTAGGCAAGCAGGTGGAAGAACTCTACAACATCCCCGGCAGCGTGCCAAATCCGGTGAATATGCCCAACTACTGCTACTTTAAAGACCGCTGCGAAATGCAGTGCGAACGCTGTAAAGGTCAGTATCCCCCGGAGATCCGCATCAGCGATACCCACGTAGTGTCCTGCTACCGTTTCTTCGAGCAGGGCGACGTACTGGGCTATCCAAAATCTACCAATGTGGAGGAGCTTTGATATGGCAGAAGAAATGAAAATAAGCACCGGTATCAACAGCTTCGACGGCGCAGAAAAAGACGATCAGTATCTGCTGGTGGTCAAGAACCTGAAAAAGTACTTCCCCATTAAGTCCAGTTTCTTTAAGAAGACCATCGGTCACGTCAAGGCCGTCGACGGTATCTCCTTTAAGATCAAGCGTGGCACGACTATGGGCCTGGTTGGCGAAAGTGGCTGCGGCAAGTCCACCGTCGGTAAGACTATCCTGCGTCTGCAGGACAAGACCGATGGCGAGGTTTTCTTCAACGGCGTGGATATTTTCAGTCTGAGCCGTGAACAGTTGCGCAAGAACCGTCCCAATGTACAGATCATTTTCCAGGCCCCCTATTCCAGCCTGTCTCCCAGACTTCCCGTCTCTGAGATCATCGGCGAAGGTGTCCGTGAGCATAACATCGTGCCTAAGGAAGAGTATGACGAGTACATCTCCCGGGTCATGCGCGCCTGCGGTCTGCAGGAGTACCACAAAGACCGTTACCCCCACGAGTTTTCCGGCGGTCAGCGGCAGCGCATCTGCATCGCCCGCGCTCTGGCGCTGAATCCGGACTTTATCCTCTGTGACGAACCCGTATCTGCGCTGGATGTGTCCATTCAGGCACAGATCATCAACCTGCTGCGGGATCTGCAGAAGGAGTTCGGCATTACCTACCTGTTTATCTCCCACGATCTGTCTGTTGTGGAGCATATCTCCGACACCGTCGGCGTTATGTATCTGGGCAATATGGTGGAATATGCGCCCACCGAGCGGGTGTTTGAAAAGCCGATGCATCCTTACACCCAGGCGCTGATCTCTGCGATCCCCGTACCCGATCCCGACTACAAGATGGAACGGGTGGTGCTGGAAGGCAGCATTCCCTCTCCCGCCAATCCCCCTGCCGGCTGTAAGTTCCATACCCGCTGCAGCAAGTGTATGGAGGTCTGCAAGCACTTTGTCCCCGACTTCCAGGAGTTGGAAGAGGACCATTTCTGTGCCTGCCATCTGTACAACAGCCCGGAACGCCAGGCAGAACTGGAAGCGGAACTGAAGAAGATCAATGGATAAGCAGAAGAAAAAGTCCTTTGAGGGCGATGACGGCCGGGTAGTTGCAAAAATGAATGTGGACGGTATGCCCTGGTATATGCGTTCTGAAAAACAGCAGACCCCCGAGAACAACGATCTGAGCGATCTTTCCAAAGGTGAGACCTGGGAGATCGTCAAAGGCAGCGTGAAAGCAGGGTTGCTGATCGGCGGCGTGTTTTTCGTAGTGTTTGCGCTGTTCATTCTGTTTTGCATCTTCGTCTGGTTCCGGTGAATCATAAAACAACAGCCACAACTTCCTTGGAAGTTGTGGCTGTTTCTTTTTTCTTTAATCAGGTTTTCTCATAGAACACACCTTCCCCTAAATTCACGGACGAAACACCCTTTTTTATTGCGTATTCCAGCAAATTCCTTGCATTACTGCCGGGATGCCAAACATAGGCGATCAAATAATCTGTATGCTCCACCATATACCGATTAGCCCAAACTATCGCAAATCTGCGTGGAACATTCTCCTGCCCCGGTGGGTAAAAAGTATTATCAAATCCGCTCGGTACCTTTATTGGGCGCTCTGCCGGGTGATAAGGGAGCAGCAAGGATAGTGTAATTTCAGGATGCCGCGCTTTTGCAGTAATCACTGCTTGCGCTGCCATCCGGTCAAAACCACCATAATTACCAACAACAAACTCCGTTACACCGTTTTCCATAATATACTGCTCTACCGTTTGCTCCAATATAGGTAATATTTCTGTAGATGTATCCCTGTGACCAATAAAAAAGCAACTTGCCATATCATCACCATATTCCATATCGATTATTTTAACAACTGGACCAGAACCAGTCCCATTGTATCACAAATAACGCATAAAATAAACCAAAAATGGACCAAATCAAGTCCACTTGAGGTGCGGATATGGAACAAAAAATCAAACAAGACCTCCGGATCGGTGAAAATATCAGAAAAATTCGTAAAGCACACAAAATCGGGCAGACAGATCTTGTGCGTATGCTTCAAATCGACGGCTGTGATATGACCCGGGAATGCCTTGTAAAAATTGAGCGCTGCACGCAGCATATTCAGGCAACGCAGTTACAAGCCATCAAAAAAGCACTGAATACCACCTATGACGCCCTGATCGACGGCATCGAGGAGACACCGCACTAAAAACCAATCGCGTCTTATCTTGAAACAGATAACGCATCGGGAATAGTATTGCACTTCTGG
>JAZQGL010000014.1:0-3488 GCA_045540035.1 Faecousia sp.
GCAAAGCCGTCTGCGCGCCGCTGCAAAAACTGCTCCGGGGTATCTTCCGTTGCATAGAAGTGGGGCGTTGCCACCAGGAACGCATCAATTGGAGAATTTCGGTGGGTTCACCGGGTTACCGGCAAAGGCGTTGGGACCGGGGTCAGACAGAGAGAAATACATCTTGGCTGCCTGGGTCGTCCCAAAATCCTGATTGGACCCGGAATTCTGTACCGCGTTGAAAGCATCCCGGAACATCTGATTGTGGGCCTCCTCCCGATTCAGCAGAAAATCAATGGTCTGGCGCACTTTTTTGTCGTGGATCTGGCGATACAGATACTCATAGACCACTTTGGCGCGCTGCTCAGAGGCAATGTTGCTCAGAAGATCGGCGCACAGATCTCCGGTGACCGTAACATAGTCTGCTGTCCAGGAGTAGCCGGAAGCATTGATCAGCCCCGGATTCAATCCCAGGATCACATGGCTCTGGATCTCTCCGGCATTGACCTGGTCTGCCCCTACATCGTGCCCGTTCAGCAGATTGATAGTTTGGGCTACCATCTCCATATGCCCCAATTCCTCCGCAGCAATGTCCAAAAACAAGTCCTTGATCTTGGGATCTTTGATCCGGAAACTCTGGGACATATACTGCATCGCCGCCTTCAGTTCGCCGTTGCCGCCGCCTAACTGCTCCTGCAGCAGCGCCGCATACTGCGGGTTGGGCCGTTCGATCTCCACCGGATGAAATAATTGCTTTTCATGTTTAAACAAGCACATCGCTCCTTTTCCTGTGATACGCTTATTTTTCCATTTTCTCCCGGAAAATATACACAGGTCTTTTACGGCTGGGGCGGGTGGGGCAGGTCGTCGGTTGCCGGGTTGTTCAGCACTTTGCCTTTTTCGTCAAACCGTGAGCCGTGGCAGGCGCAGTCCCAGGACCGCTCTGAGGGGTTCCAATGCAGCGCGCAGCCTAAGTGAGGACATCGTGGTTTGGTAGGACGAAGCAGGTTTACAGCCGCTTCCAAGCCGTTACACAGCAGTTGCGGGTGCAGGACACTCCGGGAGGGATCAAACACTTCCGTATAAGGGTTTTCTTTTCCCTGAACGAGATCGGTCAGAAGTTTCGCCGCCACCATAGCCGTACTCATTCCCCATTTCTGAAACCCGGTAGCAACGTACAGATCCGGGGTCGCTTTGCTGTAAACGCCGATATAGGGCATTCCATCCAGAGTCATACAGTCCTGGGTAGCCCAACGGGCGGCTACCCGAGCCCCAAGGAAGTATTTTTGCGCCACCGTTTCGGGCAATTTCCAGCCCAGACCCGGTTTCCCGGTACGGTGACCGCCGCCACCCAGCAAAAGATACTTGCCCGTACTGCGTATTGACAGACCATTGTCTGCGCAATCCAGATACATACCTTCCAAATGGGGTGCATTTTCCAGAGCGATCACATAAGAGCGCTGCTGATACAATTTCAAAAAGTATGCACCGTGTTTATTCAGCAGAGGAAAATGGGTGGCAACAACGATCTTCTTCGCTGTTATGACGCCATTGGGCGTCAGCACCCGGTTGCCCGCAAAGGACAGCGCCTTGGTGTTTTCATATATTTGCAGATCCTTTACCAGATGTGCCGCCAATTTCAAGGGATGAAATTGGGCCTGGTGGGGAAAACACAGCGCGCCGGTCACAGGAAACGGCAGCAGCAGTGATCGCTCCCACCGTGCCGAAATCCCCAATTGTTCATAGGCGGTCATTTCCGCCTCCAGTACCTCTGTTCCGCCGGTGGCGTATATATAGTTGTCCTGCCTTTGAAAGTCGCAGGGCATTTTTCCCGCTAGTTCACAAAACGATGCCAATGCGTCTTGGTTCGCCTGATAATACAGCCCCGCCTTTTCCGGTCCAAACTTTTTCAGAAGTTTTGCGTAAATCAAGCCGTGCTGTGATGTGATCTTCGCCGTCGTCCTGCCGCTGACACCCTGCATCAGCCGGTCCTGCTCGATAAGGACACAATCCACCCCCGCCTGATTCAAATTCCAGGCGCACAGAATCCCCGCCAATCCGCCGCCAATGATCAAAACATCGGTCTTTTGGTCCGTTTCCAACGCGGAAAATCGAGGCATTTTCACATCATTGTCCCAAATAGAATTCATTTTCATCACCCCAGAATAGTATGCGCAAAGGTAGACATCTTACTACCTATACACGAAGCCCCCTTCCGGCTTGTTGTGTCCGGAAGGGGGCTTTTGTGCAGATAGACGCAATTTATTTTCCCAAAACGGTGGCTGCGTTTTGCATCATCTGACGAATTGGCAGTTGGTAGGGGCAGCGCTGCTCGCAAGCGCCGCAGCCGATGCAATCGGAAGCGGTTTTCTGCAATGTGGCGTAGCGTTCCAGCGCCCACTGTTTCAGGTTGTAGCGGCTGTAGTAACCTTCAAACAGAAATACTGCCGGAATATTGATGCCCTCAGTACAAGGCGCACAGTAATTGCAGCGGCGGCAGAAATTCGTACCTAAGAATTTCCGTATCTCAGCCACTTTCTCCTGCTCACGGTCCGTCAAAGGCGCTGTGAGCGCTGCTGCGGATACATTCTGCGAGACCTCTGCCGCATCCGCCATTCCCGGGATCACCACACTGACATTGGGGTTACTCACCACGAACCGCAGCGCAGTAACGGCATCCGCAATGGCGCCACCGGCAAGGGGTTTCATACAGATAAAGCCGATATTCTTTTCGGCGCACTTTGCGATCAGTTCCTCGCCCTGGGTCTCCACGATGTTGTAAGGGAACATAACGGTCTCCACCCAAGGCAGTTCCACAGCCTGCCGGAACAGATCTGCCGCGTGGAGCGTAATGCCGATGTGTCCGATCATCCCCTGGGATTTCGCCTCCTCCAGCGCCTCCAGGGCGCCGCCGGGGGCCATCACAGTCTCCAGATCTTTGGCGTTGGGGTTGTGGATCTGATAAAGGTCTATGTAATCTGTGCGAAGATTTTTCAGGCTGGTGGCAATGTCTTTTTCCATTGCCTCCCGGGTCCGCGCCATACTCTTGGTGGCAAGGATGAAATGATCCCGAATACCCTCCAGGGCGTAGCCCAGGTATTCTTCACTGACAGTGTAGCCACGGGCAGTGTCGATATAGTTGACCCCGGCGGCTTTCAGCTGATGCAGCAAACCTATGGTCTGCTCCGCATCCACCCGCTGGAAGGGGATGCCTCCCAAGCCAAGCCGGGAGATTCTCGTGCCGGTCTTTCCCAGAATTCTGTATTCCATAGTCAGGGCCTCCTGTCAATTTTTGTATTATTATACGGCAAATGCAATGTAAATACAAGGGCAAAATAACACAAAGCAGGGCGTGTTGCCCTGCTTTACCATGTGAATGTATCTAAGATTTCTGTTGGGCCTTCCAGTAGCAGGCCGGTGATCCTGTCGTGATTACTGATTATGGTTATTTTCAAGTCGCCGCCCCGGTTTTTTACGGTCAGCTGCCCTCCGGGAAGGGCCCCCTTGGC
>JAZQGL010000015.1:0-7851 GCA_045540035.1 Faecousia sp.
GGCTTTCGCACTGAAGCTGCGTCACACTCCCAAGAAGGAGATCGACCGCAAGGTTAAGGAAGCTGCTGAGATCCTGGATATCACCCAGTACCTGGGCCGTAAGCCCAAGGCTCTGTCCGGCGGTCAGCGTCAGCGTGTGGCTATCGGCCGTGCTATCGTCCGTGACCCCAAGGTCATGCTGATGGACGAGCCCCTTTCCAACCTGGACGCCAAGCTGCGTAACCAGATGCGTGCTGAGATCATCAAGCTGCGTGAGCGTATCAATACTACTTTCGTTTACGTTACCCACGACCAGACCGAGGCTATGACTCTGGGCGACCGTATCGTCATTATGAAGGACGGCTTCATCCAGCAGATCGGCACTCCTCAGGAAGTGTTCAACCACCCCTACAACCTGTTCGTCGCCGGCTTCATCGGCTCTCCCCAGATGAACCTGTTCGATGCAAAACTGCTGAAGAAGGACGGCAAGTACGCTGTCGAACTGTGCGGTCACATCGTCGAGGTCTCCGAGGAGAAGCAGGCTGCTCTGGCTGCTAACGGCGTTGAGGAGCAGGATATCGTTCTGGGCGTCCGTCCCGAGCACCTGGTTCTGGCTGATGACGGCATCGAGGCTAAGATCGAAGTTAACGAACTGATGGGCTCTTCCGTCCACCTGCACGTCGACATCAACGGCAAGGACGTCATCGTCATTGTTTCCACAATGAATATGACCGGCGCTGAGATCGCTGCTCTGAAGGCTGGCTCCACCGTTAAGATCGGCTTCGCAGGCAATGTCTGCCACGTCTTCAACAAGGAGACCAAGGTCAATCTGGAGGCTTAATTCTTCCATACATAACAGACAACCCCACATCGCGTATTGTGCATAGAGATATGCACAATACGCAGTGATATCGATTTGTGATACAAATCGGTGATATACGCCTGGCGGCGTATGATATCGGCTTTGCCGATGATATATTTTCTTCGAAAATGTGAAGGAACCCCGGAATTCCCAAGCGGAATTCCGGGGTAAAATTTTGATCATCGCGAAGCGATACCACAACTTGCGAAGCAAATATCACATTGCGATAGCAATATTTCACCCAGCCGGTGGCTGGATATCACTTTCCCGCAGGGAAAATATCATTGACGGTTACTTTCTGTAACCGTCTTTTGGTGGGGTTGTTTTTTTATTTGCAAACTTTGGAAATACCGTGTTTTCCCGTTGATTTACCTTGACAAAAAGGGGAAAAAGTATTATTCTTTTACAAGTGATAAACTGCGGGAAATTTGCCTTTTCCCTAAAACTTAAGGAGTTTTTTGTTATGCGTGAAAGCGGCATATTGATGCATATTACATCCCTGCCCGGTCCTTACGGCGTAGGCACCATGGGCAAGCAAGCCTATCAGTTTGTGGACTTTCTGAAAAAGTCCGGTCAGAGCAACTGGCAGATCCTGCCTCTGAGCCCCACGGGCTATGGCGACTCTCCCTATCAGTCCTGCTCTGCTTTTGCAGGCAACCATTATCTGATCGATCTGGATATGCTGGTGGAGGAAGGTCTGCTGGAAGCAAAGGAAGTGCAGAGTATCCGGTGGAATGTCCGGGAAGACCGGGCGGATTTCGGCCTATTGTACCAGAGCCGCTTGAAGGTGCTGCGTCTGGCATACAGCCGGTTTGCCGACAATGCCGGGTTGGATGAATTCTGCCGCAAGAGCAGCGATTGGCTGCCGGATTTTGCGCTGTTTATGGCGCTTAAGGACCAAAACGGCGGTGCGCCCTGGTATCAGTGGGAAGATGGACTGAAATTCCGGGACCCGGATACCCTTTGGAATGTCCGTCACACATTGGAGTCTGATATCCGGTTTTACAGTTTTGTCCAGTATCTGTTCTTCAAGCAGTGGACGGCTTTGCGGGCCTATGCCCACGAAAACGGCGTGAAGATCATCGGCGATGTGCCGATCTATGTGCCTATGGATTCTGTGGAAGTCTGGAGCAGCCCCGAACTGTTCCAGTTGGATGAAAAATTGGATCCCGTGGCTGTGGCAGGCTGCCCTCCGGATGCTTTCAGCGCCGACGGTCAACTTTGGGGTAACCCTTTGTACCGCTGGGAAGATCACGCCAAGGAAGATTTCCGCTGGTGGATCCGCCGCCTGCGCGCTGCAGGAGAACTGTACGATGTGGTCCGGCTGGATCATTTCCGCGGCTTTGAAGCCTATTGGGCTGTGCCTTACGGTGACGATACCGCAAGAGGCGGCAAGTGGGTCAAAGGTCCGGATATGGCATTTGTCAATGCCGTAAAGACCCAGTTGCCGGAACTGAAACTGATCGCCGAAGATCTGGGCTTCCTGACCCAGGAAGTGCTGGATCTGCGGGATAATTCCGGTTACCCCGGTATGAAGGTTCTGGAGTTTGCATTTGATTCCCGGGAACCTTCTGAGTACCTGCCTCATACCTATATACAGAACACGGTTTGCTACACCGGCACCCACGACAATATGACCATGCGCCAGTGGTTTGAGACCGCGCCTCAGGAGGCCGTGGAGTACGCGGCAAACTATATGTGCCTGAACCGGCAGGAGGGCTATGTCTGGGGCACGATCCGCACCGCCATGAGCAGCGTCAGCGATCTGTGCGTGGTGCAGATGCAGGATTACCTGGAATTGGGCGGCGACGCCCGTATGAACTTCCCCGGCACCACCGGTTCCAACTGGGTATGGCGGGCAGAGGACGGCTGCTTCACCGAAGCGCTGGCACAGAAAATTTATCAGATGACCAAACTCTACGGTCGTCTTGTCGATAAGGAGAACTAATTGATGAAATACAATTGTCTGAATATTTTGAAAATGACCGAGGCGCACCTGAAACTGACTTATGACGTTTCCCTGCGTGAGGCCTCTGCCCAGGAACTGCACGAGGCGCTGGGCACTGCGGTGATGATGAATATCAGCGAGACCTGGAATCACTGCAAGCGCACCCGTATGCACCAGAGAAAGGCATATTATATCTCTGCGGAGTACCTCATCGGCAGACTGGTCTATTCCAACCTCTACAATCTGGGCATTCTGGAGGAGATGAAGCAACTGTTCGCGGAGCAGGGTGTGGATCTGGCGATTTTGGAAGAGGTAGAGGACGCAGCGCTGGGTAACGGCGGTCTGGGTCGTCTGGCTGCCTGCTTCTTAGACAGTGCTGCCAGCACCAATATCCCTCTGTCCGGCTACGGTCTGCGTTACCGCTTTGGTCTTTTCAAGCAGAAGTTTGACGAGCACGGCAGCCAGATCGAAGGCGCAGATGACTGGGCTAAATTTGGCGATCCCTGGTCCTACCGCCGGTATAACCATACCGTGAAGGTCCAATTTCCGGACCATACGGTGCTGGCCGTGCCTTACGATGTTCCCGTTATCGGCTACGGCACGGAAAATGTGGGCACGCTGCGTCTGTGGCAGTGCGAGGCGGAGGAAGAACTGGACTTCAACGCCTTTAACGATCAGGATTACCTGCGGGCATTGACCCAGAAGAACAAGGCTGAGGATATCACCCGTGTTCTGTACCCCAATGACTCCACCTGGGAGGGTAAGCGCCTGCGTATCAAGCAGCAGTATGTGCTGTCTTCCGCATCCTTGCAGGATATGATGCGGATCTATAAGTCCATCCACGGAAACGACCTGAGCCAGTTTGCCCAGTTCTACGCTGTGCAACTCAACGATACCCACCCGGCAATGTCCATTCCCGAACTGATCCGCCTGCTGATGAAAGAGGGTATGGACTTCGATCAGAGTTTCGATGTGGCACAGAAGACCTTCTCCTACACCAACCACACCGTTATGGGTGAGGCGCTGGAGAAATGGCCTCTGGATCTGCTGCGCAGTGTTGTGCCTGAGATCGTGGATATCATTATCCGCATCGACGAGAAACTTAAGAGCGAGCATCCCAATCTGTTTATTGTCCGTGACAATACCGCCCATATGGCAAACCTGAGCGTATATGTGGGCTCTTATATCAACGGCGTGGCAGAGATCCATTCCCAGATCTTGAAGGACGATTGCTTCAAGGATTGGTATCACGCATTCCCGGAGCGTTTCCAGAACAAGACCAACGGTGTTACCCCCCGTCGCTGGATGGGTCTGTGTAACCCGGAACTGACCCAACTGATCAAGTACCGCATCGGCGGCGACTTCCTGGGAGATCTGGACCGGCTGAACAAGTTAAAGCCTATGATCGACGATGATATGGTCCGCCAGTTCAACGCCGTTAAGCGCCAGAAGAAGGAGCAGTTGTGCAAAGTCATCGCTGAGAAAGAGGGCATCAAACTGAACCCGGACTTTGTGTTCGATGTGCAGGTCAAGCGCCTTCACGAGTACAAGCGCCAACTGCTCAACGCCCTGTCCATTATGGATATCTACTTCCGCCTGAAAGACGGCAGCCTGAAGGACTTCCAGCCTACCGTTTACCTCTTCGGCGCGAAGTCTGCCCCCGGTTATGCCCGGGCTAAGGCCATCATTCGCTACATCAACCGGATCGCCCGGCTGATCAACAATGACCCGGATATGCAGGATAAACTGAAGGTCGTCTTTGTTCAGAACTATAACTGCTCTTATGCCGAGCATATTATTCCCGCAGCAGATATCTCCGAGCAGATCTCTCCTGCAGGTACGGAGGCTTCCGGCACCGGCAATATGAAACTGATGCTCAACGGCGCAGTTACCCTGGGTACTTTGGATGGCGCCAATGTAGAGATCGTCAAGGAAGCCGGTATGGAGAATAACTACATCTTCGGCGCGACCGTGGATGAGATCAACAATGCCAAGGCAACCTACAACCCCCGTTGGATCTACGATCACAACGAGCGGCTGCACAAAGCCATCGACAGCCTGGTGGATGGCACTGTGCCTACAGACAACGATCAGCGTGAACTCTACCACGCCCTGCTGGACGGCACCAGTTGGCATCAGGCGGACCACTACTTCCTGCTGATGGATTATGAATCCTATCTGGAGGCAAAACTCCGCGCAAACCGCGACTATGCAGACCGTCTTGCTTTCGGCAGAAAGTGTCTTGTAAACGTGGCCAGCGGCGCCAAGTTCTCTTCCGACCGTACCATTCGTCAGTACGCCCGGGAGATCTGGCACATCGAGCCTACTCAGTTCTAAGAAATGATGGGTGTGCTGCGTTGCAGCACACCCATATTTACAAGGAGTCACCTATGGCTGTTTACGAAATTGCCGGCATCCGTTTTCAGACAGATCTGACGGATCCCTATACAAAACAGTATATTGCAGATTATCGGGTAGCGGCAGACACCGCTCCGGAGATGCTGAACATCACCGACGCAGATGTTGCATTTGAACGGGAGATCCAGCCCGATGCCCCGGTGGGAATGCTGGTTTCCATTGCCCTTTGCCGCAAACTCAGCAAACTTCTGCTATACCGCTATCAGGGCATTTTCCTGCACGGAGCGGCGCTTTTATATAAAGGCAAAGCCTATATGTTTGTTGCGCCCTCCGGCACCGGCAAGACCACCCACATTCTGCTGTGGAAAAAGTGTCTGGGGGACCAGGTGGCGATCCTGAACGGCGACAAGCCCTTTATGCGTCTGGAAAACGGGGGCATCACGGTATACAGCGGTCCCTGGCGGGGCAAGGAAGGGTTCGGTATGAAAGCATCCGCGCCTTTGGGCGGCGTGATCTTGCTGCATCGGGGCGAGGAAAATTCCATCCGGCAGGCAGCCGTTCCCGAGGCGCTGCAAAGATTGCTGGTATCTACTGTATTTCCCGAAGATGCGGAAGGTATGACCAAGGTGCTGGATTTTATGGGACAGATCTGCCGCACCGTTCCCGTGGGCATTTTAAACTGTAATACGCAAGACGATGCGGTGTACACCGTAAAGAAATTCATAGAAGAAAATGAAAAGCAGTACTGAATTCTCAGTACTGCTTTTTGCTTATTAACCCTCTGCAACGACGATCTCGGAAAGTACCAGACCGGGGTTGCGTTTGACAGTAAAGTCGATGGCCCAGTAACTGGAGAATACCAGCAGGCTTCTGCCCCGGTAGTCTTCCAAAAGTTCCGCGTCACTGCCCAGGTTCAGGTCGGAAAGGTCGCCGGGGTAACTGTCGATGAGACGGATCTCCTCGTAAGGCAGGTTCTCCATACGCAGGTCAACACCGTATTCGTTCTTCATACGGTACTGGAACACATCAAACTGCAATGTACCCACAACGCCTACGATCACTTCCTCCATACCGGAGTTGGGAACTTTGAAGATCTGGATCGCGCCTTCCTGGGCGATCTGTTCTGTGCCTTTGACGAATTGCTTGCGCTTCATAGAGTCCTTTGCGGAGACCCGGCAGAAATGCTCCGGGGCAAAGGTGGGAATACCGGAGTAAAGAAATTTCTTGCCGGGGACGGTAATGGTATCGCCGATGGCAAAAATGCCCGGGTCAAATACGCCGATCACGTCGCCTGCGTAAGCCTCTTCCACGATCTCACGCTCGGCAGCCATCAGTTGCTGGGGCTGGGAAAGACGCATTTTTTTGCCGCCCTGCATATGGAAATACTCCGTATCCCGCTGGAATTTGCCGGAGCAGATACGCATAAATGCCAATCTGTCCCGATGGGCCTTGTTCATATTCGCCTGGATCTTGAAGACAAAAGCGGAGAAATCCGGGGAGAATGCATCGACAACGCCGCAATCTGCGGTGCGGGACAGGGGAGGCGGCGTCAGTTTCAAAAATGCCTCCAGGAAAGGCTCGATACCGAAGTTGGTCAGGGCAGAGCCGAAGAACACGGGGCTGAGTGTGCCGTTGCGCACGGCCTCCATATCCATCTCCCGACCGGCAGACAGAAGTTCCACATCGTCGATCAGTTGCTGATGCTTTTGCGCACTGTCCAGAAGTTCTGCCACCTGGGGATCGTACAGATCAACGGCCAGTTTGTCGGCCTTTGCCTTGCCGTTCAGGCCGGAGAAGAACAAAAGTTGGCTGTTTTCCCGGTCGTAAACGCCCTGAAAATCCTTGCCGCAGCCGATGGGCCAGTTCATAGCGTAAGTTTCGATGCCCAGTTCCCGTTCCACTTCGTCCAGCAGGTCAAAGGGATCCTGGGTCTCACGGTCCATCTTGTTGATAAAGGTGAAGATGGGAATGTGGCGCATAGCGCAGACTTTGAACAGTTTCCGGGTCTGGGGCTCCACGCCCTTTGCGCCGTCGATGACCATAACTGCGGCGTCCGCAGCCATCAGGGTACGGTAGGTGTCCTCGGAGAAGTCCTGGTGACCGGGGGTGTCCAGAATGTTGATGCAAAATCCGTCATACTGAAACTGCATAACCGAAGAGGTGACGGAAATACCGCGCTGCTTTTCGATCTCCATCCAGTCGGAGGTGGCGGCACGGGAATTTTTCTTGCCCTTGACAACGCCGGCCTGGGCAATCGCGCCGCCGTAGAGCAGGAATTTTTCTGTTAAAGTGGTTTTACCGGCGTCAGGGTGAGAGATAATGGCAAAGGTCCTGCGTCGGCTAATTTCTTCCATTAAGGTTGACATAACTTTTCCTCCAAATTATTTTTTCATAACAAGCCGGGAGAAGAGCTATGGAAAACTGTAATAACGCATATGTGCCTCCATAGGAAACAAAATTCACCTTAGTTTACCACATATTCCGATACTTTACAAGTAGCAGAATGCGCTACATTAAATTCCGGTTTATCGAGCCGTTGGCTCGATAAATAATGCACAATGCAAAATGCACAATGCACAATTATTGTGTCGCCAAAGGCGACTATTAAAATCATTTTTCGAAGAAAAATACCGCAATTATGCATTATGCATTATGAATTATGCATTTCGTGCGCAGCACGATAAACCGGAATTTGTTTATCTGT
>JAZQGL010000016.1:0-3349 GCA_045540035.1 Faecousia sp.
CGCCATATCGCCCAGTGTTGTGTCGAACAGAAAGGTATGGCAGTTTGGTGACTTGATAATAAGCACCACTTTTATACTCCTTGTTCTTCTTGACAAGGACAATAATGATAATAATGGCAGGGATAAGTATTACAGGATTAAAAAATAACAACACAAGTTGCAACATAGACATAAACAGTCTTTGTAATTGTTCTAGCATAGTTCGACCTCCAAGAGCAACCTCAGTTTATTTTATATTACCATATCATCGACTTGATGTAAATATTTTTAAAATTGAGTCCTGATAGAACACGAATGTATGTGTCCTATATTGACAGCAGCAGAAGGCTTCATCCTCGGCGTCGGCGCCAAGATGTTCACCATCGCCGGCCCGGTGATCGTGTATGGTGTGTCAGCGTCTATAGTGTATGGGTTTGTTTATTGGATAACCACCTTGTTTTAAGGTAAAAGGCTTGTCGTTTGGCAAGCCTTTTTAGTATGCGATCTTCCATTTTAATTTGAAAATATTGTGTTACACCGGATGCATTTTTTATTTCCCTTGAATTGAACATATCCACAATTATTGCACTTAATATTGGTTTCTCCGACATAGATATAGCCAACTCTCTCTTTACAATCGCCTTGTGTTGAGTTGTTTCCATAGGAGTGGCTACCGGTAGTTGTATTATCTTGTTTTACCAATTTATCACTATTCTCAACTAACTGACCAAAGCAGTATGTAAGGAATGAACCTATCCAAGAGGCTATTGAACCAACAATAGCGATTAAGATGCCTAGAAAGACAATGCCACCGCCCGTTTCTCAGGGTATAAATGCGGCTTGTATCAATTTCGTGCGCTTCGCTTAAATAACCGCGACCTGCCATATTCGATTGTCCAATCAATAAAAACGAGTGCATAGCGATACCTAGGCTCTGGGGATTTGAACCCCAACAGGTTTTCACAGAATGGTTTCTGATTTGACAGCAGCATAGGTGCAAATTGCTCGGCTTGCGCCTATGCTTTTTTTATGTTATAGTGAATGCAAGAGACACCATTTTTTGGATATGAGGTGACAGGATGGAGAAAGAAATTTTGGCTTATTTACGCGGTATTACGGCGGAAGAACAGTCGATCCTGGACGGAAGAACTGCCATAGATCGTGAAATTTATATGCAAGGACCGACCAATACCATCAATGCCAGGAAACTTCTCGCTGACGGAAAACTGATCACAATCCGGTCACATACCCGTTTCATCCACTTCCCTGAGCATACCCACGATTATGTGGAAATGGTTTATATGTGCGCAGGAGAAACCACGCACATTGTAAACGGTAGGCAGATCCAACTGGAGCAGGGAGACCTGCTGTTTCTGAGTCAGAGTACCACACACGAGGTTTGTAAGGCGGGGGAGGAGGATGTGGCGGTCAACTTTATCGTTCTTCCGGATTTCTTTGCTGCCACATTAACAGCCATTGGAGAAGAAGAAACGCCGCTGCGAAAATTCCTTGTGGACTGCTTGTGCGGGCAGAATACCGGATTGGGCTATCTGCATTTTCGTGTGTCCGACATCAAGCCTGTTCAGAATATGGTAGAAAATCTACTGTGGATATTGTTGCAGGATACGCCCAATAAACGAAAAATGAGTCAGATGACGATGGCGTTGCTGTTTTTGTTGCTTATGGGGCATACGGAAACACTGCAAAACGGCGATCAGGAAAATGCAGCGGTATTTCAGGTGCTTAGATACATAGAGACCGACTATGCCTATGGCAGTTTTGCAGAAATTGCGCAGAAACTCCATTATGATACCTCCTGGCTGTCCCGGGAGATCAAACGGAAAACCGGCAAGACCTATACCCAGTTGGTGCAGGAGAAGCGGCTTGCACAGGCGGCGTTTCTGCTGAAAAATACCGACCGGAATGTATCGGATATTTCTGTTGCGGTGGGTTATGAGAATGTCAGTTACTTCCACCGCATTTTTACAGAAACCTACGGCAAGTCTCCAAGACACTACCGATTGCAAGAGAGGACACTTTTTTAGAAAACAGAAGACCTCCAATTTTCCTTTGTGCTATGGTAAGATGATGGCATAAAAGAAAAATGGGGGTCTTTTTTTGAAGTACTGTTTGGCAATCGACATTGGTGCATCCTCCGGTCGGCACATTGTGGGCTGGCGGGAAGACGGTAAGATCAAAACCGATGAGGTGTACCGTTTCCCTAACAGCGTAAAAGAAGAAAACGGTCATCTGGTTTGGAATGTGGAAGACTTACTTTCCAATGTAGTAACTGGCATTGACGCAGCGCTGCAGGCTTATCCCGCGATAGAAAGTCTGTCAATTGATACCTGGGGCGTGGATTATGTGCTGCTGAAGCGTGAGCAGGAGATGTGGCCCGTTTATGCCTACCGGGACAATCGCACCGAGAAGGTGATTTCAAAAGTTCACGAAAGAATTCCTTTTTCGCAGTTGTACCGCCGTACCGGCTGTCAGTTCCAGCCCTTCAACACCATTTACCAGTTATACGCCGATAAAGAATCCGGCAGGCTGGAGTGCGCGACAGATATGCTGATGATGCCGGAATACCTGATGTGGAAACTCTGCGGCGTCAAGGCCCGGGAATATACCAACGCCACCACGATGGGTATGGTGAATGCCCAGACGGGGGGCTTGGATATGAAAATCGCAGAAACTTTGGGCTATCCAAAGACGCTGTTCCCTGAATTGCAGCAACCTGGCACGGTGATCGGTACTTACAAAGGAATCAAGGTGGTGCTGTGTGCGACCCATGATACCGGCTCTGCTGTGGAGGGTATCCCAATGGAGGGAAATTATCCTTACATCTCATCCGGAACCTGGTCTTTGCTGGGTGTCAAAACACCTAAGCCAATCACAGATGACGCAAGCCAAAAAGCAAACTACTCCAATGAGGGTGGTGTGGGATACAACCGTTATCAGAAAAACATTATGGGTATGTGGCTGGTAAACGAGTTGCAGCGGGAACTTTGCCCGGAAATGCAATTTTCGCAGATCGTAGAACTGGCAGAGAGAAGCACTTGCACTGCTGTCGTTGATGCCAATGCACCGGAATTTCTTGCACCCAAGAGTATGAAGGCTGTTTTTGATCAAGCAACAAACTTTTCTCTGCATACAGTTGGAGATTACTTTTGCTGTGCTTATAGGTCTCTGGCGGTGAGTTATCAGCAGGCAATTGCAGAATTGGAGCGCAACACCGGCAGCACCTATGAGAAACTCTACATAGTAGGCGGTGGCGCTAAGAATGCATTTCTTAACCGTTTGACAGAAGAAACTACCGGCAAGCAAGTGGTTGCTTTGCCCATTGAGGCCACTGCGCTGGGAAATTTGAAGA
>JAZQGL010000017.1:0-6437 GCA_045540035.1 Faecousia sp.
GGATGCAAGACTTGTGCAGTTTTGGAATGCGCCGCTGCCGATAGTTTCCACGGTGTTGGGCAGATCGACAGTGGTCAGATTGGTACAATCGGCAAATGCGTACATACCAATGTAGGTCACGCCGGTACCCACATCGATGGAAGTCAGTGCGGTACAATTTTCAAAAACATTGTTTCCAATGGTGGTAACGCTGGCAGGCAGTTCGATGGCGGCAATGCTGCTGTTTGTAAACGCACCGTTTCCAACCGTCAGCAAGGTGGAGGGAAGGGACACGGATCTCAGCGCCTTGGTGTCGGCAAAGATGTGTGCC
The DNA here is from genome assembly GCA_045540035.1 of Faecousia sp. Taxonomy (GTDB): domain Bacteria; phylum Bacillota; class Clostridia; order Oscillospirales; family Oscillospiraceae; genus Faecousia. Next base: position 311 of record JAZQGL010000017.1, read on the forward strand.
GGCAGAATGGTGACCCCTTCAGGAACAGTGACAGATTCCAAAGAGGTACAGCCGTTGAATATGGGGGTATAATTGGAACCGGCTTCTTTCAGACCCGTAGGAACGGTGAAGGATGCAAGACTTGTGCAGTTTTGGAATGCGCCGCTGCCGATAGTTTCCACGGTGTTGGGCAGATCGACAGTGGTCAGATTGGTACAATCGGCAAATGCGTACATACCAATGTAGGTCACGCCGGTACCCACATCAATGGAAGTCAGAGCAGTACAATTATGAAAAGCCCTGTTGGCAATAGCAGTAACCGGATAACCGTCCAGGGTCTCCGGAATTACCAGCGCTTCGCCCAATTCGCCGGTGTAGCCGTCGATGCGGCAGGTATTGTCATCCAGAACCGTATAGGTAAAATTATTGGATTCACCTACGGTGGCAGGGGAGCGAACCGGTACAGAAGGTTTTGCTGCAGCAGGTTCGGTGGCAGCCTCCGTGGCAGGTTCTGTTTCCGCAGGCGTGGTGGGTTCGGTTTCGGGTACAAACATATCCGACACATCCATTACGGGAACAGATGTATAACCGGCGGGCTGGCTTACTGCGGGTTCCCGGTATGCTGTGGCAATAACTTCCACAAGGCCGGAAGAACAAACCAGCGCCAGTACCAGAATAATACTGAGTAATCGCTTGATGATCTTCATAATTGTTACCTCCCGGTGTTTTTTTATATTATACCACGCATAGAATAAGAAAGTCCATATCGAAAAGCCAGCGGAGACATAGAAAAAGCGCTTGCGAGAACAGGCTCACAAGCGCATTTTTTGTCTAATTTTACAATACTTCAAATTTATAGCCTACGCCCCAAACGGTTTTCAGACTCCACTTTTCGGAGACGCCTTCCAGTTTTTCGCGCAGGCGCCTCACGTGGACATCCACGGTTCGGGAGTCGCCAAAATAGTCGAAGCCCCAGACCTCGTCCAGCAACTGATTGCGGGTATAGACCCGGTTGGGAGAGGATGCCAGATAAAAAAGAAGTTCCATTTCCTTAGGGGGCGCATCGGTTTTCTTGCCGTCGATGATCAGTTCGAAAGCCTCCATATCAATGGTGAGTTTGTCAAAGGAAAGGCGGCGCAGGGGGGCATCTGCATTTCCACGGTCGGCTCTGCGCAATACGGCTTCGATCCGCGCCAGCACTTCCCGCATCTCGAAAGGCTTGGTGATATAATCGTCAGCGCCGCTTTTCAGACCGGTGATCTTATCGTCGGTCTCGGCTTTGGCGGTAAGCATGATCACCGGGGTGCTGCTCTCTGCGCGAATGGTCTTACACAAAGTCCAGCCGTCCATTACCGGCATCATCACATCCAGCAGCACCAGATCCGGCTGGATAGCCCGGAATTTCTCAAGACCTTTTCCGCCGTCGGCGGCAATAGTCACAGCAAAGCCTTCTTTTTCCAAATATAACTGCAGCAGTTCAGCGATGTTCTTATCATCTTCTACGATCAAAACAGAAACAGCCATATCCAAAACCTCCTGTGTTTCATTTTTTCTATATTATAACCGAAAACACGGTGTTTGGGTGAATAAATTATTAAGATTTTCACCCCAAAATGTTAACAAGGCAATATTTGCTTGCAAATCCGCATATTTCAAGGTATTATGATAGCAGAAAAGGAGGTCCTTATGGATACGATGATTGAAATTTTAAAAGCGATCTTGTTTGGCATCGTGGAAGGCGTTACCGAGTGGCTGCCGGTATCTTCCACCGGACATATGATTTTGCTTGACGAGTTTGTAAAACTGCAGGTAAGCGAAGCGTTTTACGAGATGTTCCAGGTGGTGATCCAATTAGGCGCGATCCTGGCGGTAATATTGCTGTTTTTCCACAAACTCAATCCCTTTTCCCCCAAAAAGGACGAGACCCAGCAGAAAAACACCTGGCAGTTGTGGTTCAAAGTAGTTGTGGCGGTTCTGCCCTCTGCGGTGATCGGATTGCTGCTGGACGACTGGATGGACGAACATCTTTACAAATACTGGGTGGTAGCCATTACCCTGATCGTTTATGGTGTGGCATTCATTTTTATGGAAAAACTGAATAAGACCCGGACAATGAAAGTGGGCGATGTGTATGACATCGATTATAAGACCGCGATCCTGATCGGCTGCTTCCAGTGCCTGAGTCTGATCCCCGGCACATCCCGTTCCGGCTCTACGATCCTCGGCGCTATTATTCTGGGCGTGTCCAGACCTGCCGGCGCAGAGTTTTCCTTCTTCCTGGCGATCCCCACGATGCTGGGTGCCAGCGCATTGAAACTGTTGAAATTTATGCTGGAGGGCGCAAGCGCCACCGGTTTGGAGATCGCAGTTTTACTGGTGGGCTGTGTGGTAAGTTTTGTAGTCAGTTTCCTGGTGATCAAGGCGCTGATGGAATATGTCCGCAAGCACAGTTTCGCCTCTTTCGGTATTTACCGCATTGTCCTCGGCGCAGCCGTGCTGCTGTATTTCTTAATCAAGTAAAAAATGACTCCCCTTGCCGGTTTGGCAAGGGGAGATATTATTATCTGACGAATTCGATAACCACTCTGCGGTTGGGCTCAGAGCCAACGGAGTAGGTGGTGATCTTTTCGTTGTCCTGCAATGCAGCGTGGATCACGTGACGCTCGTAAGCGTTCATAGGCTCCAGGGTGGTGCGGCGGTGCGCCTTCAACACCTGCTGCGCCTTTTTCTGTGCGTAGCGGCGCAGGGAATCCTCCCGCTTTTCACGGTAGGCCTCGGCATCCACATTGATGCGGATGTGGCCTTCTACATTGCGGTTGATGGAGTAGTTAGCCAGATGCTGCAGAGCATCCAGCGTGTCGCCGCGGCGACCGATCAGGTAGCCCAGATCTTCGCCAACCAGGTCAACATTGTAGGTGCTTTCGTCTGCTTTCCAGGCGTGGGGAACTGCCTGAGAACCCATATGCTCCAGAAGACCCTTCAGGAAGATTTCGATCTTTTCCTCCACGCTGCCGGGTTCGGCAGGGGCGTAAACCTTGGGCTCAGCAGGCTTTTTGGGCTCTGCTTTGGGCGCTTCAACCTTGGGGGCGGGCTTTTCGGCCTTGGGAGCGGGTTTCTTGGGCTCAGCCTTGGGTGCTTCTGCCTTGGGAGCAGGCGCAACAGGCTTTTCCTCTACCTTCTTAACGGGTGCAGCCTTGGGCTTGGAGCGGGATGCGCTGCCCAATGCACTCTTGGGTCTTTCGGGCTGGGGATCCGGGGCTTCGTAGGTCACTTCCACTTTGTAAGGGGTAGCGCCAATACCCAGGAAACCGGGCTTTGCCTGCGCAAGAACCTGATAGGTCACATCGTCCTGGGTAAGACCCAACTGGGTCAATGCGGACTCAAGAGCCAGTTCAATGGTCTTGCCGGTAGCAATAATGGTCTTTTCCACTGATTATTCCTCCGTGTTATATCTGTTGGGATCGTAGGCGCGGCCCTTACAGTTGGGACGCTCGGCAATGCCGGACAGAGGCTTCGTTTCCTCCTGGTCGGCAACCTCTTCTGTGATACCCTTCTTTGCAGCGTATTCCTTAGCGGCGGCAGCCTTGGCGGCTTCCTGTTCCCGCTGTTTTGCCTGCTGCATCTTCTTTTTGCTTGTGTTTGTGGTGATGCCATCGGGGTTAGCGGCGCGGCGCTCTGCGCGGATGCGCTCCTTTTCTGCTTCGGCAGCCTCTTCTGCCATATGCTTTTTCAGACGCTCTGCGTCTTCAGCATCGTAGATCTTGCGATACTTATGGGTCAGATAAATATCGGAAACGGTGGTCACGATACCCTGAGCGAACCAGTAAAGGCTCAGCGCGGCGGGCATAGAGAAACCGATCCACAAAGACATAATGGGGCTGATCCACATCATCATTTTCATCTGCTGGTTGGACTGGGACTGCTTTGCGGTCTCCTTATCCTGAATACCCTTTTCGTTGGTGACCAGAGAGTTGTTCATCTTCTGGGAGATCAGCATACTGACAAGCTGACCGCCGGCAGACAGCAGAGGCATCAGCGCACCGCCGATATAGAACCACAGATTTTTCTCTGCGGTGATCTGCCAGGTCCAGAATTTCCACTGGGGAATGGTACCCAGGTTGATACCCAGGAAGTCAAAATTGATACCGGCCAGGGTGGTTTCACTGATCTGGGGGATAGCGGCTTTGATCTGCTCAGCAAACTGGGGGATCAAAGGCGCAGCGATCATCTGATCGTAGAAATTGCCGTTGGCTGCAAAGGAAGTAACGCCGCCGTCTTTCATGATCTGAACGATCTGCTCGGCGACTTCCGCAGTTTCCCGCAGCATATACACGATAGGCTGACGGACAACGGTATACAGCGGGATCAGGATCAGAATGGGCAGGAAACTCCAAAGGCAACCGCCGCCCATAGAGACGCCTTCTGCTTTGTAAAGAGCCTGAATCTCGGCGCTTTGCCGCTGCTGATCGTCGGCGTACTTTTCCTGGATCTCCTTCAGACGGGGAGACAGCCGGGACATCTTCATGGAACTCTTCTTGCCCTTTGCGGTGGCGGGCAGAAGGATCAACTTGACCACAAAGGCAAAGATGATCAGCGCAAGACCGTAATTCGTTGTGAACTGGTACAGCCAGGAAAGCAGCCAGCCGAAAGGTACTTGCACGATATCTGCAAGTTTGAATGCGAGAATCATTAAATTTTCCTCCTAAAGTTAAGGAACGGGGTCATACGGGTCACCTTTATAAAAAGGATGACAGCGAAGCAGCCGCTTAAGAGCCAGCCAACTTCCCTTCAATGCCCCATACTTGTTGATCGCCTCGTAGGCATAAGCGGAGCAGGTGGGGGTAAAACGGCAACTGGGGGGAGTCAGAGGAGAAATGGCGCGCCGGTAAAAACCGATCAGTTTCAATAGGATTTTTTTCATTGGTTGGTCTCCAAAATTCCGGCTTTTTCCGCCAGGGACAGATACGCATCGGTGAGTTTACCAAAGTCTGCTTTTACGCAGCGGCTTCTGGCGACAACCACAATGTCCCATCCGGGCGCAAACCGGGTCTCATTGAGCCGGTAGACCTCCCGCAGGCGGCGGCGGACACGGTTGCGCACCACAGCACAGCCCAGTTTTTTGCTCACTGTCACGCCTACCCGATTGGCAGCACTGTGATTCTTCCGGGCATAAAGCACCAGATAAGAATTCGCGTGACCGGAACTGCTGTACAGCCGCCGGAAAATATGATTCAGTTTTAACGCGCTGGAGAATTTCATAGACATATCTCCCTAACCAACACTAGATACTTAAATATAAAAATTTAAATACCTAAAAAACCAGGACAGCCGATAAAATCAATTATTAGGTATTCAGCGAGAGATTTTTTCGCAGATGAAGTCTTGGACGCCGCAGGAATACTTTGTGTATTTCAAGGCGGCCAAGCGAACATATGCGGGAAAAGATCCGCTGTAGAGCAATCATTGATTTTCAGAGGTTGTCCCATATAAAAAGGGGGCGGGGCGAATCATCATTCGCCCCGCATGGACTCCCGTTTCGCTATGAGCGACGTATTACCGTGGTTGCCCACTGCAATTTAAGCGCTTACGCAGACAGAACCTTGCGGCCCTTGGCACGGCGGCGGGCGAGAACCTTGCGGCCGTTGGAAGTAGCCATTCTCTTACGGAAACCGTGAACCTTGGATCTGTGGCGACGGCTGGGCTGATAGGTACGCTTCATATCGGTGTACACCTCCTGTCATTTCTACATATGCTCGACAGCCCCGGAGGGCCGCAGCAGAACATAGTTACTGACTATACCTAGTCAGACTACGGTATTATAACCGAAAAATGCCACCAGGTCAACAGAAATTTTTCATTTTGTGAAAATTTATACAAATATTTACAGTTTGGTTCCTTTGTGCTATTATATATATAGTATGGAAATATCGGGAAGGGAGCGTTCCTATGAAAAAAGCGATCTGTTTGATTTTGAGTGTGATGATGACCCTTTGCCTGTGTGCCTGCGGCAGCAGCCAGGTGCAGAGGTCAAAGGAGCCGGAGGGGCTGCAGGTGGGCTTTGGCCGTGTCAGCATCCTGCCGGATTACGAGGTGCAGCTGTCCGGCGGCGCCGCCACCCGTGTGTCCACCGGCATTAAGGACCAGCTGT
>JAZQGL010000018.1:0-6491 GCA_045540035.1 Faecousia sp.
ATAGTTGACAATTGCGGTATTTTCTTTCAGAAAATAATTTAAATAGTCGGCTTTGCCGACACAATAACTGTCAACTGTACACTGTCCACTGTCAACTGTTTATCGATCCTGCGGAACGATAAATAGGGATCTGAAATACAAAAAAGGTTGCCCGAAGGCAACCTTTTTTGTTATGTGTCAGGGAATTATCTCTTCTTCCACTCGTCGTACTGCTCCATGTAAGCCTTCTCCTCAGCAGGGAACTTACGCAGAGTGTTTACAACTTCGCCGTTGTTGTATTTGCGGTCACCCATATCCTCGGTGGTACCGAACAGGGTCAGGTTGACCTGACGGGGACGAGCGCGGACATGGTCCCAGTCGATGAAGTAGATGTGTGCGAATTCGCCCAGATCCAACTTGCCGTCCTTGATGGTCAAGGTCTCGCTGCGGCCGAAGAATACAGAACGCAGGTGACCGTCGGTGTTCATGGAAGTGAAGTTACCGGGCTCGTCAACATAGCGGCCGAACTGTGCGTGAACAGGGCCGGGGTGACGGTAATCGCCTTCGTTGGTGTAGTCGGGGATCAGACCGCGCATAATGTCCAGCAGGTCGTGCTGCAGGTACTCCAGATCGAAGGAATCGAAGTCGTGAGAGCACTCCTGGATCATAACGGAGCAGGTGGTGTGGTGAGAAACCACAGAAACGGTGCCGTTCTTGATGCCGGACTCTTCCACGATCTTATGTACATCGATGGAGATGTCGTGGAAGGTGGGGACCCAACCGCGGGACTGCAGTTGAATCTCTTTCTGAATCATTTTGAAATCCATTATAGTTTCCTCCTGTATGTAAATGAAATGCTATTATAGGGCGGGCGCATCCCGCCGAAAATACGGATTTTATTAAGCGTGACGCTCGTCCCAGGCTTTACGGCAGGCGGCGATCATCTCGTCCACCATTGCGCTGCGGTCAGCAGCCTTGGCAACGCCGGAAGAAGAACCGGTTGCGTCGGCGCCTGCGATGATGGTATTGTACACATCCTCGCCACCGGCAATGCCTGCAGCGGTCAGCACCAAAATGTCGGGGTTCACATCCTTGACGCACTTGGTAGCGGCTTCCACATACTCAGGACCCACGCTGACACCGGTACCGATCAGGGCAGAGGGCTCTGCAACGATGATATCGGGGTTCAAAGTGGCGATCTTGGCAGCCTCTTCCTCAGAGTCTGCGCAGACGATGGTGGTCAGACCCACTTCTTCGGCGCGCTTGATCGTCTCAGCCAGAACCTCGAAACCCAGGGGCTTTTCCACGTGGTTCAGCATAACGCCCTCCGCACCGGCGGCAACCAGACTTTCGGGCAGGATATCTGCCAGGCCGCGGCCCACGGGAATGGGATCCATATGGGGGGCAAAAACGTGGATGCGCTTGGTGTTCTCCTTGACCCGGCGGATATCCACAACGGGGCAGGTGAAGATAATGTCCACATCGTACTTTTCGGAAGCGGCGTCGGCAGCCTGCGCCAACTCCAGGATCTCATCGCCGTACAGATAGGACTTAGGACCGATCTCAAAGAACGGTGCTTTGATACTTGTCATAGGATCATTCTCCTCTCATTTTAACTGGGACTATTATATCAATACTGGCGGTCTGCGTCAATGCATTTCATCTCAAATAGGGAAGAAAATGCCAAATATACCTTGAAAAGACACGGAAAAAATAGTATGATACCCCTAGAAAAGAAAACACCTTACAGGAGGAAGATACTTATGGTTACAAAAGCAGCTCTGGATGCAGCAAAAGCCGCTTACGATATCGAAGCAGCCTGCATTACGGAAATGAAGGATTATTTTGACGATGCCCAGTTTGCCAAGGCGGTGGAACTCTTGGCAAATGCCCAGCGCATCGGCGCGGCAGGCAGCGGTCACTCCGGCATTATCTGCCAGCATTTTGCCCACCTGATGTGCTGCATTGAGCGTCCTGCCCGTTTCATCAGCCCCGCTGAGGCTGTCCACGGCGCTACCGGTTTTATTCAGGAAGGCGATGTGATGGTGTTTGCTTCCCGTGGCGGCAAGACCAAGGAACTGCTGCCCATCGTGGATATCTGCAAGGCAAAGGGCGTTAAGATCATCACCGTTACCGAGAATACCGAATCTCCTCTGGCCCAGGCTGCCGATGTGGTTTTGAAGCAGCACGTAAACCGGGAGACCGATAAGTGGAATGCCCAGGGTACCACTTCCACCACCGCCCTGTGTATGATCTTCCACGCGCTGCAGGCTGCCCTCATTGAGCAGACCGGCTATCAGGCAGAGCAGTTTGCCCTGATCCATCCCGGCGGAGCCGTGGGCGAGCGCCTGAACAACAAGGCACTGTAAGAGAGGTTTCCTATGTACATTGGAGTCGATTTGGGCAGTACCAATATTAAGGCTGCCATTTATGACGGAAATTTCAACCTGATCGACCGTCAGAGCCGCCCGGTGGTCTATATCCGGGAAGGCGGCTTTGTGGAGTTTGATGCCGCGGCATACTATCAGGATTTGGTGGGTCTGCTGGCGGAAATGCTGGCGAAAAACAGCGTCAAGTCCGTAAAGCAGATCGCATTCACCGGTCAGGCAGAGTCTCTGGTAGTAGTGGGCGCTGACGGAAATCCCCTGATGAATGCCATCTCCTGGATGGATGAGCGCTCCAGCGTCGAATGTGAGGAATTGGCAGAAAAATTTGACGCTGCTACCTGCGAGGCGGTCACCGGTCAGATGGCAGTTCTGCCCACCTGGCCTGCTACCAAGATCGCCTGGCTGCGCAAGCACAGACCGGAAGTTTATGAAAATGCAGCGACCTATATGCTGCTGAAGGATTATATCGTCTACTGTCTCACCGGCGAGAAACTGTCCGATATGTCCATCGCGACTTTCAGTTTCTACTTTGATATCTATAACAAGTGCTACTGGAAAGAAATGCTGGAAGCCATCGGCGTGTCCGAGCGTCAACTGCCCAAACTCTGTGAGCCTTGCTCTGTGGCAGGTACGATGCTGCCTGCGGTTGCGGAAAAAATGGGCATCACTTCTGATACCCAGGTCAATGTGGGTACGCTGGATCACTTTGCCGGTATGATCGGCACCGGTAACATCGCCCCCGGCGGCATTACGCTGTCCACCGGTACGGTTATGGCGATGGCGACGATGTGCGGTCAGCCCACACCCAAAAGTTGCGGCAATGCAATGCACTACGGCTTCCTGCCGGATACATATGTGATGCTGCCCGTTGCCGAAAGCGGCGGTGTCAGTTTGGAATGGTTCAAGCGCAACTGTATGACCGCGGATTACGACCAAATGAACTTAGAACTTGCCAAGCGCCAGCCCAACGAACTGCTGTTTTTGCCCTACTTGGTGGGTACTAACGCGCCGGAATTTGATGCCGATGCCAACGGCGTGTTCTGGGGTCTGCGGCAGGAACACGATGCCATTGATATGGCAGGGGCGGTTATGGAAGGCGTCAGTTATGTACTGCGGAAAAACTGCGAATACATTGCCCGCAACGGTATGAAGCCCACCGGTATTATTGCCACCGGCGGCGGCGCAAAGAGTCCCATCTGGTGCCAGTTGCAGGCGGATATCACAGGCCTTCCCGTCAGTATCCCCAAGGAGAAAGAGGCTGCCTGCCTGGGCGCTGCAATGATCTGCGCGGTCAGCGCCGGTCAGTTTGAAAGTTTTGATGCAGCGGCAAACGCCTGCGTGGAAATGCAGATGCAGTACCAGCCCCACCCGGCTGACCGGCTGGAGCGGAAATATCGCCGCTTCTGCGCCTTATATCAGGCTGCTTTGGAAATTAACAATATTGTGTGATGAGGTAAGTATTATGGCTATTTTGTCTCCCTCTATTTTGTCTGCGGACTATATGCATTTCCATCAGGATATGGACGAGACCAAGCGCAACGGCGCCAAGTGGCTCCATGTGGATATTATGGACGGTCACTTTGTGCCAAACCTGTCTTTCGGTTATTCCTGGGTCAAGGCAATGCGCAAGATCACAGATCTGGTGCTGGATGTGCATCTGATGATCGACACACCCATAAAATACGCAGAGGAATTCTGCAAGGCCGGCGCAGATTATCTGACCATTCACGTGGAAGCGGATACCCCGGAAAACATCGATAAGACCCTGGATCTGATCCGCAGTCTGGGCGTAAAGCCCGGCATCGTTGTCAAGCCCAACACCCCGGCAGAGGCGGTGGCGCCTTACCTTTCCAAGGTGGATCTGGTGCTGGTGATGACGGTGGAGCCCGGTTTTGGCGGTCAGAAGTTTATGGCGCATATGATGCCCAAACTGAAGCAGTTGCGGCAGATGCTGGACGAGGTAAATCCGAATTGCCATCTGGAAGTGGACGGCGGCGTGGATCTGGTCACAGCAGAAATCTGCAAGGAAAACGGCGCCAATGTGCTGGTTGCCGGCTCTGCCTTCTACGGCGCAGCCGACAGAAATGCCTTTGTTGCAGCCATTGAAAAGTAAGCGAAACTCCCGGATGCCTCGGCATCCGGGAGTGATTTTATATTTGCTGCATATAGCGTTTTATCGCTTCGAAGGATTCATCGCTGATGGCGTGTTCTAGACGGCAGGCGTCTTCTGCGGCGACCTTGGGGTCAACACCCAGCCGGACCAGCATACCGCTTAAGACGGTGTGCCGTTCATAAATCTTCTCTGCCACAGCCTTGCCGCTGTCGGTCAGGGTGATGAAGCCGTCTTTGTCCACGGTGATATAGCCGCCATTTTTCAAAAGGCCAACGGCGCGGCTGACACTGGGCTTGGAGTATCCCATATATTCGCTGATATCTACACTGCGCACAGCGCTCTTTTCTTTAAGCAAAACGTGGATGGACTCCAGATACATTTCGCCGGATTCCTGAATACGCATAACACCGCCTCCTTTTGCTAAGATAATACCATAAACCGGGGCGGATTGCAAGATAGTATGTAAGGAAAGCACTGCCGGCTCGGCGGCAGGCTTTCCCGGGACTTACTGCATACCCTGCTCGTAAGCCTCGATCATTTTCTTGACCATCTGGCCGCCGACGGAGCCAGCCTCACGGGAGGTCAGGTGACCGTTGTAACCGTTGGTCAGGTTAACGCCGACTTCGGATGCAGCCTGCATCTTGAAGCGGTCCATAGCCTCACGGGCCTGAGGAACATTGATCTGATTGTTGTTCTTCATAATCTTACACCTCTTTTTCTTTTTTGACGGTTTTATCCGCCGCAACACTAGCATTGCCATTTCTGGACGAAATATAAATGCATCTTTTGGGAAGATCCACAGATTTTGCCAATCACTTTTTGAATAGGAAACGCTCTGCCGGACAAAATAGGTGTGGACAGAAAACGGGATTCAAGAACGTGACGACGGGCTGAAAACAAGGTTTTTCTGTCAAGTGTATCGCCGGAAAGATACGAAAAGACAGCCGGTTCAGACGAAGTTTGACGAAACATCGAAAGAACAGACTGTCTTACATAACAAGGGGTCGTCTCAAAAGATATGTAGGGAATGACCTATGTGTCATTCCGCAGCCGTTTTCTAAATCTGCAATCAGGAACGGCACACAGACCGTTCCCTACAAATCGTTATGTAATTTTGGGGTTGTCTCATTCATTTTGAGACAGCCCCATTGTTATATGGTGAACTGATTGAAATACTCGTACAGCGGGATCAGTTTCTTGAAAAATTCTGCAGCCCGGTGTCCCAGTTCCGGACCGAACATCTCAGGACCGACTTCTTCGTTGATCACGCAGGCAATGTTGCCGCGCCAGGCGTAGAAAGGCGCAAGTTCGGGGCAGGGCGCTTCCTTGGGGCGCTTGTAAAGGTCGGCGGTGACGGGGATGCCGGTTGCCTTTTCCGTGTCACGGAGGAGTTTGGTGATCTCCGCCGGGTTGGCTGCCCAGCGCCGGCGCATATCTTCCATCGTGGCGGTGCGGGGACGCCAGAAGCAAAAGCCGTAACTGACACCCTCCGGGCGGATCTCAAAATACAGACAGGGGTTTTCTGCCCACCACTGCACATCCTGCCGGATGCAGATCCAAAGGCTTTCCTTGTAGGGCAGGGGATGGTGCAGCCGGGCATCCCGATAGATCCGGCTGACCTTCAATAGATTGCCCGGTTTATCTATAAACGGCTGAAACAGATCCTTGCCCAAAGCCTTCATAGGCTCATATAAATAGTTTACATAATCTTTCTTATGTTCCAGAAACCAACCGCGTTCGTTGTTCATACGAATGCCCCAGAGAAAGTCTATGGTTTCCGGGGAGAATCCTTCAAACATAAGGCTGCTCCTTTCTTTTTTATAACAATATTATACGCAATTTCCCTCTCTTTTGCAAGAAAGATAAATTCTAATTTATCGAGCAGTTGCTCGATAAATAGTTGACAGTGGACAGTGTACAGTTGACAGTTATTGTGTCGGCAAAGCCGACTATTTAAATTATTTTCTGAAAGAAAATACCACAACTGTCAACTATCAACTATCAACTGTCAA
>JAZQGL010000019.1:0-30890 GCA_045540035.1 Faecousia sp.
GCCGGGGATTTTGTTTTATATAGAACACTTTAAATTCAGGTTTATCGAGCAGTTGCTCGATAAATAGTTGACAGTGAACAGTGTACAGTTGACAGTTATTGTGTCGGCAAAGCCGACTATTTAAATTATTTTCTGAAAGAAAATACCACAACTGTCAACTATCAACTATCAACTGTCAACTCGCTGGGTGGAGCGACAAACCGGGGTTTACATAACATATAAAGGACGGAAAACCGTCCCTTTTATGTTATTTGACCTTATTTTTCTTCTTTGCAACAACCAGAACTACAACAACAGCTGCCACCAGGCAAACGGCTGCGGCTGCGATCATGATTGCTGTCACATTCACAGGTGTCTCGTTGGCATTGCCACCAACGCTGTGCAGCTGGAATGTCAAGCCCTCACCGTAATGAATACCCTTTGCTGTGGAATAGTTTTCCACCTGCACCGTCTTGCCGTCGGCAGAGAAGTGCAGCAGCGCCACCAGACCGGTAGGGCCGCCAAAGGAAGGACCGTCCAGACGGGAAGGATCGATCAGCAGTTGCTGGATCACATTGCCGTGTTCTCCCACTTTTTCTGTGCGCAGGATCTCCGGCGTGCCGTTGATATGTCCGCAGGCCACCAGCACGATATTCTCGTGCTTACCCACCAGTTTTTCAAAGATCTCCGGACCGTCATTCTTGCCTTGCTGTTTGGTCGGAGGAATGGTGCTGTTTTCCCGGTTGATCAATTCGCCTTCCTTGTTCAAATAGCCGTGGGTTGTGATGATCACATTGTGATCCGGGTTCGCCGCAATGATCTCCGATGCCCAGTTCAAAACATCGTCGGAAGGACCGTGATCCAAGCCGAATACCAGATATTTCAATGTGCCGATCTGGAACTTGTTATACACATTCAGATATGTATCGTCATATGTACCGGCCAGTTGATTTTTGTATTCCTCAGTAGCCATAAAAGCGGTAAACACCATATTTCCGTCGTGATTGCCACGGACCACGGTGTAGGGGACTACGCCGTTGAGTTGGGAAATGCTTTCCTGTGCCGTTGTCCATTCCTCAATGTTGGAATTGTCCGTAATATCACCAAGACCTGCCACAAACTGCAGGTTTTTCTCCTCTTTTTGCTTGATGATCCACTGGTACAGTTCCGGCATCTTTTCCGGATTGAATTCATTTAAATTTTGCGTATCGCCCACAAATGCCACAGTAAATGCATAGTCGGTAATGGGGGCGGCATTTTCCACCCACTTGTCATAGACCTCTTCCTTTTTCTCCGCTTCCGTTGCAAATACGGGAAGGCTCATAGTCAGCACCATAACCAGCGCCAAAAGCAGCAAAACGCATTTTTTCACGGCAAAACTCTCCTTTATATGTTTTTTAAATGGTATTTTTAAAAGTTTTGATAAGGTTCTCAGCATACCACGCAAATCCCCGATCATTGGGATGAACTCTTTGGTCAGCATAGTAACGCACATCCTGGGGAATAAACTCCCAGCCGGAGATCACCTTAATATTGGGATACTGACCGCAAATTTTCCGGATATTCTTTTCCACATCGAAAAAGTCGCCGAATTTCCGCTGCTCCAGATAGTTTTTGCGCCAGATCGGTGTAATGGCAACAACAGGCACCGTGGGATAATTTTTTGTCAGGGACGCAAAAAACGCTTCGCAGCGCTTTTTGAAATCCTCTTGCTCCGCTGTCCCCCAATCGTTGGTGCCGTAGGCAACGGTGATAAGATCCGGCACGCAGTAACTTTCCACCGCCGCCAGTTCCGGGAAGAACACCTCTCCACCGATGCCTTTGTTATATAATTGTGCGTCCAGCGCATCTGCAAATCGCACCGCATAGGAATTGGACGCAAACACCGCATCATATCCGTTGGTAATGGAATCGCCATACATAATCACCGTTTTGCACTTTTTGCAAGGTGTGATATATGTGGCATTTTCAAGGCGCATCTGCCGAAGTTGCGCCTTAACAGACCAGGGGAACATGATCCTGACCCGCTTTTCCCCGGATCCTAAGGAAATTTCCTCAGAAAAACTGCCCAAGGGCAATTTTTCTCCCGTGTAGTTGTCGGGCAGCGTCTTTTCGTCAAAATTCTGAATGCGCTTACAAACCGCACCGTCCACGAAAATATCCACAGAAAAGTAGGTACGGGAGGTGGCAGGGGAGGTCTCCAGATCTAAGCACAAACTGTCTGCATCGGTGATAAATTCCATCTGCACACCTGCGGTAGAATACACTTTATCCCGAAACTGCGTCGTGGAATACAGAATTTCTTCTTCCCGGCTAAAGCGGTGAAAAGTAAAAAGCCCATCTTCCTGCGTGATATAGACCGCGCCTTGGGTAATGCTTTTGATTGTTTCCAGATCCAACAGCATATTTTACTCCAATTCCTTTACTGCGCGAATTCTTCCTTCTAAAAACTGCAGCCATTCCTCAGGGTCGACAAAGGCGTCGGTCTCACCCCGGGCAACTCTTGCCAGTTTTCCCTCGGTGTCATTTTGTCCCACGTGATTGCCAAGCACAATATCCACCTTCTGTGACTTTGCGTGCTGTAGTCCCTTAATAAATTTATCCCGGTTGGAAAGCGGCAGACCGCGGCTTTCCAAAAATTCTCTTTTCAGGGTATTCAAGCCCACACCGCCGTGCATACCGGCGCGAAGCGTTCTGTTTCCGTCGGAAACATCAAAGAAAAAGGACATAGTTCCGTCGGTGTGACCCGGTGTACTCAGGCACAAAACCGTGATATTTCCTAAAGAAACCGTATCCCCGTCTGACAGCAGAACATCCGGCGTAAATGCGCATTTTTCCCGGTAGTCCGGCATAGGGGAAAGGGCAGAATCGTCCTGGCAGGTGACCATTTTCAGGTCCTCTTTTCCCACATAGGTCTTCGCCCCGGTAAGATCCACCAATTCCCGCACCGCGCCTGCGTGATCGTGATGTCCGTGGGAGAGAAGTATGATCTTAATATGCCGGTAATTCAAACCGATTTTTTCCATATTGTCCAAAATCACCTGCAGGGTATCCGGGTAGCCCGGATCGATGAGGATCAATCCGTCGCCGGTTTCGATCAGGTGGGTGGATGCCTCGTGAATGCCCGCAAACCAGATCGGTCCGAAGATCCTGCCCGGGGCAACATATCGGAAATTTCTCATACGGCTCACCTTTAAATATCAAATTTGCTCTGTGACCGCTTTTGCCAGCGCCGTAATTTTTTCATAGTCCCGGTCAGCAAGCGCCTGCTTATTCAGCACAGAAGATGCCATACCCACACCTACAACGCCGGTATCCAGCACCTCTTTGATATTCTCCGCTGTGACGCCGCCAAAGCAGACCAGTGGCAAATGGTTCAGCGGCACCCGGATCTCCTTGATCACTTTCATATTCACCTGCGAAGAGGGGAACAGTTTGATCAGATCCGCGCCTAATTTATAGGCCTTTGTCATTTCAGAAGGCGTTGCGCAGCCGGGCATAGAAATAAGCCCTGCGGCCTTTGTGGCGGTGATCACATCTTCTTCCATCGTAGGCGATACAATGATCTGCGCCCCCGCCTGCTTTGCCAGTTCAAACTGCTCCATTGTGATGACCGTTCCGGCACCTACATACATTTTATCGCCTAAGGCATCCCGCACAGCCTTGATTTTCCGGGCAGTTTCAGAAAAACTGCCGGGATCCGCCTGATTAAAAGGTACTTCCATAAAGCGGATACCGCCGTTATATAAAGCGGTCGCCACATTTACGATCTCGCTTTCCTCGATGCCGCGGCAAACCACGATTATTTTCTTTTCCAAAAACGCTTTTACAAAAGAATTCATAAAAAAACTCCTTTTATCTTTGCTCTTTTAACGCATCTATGATGATCCTTGTTGCCATAGATGCCGTATTTCGCTCCGCTTCTGCGCTGCGGGAGGCGATATGGGGCGTTAAATAAAAATTGGGAAGGGTCAGCAAGGGTTCGTCTTTTTGGGGCGGCTCGCTGGTGAGGACATCAAAATACGCCCCACGAATGATCTTTTGCGACAGCGCCGCGAACAGATCCTTCTCGTTGACAATGCCGCCTCTTGCCGTATTGATCAGAACCGCCTGAGGTTTCATCTTTTTCAGTTGGGAAAAGCCGATCATATCTCTGGTTTCTTCTGTTAAAGGCAGATGCAGCGACACAAAATCGGACTTTTCCAGCAGTTCTTCCATATCCGCAGCGGTAACGGCATACATTTTTGCAAACGCTTCATCCACGCCGTAGGGATCATATGCCAGGACTTTCATACCCAGCCCGAAAGCCATCTGTGCGACCTTTTTTCCGATGGCGCCAAAGCCTACGATGCCCACAGTTTTGCCCTCGATCTCATAACCGGTCAGTTTTGTCCACCCGCCGGACTTGGCAGACAGAAAACTCTCGTACAGGTTTTTAGAGTCTGCAAGGATAAAACTGATAGCCGTCTCCGCCACGCTTCTGGCATTGGAACCGGCAGTTTTGCCTACAAAAATGCCCTTTTCCCGGCAGTAATCCACGTCGATATTATCAAGGCCTACGCCGAACTTCACAACGGCTTTCACAGTGGGGTGGCTGTCGATATATGCCCGGTCCACCGTCTCCACGCCGACGATCACACCGTCTGCGTCTGCGGTAAGGCTATAAAATTCCTCTTTTGTATATGCCTTTCCCGTTTGATTGTATACCAAAGAAAAACCTGCGTCTTGGAAAATTTTCACATTTTCCTCGCCGCAGTTTGCAAATCCTCTGGGGGTGATCACGACCTTCATTGCGTTCGCCCTTTCTTTCGCTTTTGATAAATTTATTATATGAATTGCCCTTTGCTTGTCAAGTTTACCGCTTTGTAAATAAGATTTTACGCAATATTTTCTCACAAAAACGAAACATTTTGCAGACAAATCATAACTATCGGAAAATAAAATCCCATCAAAACTGACAGCGTAAATTGACAAACCGGAACGCATCCAACAGCAACAAAAAAGACCCCCGGTGGGGGTCTTTTTTTGTTTAGTTGCCCATCAGGATCTTCGCCAGTTCGGAGTCTCCGTCCAGGATGATCGTCTTTTCTGTACCGGTCAGACTCTGCTTCAGCGCGTCCAGCGCCAGCGTAAACTCATAAAAATCCTTCTTGTCTGCGGTGTCATAAGCAGCAGCCAGCAAGCGCATATACTCCGCCTCGCCTTCGGCTTCCAGTTTGGCAGCCTCTGCCTGGGCATTGGAAATAATGATGTTCACCTGCTTATCCACATCGTTACGGATAATGGATGCCTCATAATTGCCGTCAGCATTGTATTTTTCTGCCATCTGGTTACGCTCGGAGATCATACGGGAGTAAACCGCATTCAGGTTGGAGTCCGGCAGGTCAAACTGCTTGATCTTCACATCCTCCACGTGGATACCGTAGGTTGCTGTCTGGCTATCTACCGTAGTTGCAATGCCTTCGTAAATCTTATTGCGCTCAGCGCCGTCATTCATATTGATAATGTCTGCCTGCGCCAAAGTACCCATTGCGGTCTTCAAAGCATTGTAGGTGATGGCGTTAAGCCGCTCTTCTGCTTTGACGGTAGTGCCAAGGGCGCGGTAAAACTGCTGAGGATCGGAGATCTTCCACAGAATATAGCAGTCTACGGTCATATTCTGCTTGTCGGAAGTCAGCACCTCAGAAGGGGGAATATCGTAAAACTGGGTAGCCTTGGAGAAATACTTTACGCTGTCCACAAAGGGGATCTTGAAATGGACACCGGCAGTGTCTACTGTGTTTACGATCTCAGAGAAGCGGAAAGTACAGGCGTACTGGTTTTCTTCCACGGTATAAAACGCACCGGAGGATACCAGGACCAGTGCCAGAACGATAACTGCTATTATAATGCCTTTTTTCATTGTCCGTTACCTCCTACCAAAGATTCCAGAGGCAGCAGCATATCCACATTGGAACCGTCACCGGTGTTGATGTACACTTTTACACCGGGCAGGATCTGGGAAATGGCCTCATAGTACATACGGCTGCGGGTGATCTGGGGATTTCTTGCATACTCAGCATACATTGCCTCAAACATCGCTACCTGCTGGTAAGCCTCGTTGATACGCTTCTGACGCAGATACTCTGCATTCTGCAGGAGTTTGTCTGCCTGGGCCTGGGCATCGGGTAGTTGGGCATTCTGATATGCCTTGGCATCGTTGACCACGGTTTCTGCCTTTTGTTTGGCGGTCTCCACCGCTTTAAATGCCTCAATAACCTCCTGTGTAGGGGGCTCAGAATCCTGAATGCGGACATCCACCAGGGTCAGACCGATATCATATTCTTCCAGGATCTGTGTCACCAGATCCTTGACCTGCATCTGAATACTTTCCTTGCCGTCGGTCAGCACAGCATCCACAGAGGAAGAGCCGACCACATTACGGACCTGACTCTGGATCAGATTGCGCAGGATCAGTTCCGGCTGGTTAGAGGAGTACAAATACCGCTCCGGGTTGGATATCTTGTATTCCACAAAGAAATCCACATTGACGATGTTGTAATCGCCGGTGATCATGGTGCTTTCGCTGGTATTAACTGTGTAGTTGTTATCAGACTCCGTGCTGTAGCCCAGTTCGATCTTCTGATATACATTGACATCTACTTTCTTCACCTTTTGAATACCGAAAGGCAATTTGAAATGCAGACCGGCATCGGTAATGTCCGTCACCTTGCCAAAAGTAGTAACCACTGCCTGCTGCTTATCGTCTACTGTGTAAAAACAGGTCAGCACCATAACCAGTACTACCACCGCCAAAGCGCCGATCAGTATGGTTTTTACCATTTTTTTCCAATCTTTGGGCTGGCCTTTACCTGCACCTTGGTTAGGAGTCCATCGATATGTTCCGTTTTCTTCCATAATAACACTCCTTTATTAAATATTGATTTGCTGTAACATATTTTCTGCTTCCTGACGCATTCTTGCTGCCACGTACGCTGTCAGCATAATGCGCAGTACCTGCTTGACCCGTTCCTTCGCGCCGGGAACGGGTTCGGCGTAGTCCGCCATGGCCTGCTCCAGAAGGGCATCCCGTTCTGCTTCATTGTCTAATTCCTTTGCCCGGGCTGCCAGGCGCACAAACATAAAATAGAGTTCCGAATCGTCGATCACATCGTCGCTTTCATCATTTAACTGGCCGTTGATGTATCCCAACATACCACAGATCCGCTCCATGGGCAGTATGCCTTTGAGCATATTGATGTTGATGATCCGGCAAAGTTGCCGCAGGGTATAGCGCTTACGCACCGGTGCTGTTAAAAAACCGCGTTTTACCCAATTCTGTACCGTATAAGGCTCCAGGCCCGTGATGCCTGCAACCTGGCTCAGTACAATGCCGCCAGCCAAAAACATAGATGGGAACAGTTCGGGGATATGTTCCGCCTCCTGGCGTTCGATCTGCAAAACCGTTCCGGGGATGGTCCATTTCATTTTGTTGCACCTCCATAGTTTGTGGTAATATGATATTATCATATGGTCATATGATTGTCAAGAGGAAATTTATCTTTATTTTCCCAGACATATCTTGCATTTTCCTCTTTACGAATAAGTAAAAGTGTTGTACAATAGTAGGGACTATAGTGAGGAGGTGTGGGCATTTTGAGTTGCTTAAAATGTGGCAAAGAAACAGAGCCCCGGCAAGTATTTTGTCAGGAATGCAGAACTGCTATGCAGAAATACCCGGTAAGCCCCAACGCCGTTGTTCACCTCCCCCGCCGGAATGTGGATTTGGAAAAGAAACCGGTCTACGAAAAAGAACAGACCGAAGCGGATGTGATCATTCACTTAAAGCGTATGATCCGGTGGATGGCTTTAACGATCGGCATTTTAACGCTGCTTTTGTGTTTGGTGGCAGGTCTGCTGTTTAACAGCCTGAGCGCCCCTGCGCCGCAGACAGACATCGGAAAAAACTATTCCACAGTCGATACAAGCACCACCCCGTAAGATGTAATGTTTCACGTGAAACATTACGGAGTGAACACCCGCCGTGTTTCACGTGAAACATTTTAAGATAAAAAGGATTCTGGTATGGGTAGAATTATTGCAGTTGTAAATCAAAAAGGCGGCGTGGGAAAAACCACCACCGCTGTTAATCTCACCGCAGCATTGACAGAACTGGGAAAAAAGGTCCTGCTTTGCGATTTTGACCCCCAGGCAAACGGAACCTCCGGTTTGGGTGTGGATAAGCGGAAAACAAGACAGTCTGTTTATGATGTTGTGATCAACGATGTGCCTGCGCAGGAAGTGATCCAGCACACCAAATTTGGTGATGTGCTGCCGTCTTCTCCGGATCTGGCTGGTGCGGCTGTGGAACTTTTGTCCCTGCCTGAACCCAATTTCCGGCTTAAAAATGCATTACAAGCCGTAAAAAACGATTATGACACCATTTTGATCGATTGTCCCCCTTCCCTGGAATTGCTGACCATCAATGCGCTGGCCGCCGCGGATAGTATTTTAGTGCCGGTGCAATGTGAATATTACGCATTGGAGGGTCTTGCAGACCTGATGACCACTATGCGCCTTATGAAAAAGCGCATCAATCCCTCTCTGGAGATCTTCGGCGTGGTGCTGACAATGTTTGACGGACGGACAAATTTCTCCACACAAGTGGCGCAGGAAGTCCGGAAACATTTCCCCGGTAAGGTGTATGCCACCGTGATCCCCCGGAATATCCGTCTGGCGGAAGCCCCCAGCCACGGGCTGCCTGTTACGGTATACGATCGCAGCAGCCGGGGTTCTGTCGCCTATAAATCTTTGGCGCAGGAAATCGTAAAGAAACTATAAAATCTCAAGAAAAGGGTGATATACTTGGCTTCTCAAAAAGGACTGGGCCGTGGTATGGGCGCACTTTTAGGTGATTTTGAAGAAATCACCGCTGAAAAAAGCGCTTACCAACTTCTGCCCCTTCATAAAGTAGAACCCAATCCGGGTCAGCCCCGGCAGGATTTTGATGAAACAGAACTGCAATCTCTTGCAGATTCTATTGCCAATCACGGCATTGTACAGCCCCTGACCGTCAGGGAACTGGAAAACGGCTATTATCAGATCATTGCCGGTGAACGCCGCTGGCGGGCTGCCCGTCTGGCAGGTCTGCAGGAGATCCCCGCTGTGATCATAGAGGCAGACGACCGAAAGACAATGGAACTGGCGCTGATCGAAAACTTACAGCGGCAGGACCTGAACGCCGTGGAAGAAGCCTTGGGCTATCAGACATTGATGGAAGAATACGGTCTGACCCAGGAAGAAACCGCCAATCAGGTAGGAAAATCCCGTCCCGCCGTAGCAAATGCCCTGCGGTTGCTGTCCCTCTGCCCCACAGTGTTGGGTATGCTCCGGGAAGGCGCGATCACTGCCGGTCACGCCCGGGCGCTGCTTACATTAAAAACTGACAAGCAGCAGGTAGATACCGCCAGAAAGATCGCAAATCTGGGTCTTTCCGTACGGCAGGCGGAATTGCTGTGCAAAAACCTTACAAAAGCGCCTACCCCCAAGCAGGAGACATTTTTCGCCGTTGACTATGTGGCAGAATGTGAAAAATCCCTCTCCAAGCACTTGGGACGCGGTGTTAAGATCGTAAACGGCAAGCGCAAAGGCCGTTTTGAACTGGAATTTTACGGACAAGAGGACTTGCAAAATCTTTTGGACGCTTTAATGAAAATCAAAAAGTAAGGTGTTTATTATGGGAAAGAAATTATATAAATCCAATACCGATACCAAACTAGACGGTGTTTGTGCCGGAATTGCAGAGTATTTTAATATTGACCCCACTGTGATCCGTCTCGCCTGGGTGCTGTTTTCCCTGTGCGGCGGCAGTGGTATTCTTGCATATATCATTTGTGCAATCATCATTCCGAGAAAACCGGACGGATATATCGACGAGTAACGAAGGAGAGGTAAACCATGTTAGACATCAAGAGAATCAAAGAAAATCCCGATGCTGTCAAAGCCGGTCTGAAAGCCAAGGAAGTTGACTGCGACG
Source organism: Faecousia sp. (assembly GCA_045540035.1). Classification (GTDB taxonomy): domain Bacteria; phylum Bacillota; class Clostridia; order Oscillospirales; family Oscillospiraceae; genus Faecousia. The sequence goes on from JAZQGL010000019.1 coordinate 9,995, forward strand.
CCATCGTGGACCGTATTTTGGAACTGGATGTGCAGATCCGCGGTCTGAAGACCTCCACTGAGGGCAAGACCGCTCAGAAAAACAAACTTGCCAAGGAAAACGGCAAACTGTTTGGTCAGAAGAAAGGTCTGGAAAAGCAGGGCAAGGATACTGCCGAACTGGATGCCGTCATCGAGAAGAACAAGCAGGAGTCTATCGCGCTGGACGCTTCCATTGAAGACGAGGCCGCGCAGCTGAAGGATCTGAGTGTGGAATTCAGAACCGCTATGCTGAGCCTGCCCAACCTGCCCGACGAGGATCTGCTGCCCGGTGGCAAGGAGAACAACGAACCTCTGCGCTATGTTGGCAAAAAGCCGGAATTTGATTTTGAGCCCAAGCACCACGTGGATCTGTGCCAGGGTCTGGGTCTGATCGACTATGAGCGCGGCGTCAAACTGGCAGGCACAGGCAACTGGATGTATACCGGTATGGGCGCCCGTCTGGAGTGGGCTCTGCTGAACTACTTTATCGACACCCACACCGCCGACGGCTATGATTTTATCCTGCCGCCCCATATGTTGGAGTATATGTGCGGTGAAACTGCCGGTCAGTTCCCCAAGTTCGCCGACGAAGTCTACAAGATCGCCAACCCCACCGACGACCGTACCCACTATATGCTGCCCACCGCCGAGGCTGCGCTTTGCTCCATTTACCGCGACGAGATCCTCAGCGAGGCAGATCTGCCTAAGAAACTGTTCGCCTACACCCCCTGCTTCCGCCGTGAAGCCGGTTCTCACCGTGCCGACGAGCGCGGTATGGTCCGTGGACATCAGTTCAATAAGGTCGAGATGTTCCAGTTCTGCAAGCCGGAAGATTCCGATGCCGCCTTTGAAGAACTGGTTACCAAGGCTGAAAAACTGGTGGAAGGTCTGGGTTTCCATTTCCGTACCGTGAAACTGGCAGCCGGCGACTGCTCCGCATCTATGGCAAGAACTTACGATATCGAAATTCTGATCCCCTCTATGGACGGCTACAAGGAAGTTTCCTCCGTGTCCAATGCCCGTGACTATCAGGCACGCCGGGGCAACATCCGTTTCCGCCGCGAGGCTACCGGCAAGCCCGAGTTCCTGCACACCCTGAACGGCTCCGGTCTGGCAACTTCCCGTATCTTCCCTGCTCTGGTGGAGCAGAACCAGCGCGCCGACGGTTCTATCGTTGTGCCTGAGTGCCTGCGTAAGTACCTGGGCGGTATTGAAATCATTGAAAAGAAATAATTCTTTAATATTATGTAAACCAAAGGAGAGAAGAATATGAAGAAAATAAAACCTTCCTGGTGGGACGAATTTACCGCTTTTGCCATCAAAGGCAACGCAATGGCGCTGGCTGTCGGTACCATCATCGGTGCTGCATTCTCCACCATCACCAAAAGTCTGACTGACGACATTCTGATGCCCGTTATTTCCATTTTCCTGGGCGGCGTGGATTTTTCCGAACTGAAGATCGTTCTGCCCCGTCTTTGGGGTGAAGCCCCGGTAGACGAGGCCGGTAATGTGATCCTCAATACTCTGAACTGGGGTAATTTCATCTCTGCTGTGATCAATTTCTTTATTCTGGCTCTGGTAGTTTTCTTCCTGGTCAAGGGTCTGAATAAACTGTCCGAGATCGGCAAGAAGAAGGAAGAAGCCGTGGAAGCAGAACCTGCACCTGCTGCACCCTCCAACGAAGAAGTTCTGCTGGCCGAAATTCGCGACCTGCTGAAAGATAAGTAATTTTAAGAAAGAAGGATTGGGCAATGTTTAAAATTGTACGCAAGCAGGAACTCAACGAAGCCGTTACCCTGCTGGAGATCGAGGCTCCTTTCATCGCCAAGAAGGCAAAAGCCGGTCAGTTCATCATTTTCCGCATCGATGAGCAGGGCGAGCGTGTACCTCTGACAATCGCCGGTTATGACCGGGAAAAGGGTACTGTTACCATTATTTTCCAGAAAGTCGGCTTTGCCACCATCGCTCTGGGTAACCTGAACGAAGGCGACTATATCCGTGACTTTGTAGGCCCTCTGGGCAAGCCCACTCCCGTGGAAGGCAAGAAGCGGGTCTGTGTTGTCGGCGGTGGTGTCGGCTGCGCTATCGCACTGCCCTCTGCCAAGGCTTTTAAAGAAGCCGGCGCTGAGGTCGATGTCATTGTCGGTTTCCGTAACAAGGACATCGTGATCCTGGAAGACGAGTTTAAGGCTTGTGCCGACAATATGTACTTAATGACCGATGACGGCTCTTACGGCGAGCAGGGTTTCGTTACCGTGAAACTGCAGCAACTACTGGAAAGCGGCCGTGAATATGACGAGGTTCTGGCCATCGGACCCGTACCGATGATGAAGTTCGTCTGCAAGACCACCGAGCCTTTCGGTGTTCACACCAGTGTATCCCTGAACCCCATTATGATCGACGGCACCGGTATGTGCGGCGGCTGCCGTGTCACCGTTGGCGGCGAGACCAAGTTTGCCTGCGTTGACGGCCCTGAGTTTGACGGTCACAAAGTGGACTTTGCGGAACTGATGAGCCGTAACAGCACTTACCGCGGTCGCGAAGCAGAAGTAAAAGAATCCCATTCCTGCCGTATGGAAGCAATGGGCAAAGAACTGATCAAGTAAGGAGGACACTGTAATGGCAAATATGACTTTGGTTAAGACTCCTATGCCCGAGCAGGATCCTCAGATCCGTGCCCGCAACTTTAAGGAAGTAGCCCTGGGCTACACCGCTGAAATGGCCATTGAAGAGGCAAACCGCTGCCTGGGCTGTAAGAACCCCAAGTGCGTGGAGGGCTGCCCCGTCAATGTCCGTATCCCTGAGTTTATCAAGAAGGTCCAGGAAGGCGACTTCAAGGCCGCTTACGAGATCATCACCTCCACCAACGCCCTGCCTGCTCTGAGTGGCCGTGTCTGCCCCCAGGAGAGCCAGTGTGAGTGCAAGTGTGTCCGTGGCATCAAGGGTGAGCCCGTTGCCATCGGCCGTCTGGAGCGTTTCGTAGCCGACTGGTACCGTGAAAAGATCAATGCAATGCCCGAAAAGACTCCCTCCAACGGCAAAAAAGTCGCTGTTGTCGGTTCCGGCCCTGCCGGTATGACCGCCGCTTCCGACCTGGCTAAGAAGGGTTACGAGGTCACTATGTTTGAAGCCCTGCACACCGCCGGCGGCGTTTTGGTCTACGGTATCCCCGAATTCCGTCTGCCCAAGGCCATCGTTGCCAACGAGGTCAAGAAACTGGAGGCACAGGGCGTTACCGTTATGACCAATATGGTCATTGGCCGCGTTCTGACCATCGACGAACTGTTCGAGATGGGCTATAAGGCTGTTTTCGTTGGTTCCGGCGCAGGTCTGCCTATGTTTATGAACATTCCCGGCGAGTCTCTGGTTGGCGTTATGTCCGCCAACGAGTACCTGACCCGTACCAACCTGATGAAGGCTTATAACGAAGAATATGACACGCCCATTATCAAGTCCAAGGCTGTGGCCGTTGTAGGCGGCGGTAATGTGGCTATGGACGCTGCCCGCTGTGCAATGCGTCTGGGCGCTGAACACGTTTATGTTGTCTACCGCCGTGGCGAGGCCGAAATGCCTGCCCGTGCCGAAGAAAAGCACCACGCCAAGGAAGAAGGCATCGGGTTCAAGACTCTGTGCAATCCCATTGAGATCGTGGGCGATGAGAATGGCCGTGTCTGCGGTATGAAGTGCATCCGTATGGAACTGGGCGAGCCCGATGCTTCCGGCCGCCGCCGTCCCATTGAGGTTCCCGACAGCGAATTTATGCTGGATGTAGACACCGTCATTATGTCCCTGGGTACCAGCCCCAACCCCCTGATCCGCTCCACGACTCCCGGTCTGGAGACCAACCGGAAGGGCTGTCTGATCGTTAACGAAGACGAGATGACCACCCGTGACGGCGTCTTCGCCGGCGGTGATGCAGTTACCGGTGCTGCCACCGTTATTTTGGCAATGGGCGCCGGCAAGAAGGGCGCTGCTGCCATCGACGCATACCTGAATAAATAATTTTATGTAAACCATTACATTAAGAATTTGGAGGAAAATCACTATGTTCAATGCAATGATCGAGGTCTTGAAGGCCAATCCCCGTAAGATCGTATTCACCGAGGGTCACGATGCCCGTATTCTGGAGGCTACTGCCCGCCTGGTGGAAGGCGGTTTCCTGACCCCCGTTCTCATCGGCAATGTAGAAGAAGTTAAGGCTAACGCTGCCAAGGGCGGCTTCAACATCGAAGGTGTAGAGATCATCGATCCTCTGACCTACGAAGGTATGGACGCTATGGTCGAGAAGATGGTGGAACTGCGTAAGGGCAAGATGTCCGCTGAGGAGTGCAAGGCTGCACTTTCCAAGGGCAACTACTTCGGTACTATGCTGGTCAAGATGGGCTACGCTGACTCCCTGCTGGGCGGCGCTACCTACTCCACCGCTGATACCGTCCGTCCCGCTCTGCAACTGGTCAAGACCAAGAAGGGTGTCAACCTGGTCTCCTCCTGCTTCATTATGGTTCGCGGCGATGAGAAGATCGCTATGGGCGACTGCGCTATCAACCTGAGTTATGAAGACACCCTGGACAAGGAAGGTAACGTTGTTCTGTCCGGCGCACAGAAACTGGCTGAGGTGGCTGTTGAGACTGCCCGCACCGCTAAGGTATTCGGCATTGATCCCAAGGTCGCAATGCTGAGTTTCTCCACCAACGGTTCCGGCAAGGGCGGCACTGTGAAACTGAGCCACGACGCTACTTACATTGCCAAGGAAATGGCTCCCGAGTTTGATATCGACGGCGAGATGCAGTTTGTCGCAGCCGTTGCTCCCGAGGTCGGTCAGTTGAAGTTCCCCGGCTCCAAGGTCGCCGGCAACGCCAACACCTTTATCTTCCCCTGCATTGAAGCCGGTAACATCGGCTACAAGATCGCACAGCGTCTGGGCGGCTACGAGGCCTACGGCCCCATCCTGCAGGGTCTGGCTGCTCCCATCAATGACCTGTCCCGTGGCTGCAATGCCGACGAGGTCTACAAGATGGCGATCATCACCGCTGCGCTGGTATAATTTCAAAGGGAAAATTAACCAAAAAAGAGCCACTTTTGTGGCTCTTTTTTTTCGTTTTCACAAAGGTGAAAAAAAGACGGTAAAAAACGGAAAAATAATCGGATTTTTATCCACAACCTGTGGAAAAAACCCTTGTTTTTTCAATGAAAATGTGTTAAAATTTACGGTGAGAAACTATCGAAATTTTTTCCGTTTTTTAACCTAAAAATGGCACCGAAAAAAAGATGAAAGGAGCCGCCTTTTTATGTACGCTTCTGCCTATGTCTGGGCCAAGATCATCAACTATCTGGAGGAGCATTTAAGCGCTCTTACCATTTCCGCAAGTTTTGACGATGCGGAGATCATTGAGCTCAACGACGAACAACTGATCATCTATTCTCCCAATGAATTCCGCCGGGAGACCATCCGCCGCCGCTACACCCAGTATATTCAGGATGCTTTGAAAGAGATTTTCAACTCCGATGCCAAACTGGTGGTATTCGGACCTGACGAACTGGACGCCTATAAATCCAAAGGCGAGAGAAAGACCTCTATGGATTTTAACCCCCAGTTCACTTTTGATAACTTTGTGGTGGGTCCTTCCAACCGGTTTGCCCACGGCGCAGCCATCGCGGTCAGCAACCAGCCGGGTCAGACTTATAACCCGCTGTTTATCTACGGTCCTCCCGGTATCGGTAAGACCCACCTGCTGTACGCCATTGCCAACGGCATCCGGAAAAACAACCCCGATGCCAATATCGTCTATATCAAAGGCGACCAGTTCACCAACGAACTGATCCAGGCGATCCAAAGCGGTAAGTATATTGAATTCCGCAGCAAGTACAGAGAGGCTGGCTTGTTCCTGATCGATGATATCCAGTTTATCGCCGGTAAGGAGGCCACTCAGGAAGAATTCTTCCACACCTTTAACAAACTTTACGAAGAACACAAACAGATCGTTATGACCTCCGACCGGAAGCCCGGCGATATGCTGACTTTGGAAGACCGTCTGCGCACCCGTTTTGAATGGGGTCTGCTGGCAGACATCCAGCCGCCGGACTATGAGACCAGAATGGCGATTATTAAGAGCAAAGCCGACTCTCTGGCGCTGGATCTCAGCGATGAAGTTTGTAACTACATTGCCAACAATGTGACCAGTAACGTTCGGCAGATCGAAGGCACCGTTAAGAAACTGCGTGCCTATGTAGACCTGAATGCGATGGAACTGACACTTGAAAATGTGACCCGTTCCATTTCCGATATGTTCAAGAGTGAGGGCAACGCCCTGCCAACCCCCAATTTGATCATCAGCCACGTCTGCAAGTTCTATTCTATAGACGATGCGACCTTGCGCGGCACGCTGAAAAATAAGGGTACGGCAGAAGCCCGTCAGGTCGCGATCTACCTGATCCGTCAACTTACCAACCTTAGTACCCCGGAGATCGGTAAGGAATTCAACCGTGATCACTCGACAGTGCTGCACTCCATCAATAAAGTGGAATCTGCGCTGAACAAAGGCGACGAGAACCTGAAAAACCACATTCGGGACATCACCGCCAATATCAATTCCAGTCTCTGAATTTTCCACAAGACCTGTGGAATGTGGATAAATAACCTGTGAATAACTTTCCCTTCTTTTTTATTCCACAGAGGCTGTGTAAAACTTCTATTTTTCAACATTTCCCTTGTGGAAAAAAAGTCGTTGCGCCCCTAAGGTAAAACCCACTTTTCCACATAAAATCCTACTAATACTACAATTACTGCCTTATAATCTAATTTATAAATATATATATTATTATTTTTCAGAAAAGAGGTTATGACAATGCGTTTTACCTGTGAAAAAAGTATGCTTGTTACCGGACTGAATATTACCGGAAGAACCGTTGCACAGAAAAGTGCGCTTTCTGCCATTGAAGGCATTCTCTGTAAGGCTGCCAGCGGCCTGAGCCTGACCGGCTTTAATATGGAAACTGCCATCACCTATCTGATCGATGCTGAAGTTACCGATGCCGGCGCTTGTGTTCTGCCTGCAAAACTCTTTGGCGATATTATCCGCCGTCTGCCGGAAGGCCCTGTTACCGTTGTTGTGGATGACAACTACAAAGTTTCCATCCGCGCCGGTTATGCATCTTTTACCATTTCCGCAGAATCTGCCGATGACTATCCGGAACTGCCCGATGTTGGTGACGGCAAGAGCGTTCGTATTCCCCAAAGTGCTATGAAAGAACTGATCGGCGGCACGATCTTCTCTGTTTCCGAAAATCAGGGCCGTCCTATCCACACCGGCGTTAAGTTCGAGGTGGAGGAAGATAAGGTCTCTGCCATCGCTGTTGACGGTTTCCGTCTGGCACGCCGGACTTATCATATGGATGATACCACCGGTCGTACCCTTTCCTTTGTTGTACCTGCTCAGGGTCTGAAGGAAGTGGAAAAGATCCTGCAGGACGGCGACGAAGATGTGGCATTTACTCTGGGCAGCAAGCACATTCTGTTCCAGATGGGCTGCGCAACACTGATCTGCCGTCTACTGGAGGGCGATTTCCTGGATTGGCGCCGTGTAGTGCCTACCAATTGCCCGGTGAAACTGGTGGCAAATGTTGCAGAACTGACTTCTTCCATTGAGCGTGTAGGTCTGATCGTATCGGAAAAATACAAGAGCCCCGTCCGCTGTGTATTCTCCGATCAGGTATTGCTGCTGAAGACCAACACTACCATCGGCGCAGCAGAAGACCGCTGCAGTTTCTCCGGTGACGGTAAGGAACTGGAGATCGGTTTTAATGTCCGTTATCTGTGCGACGCCCTGCGGGCTGTTCCCAGCGATGAGGTGGTTCTGGAACTGACCAACGGTTTGAGCCCCATCGTGATGACCCCTGTAGACGATAAGTACGATTTTGCTTATATGGTCCTGCCTGTGCGGATCTCCACCTGATAAAGATATGAAAGTTACAGTTAAGAAAAAGGACAACGGTATGATCCCGGTGGTCATCGGTACGGAATTTATTAAGTTGGAAGCCGCGCTGAAATTTGCCAACGCCATTGACTCCGGCGGAATGGCAAAAAATGTGATCCAGGACGGTCTTGTAAAGGCCAATGGCGAAATTTGCACGATGCGTGGTAAGAAACTCTACCCCGGTGACAATTTCTCCTTCCAGGGAAATACCTATTTGATTTGTATCCATGAAGCTTAATACCATTACGCTCCACGATTTCCGGAATTATAAAGAACTGAATATGGGCTTTGATGCCGGTGTGAATTTGATCGTCGGCGATAATGCCCAGGGAAAAACCAACCTTCTGGAGGCTATTACTTTTCTGGGATCGGGAAAAAGTTTTCGTACTCAGAAAAGCAGTGAACTGGTTCGTTTCGGGGCAGAGTTTGCGGATTTTTCCGGCAGCGTGTTTTCCCAGGAACGGCTGCAGCAACTGCGTTGGGTGATCTTTTCCGCAGCCCGTCCCCGGCAAGTGCATTTAAACGGCGTAAAAAAGAAAACAGCCGGTGACATTTCCGGTATTTTACAGACCGTTTTATTTTGTCCGGAAGATCTGATGGTATTAAAAGCCGGTTCTTCTGCCCGGCGGCGGTTGGGCGATAATGCGCTGTGTCAGTTGCGTCCCAATTATGAAGCGGCGCTGTCTGAGTATAACCGAATTTTGGAGCAGAAAAACAGAATTTTAAAAGACCGGTACGAAAATCCTGCCCTTTTGGAAGTGCTGCCGGAGTATAATGCAAGGCTCTGTCAGGTCGGTGCGCTGCTGATCTCTTACCGCGCCCGTTTTTATGAGGGTCTCGGTCAGGCTGCTGCCCGATATCACGAAGCATTTTCCGGCGGTGCAGAGGAATTTTTACTGCGTTATCACACCGTTTCTACGGTGACAGATCCCTTTGCGCCGATTTCAGAATTGACGGGTCAGTTACAGGAACATCTGGAAAGCCACTATCGGGCAGAACTGGAAAGCGCCCAGTGTCTGACCGGTCCGCACAAAGATGATTTTGATGTATCTTTGTCCGGTATCAATTTAAAATCCTATGGCTCTCAGGGACAGACCCGTACGGCTGCTATCAGTTTAAAACTGGCGCAGCGGGAACTGATGGCCAATCAGTCCGGGGAAATTCCGGTGCTGCTTTTGGACGATGTTTTGTCCGAGTTAGACCCGGGTCGGCAGGATTTTGTACTGAACCAAATATCTGAAGGTCAGGTATTTATCACCTGCTGCGAACCCGGCAGGTTTACAAAGTTAGGAAAAACCATTGAAATTCGCAAGGGCGAAGTTCTTTCTCAAGAATAAGGAGGACAATTATGTCTGACGAAACCAAGGTTACACAAGAATACGGCGCGGAACAAATTCAGGTTCTGGAAGGCCTGGAGGCTGTTCGTAAGCGCCCCGGTATGTATATCGGTTCTACCTCTGCCTCCGGTCTGCACCATCTGGTGTATGAGATCGTGGATAACTCCATCGACGAGGCACTGGCAGGTTACTGTAAGCACATCACCGTGACCATCAATCCCGGCAACTCCATCACCGTTACCGACGATGGCCGTGGTATCCCCGTAGATATCCAACCCCAGACCGGTAAGCCGGCTCTGGAAGTCGTTTTCACGGTGCTGCACGCCGGCGGTAAGTTCGGCGGTGGCGGCTATAAGGTTTCCGGCGGTCTGCACGGTGTCGGTGCGTCTGTTGTCAACGCACTGTCCGAGTGGCTGCAGGTCCGTGTACACAAAAACGGTAAAATTCACGAGATGAAATTCGCCCGCGGTCATATCACCCAGCCTATGACCATTGTAGGAAACACCGAAAAGACCGGTACCGAGGTCACCTTCCAGCCCGATCCGGAGATGTTCGACGAGGTGGTATATTCCTACGAGACCCTTCACGAGCGTATGCGTGAAGAGGCATTCCTGAATGCAGGTCTGTCCATTTCCATCACCGATGCCCGTGAAGAAGAAAAAGTCTCCGAGACGATGTGCTATGAGGGCGGTATCCGGGAATTCGTCACCTGGACCAACCGGCATAAAACTGCGCTGCATAGCGATGTGATCTATATGTCCGGCTCCAAGGGCGATGCCTCTGCTGAGATCGCGATCCAGTATAATGACGGCTTTAACGAGTCATTGCAGTCCTTTGCCAACGATGTGCGCACCCCGGAAGGCGGTATGCACGAGACCGGTTTCAAGACCGCGCTGACCCGTGTGCTGAATAACTACGGTGCGAAAAACGGCATTATCAAAGGCGATGACAAAGTCACCGGTGAGGACTGCCGTGAAGGTATTACCGCTATTATTTCTGTAAAACTGACCGATGCCCAGTTTGAAGGTCAGACCAAGGCAAAATTGGGCAATGCCTATATCCGTACTTTGGTCGATCAGATCGTCAATGAAGAACTTGCCACCTATTTTGAGGAACATCCTGCTACTGCAAAGATCATTCTGGAAAAAGCAATGATGTCAAACCCGGCAAGAGAGGCTGCCCGGAAGGCAAGAGAGTCCGTCCGCCGCAAGACCGGTCTGGAATCCGGACAGATGCCCGATAAACTGCAGGACTGTAACGAGCGTGATCCCTCTTTGTGCGAAATTTACATCGTCGAGGGTGACTCCGCTGCAGGCTCTGCCATCCAGGGCAGAGATTCCCGTTTCCAGGCGATCCTGGCTATGTGGGGTAAAATGCTCAATGTAGAAAAGGCAAGAGCCGATAAAGTCTATGGCAACGATAAACTGTACCCGCTGATCGTGGCGCTGGGCGCCGGTATCGGTGAGGATTTCGACATCGAAAAACTGCGTTATCACAAAGTGATCATTATGTCCGATGCTGACGTGGACGGCGCCCATATCCGTACATTGCTTCTGACATTCTTCTTCCGTTATATGCGCCCGATGATCGAAAACGGTTTTGTATATTCCGCTGTTCCCCCGCTGTATAAACTGAAAAAGGGCAAGACCGAGCGGGTGGCTTACTCTGACGAAGAGCGCGATCTGGTATCCGCTGAAATGCGTGGCGATGGCAACGCCAAGGTGGATATTTCCCGGTTTAAGGGTCTTGGTGAGATGGACCCCCACGAACTGTGGGAGACCACTATGGACCCGGAAAAGCGGACTTTGCGCCGTATTACGCTGGAAGATGCCCGCCGGGCAGATGAGATCTTTACTATTCTGATGGGTGAGCAAGTCGAACCCCGTAAGGAATGGATCGAAAAGAACGCAAAGTATGCGATCAACATTGACATTTGAGGAGGTGACGCATCTTGGCTACACACAACAGAAGTTACAAGCCTGAGGATATTCGATTCCCGGATCAGGTCATTACAGAGTCCGATCTGGTTGCGGAAATGCAAAAGGCATATATTGAGTATGGCATGAGCGTCATCGTTGGCCGTGCTCTTCCTGATGTCCGTGACGGTTTGAAGCCGGTCCACCGCAGAATTCTGTACACGATGTACGAAAGCGGTCTGACATCTGATAAACCTTTCAAGAAGTCTGCTACCTGCGTCGGTGATGTGTTGGGTAAATATCACCCCCACGGCGACGCATCTGTCTATGACGCAATGGTCCGTTTGGCCCAGGATTTCTCTATGCGTTATATGCTGGTAGACGGTCACGGTAACTTTGGTTCCGTGGACGGCGACCCGGCGGCTGCCTACCGTTATACCGAGGCAAGAATGTCCAAACTCTCCAACGAGATGCTTCGGGACATCGACAAGGACACCGTGAACTGGGACCCCAACTTTGACGAATCCCGGAAAGAACCCCGTGTTCTTCCCAGCCGTTTCCCCAATCTGCTGGTCAACGGCTCTACGGGTATTGCCGTCGGTATGGCAACCAATATTCCGCCCCACAATCTGACGGAAGTGATCAATGCCTGCGTATGTGTGCTGGATGATCCGGAAGCCACAATGATCGATCTGATGGAGCACATCACCGGTCCTGACTTCCCCACCGGCGGTATCATTATGGGCAGATCCGGCATCCGGGCAGCCTATGCCACCGGCCGTGGCAAGATCGTTGTCCGCGCCCGAACGGAATTTGAAGAATTCGGCAAGGACCGTATGCGTATCATCGTTACGGAACTGCCTTATCAGGTCAATAAGCGCGAACTGATCAAGAAGATCGCGGAGCAGGTAAAGGATAAGCGCCTGGACGGCATCTCCGACCTGCGTGACGAGACCGACCGCAACGGTATGCGTATGGTCATCGAACTGAAAAAGGACGCCAATCCCCAGGTGGTACTGAACAATCTGTTTAAGCAGACTGCTCTGCAGTCCAGTTTCGGCATTATTATGCTGGCGCAGGTGGACGATCAGAAGCAGCCCAGAATTCTCTCTCTGCGGCAGATCATCGACGAGTATCTGACCTTCCAGATGGAAGTGCTGACCCGCCGTACCCAGTACGATCTGAAGAAGGCGCAGGAGCGCGCCCACCTGTTGGAGGGTCTGCTGATCGCCCAGGATAATATCGACGAGGTTATCCGTATTATCCGCTCTGCCTATGACGACGCGAAAGAGCGTCTGTGCGAGCGTTTTGGTCTGGACGAGGTGCAGGCTCAGGCGATCCTGGATATGCGTCTGAAAGCGCTGCAGGGTCTGGACAGAGAGAAACTCCAGGCAGAGTTCGACGAACTGCAGGAGAAAATCAAGTATTACAATGAATTGCTGGCTGACCCTGTGAAATTGCAGGGCGTTCTCCGGGAAGAACTGATCGCCATTCGCGACAAGTTCGGCGACGGCAGAAAGACCGAGATCCAGGATGTGGAAGACGAGATCGATATCGAGGATCTGATCGAAGAAGAGCAGTGTGTATTCACCATCTCCAACCAGGGCTATGTGAAGCGTATGCCGGTGGATACCTACCGCACCCAGAGCCGTGGCGGCCGTGGTGTCAATGCACAGAATTTGAAGGACGAGGACTATGTCAAGAGTCTGAACGCCGCTTCTACCCACGATCATATTCTGTTCTTTACCGACAGAGGCAAGGTCCACCACCGGAAGGGTTACCAGATCCCCGAGGCCGGCAGAACTGCCCGCGGTACGGCTATGGTCAACGTGCTGCCCTTGGAGCAGGATGAAATGGTAACGGCAATGGTGGTCACCCGTGAATTCTTTGAGGATGAATATCTGGTTATGGTCACCCGTAAGGGTACTGTGAAGCGCTTACCCTTTATTGCGCTGAATACCCGCAGAAAGACCGGTATCCGCGCCATCACGCTGGACGAAGGCGATCAACTCATCAACGTGATCCGTACCAACGGCAGCGATAACATCATTTTGGCATCTGCCGGCGGTATGGCGATCTGCTTCAATGAAACAGATGTGCGTCCTATGGGCAGAGATGCTGCCGGTGTCCGCGGAATTATGTTAACCGGCGAGGACTATGTGATCGGCGCTGAAAAGGCAGAAGAAGGCACGACTCTGCTGACCGTTACAGAAAACGGCTTCGGCAAGCGTACCGAATTGATCGAGTACCTGCGTACCGGTCCTGACGGGGAGAAGATCGCCCAGAGCCGTGGCGGTAAGGGTCTGAAAAACTATAACATCACACCCAAGACCGGCAAGGTCGCCGGCTGCCGTGTGGTAAAGGATACCGACGATGTAATGCTTATCGAAAACGGTGGCGTGATCATCCGTGTACCTGCCGCAAGCATCAATGTGTACAAGCGTGATGTTCAGGGCGTTATCATTATGCGCATCGAAGAGGGTAACAAACTGGTATCTTTGGAGCGCGTGGAGTCCATTGCCGAAGAGGAGAATGAGGCTTGAAGACCGTAACGCTATATACCGACGGCGCTTGTTCCGGCAATCCCGGTCCCGGCGGCTGGGGGGCTATACTGGAATATCAGGGTCACGAGAAAGAACTGTCCGGCGGTGAGGATAACACCACCAACAACCGGATGGAACTGACCGCAGTGATCCGCGGTCTGGAAGCGCTGAAAGAGCCTTGCATCGTGGAACTTTATTCCGATTCCAAGTATGTCATTGATGCCCTGCAAAAGGGCTGGGCAATTGGCTGGCAGAATAACGGTTGGAGAAAGGCAGATAAAAAACCTGCCTTAAATCCTGACCTTTGGGAGCAACTTCTGGCGCTGGTTTCTTTGCACGATGTGCATTATCATTGGGTCAAAGGCCACGCAGAAAACCCAAAAAATAACCGCTGCGACCAAATGGCAGTGCAGCAGTGGCAAAAACGGAAATAACTGCGATAAGGGGAGGGTCACCGACCCTCCCCTTCAAATCAACATAATGTAGGGGAAGAAGTTATATGTATCTAAACATCGGCAATGATATGGCGGTGCGGGAATCGTCCATTATCGGCATTTTCGATATGGACAATACCAGTACTTCCAAGCGGACACGGGCGTTTTTGAATAATGCCGAAAAAGAAGGTCAGGTAGTTCCCTGCGACGATCTGCCGAAATCCTTTGTGATCACGGCAGAATACGGCTTAAACCGTGTCCACCTGACAGCCCTTGCATCTTCTACCCTTGAAAAGCGATTAAGATAAAGCAAACACCCGAACCGTTTGGTTCGGGTGTTCATTTAGTTTTAACCGCCGAAAATACTCAGCAGGATACCTGCGTTGCAGTTATCCTGCAACATTTGTTCTGAAAAATGCATAATCCACTGCCTAGCGGCAGGGGATTGGCTTACGATTAACCGCCGAAAATGCTCAGCAGGATACCTGCGGCAATGGCAGAACCGATAACGCCGGCAACGTTGGGGCCCATTGCGTGCATCAAAAGGAAATTAGCAGGATTTGCTTTCTGTCCTTCTTTGTTAGCAACACGGGCAGCCATAGGCACGGCAGAAACACCGGCAGAGCCGATGAGAGGATTGACTTTACCCTTGGTCAGTTTATACATAATGACGCCGCCGACCAAGCCACCGCAGGTGGAAAGAATGAAGGCAGCAACACCAAGCACAACGATGCTCAAAGTCTGAACGGTCAGGAAGTTAGAGCCTACCATGGTAGCGCCAACGGAAGTACTCAGCAGAATGGTGACAATATTCATCAGCGCATTCTGGGCAGTATCGCTGAGGCGGTCGGTAACACCGGTCTCTTTCAGCAGGTTACCCAGCATCAGGCAGCCCACCAAAGGTGCAGTATCCGGCAGCAGCAGCGCCACAAAGATAGTAACCACAATGGGGAACACGATCTTTTCAGCCTTGGAGACATTACGGGTCTGCTCCATTTTAACTTTCCGCATCTCAGGAGTGGTCAGCATCTTCATAAAGGGCGGCTGGATCAGGGGGATCAGCGCCATATAAGAGTATGCAGCCACAGCAATGGCACCCAGCAGATGGGGTGCAAGTTGGCTTGTCAGGAAAATGGCGGTAGGACCGTCAGCGCCACCGATGATGCCGATGGATGCGGCCTCTTTACCGGAAAAGCCCAGCAAAATCGCGCCGAAGAAGGCAGCGAAAACGCCAAGTTGCGCAGCAGCGCCCAGCAGAAGACTCTTGGGATTGGAGAGCATAGGACCAAAGTCGGTCATAGCGCCAACGCCCAGGAAGATCAGACAAGGGTAAATGCTGGTTTTTACACCAATGTAGAAAAAGTCCAGCAAACCGCCGTTGGCAAGGATCGTACCGTAACTGTGGTAGGCTTCGTGACCTTCGGTCATAAAATTGGTCCACAGTTCCTGATTGTAAAGATTTGCGCCGGGCAGATTGGTCAGAATACAGCCAAAAGCAATGCCGCACAGAAGCAAAGGCTCAAACTTCTTGACAATGGCGAAGTACAGCAGCAAACAGCCAATGGCGATCATCACCAAATTTTGCCAACCGCCGTCAGAGAGAAAGCCGGAGATAATGGCGGAAAAACCGGAGTCATTCCACAATTTCAGAAAAATTTCACCGATATTCATTCGTCTACCTCCTTAATGGAGAGAAACCGCAGTTCGTTAATGGGTTTGCCCATCTTGTCAGCAACGATAGCCATCAGCATAGCGGCAGTCTTAGGCTCTACATTGTGCAATTTCAACTGTCCGGCACTGCCGGGAGCAGGTGAAGTTACGGGTGCAGCGGGGGCAACAACGGCAGGTTCTTCTTTTGTTTTGGTTTTCTTCTGACCTGCAATAAAGAATTTACCGGTCAGAATGACAACGAGCATCAAAAGAATCAAGCCGAAGAATACCACACTGTAGCCCAGTACAGCATACAGACCTGCCTGACCGATGGTAATATCGGCGGTATTGGTCAATAACATAATATTCCTCCTTTGAGGGAAATAATGGGGGGCCGGTTTCGGTCCCCTAATTACGATTATTCAGAGAACAGCCAGTTGATCAGCATAGTTGTCAGAATGATCAGTCCGATGACCACGAAGATCACCAGCATACCAACACCCATATGCTTCAGATTTTCTATAAAAGCCATAGGCTCGAACTGGAAAGAAGGAGCAGTCAGGAAATTCATACATTAACCTCCCATCAGTTTTGCGGCAATGTTCAGAATGATACCACCTGCAATAACGGAGGCGATCTGTCCGGAGACATTGACACCGATAGAGTGCATCAGCAGATGGTTCTGAGGATCTTCTGCCAGTGCCATCTTATGAACGATACGGCCAGACATGGGGAATGCGGAGATACCGGCAGCACCGATCATAGGATTGATCTTCTTTTTGGAGAACACATTGATCAGTTTTGCAAACAGAACACCGCCGGCGGTATCCACGATAAATGCGATCAGACCCAGACCCATGATCAGCAGGGTATCTACCTTCAGGAACTTATCTGCAACCATATTGAAGGCAACAGAAATGCCCAGGAAAATAGTGATCAGGTTTGCCAGCACATTCTGTGCAGTGTCGGACAAACTATCCAGCACGCCGCATTCACGGATCAGGTTACCGAACATCAGGAAGCCGATCAGAGCGGTGGCGTCGGGAACGATGGCAGAGGCAACGATAGTGATGATGATGGGGAACATAATGCGGGTGGTCTTGCTGACAGACTTCTGCTCGTAGGGCATACGGATCATACGCTCTTTCTTGGTGGTCAGCAGTTTGATCACCGGGGGCTGGATCACGGGAACCAGCGCCATATAAGAATAGGCGGCAACGGTGATCGCGCCCACATACTGAGAGCCTAACTTGTTGGCAACAGCAATGGAGGTAGGGCCGTCGGCAGCGCCGATGATAGCGATGGAGAAAAAGTCCCGGAAATCGGGGAAGAAGATGCTTGCCATACACAGGGTAAAGAAGATACCAAACTGGGCGGCTGCGCCGAAGAGCATCAACTTGGGATTGGTCAGCAGAGGACCAAAGTCGATCATAGCGCCGATGCCGATAAACAGCAGCAGCGGAAACAGTTCGTTGGCGATACCTGCATTATACAGTTCCTGGATAGGACCGATCAGCGCGGTAGAGCCGGGGATATTCACCAATATAGTACCCAGACCCATGGGCAGCAGCAGAGAAGGTTCCATTTCCTTCTTGATAGCCAGGAAAATCAGCAGGCATCCCAGCAGGATCATAGTAATATCCTGCCATTGGAACTTTAGAAGATTCTCGTACAGGATTTCCATTATTTACCTCCTCAGGCGATTACGACCAGCGCATCACCGGTGGAGACAGAAGCACCCTTGGAAGTAACGACCTGAGAAACAGTACCGTCCTTGGGAGCGGTAATGTCATTTTCCATTTTCATAGCTTCCAGAACACACAGCACCTCGCCGGCCTTTACAGCCTGACCTGCGGTTACATTGACCTTCAGGATCGTGCCGGGCATAGGAGCGGCGACAACTTCGCCAGCGCCAGTAACAGCGGGTGCGGCAGCGGGGGCAGCAGGTGCGGCCTCGGCAGCGGGGGCAGCGGCTGCGGGAGCGGCGGGAGCAGCCACAGCAGGTGCGACAGCCTCATATTCGTCCAGCAGCATAGCCTTGCCGGCTTCTACTTCAACTTCATAAATACGGTTATTTAAGGTAATTTTGTATTTCATAATTACTCGACCTCCTTGATAGAAATGAAACGCAGTTCGTTCAGGGGCTTGCCCAGTTTGTCTGCAACGATCGCCATCAGCATAGCGGCGGTTTTAGGCGGCACATTGTGCAGTTTTAAAGCGCCGGCGCTGCCCGGGGCAGCGGGAATTTCTGCCTTCGGTGTTTCCTCGACGACTGCGGGGGCATTGGCAGCCTTTTTCTTGGCAACAGCCTTACAGATCACAGCCACCACCACGATGATGGCGAGGACTGCAACCATACCTAAGGTGAGGATATTGTCTAACAGGGACGGTGCAGATGTTAAAATCAGCATACCGTTTCCTCCTTAAGCCTCTACGATAGAGTAGGAGCAGACATTTTCTTCCTGGGCCTTACGGTTTTCCATAAAGGTCTCAGCCAGGTTGGGGAATGCGATGTAACTCAGCACATCTTCGTCGGACTTTGCCAGGCCTTCCAGTTTCTTGCGGGTGGGCTCGACAACGGGCTCCAGAGTGTCAGCATAGCGACCCTCGACGATCTTGTCGCCGTCCAGGATCTTTTCCCGGATCTCTTCGTTGATGGGAGCAGGGGTAGTGCCGTACTCACCGCGGCAGTAAGCCTTGATCTCCTTGGAGACGCGCTTGTAACGCTCGCCGGCCAGGACATTGTTAACAGCCTGAACACCAACCATCTGGCTGGTGGGAGTGACCAGAGGAGGATAACCCATATCGGCGCGGACCTTGGGAGTCTCGGCCATAACTTCTTCCAGACGGTCCAGAGCGTTCATCTGCTTCAGTTGGGTCATCAGGTTAGACAACATACCGCCGGGGATCTGATAGATCAGGCACTGGGTATCGGTGGCCAAAGCCTTGGGGATCAGCGTGCCGTCGGCAATGTACTCGTCGCGGACGCCCTTGAAGTAGTTAGCCATAGCAGTTGTGCAGGCATCGTCCAGATCCACTTCGTAACCCAACTGACGCAGAGCGTAAGCCATAGTCTCGGTAGCGGGCTGGGAAGTGCCGCCGGAGAAGGGAGAGATCGCGGTGTCGATGATATCCACACCGGCCTCAACAGCCTTCAGGTAAACAGGGTAAGCCAGACCGGTGGTGCAGTGGGTGTGCAGGTCGATGGGCAGATCAACAGCATCCTTGATAGCGGATACCAGATCATAGATCTCCTGAGGTCCGATAATACCGGACATATCCTTGATACAGATGGTGGAAGCGCCCATTTCCTTCAGTTCCTTCACCATTTCCACATACTTAGCCAGAGTGTGAACAGGAGAGGAAGTGTAGGAGATAGTGCCGGAAGCAATGGCGCCGGCTTTGGTGGTGGCTTCCATAGCGACCTTCATATTCTGTACGTCGTTCAGCGCGTCAAAAATACGGATCACATCGATACCGTTTTCCACAGCCTTAGCAACAAACAGTTTCACAAAATCGTCGGGGTAGTGAGAATAACCCAGAACATTCTGACCGCGCAGCAGCATCTGCAGCTTGGTGTTGGGCATCTTGGCGCGGATCTTGCGCAGACGCTCCCAGGGATCTTCGTTCAGGTAACGCAGGCAGACGTCAAAAGTTGCGCCGCCCCAGCACTCTGCAGCGTAGTAGCCGGCCTTGTCGATGGTCTCAAGCATAGGCTCAAACTTCTCGAAAGGCAGACGGGTCGCGATCAGGGACTGGTTGGCGTCACGCAGAACAGTCTCAACAAATTGCACTTTTCTTGCCATAATGATAAACCTCCGTCAGGATTAAAAAAATATAAATTCAGGTGGCAGGATCGAAACTTTTTGCAAAGTGATTTAGAAAAATTCCAATCTCCACCAAATACATTGTATCACATAAATAAAGAAAAGCAAATACAATTTTTCCTTTTCACAAACAAAACTTTCCATTTGTTTCTGCGTTGGTCAAATATAGAAAAATCTGCATAAAACCTGATATTTTTACAAAAAATTATAATAATTTTCATTGCATTTTTTCTCTTGGTATAGTATGATAGCATTGCAAAATATGGATACCGTGCAGACAGCCGGAGTTGCGCCTGCAAAACGGTATTACTTTTATTATGAAAGAGGTATTCCAAATGGCAAAGATCGATTTGAGCAAGTACGGCATTACCGGCACTACCGAAATCGTACATAACCCCTCTTATGAGGAACTGTTCGCTGCAGAAACAGATCCCACTCTGGAGGGTTTTGAGAAAGGTCAGTTGACCGAACTGGGTGCTGTCAATGTTATGACCGGTATCTACACCGGCCGCTCCCCCAAAGACAAGTTCATCGTTATGGACGATACTTCCAAGAACACCGTGTGGTGGACCTCCGACGAGTTCGCCAACGACAACAAGCCCGCTTCTCAGGAAGCCTGGGCAGAGTGCAAGAAACTGGCTCTGAAGGAACTGTCCGACAAGAAACTGTATGTTATGGACGTCTTCTGCGGCACCAACCCCGACTCCCGTATGGGCATCCGTTTCGTGATGGAAGTGGCTTGGCAGGCTCACTTTGTTAAGAATATGTTCATCGCTCCCACTGAGGAAGAACTGGCTAACTTCGAGCCTGATTTTGTTGTTTACAATGCTTCCAAGGCTAAGGTCGAGAACTACAAGGAACTGGGTCTGAACTCCGAGACTGCTGTTCTGTTCAACCTGACCTCCAAGGAGCAGGTCATCCTGAACACCTGGTACGGCGGCGAGATGAAGAAGGGTATGTTCTCCATGATGAACTACTACCTGCCCCTGAACGGTATGGCTTCTATGCACTGCTCCGCCAACACCGATATGAACTGTCAGAACACTGCTCTGTTCTTCGGCCTGTCCGGCACCGGCAAGACCACTCTGTCCACCGACCCCAAGCGTCTGCTGATCGGTGACGACGAGCACGGCTGGGACGACAACGGCGTGTTCAACTTCGAGGGCGGCTGCTACGCAAAGGTCATCAACCTGGAT
>JAZQGL010000020.1:0-59262 GCA_045540035.1 Faecousia sp.
TGGGACTCGCTGTAGGCATAAGCCGTTTCATACAGCTTTGCCAGCTGTTCGTGACCGTTGATTTTATCTGCGTCATTGCGGATATGCACATCGCTTGTAACCACAAAGCGGAATACCGGTGTAAAGTCCTCCGTCTCCGGAGCGATGATTTCCACCGGTTCTGCCCCAGTTGCTCTGACGGGCATACCGCCTGCAAGAAGTGTCACCGCCAGCAAAAGGCACATTGCCGTTCGCAGCCATTTCCATACTTGTTTCATACCAAAACCACCTTTTCAGAATTTGTTCCGAATCCGTCTTTTTTTTCAGTATAACACATCCGCTTTCCACACGCAAACATTTATTTTTCTGCATTGTTGCAGATGCAAAAACCCGGAAGCCGAAGCTTCCTGGTTTTACTTGTATGTTTGGCTTGCCACAAGGTCGTCGCTGAAAGTGCTGCTTTGATGGATCGAGGGCGAGATTTTGTTCCAAATGAAGGAATGGAAGTGCCGGAATACTTTGTGTATTTCGGTACTTTCATTACGCACAGTTGGGGCGAAAGATCCCCTCAAGCCGCAAATAAAGCACTTTTAGAGTCGACCAAATGATTAGTAGCCGACCTTCTCCCAGCACTGGAAGGGTGCTGCCAGTTCTTCGCTGATGTAGACCTGAGTCTTCTTGGTCTGCAGCATAGTGGAAGG
This sequence comes from Faecousia sp., assembly GCA_045540035.1. Classification (GTDB taxonomy): domain Bacteria; phylum Bacillota; class Clostridia; order Oscillospirales; family Oscillospiraceae; genus Faecousia. The sequence goes on from JAZQGL010000020.1 coordinate 681, forward strand.
CAGGTAGGGAGTGATGGGTCCGTGGGTACACAGACGGGAGATCATTCTCTGCCAGGAAGAGAAAGTACCGCAGGTAGCCAGAGCGTGAACCTCGATACGCTCCTTAGCACGCATAACATCGATAGGTCCGATGGTAGCAGCGCAGGGAGGAACGTTGGCGATGTCGCCGGACTGACCGAAGGTGCCGTTCAGGGAGTTCTGCATAATGGTCATGGGGTGCAGTTTCACGATCTGAGCAGGCTGGTTCAGCCACTCTTCGATGTCGCCGCTGCCGATGAACTCGGGGATGGGATCCACAAATGCCATATGGCCAGCCCAACCGGGAGAGGTGGAAGCGATGTCAGCGCCGCCTTCGGAGATATCGTTGATGATCTTGGAGTAGTCGCCGATGTTTGCGTTGGTGGGGAAGTGAACATTCTCCATAGGCATACGCAGTTTCTCGTCGATCTGGTAGTAGAAATACTTGATCATGGAGTGAGCGAAGCCGGCCTCATAGGTGATAGGAGCAATGTTGCCGTCCTGGTCAGCCCACTCGTCCTCTGCGAACAGATGGACCTTGGAGCAGTCGACCTGGAAGTAGTTGATCAACTGAGCCAGAGGAATGTATGTATCGGGCTCGGGGTTACCCAGGATCATAGTGAAGGTCTTACCTGCCTCGGAAGCAGCCTTCAGACGGGAGAACAGAGTTGCGATCAGAACGGGATGGGGGTTCATCATAACCTTAACGGTGAACTCAGGATGCCACCACTCCTCGCGCTGCTCCAGTTCCAGGCCGCTCATATTACGAACGCGCTCGCAGACTGCCTTGTCCTTAAAGGGCACGAAGTCAGCAGGCTGGAAGTCAAACTTTGTTGCGGGATCGGTAATAAAGTCTTTCATTTTACGAATTCTCCTTTCAGAATTACGGATTTTATATTCATCCGGTGATCACAAATCACCAGGTCCGCACGAAGTCCCTTGGCAATGCGTCCTCGGTCGGTAAAGCCCACGGCATTGCTGGGGTTGGTGGAAGCATAGCGGAACACATCGACAATGGATGCACCGGTGTGCTTCATCATATTACGGCAGGCTACTTCCAGAGTCAGTTTGGAGCCGGCGATCTCGCCTTCGAAATCGAAGCACAGATCGGTAACGCCCTCATAACCCTCCGGAATCGGACCGTCAAATACGCAGGAATCAGAGATCAGCACCAGTTTGTCCTCGCCCTTGATCTTCCGGATCAGGCGCTGCATATAGGGATCCACATGGATACCCCGGCTGTCGCAGATCATTTCTGCGTAAATAGCATTGTTATAGTTCACCGTCTCATCCACACAGACACCGCGGCACTCGGGATACTTAGGCAGGTCGCCGGTGGCGTTGGTATGGTGGGTGCCGATGCACAGACCGTAAGGGATCAGCGCCTCGATCTGCTGGGGGCTTGCCTCACTGTGACCCACAGAGAAACGGACTGTAGGATTGTTCTTGCGGGCATCGATGACAAACTGCTCAATGTTCTCCCGCTCCGGTGCGACCACCCAAACCTTGGCATCTGTACCCACCTGATCAATGACCGGCTGGTACTCTTCCTTGCAGATCGGGCCTTTCCAGGGATTGTTTTCCCGGTCTGCGCCGAACTTAGGATTCATATAAGGGGCTTCCATATAGAAGCCGGCAATGTTAGCGCCCTCGGGGGTCTTCATTGCGTTTTGAACAGTAATTGCCTGCTCCACCAGTTGCTTGCCGTTCATATTGAAATACAGCGTTGCCAGCACACTGGTAGTACCGTGCTGCAAGTTGAACTGCGCTGCCTCGATAGGCTCGTCATAGAACCAGTGGCCGCCGCCTGCGTGATTGTGGATATCCACAAGACCGGGGCCTACATACAGACCTTCTGCATCTACTTCCTGGCAGCCTGCAGGAACAGACATTGTCCGCATTTCGCCAAAATCGGCGATTTTGCCGTCTTCGATCAGCAACACGGCCTCAGGGATCAAATGATCCTTCATAACCAGCGTCGCATTTTTGATCGCGATCATAGTATCCCTCCGTTAAATCAATTTCCAAAGAATAGACAGACTTTGGAAAATACAACTATACCCATATATAATACCCTTTTTCCAAACTTTTGTCAATGTGGATTTAGAACACTTTCCCAAAAATACATTGTTTTTCCTGCCGTTTTGTGATACGATAACTCCGAGAACAAGCAAAAGGAGTTCAGGCTATGAGAGAATACACGATCGTTCGCCGTCCCGCCCGGTTGGATTGGGATCAGATCCCGGCACTGAAAATCGACAACTGGCAGTTGACCGCTCCCCTGCCCATCAGCGCTGAGGCCCAGATCTGCTATGACGATCAGGCGCTGTATGTCCGTCTTCGCACCGTTGAGCAGAATATCCGGGCAGAGCATTTAGGCCCTCTGGGTGAGATCTGCGAGGACAGTTGTCTTGAGTTTTTCTTCTCCCCCATAGCCGGCGATCTGCGGTATTTAAATTTGGAGTGCAACTTAAACGGCGCTATGTTTATGGGCTTCGGCCTGGGCCCGGACTGTCTTTCCCGCCTGGTGGAAGAAACACCTTTCATCCGTCCCAAACCCCAACGCACCGACGAGGGCTGGGAGGTTACTTACGAAATTCCTTATACCTTTATCCGTCTGTTCTTCCCCGAATTTGATCCCAAGCCCGGATACAGTATGCGGGGTAACTGCTACAAATGCGGCGAATTTACCGTCAATCCCCACTATCTGACCTGGAATGTTGTCCCGGAGGAAAACTTTACTTTCCACTGTCCGGAACATTTCGGTATAATGCATTTTGCCTGAGCATAGTATCGACCCGGACACATCGGTATCATACTGCTCTATTCAGGAGATTGCGAACCAGTGTGCGCACTGGTTCGCAATGACCGAATGGATCGGTATGTTTCCCTGTGTCCGGGTCGCATTATGATTGACAGGTTTCGACATATTTGATATAATTTTATCGAGAAGAATTTACTCTTCAACAAGGAATAAAAAGGAGCTGTTTTGCAATATGGATCCGAAATACGAAGCCTTATTTACCCCCTGGAAGATCGGCAATGTGGAGATCAAAAACCGCATTGTGATGTGTCCTATGGGCGGCACTTCCCTGTTCGGCTGGTTCGAACTGACCGGCTGCCACTTTGACAAGGAAGCAGCCAAACTCTTCCTGGAACGCGCCCAGAACAATGTAGGTCTGATCATTCCCGGCATTGCGCCTCTGCGTGATACCTTCTGGGGCAAGTGGCTGTGGCAAAACCCCAAGATGTTTGAAGACCTGAAAGAGTTTATGGATGAGATCCACAAGACCGGTGCAAAACTCTTTATCCAGCTTACTGCCGGTATGGGCCGCAGTTGGGCTATCACTGAACTGATCGCTCCCCTGCATAAGAACAAGTTTACCCGTGCGTTGATCAAACCTGTCATCGATACCAGCCACGAACTGGCAAGTCCCAGTCCCCTGCCTTCCCGCTGGGACCCGGAGATCACCACCCCCGAAATGACCCTCGAGCAGATCCACGAGATCATCGAGGCTTTCGCCAAGACCGCCAAACTGTGTAAAGATGCCGGCGTTGACGGCGTAGAGATCCACGCTGTCCACGAAGGTTACCTGCTGGACCAGTTCACTATGGAATGGACCAACAAGCGTACCGATGAATACGGCGGTTCTTTTGAAAACCGTTACCGCTTCCCCGTGGAGATCGTCAAGGCCATTAAGGAAGTCTGCGGCAGCGATTTCCCTGTGTCCCTGCGTTACTCCGTAGAGTCCAAAGTCAAGGGCTTCCGGGAAGGCGCTGTTCCCGGCGAAAATTATGTAGAGGCAGGCCGCTGCATGGAAGAGTCTGAAAAGGCTGCCAAGTATCTGCAGGATGCCGGCTACGATATGCTGAATGCCGACAACGGTACATATGACAGTTGGTACTGGGCGCATCCGCCTATGTATATGCCCCAGAACTGCAACCTGGACGACGTGGCACACATCAAGAAATTCGTAGATATCCCCGTAGTCTGCGCCGGTCGCATGGAACCGGAAGTGGCTGCTCAGGCCATCGCCGAAGGCCGCATCGACGGTATGGGCGTTGCCCGTCAGTTCCTGGCAGACCCCGCCTGGGTCACCAAACTGATCGAGGACCGTCTGGAAGATATCAAACCCTGCATCTGCTGCCATAGCGGCTGCTTCAATTTCTCCTCCTCCAATGGCAAAGCCAATACCCAGGATCTGACCGATACTATGGGTCTTGCCCGCTGCGCCATCAACGCTGAGACTATGCAGTCCACCAAGCACTACATTGCACCTGCCAAAACGCCTAAGAACATCGCCATTGTGGGCGGCGGTATCGGCGGTATGGAGGCTGCTCTGGTCTGCGCAAAGCGGGGTCACAAGGTTACCCTGTACGAAAAGTCCGGCGAACTGGGCGGCGTATTTATCGCTGCTGCCGCTCCCTCCTTTAAGGAGAAGGACAAGGCGCTGATCGCCTGGTATAAGCGGGAACTGACCAAGTATCCCATCGAGATCAAACTGAACACCGAGGTCAAGGATGTAAACGAACTGGGCGCTGACGAAGTCATCGTCGCCACCGGCGCAGAGGCAAACCGCATCCCCGTTCCCGGTTTCTCCCACGGCATTCAGGCTGTGGATTTCCTGCTGGGCAACCGTCAGGTAGGCGAAAACGTTGTGATCATCGGCGGCGGTCTCACCGGCTGCGAGATCGCATACGAACTGTACCTGCAGGGCAAAAAGCCCACCATCGTAGAAATGCAGGACGATCTGATCACTACCAAGGGTGTCTGCCTTGCCAACACCAGTTTCCTTCGGGACTTCTTTAAAGCAAACAACGTGCCTGTCCATCTGGAGACCCGGCTGTGTGAAGTCCGTCATAACGGCGTCACCGTTCAGGACAAGGAAGGCAACCAATTTGATATCCCCGCCAACGATGTGATCGTGTCCGTAGGCTACAAGCCCGCACCCATCGCCCAGAAGAGCAAGCACGTTCACGTGATCGGCGATGCCTGCAAAGTGGGTAATCTGCGTACGGTTATCTGGCAGGCTTGGGATGTCTGTATGAAACTCTGAGCGGCGAGTCGCCGCAGACAATTCGTTACGAACGCCAACGATACCCGACACACCCTTGGGTGTCACTCGACTAGTAACACCAAAAAAATCAGCAAGGAGAATTTGTATGTTTCTAACTGATGAACAACAGGCCATTTTGAACGGCTCCAAAGGCGAGACTATGGCAAAGGTCATGAAGACCCTTGTGATGTATGGCGATACCTTCGGCGCTGACAAGATGGTCCCGGTCACCTCTGAATATAACCACCTGGTCACATCCTTCGGTCTGAAGATGATGAAGCCGGTATTTGAACTGATGCAGCAACTGATCGACGCAGGCGCAGTCTCCTCCCAGCAGTTTTCTGTTGACCCCCGCCCTGTGGATAAGAATGTACCTGCCAACTTCCTGCAGAACTTTATTTTCAACAAGATCATGTACGCCACCCAGGAACAGTACGAAGGTCAGTTGAAAGAACTGGGTCTGATGAACGACGATGCGTTCACCTGCGCCTGCTATTTGGACCAGGTGGGCAACAAGCCCGGTAAGGGCGATATCCTCAGTTGGGCAGAGTCCTCTGCCGTTGTCTACGCCAACTCCGTTCTGGGCGCCCGGTGGAACCGTAACTCCGGCATTATGGACATTATGGGCTCCATTGCCGGCTTTGTCCCCAACTTTGGTCTGCTGACCGACGAGGGCAGAAAAGCCACCTGGATCGTCAAGGTAGAGACCAGCAAGAAGCCCGAAGCCCAACTGCTTGGCTCTGCTATCGGTATGAAGGTAATGGAAGATGTTCCCTACATAATGGGTATGGACAAATGGCTGGGAGACGAACTCAATGACGAAAACTGCGCTTACCTGAAAGACTTTGGCGCTGCCACCGCTTCCAACGGCGCTGTGGGACTTTACCACATTGCAGACTTAACTCCCGAGGCAAAGGAACTGGGCGAAAGCCTGATCGCAGAAGGCGCGCAGGTCTATGTCATTGACGATGCCGAACTGGCGCGGGTGCAGAGCGAATATCCCGTTATGTGGAAAAATCCCGATGCCAAACCCAAACTTTGCTTCGTAGGCTGTCCCCATCTGAGCCTGCAGCAATTGAAGGATTGGACCGTCCGTGTAGAGGAAGGCTTAAAAGCCAACGGCAAGAAGAAGGTGCAGATCCCCACGGTATTTACCACCGCTCCCGCTGTGAAGAAAGAATTTGAGCAGACCGAGTATGCTGCCCGGCTGGCAGCAACCGGCGTTGTCCTGAGTTACATCTGCCCGCTGATGTATATGAACAACCCCCTGTGCAAGGCAATGCCCGTTATGACCTGCTCCAACAAACTTCGCACCTACACCACCGCCCGCTACTACACCGAGGATGAGATCCTCCAGAAGATTACGAAAGGAGTGTAATGGGTATGAGAGAATTCAAAGGACGCATCGTTGCCCCCGGTACTGTTACCGCTGAGGCGATCGTTTCCCACGGCGGTCTGAATACCCTGGCTTCTTTCCAGGGTGCGCTGCAGTTTGGCGACAAGAAAGCCACCTGCGGCGACCAGAACAACCCGGATCTTTACAACAAGCAAATGGCAGGAAAGGCGCTGTGCCTGCCCCAGACCATCGGCTCTACCACCGGCGGTCTGGTGTTGTACTGTGCCTGCGCTATGGCGCGTCAGCCCGCTTGTATGCTGTTCTCCAAGCCTATCGATTCTCTGGCGGCTGCCGGATCTATCCTGGCATCTGTCTGGCTGCCGGATGTGAAAATGCCGGTTATCGACAGCCTGGGCGACGAGTTCCTGGAGTATGTGAAAGACGGTATGTCAATCACTGTGCAGGAAGACGGCACTGTCTGCGTTGACTAACTTGTAAACATAAAAATCCCTCTGCAGCACGCTGCAGAGGGATTTTTATACTGGTAATAGATTATCGATTTTCGGGATAGTTTGGGCGCACTTCGGTCACAGCCTTATGCGCCGCCTCCAAAAGCATCGTTACCATCGCTTCGTTAAGGGTATAACTCTGACCCTCGTAGGTGTATACCGGTCTGTAGGTGTTCTCCCGGCAATCAAGCCCCGTCAGTATCTCGTACCATACAGCCGCATTCAGCAGTTGTCCGCCGCCGATATCGCCGTCGTGGGTACCGTCACCACCGTGGGGGTCTGTGCCGTCAGATCTTCCCAACCGCGCACAAAGGTTGTGAGCCATTCCAGTTTCATCACAAGCGTTACGGTAGATCTCCCAGGCATCACCGGTATTGATACGCTCCACCTTATTTTCCTGACAAATCACATCTGCCATAGCGCGAATTTTTTCGGTATATGCGATCTGTTGCAGGAGATCCTTCATTACAAAGCCATCTTTTTTTGTGTGACCGATCTCGAATGTCCAGGTCTGGTGGAAGTAGAGTTTTGCAGCGGGGAATCGTTCCCGGACATAGTCATAAAGTACACGCCGGGCTTCTCTGTTCTGGTTTAGGCTTTCTTCCAGAGTATAATTCCGCATTTCGCTGCCACCCAACTGCAGGCTGATAACATCCCACGGCTGCTGCGCCAAGGCCCATTCCAGATCCACGTTATCGGTCCGTATTCTTCCCTGGTCAAAGGTTTCAAAGAATCTGTACCTTTTCTCACCTTGTCGCCACCAGTTCAAGTGATTGTTCATGGGGCAACCGTCGTAATAGAGGTTGCAAACACGCATTTTAATACCGGCAGCCTCTGCCATACCGTAAAGTTCTTCTACATAGTAGTAGCAGTAAGAATTGCCAATCATAAGGACATTGATCACATTGTCCTCTTTTGGTGTTTTAAGGGCATATTTATTATTTTCCATTATTTATCCTTGTCAACATATTATAAATAGAGTGTTTCCCCTACTTCCGGAATGTGAATGCTGCCTTTCGGGACAGTTGCTTCCACAGCCTCCCAAAGCCCGATGGTGTCGTCTTCCCGCCGGGGCATATGCAGCAGGATAATCTTCTCTGCACCAAGGGATTTGGCGATCTGCCACCCTGTGGCTGTTACTGCGTAGGCGTAGGGCACGATCAGTACATCCGGCTTGGGTAAGTCTGTCCGGTCCTTCCACTGAAAGGGTGTGGCATCGCCCAAAAACCACAGGCAGGCGCTCCCCTGCACCACAAAACTCATATGCTTTACCGTCTTTCCCGCTGCGCCGATATGGCGGCTTTCCACCGGTGTCACAGTAACTCCGCCTGCCGTCAGCATTTGCTGGGATGTTTTACAACCGGGAAGGTCTGACGGACCAAGAATGACCCCGTTTGTCTGCCGCTGATATGCGGTTGCAAAACCGGGGTCATAATGGTCTTTATGGCTGTGGGTAAAGGCGATCACATCCGGATAGCGTGCTGTCAGCATTTGCCGTTCCTCAGGGGGTGTGGCCGGGTAGGGTTTGACCTCCCGGCACACACCGTCCATCAGAATCGTTATGCCGTCCAGCGCAAGCAGAACACCTGCATTTGCTGTCCGTCTGATTTCCATTATTACACGCCCAGCTTTGCCCGACGAACGGTCTCTGCTTCGTTGCAGCCGTTCTTCAGTTCGTAACCTGCCAGGGGAACGATCTTCTCGTGGATAGCATCCAGGATCCAATCTGCCTGGGGGAAGAAGTATGCGTCGAACTCGAAGGGAGGTGTGATCCAGTTCTTTGCGCCAACCACAACGGGAGGTGCATCCAGTTCGTCGAAGCACAGTTCGGTAATGGTCTTAGCCACATCGTTCAGGAAAGAGCCTCTTGCGCAAGCATCGGATACCAGAACGACCTTACCGGTCTTCTTAACGGACTCGATGATCTTGGTGTAGTCCAGAGGAGACAGAGAGTGGATGTTGATCACATCAGCCTCCATACCGTACTTCTCGCTCAGTTCCTTGGCTGCATCGATAGCGCGGTACAGAGCCGCACCGATGGTCAGGATGGTGATATCCTTACCGTCGCGGACCTTGTTGGTGTCGCCGATCTCGATCTCGTAACGCTCAGCGGGAACGCCGCCCTCGTGGAACTGCTCGCCCACGTCGTAAATTCTCTGGCTCTCGAAGAAGACCACGGGGTCAGTACCCTTCAGAGCAGTCTCCATCAGACCCTTGGCTTCCCAGGGAGTTGCGGGGAATACGACCTTCAGACCGGGGATGTGCGCACACAGTGCAGTCCAGTCCTGAGAGTGCTGTGCGCCGTACTTGGAGCCAACGGAAACACGCAGGACAACGGGCATCTTCAGGATGCCGGCAGACATAGCCTGCCACTTGGACATCTGGTTGAAGATCTCGTCACCGGCGCAGCCGATGAAGTCAGCGTACATCAGTTCGACCAGTGCGCGACCGCCGGACAGTGCGTAACCGACAGCAGTGCCGACGATAGAGCCTTCAGCCAGAGGAGAGTTGAACAGACGGCAGTGAGGCAGAGCGTCCATCATACCACGGTAAACGGCGAATGCGCCACCCCAGTCACGGCAGTCTTCGCCGTAAGCGATCAGAGTGGGATCCTCGTAGAAACGATCGTAAATAACCTCGGACAGAGCGTCACGCAGGTTGTACAGTTTCATCTTGGAAACAGGCTTGCCGTCGGCGCCGGTGGGGCTGCGCTCCTTGGACTTGGTCTTCTTGTAGCCTTCAGCCTCTTCCTTGGGGCAGGAAACTTCGGGCTCGCGGTCGTCAAACTTCTCGACCTTCTGGTTGGAGAACATAATGCGCTCCACAACAGCGGGATCCTTGTCGAAATCGCAGTAGGGGCTGATCTCGGGATCGGCTGCTGCCTTGCAGATCATAGTCATACGCTGGGAAGTCTCAGCCAGAATAGCGTCAACTTCTTCCTGGGTCATAACGCCGGCTTCGATCAGGCTGTTGGGATAAGTGACGATGGGGTCAACTTCCTTCCAGGCATCAATCTCTTCCTTGGTGCGGTATGCGTTCTGGTCGGAGACGGAGTGACCGGAGTAACGGTAAGTAATGGTCTCCAGCATAACGGGACCCTGACCGTTGCGCAGCAGTTCCAGTTTGCGCTCCATAGCATCGATAACAGCCAGAGGATTGTAGCCGTCGATGGTCTCTGCGTGGAACTGGGTGGGGCTGACACCGGAAGCGATCCGGGACATGCAACCCTGACCCATAGTCTCGCCACGGGTCTGGTCGCCCATACCGTAGGAGTTGTTGAAGATGTTGTACAGAATGGGCATACCGTCATTGTGGGACTCCCACAGGGTCTTGTACTGATCCATAGCGGAGAAATTCAGTGCTTCCCAAACAGGACCACGGGCCATGGAAGCATCACCAATGTTACAGACGACGATACCCTTCTTGTTGTTGACCTTCTTGTACAGCGCAGCACCGGTGGAGATGGTAGCGGAGCCGCCAACGATCGCGTTGTTGGGGTAGATACCGAAGGGCAGGAAGAATGCGTGCATAGAGCCGCCCATACCCATATGGAAACCGGTCTCACGGGCGAAGATCTCGGACAGTGTGCCGTACAGAATGAAGCGGATAGCCAGTTCCTTAACGTCCTTGGTCTCACCAAGTTTCTGGGTGGAGCGCAGGCACTTACCTTCCAGGAAGTTCTCCATAACATCCATCAGCTGCTCGTCTGTCATCTTGTTGATGGTGGACAGAGCCTTAGCCAGGATCTCGGAGTGGCTGCGGTGAGAACCGAAAGCGAAGTCGTTCTCGTCCAGCAGGTAAGCCTGACCGACACAAGCAGCCTCCTGACCGGTGGACAGGTGGGCAGGGCCGGGATAGGTGTGGTCGATACCGTTGTAAGAACCCTGGGTCTTGATCAGGTTCAGCATAGTCTCGAACTCACGCAGAATGGTCATATCACGGAAAATACGAACCAGGTCTTCCTTGGTGTACTTGCCGGAGTCCAGTTCTTCCTTGACGGTCTTGTTGTACTGGTTGACGGGAATGTCATTGAAAGTCACCTTGCCGGGTGCTCTGACGACGGCAGGATCGACAAATAAATTCTTAGGCATAGTCTATATCCTCCTTCTATTACTTAGCAAGCAGCGTGGTGAAGTTTTCCAGGTTCTGGCACAGTTCCTTCTGGAACTTGGCAGCGGGCGTGCCGTCCACAGCGCGGTGGTCATAAGTCAGGCACAGACCCATTGCGGGGTAGATCTCGATAGCGCCGTCAGCGCCCTTGCGTACACGGTCAACAGTGCCGCAGACGCCCAGAATACCGGTCTGGGGAGGATTGATAACGGGAGTGAAGGACTCAACACCCATATTACCCAGATTGGAGACAGTGAAACTGCCGCCGGAGAGTTTGTCGGGGTTGATACCGCCGTCACGGCACTCAGCAGCCAGGGACTTAACAGCCTTGGAGATCTCCAGCAGACTCATCTGGTCAGCACCGAAAATGGTGGGAACCATCAGACCGCGGGGGGTATCCACAGCAACGCCCAGGTTGACGTGCTTGAAAAGACGGATGGAGTTATCATCCAGCATATTGGCGTTCAGATCGGGGTGGTTCAGCAGAGTGCGGGAAACAGCATACAGAATGATGTCACCCAGAGTGATGCCTGCATACTCGTCACCGGCTGCCTTCAGCATCTTGCGGTAAGCCAGAATGTTGGTAGCATCGAAGGTGGTGGTATGGGTCAACTGCGCCATAGTGGAGAGGCTGGTATGCATAGACTTGGAAATTGCACGGCGGATACCGCTGAACTTCACATCCTCGTATGCAGGACCGTCGCAGACAGCAGCCTTTGCAGCAGCGGGAACGCCTTCAGCGATCAGCTTCTGGACGTCGCGCTCGATGACACGGCCATCGGGGCCGGTGCCAACTGCCAGAGAAGCATCCACACCGGCAGCCTTAGCCAGTTTTGCGGCTCTGGGAGATACGGGAGCGCCGGGAACGATCTGGGCAGCGGGAGCAGCAACCTCTGCAGCAGCGGGAGCGGCCACAGCAGCAACTTCCTCGACAACTGCGGGAGCAGCGCCGGGCTTCAGGCAATCGGTGGGCTCACCGTGAGGACCGACAGCGCAGACATTTTCCATGCAGGGAACTTCGTCGCCCTCTTCAAAGAAGATAGCCAGCAGTTCGCCTTCTGCGGTGGACTCGCACTCGAAGGAAGCCTTATCGGTCTCGTATGTAAACAGAATGTCGCCGACCTTGACCTGGTCACCGATCTGCTTCAGCCACTCACCAATGATGCAGCTTTCCACAGTGATGCCGGCCTTGGGCATAATAACAGCCTGTGCCTTGGTGTTGCAGGCAACAGCGGCTGCGGGAGCAGCAGCGGCAGCGGGTGCAGCAGCAGGAGCAGCCTCGGCAGCAGGTGCGCCGCCTGCGCCACGCAGAGCGGAGCAATCTTCACCGGGGTTACCGATTGCACAGACGTTGATGAGGCAAGGAACCTCGTCGCCTTCCTCGTAGAAAATTTCCAGCAGAGTACCCTCAGCAGTGGACTCACACTCGAAAGAAGCCTTATCGGTCTCATAGGTGAACAGAATGTCGCCGACCTTAACCTGATCGCCAACTTTCTTCAACCATTCGCCGATGATGCAGCTCTCGACCGTGATGCCGGCCTTGGGCATGATGACAGCATTTGCCATGATACATCCTCCTATTATTTGTTATAGCGTGTTAATTATAACTTATTATAACAATATCGTCAATCATTATTTTATAAAATTAACGGGATCGAAGAATTTTTTCTCCAATCCCGTGGTGTTATAAAATTGTCAGGTTCGCCGCTTTTGCCGCCTGCAGGAAGTTCTCCGGCAGTTGACCGTCGGTGATCAGGTAGTCCACATCTTCCAGTTTGGCAAAAGTGTAGGGCATCAGGCAGTTGAATTTGTCCGAGCCGCACATCACCACACTGGTCCGCGCCTTGCTGATCACCAGCCGCTTGACCAGCATATCCCCTTCCGTACCGCAGGTAAATCCCGCCTCCAGAGAGCAGCCGGACACGCCGATAAATGCGGTGTCAATGTTGATATTTTCTAACATTTGCAGGGTATTTTGCCCGGATAATGCCAAATTTTTGCGATTAATAGTGCCGCAGCAAAGCGTCACCACCGGATTGTGCAAACGACACAGTTCCAAAGCAATACTGGGACCCGTGGTAAATATATTCAGGCTGATATCCGGCAAGTTCTTCGCCAGAGCCAGATTGGTGGTACTGGCATCCAGGAAGATTGCAGAATGGGGCTGCAGCAATTCCAGCGCCTTGTGGGCAATGGCGGTCTTTCCCGGGTTATTTTCGTGCATACGGACATTGAATTCCGGATCGTTGGTATGGCGCACGGACTTTGCGCCGCCCCGGAATTTGATCAGCGTACCGTCCCGTTCCAAAGCATCCAGATCCCGGTGAATGGTCATCAGGGAAACATTGGGGAAAAGTGCCTGCAATTCCTTGATGGTAACCACATTTTTATTCTCAACATATTGCTTGATCTGTTCCTGTCGAATACTGTACATAATGCCTCCAAATGTTATAATCATAACAATATATAACAAATATAACATCCAATCCTACATTTTGTCAACGCCTTTTTCAAATTTCCTCTAGGCAAAAAGGAAGAATTAATATATAATGCCTTCAGGTGATTACTATGTTTCATAAAATCTATATCTATGAAAGCAACTCCTCAGACCCCTATCTGAATATCGCCACAGAGAAATACTTGCTGGAAAATGTGATGCCGGGCAGTTGTATTCTGTACCTTTGGCAGAACAAAAACACCGTGGTCATCGGACGCAACCAGAACGCCTGGGCCGAGTGCCGTACTGCCCTGCTGGAATCAGAGGGCGGCAAACTGGCGCGGCGTCTTTCCGGCGGCGGCGCGGTGTACCACGATATCGGCAACCTGAATTTTACTTTTCTGGTCAGCGAAGACCTTTACGATGTGGACAAGCAACTTTCCGTCATTCAGACTGCCTGCGGTTATCTGGGCATCGATGCCCTGAAATCCGGCCGCAACGATCTGCTTGCCGACGGGCGAAAATTCTCCGGAAACGCCTTCTATCACGCAGGCGGCAAAGCATATCACCACGGCACACTGCTGTTTGATGCGGATATGGAGAAACTCTCCCGCTACCTGACGCCCCCGAAGGCAAAACTCCAGGCAAAAGGCGTCCAATCCGTCCGCTCCCGGGTGGTAAACTTAAACGAACTTGCGCCGGGGCTGAACTGCGAGATCCTGAAAGAGAAACTAAAGGCCGCATTTTCTGAGGTCTACGGGTTGCCTTGTGAGGAACTCCTTTTAGACAGCAAGGCGCAAATGCAGATCAAGAAGGATGCCGAAATGTTCGGCTCTTGGCAATGGCTTTACGGTCAGCGCCTCCCCTTCTCCCTAAGTTGCGAGGACCGGTTCGGCTGGGGACATATCCGCCTGGAACTGCAGGTGGAATCCGGCAGGATCAAGCAGGCGGCGGTTTATTCCGACGCTATGGATTGGCAGTTGCCGGAGTCTGTCAGCAGCGCCCTAACCGATTGCCGCCTTGACCAGACCGCCATCGCCGACGCACTATCCAGATCTTTGGGTGACAACGATGTCTGCAACGATATCCTGCATCTCATAAACACACAGATCCTCAAATAAGAAAACGCACCGTCGGCTGACGGTGCGTTTTGCGTTGTTATAAAATTACTTGGCAGCGTTGACCAGTTCAGCGGTGTCCTGAGCGATCATCAGTTCTTCATTGGTGGGAACGACCCAGACCTGAACCTTGGAGTCGGGAGTGGAGATGCACATCTCCTTGCCGCGCTTGCTGTTCAGTTCGGGATCGATCTTGACGCCCATAAAGCCCAGGTACTCACAGACCTTGGCGCGGACATTGCAGTCGTTCTCGCCCACACCTGCGGTGAAGGTCAGAACATCGATGCCGTTCAGAGCAGCGGCGTAAGCGCCAACATACTTGGCAACTTCGTAGCAGAACTTCTCACGGGCCAGTGCGCAATCCTCATTGCCGTTCTTTGCGCCGTCTTCCAGATCGCGGAAGTCGGAGGAAACGCCGGAGATCGCCAGCATACCGGACTTCTTGTTCAGCATATTCAGGCACTCGTCAACGGACATATTGTACTTGTTGCAGATGAATTGCACGACAGCGGCGTCGATATCGCCGGAACGGGTACCCATAGGAACACCTGCCAGAGGAGTCAGACCCATAGTGGTATCCTGGCACTTACCGTCCTTAACAGCGGACATAGAAGAGCCATTGCCCAGGTGGCAGTTGACCATCTTGAATTCCTTCTTGCCGACCAGTTCAGCCGTGCGCTTTGCAACATACTTGTGGCTGGTGCCGTGGAAGCCGTAGCGGCGGATGGAATCGTTCTCATAGTACTCGGTGGGGATGGCATAACGGTATGCCTTGGGAGGCATAGTCATGTGGAAAGCGGTGTCGAACACAGCGACCTGGGGAGTCTTGGGCATAACAGCCTGGCAAGCCTCGATACCCATCAGGTTAGCGGGGTTGTGCAGAGGTCCCAGGGGGATGCACTTCTTGATAGCGGTGATGACTTCGTCATTGATGATGCAGGAATCAAAGAATTCCATACCGCCGTGCAGAACACGGTGACCAACAGCATCGATCTCGTCAACGCTCTTGATAACGCCCTCAACGGGATCCACCAGGATCTCCAGAGTAGCGGCAATTGCCTCGGAATGGGTGGGCATAGGAATGTCCTTAACGACCTTGTTCTCACCAACCTTGTGGTTCAGGCGGCCGTCAATGCCGATACGCTCACACAGACCCTTTGCAGAAACCTCACCGGTCTCGGGGTTCATCAGCTGGTACTTCAAACTGGAGCTGCCGGCATTAATGATCAGAATGTTCATTGGAATCTCCTCCTAATAATAATTGATTTTCTTGCCATTTGTGGTAAGATAGTCATAACTGGTACTATTCTATAATAAATTTCTAAATTTCTCAACCCCTTAAAAGGAAAATTTTTCTGAAAGGTGGGTCATTTTGAACATTACAGGCATTATTTGTGAGTATAACCCCCTGCATATGGGGCATAAAAAGCAACTGGACACGATCCGGGCGCTGCAAGGCGAAGACAGCGGCATCGTCTGTGTGATGAGCGGCAACTTTGTCCAGCGGGGCGCACCGGCGATTTTGGATAAGATGCTCCGGGCGAAAGCGGCGGTAAAATGCGGCGCAGATCTGGTACTGGAACTGCCGGTAACTGCCGCCCTTAACTCCGCAGAAGGGTTTGCCGGCGGCGGTGTATCTATCCTTTCCCAATTCTGCAGCCACCTGTGCTTTGGCGCGGAAAACCCGGACAGCGACCTTTTTGTGAAAACAGCCCAGGCGCTGCTGTCGGATGATTTCCGGCAAGCTCTGCGTGTAAAACTGGAAGAAGGTCTGTCCTTCCCTGCCGCCCGGCAGATGGCTCTGGAGCGTATGGGCGCAGATACCCGTCTTTTGGAAACGCCCAATAACATCTTGGGTGTGGAGTATTGCAAGGCGATCCTTTCCCTGCATAGCGATATGCAGATCCTGCCCATCCTCCGCCCCGGCAGTTACCACGATACTGCCCCGGATCCGGAAAACCCCTCCGCAACTGCTCTGCGGCTGCAAATGCTGGAAAACAAGCATTGGCAGGACTATGTACCCGCCGAAGCAAGAGATATCTTTACAAACCAGCCGCTTCACAGGATTCTTGCCGGTGAGCGGGCGATCCTTGGTAAGTTGCGGTGTATGACCGATGAAGAATTTGAAGCGCTCCCCTTCTCCTCAGAAGGCTTGTGGCGCAAACTGATGCACGCCGCCCGGGAAAGCGCCACCTTGGAAGATGTGATCAACGCCACCAAATCCAAGCGCTACACCCGCACCCGGCTGGACCGGATGATCATGTGCGCATTTCTGGGTATCACCCAAAAGGATATGGATACGCCTGCGCCTTATGTGCGGGTGCTGGCGCTGAACGAAAAAGGCCGGGCGATCTTAAAAAAAGCAAGAGAAACCGGCGAATTTGTCAACATTGGTCAGACCCGTGACCACCCTTATCAGGCTTTGGAAAATCGCTGCAGCGACCTTTACGGTCTGCTTGCAACGGAAATCCCCGACCCTGCCGGCAAAGAAAGTAAATACAGAATTTTTTATGACAGTAAAGAATAACACCACAACGAAGGAGTTTTATATGGAAGAGAATAAAACCGCAGAAGAACTGTATGCCCGCGGATCTATGCTGTTTGACCAGGGAAATTGGGAAGACGCTATGCCCCTGATATTGGAGGCTGCAAATATGGGTAACGCAGATGCGCAAAACCATCTGGGTGTCGATTACCGCCTTGGCGAAGGTGTTCCCAAAGACCCCCAGCAAGGCCTTGCGTGGTACCGCAAAGCAGTTGCCCAGAATCACCCGAAAGCACAAACGAATTTGGGTCTTGTATACAAAAAGGGCGTAGACCTTCCGAAAGACCTGAACGAAGCATTCCGTCTGATCTCCCTTGCCGCTGAACAAGGTTTTGCCAAAGCCCAAACCAATATGGGCATCTTTTACGAAGAGGGTGAAGCCGTAGAGCAGGATTATGCTATGGCAGCAATGTGGTATCAAAAAGCAGCAGATCAGGGCTTTGCTCCCGCACAGCATAGCCTGGGCTGCCTTTACAGCCAGGGTCTCGGTGTCCCTCTGGATTTTGTAAAAGCAAAGTATCTGTGGGAATCCGCTGCCGCCAAGGGCAGCAAAGTAGCACAAAGCCGCCTGGACGAACTTTATGACGTTCTAAAACGCGTTATCAAGCAACTTCTCGAAGAGGAGGCTAAAGCCGCTGCAGAAAGCAGCGCACCTGCATCTTCTAATATAGATTGGGACGGTGAGAATCTCGACCCTGAACTCGCAGACGCGATACTGTGTGTAATGTCTGAGGCAGCCAAGGACGAAGCGACAGTCCCCACAGAGTAATCATACATAAAAACCCTGCAGTTTTTTGAAACTGCAGGGTTTTTGTATTATCGTTGATCTGCGACACTTTTGCGGATCAGCGCCCGCTTTAATCTTGCCTGAGCCAGACGGATATCCGTATCCGTTGCCGCTTTATCCGACAGAATGGTCTCGGCTTTTTCCCGGGAACGGTCAGCCCGCCGGGCATCGATATCTTCTGCCCATTCAAAGGTGGTAGGCACCAATGTCACCGCGCCGTTTACCACGCTGACCATACCGCCGATGCAAGCGCCGTAGCGCTTTTTGCCGTCCACGATCACCGTAGCAGCACCCATACCCAGCGGGGCAACGCAGTTGATATGCCCTGCCAGGATGCCCAGGTCACCGGATACCGTGCGGACGATCAGTTCCTGGGCTTTGCCGTCAAACCGAATGCCGTCAGGGGTCACGATCTTTAAGGGAAAATCATTCATTGATTATCACCCTTCCATTTTTCGACCACTTCGTCGATAGAGCCGGCATAGAGGAAATAGGACTCGGGGATCTGATCGTGCTTACCCTCAATGATCTCTTTGAAACTGCGGATCGTCTCCTTCAAAGGCACATACTTGCCTTCATAGCCGGTAAACTGCTCTGCCACGTGGAAGGGCTGGGACAGGAAGCGCTGGACTTTACGGGCGCGACCGACAACGGTCTTATCCTCTTCGCTCAGTTCATCCATACCCATAATGGCAATGATGTCCTGCAGTTCCTTATAGCGCTGCAAGATACTCTGCACCGCCCGGGCAGTTTCGTAGTGTTCCTTGCCCAATGTCTCCGGAGAGAGAATACGGGAGGTGGAATCCAGCGGATCAACTGCCGGGTAAATAACCAAAGATGCAATGCCGCGGTCCAGAACCGTGGTGGCATCCAAGTGGGCAAAGGTGGTAGCGGGAGCCGGGTCGGTCAGGTCATCAGCAGGCACATAAACTGCCTGAACCGAGGTGATCGATCCATCCTTGGTGGAGGTGATACGCTCCTGCAGCGCACCCATTTCCGTTGCCAGGGTGGGCTGATAGCCAACGGCAGAGGGCATACGACCCAGCAGCGCGGAGACCTCACTGCCTGCCTGGGTGAAACGGAAAATATTGTCGATAAACAGCAGCACATCCTGGTGTTTTACATCCCGGAAATACTCTGCCATAGTCAAACCGGAAAGACCTACACGCATACGGGCTCCGGGGGGTTCGTTCATCTGACCGAAGACCATTGCGGTCTTGTTGATAACGCCGGACTCGGTCATTTCGTTGTACAGATCGTTACCCTCGCGGGTACGCTCACCAACGCCGGTAAACACGGAATAGCCGTTGTGGGCGGTGGCGATATTATAGATCAGTTCCTGGATCAGAACAGTCTTGCCAACGCCTGCACCGCCGAACAGACCGATCTTGCCGCCTTTTGCGTAGGGGCAGATCAGATCGATGACCTTAATACCGGTCTCCAGAATTTCAGTGGCCGGCTGCTGATCTTCATAAGCCGGTGCGCTGCGGTGAATGGGCCACCGGTCCTCGCTTTCAATTTCTTTGCCGTTGTCGATGGGCTGACCCAGCAGGTTGAACACTCTGCCAAGGCAACCGTCGCCTACGGGAACGGTGATGGGCGCGCCGGTATCGGTCGCTTCAACGCCACGCTGCAGACCGTCGGTGGAACTCATAGCAATGCAGCGAACCACATTGTCACCGATGTGCTGGGCTACCTCCGCCACGATCTTGCTCTCGCCGTTGGGAACTTCAATGGCGTTGAGCAGTTCGGGAAGGCAATCATCAAACCGTATATCCAAAACAGGGCCCATGATCTGAACCACTGTTCCTTTCTGATTAGCCATAAGGTTTCACTCCTAACAAGCAGACTTACGAGCCTGCCACGATTTCTGTAATCTCCTGGGTAATTGCCGCCTGACGGGCCTGATTGAATTTCAGGCTCAGATCCGCGATCATCTCATCGGCATTCTGGGTCGCCGCATCCATTGCGGTACGGCGGGCAGCCTGCTCGGAAGCCCGGCTTTCGCACAGCGCGCCGTAGACGATACCGCCCAGATACTCCGGAACGATTTTTTCAAACACCTCGGTACTGTCCGGTTCGTAGATCATATCGGAATGAATTTCCCCTTCATTTCCGGTATTTTCCCGCAGCAGCGGCAGCAGCCGCAAGGTGCCGGGGGTCTGGGACAGCACAGAAACAAAATTGGTGTAAGCAATGTGGATCTCGTCAAATTCCCCTGCCAAAAACTGCTTGCAGAGGGCCTTCGCCATGGTAAAGCAGTCGCCCAGTGTCACATTTTCTGCGGCGGCGTAGTTGACGCTGATCATCGGCACTTTCCGGGTCTCGAAGAAGTCAACGGCCTTTTTGCCGATGGGCAGCACCGTGGCGTCCTTTCCCTGGATCTCCTGCATAACCATTTTCAGCACATTGCTGTTATAGCCACCGGCGAGTCCCCGGTCACCGGCGATCACAATATATGCCACTTTGTCGCCTTTTCGGGGTGTTAAATAAGGGGAAGAAAGATCCCGGGTGGAATCCACGATCTCATTGATGGTGGAATAAAGGATCTCAAAGTAGGGACGGCTGGACAGTACCTGCGCCTGGGCACGGCGCAGTTTGGACGCTGCCACCATTTCCATCGCCTTGGTGATCTGCTTGGTAGACTCCATACTACGGATTCTGTTCTTGATTTCTTTTGAGGAAATGCCAGCCATTTTTGCCCTCCTTCCTTAGTGGGTAAATTCTTTCAGCAATTCTTCGATAGCCGCTTTCAGGGTCTGTTCGGTATCCGGCTCCAGTTTGCCGGTAGTCCGGATCGCCTCCAGTACCTGCATATAGCGATTATCCATAAACTCCCGCAGACGCAGTTCAAATTCCGGAACTTGTTCTGCGGTAATATCTTTCAAATAGCCGTTTACCACCGCGTACAGAATGCACACCTGATGGGCGGCTTCTGCCGGGGCGTTATTTTTCTGCTTCAGCACAGCAACGATCCGCTCACCCAAAGCCAGTCTTGCCTTGGTATCTGCATCCAGATCAGAACCGAACTGGGCAAAACTCTGCAGTTCCCGGTACTGGGAATACAGCAGTTTCAAAGAGCCTGCCACTTTCTTCATTGCCTTGATCTGGGCATCGCCGCCGACACGGGACACGGAAATACCAGGGTTTACCGCAGGCATAATACCCGCGTTGAACAGTTCTGTCTCCAGGAAGATCTGTCCGTCGGTAATGGAGATGACATTGGTGGGAATGTAAGCAGATACGTCACCTGCCTGGGTCTCGATGATCGGCAGCGCCGTCAGGCTGCCGCCACCCAATTCGTCGGAAAGTTGGGCTGCGCGCTCCAACAGACGGGAATGGAGATAGAACACATCGCCGGGATAAGCCTCCCGTCCGGGGGGACGGCGGATCAGCAAAGAAATGGCACGGTATGCCACAGCGTGCTTACTCAGATCGTCATAGATCACCAGCACATCCTTGCCCTGATACATAAAATGCTCACCCATGGCACAGCCGGTGTAGGGTGCAATATACTGCATAGGTGCCAGTTCGGAAGCCGTTGCAGAAACCACCACGGTATAGTCCATCGCACCTGCCAAAGTCAGGTTGTTGACTAACTGCGCAACGGTGGACCGCTTCTGTCCGATGGCCACATAGATACAGATCACATTCTTACCCTTCTGGTTCAAAATGGTATCTGTTGCGATGGTGGTCTTGCCGGTCTGCCGGTCGCCGATGATCAGTTCGCGCTGTCCGCGACCGATGGGGATCATAGCATCGATGGCTTTGATGCCGGTCTGCAAAGGACGGCTGACGTGCTTTCTTTCAATAATGCCGGGGGCAGGACACTCAATGGGGCGGTAAGATTCCGCAGCGATGGCGCCTTTTCCGTCGATAGGCTCACCCAATGCATTGACAACGCGGCCAATGAGTCCTGCGCCTACAGGCACAGAAACCACCTTGCCGGTGCGCTTAACGGTGTCGCCTTCCTTGATGCCGTTATCCGTACCAAGAATAACAACAGACACCGTATCCTCTTCCAAATTCTGGGCCATACCGTAGGAGCCGTTGGGAAACTCCACCAGTTCGCCGGCCATACACTTGTCAAGCCCGGATACCTTGGCAATACCGTCACCTACCAGGATCACCACGCCGGTCTCGCTGGCTTCCAGTTTTGCCTCGTAATTTTTAATTTGCTCACGAATCAGTTTCGTGATTTCTTCAGGTCTTAATTCCATATCATACCTCTGTATTCTTCAGCATAGCGCCGATCTGCGCCAGGCGTTGCTGTACCGTACCGTCCAGCCGTTTACCGTCATAGTCAAGCCGGATACCGCCAAGGCAGGCAGGATCGATCCGAAACTGCAACTGCACCTTTTTCCCGGTAATATCTTCCAGTTTTCCGGTGAGTTTACCGATCTGTTCCTGCGTCAGTTCCACAGCCGTTACCGCCCGAACGCTCAGAATACCGTTATCTTCGTTGTACTGGGAAATATAGGCTTTGCGGCAATCGTCAAAATGCCGGGCATAGCCTTTTTCCGTCAGCAGTTTCATAAAATTCAGCACATAAGGGTGTACTTTCCCGCTAAAGCACCGATCCAGCACATCACAGCGCTCCTGCTTGCTGATATTGTGGGCTGACAGCAGCCGCAAATAATCCGGCTCCTGAGAAAACACCTCGCTGAGTACATTCAGTTGCACCAAGATCTGCTCTGTCAGAGTCTCTTCTTTTGCCAGGCTGTAAAGCGCCTGACCGTAATTCACACCTACGCTTGTCATAGGCTTTCACCCAATTGGTCAATAAACTTGTCCACAAGTTGTGCCTGGTCCTGGGTATTCAGGCTGCGACCAACCACCTTGCCGGCAATGTCCATAGCGATATCTGCGATCTCGTCCTTGGCATCGTTAATGGCCTTTTTCTTTTCCTGGGCGATATCCGCAACCGCCTTGCGGCGAATGGCATCTGCCTCCGCATTGGCCTGGCGCAGGATCTCCTCTTCCCGGTTCTGACCACGCAGTACGGCTTCTTTCACCATTGCTTCGCCTGTCTGGGCGGCAACGGCCAGTTTTTCCTTGTAGGAAGCCTCCAGCGCCTGGGCATTTTCCTTTGCCTCGTCAGCAGCAGCATACATATCGTCGATCTCCTGCTGGCGGTCGGCGATCATTTTCATCACCGGCTGGAACAGAAATGTCTTCAGAACCACAAACAGAACAATGGTATTGACAAGGGTGAACAGCGCCGTGAAAAAGTTAATATTCAAGAATTCTCCCGGTCCCACAGTTCAAGCTCCTTTCCTTGCAAAGTTTCCGGAAAGCGCCGATCAGATTGCAAACAGGATCAGCAGAGCAATAACCAGGGAGTAGATACCGGTAGTCTCGGTAATGGCACAGCCCAGGATCATATTGGTACGCAGCGCGCCGGCTGTTTCAGGCTGACGGGCCATACCCTCCAGCGCCTTGCCGACAGCGTTACCTTCACCGATAGCGGGACCGATAGCGCCGATACCCATACACAGACCTGCACCGATTGCCTTAGCAGCGATCATAATAGCTTCATTCATAATAAGTTCCTCCTAAGTGATATGATAAATTTTTAGTTTACAAAGTTATTCTTCTGGATCCGGCGGCGGACACGCACCTGCGATATACACCATACTCAGCAGGCTGAAAACAAAGGCCTGCACAAAGCCGGAAAACAGATCAAAATACACACTCAGCGCAGCAGGCAGACCCAACTGCAAAATCGGGATCTGAACGCCGCCCAGAAGATCGAAATGGGTCAGAATACCCAAAATGCCCAGCACCGCAAACACACCGCCGACGATCTTGCCTGCCAGTTTCTGCTTGTTAACGGCTCTTACGATCAGCAAGACACCCAGCACGATCAGGATTGCCGGCAGCACCCAGGTACCGGCAATGACGCCGATCAGCGCATTGGAAGCCAGCGCCAGCGCCGTATAGATGATCATTGTGATAATGCTGCCGCCTGCCACATTGCCGAAATGACGAAATGCCATTGCCACCGGCTGGGCGATCTCGGAGACGATGTTCATCGGCGTCATCACCACGATGGGTTCTGTAAAGCCCTTGAGCCAGCCAAGAAAACCGTTTCGCTTGATGCTCTGATACCAGATGATCACACTTGTCATCACCGCCCAGGTCAGCACCACCGCCAGATCTGCCGTGGTGGAGCGCAGAAAACCGGTCAGACCGATCAGGCTGCCCAGTATGGAGGACAGAAAGATCGTGCCGATATAAGGCACCCAGCCGATATTGTGCTGTCCCATCGTATCTGTCACAAGGTTCATCAGCATAGATACGCCCTTTTCTGTCAGCACCTGCAGTTTTCCGGGGCGCTTTTGCAGGTTTCTCCCCAGCAAAACGCCGGCGATGGCAAGGATCGCTGTGACGACGATCATCGACAGAATTGTCTGGGTAACGGCGATCGGTCCAATTTGAAACAGCGTTTGCGCGCCGCTTACTTCAATTCCGTCCATCAATCACCCTTCTTTCTGAAAAACTCCGATAACATCAGTATCGGGCGGGCAAATGTCAACGGCAGCGCCAGCGCCACCACATTGCCGCCCAGTTTTACACCGATCAGCAATGCCGCAGCCATCACCAGCAGACGCACCGTAGAAGAGAGGCGGATCATTTTCTGCCCCTGCTCCGGCTGTCCCTGCCGGGCCCTGTCTGCAGCCAAACTTACCGTCACCGACATAAAAAAGTAGTTAACGGTCATAATCAGGCTGCCTGCCAAGGCGCTCCATAACACTTTCATTTCAAAGCGGTCCAACGCCGCAAACACAGCAACCATAATGGCAGACAAAATCAGTTCACCTGCTGCAATTATTGCTGTCTCTTTCAAAACGAGTTTTCGGGAGTCCATAATTCCTCCATTTATTCGTGGTCATTAAAAACAACGGGGGGCTTTTCCGGCTTTTTGTCACGGCTGAGACGCTCCATGGCTTTCAGGGAATTGCGAAGCCCGTCAATCGCTCCCACAACGCCCAAAAGGATACCGACCCAAATCACCCAACTTCCCCAGGCAAACCGGTCCCGCAGCCATACAGCCAGCAGAATAAATCCCACCGGCGGCAGCGCAACACTTAGCCCTAACTGGGTCAGCCAAACGATCATACTCAGGTTTTTCACGGTGTCAATTCTCCCCAATATATATTAGTTTCATTATATGCTATAATTGTCTTTCTTTCAAGGACAATTTGTAAACATTATCCTATTTTTTGCCAGATTTAGTATTCCCGAAAAAGATTGATAAAAACACTTTTCAATTCCATTATTATATAGTAAAATGTATACATTGATTTTTTAGGAGGTGGGCAAGTATGGCACAGCCGGAACTACAGATCCTGCAAGGCACCATTGCCGGTGTGGTCTATCAGAATTATGACAACGGCTACAGCGTACTGCGTCTTGCCTGCGAGGACGGTCAGACCGTAACGGTCGTCGGCACCGTTCCCCTGCCCAGCGTCGGTGAACGGCTGATGGTCACCGGCAAATGGATCTCCCACCCCAGTTACGGCAAACAGTTCGAAGCGGAGTTTCTGGAGCGGCTGATGCCCGAGACCGCCACCCAGATCTTAGGGTATCTTTCCAGCCGGGTCATCAAGGGCATCGGTCCGAAAATGGCTGCCCGGATCGTCAACCGTTTCGGCGACGAGACCCTGCACATTATGGAGCGGGAGCCGGAACGCCTGGCAGAGATCTCCGGTATCACCCTTGTCAAAGCCAAGGCCATCGGCGAGGAGTTCCGCCTGCAGGTGGGTATCCGCCACATTATGGAGTTTTTCGCCCTGCACAATCTGCCTGCGGAACTGGCAGTAAAAGCCTATAAACTTTACGGTGAAAACACCATTGACTTTTTGTATGACGATCCATATCTGCTGACCGGTGAAGAACTGGACGCCCCCTTCGGCGCGGTGGATCAGTTTGCCATTGAGATCGGCATTGCAGGAAATGATCCCCGCCGGGTGGATGCCGGTGTGCTGTTTGAATTGCGGTACAATCTGTCTGCCGGTCACAGTTTCCTGCCAACGGATAAATTAGTCTCCGCCACGGCGCAACTGCTGTCGGTCAGCACCGATACCGTTACCAACAGTATCATCAAACTGCTGCACATTGGAAAACTGGCGCAGGATCACCTGGCCGGTATCGATATTATTTACCTGCATCATCTGTATGTGGCAGAGGCGTACTGCTGTCATCGGCTTTTGAAAGCCGCAAAGGAAACATATCACACGCCGCCCCGGCTGGACAAACTGGTGGCAAAAGCCTCCAAAGCCAGCGGTCTGCAGTATTCTGCGCAGCAGGAGCAGGCGATCTACGCTGCAGCCGGCAGCGGTCTTCTCTTGATCACCGGCGGTCCCGGTACCGGTAAGACTACCATTCTCAACGGCATTTTATCGCTGTTTGACCAGTTGGGTCTGAACTGCCTGCTGGCAGCGCCTACGGGGCGCGCAGCCAAACGGCTGACAGAGGTCACCGGTCAGGACGCCTCTACCATTCACCGTCTCCTGGAAGCCGGCATCGATCCCTACTCCGGCGATCTGGTATTTGCAAGAGATGAAAACAATCCTTTGAAAGCCGACGCCGTCATCGTGGACGAAACTTCTATGGTGGATATTCTGCTGCTGAACAGTTTGCTGCGGGCAGTGCCGGAAAGATGCCGGTTGATCTTCGTGGGCGACCCGGATCAGTTGCCGCCGGTGGGACCGGGATTTCCCTTCAGCGATATGCTCAGAAGCCAGTGTCTTCCCAGTGTACGGCTGACAGAAATTTTCCGTCAGGCTCAGCAAAGCCTGATTGTTATGAACGCCCACCGGGTCAATCAGGGACAGATGCCCCAACTGCGGGATGTGAAGAACGATTTCTTCTTCCTGCCTGCCCGGTCTGAGGAGTCCGCAAGTCAGACCATTGTGGATCTTTGCGCCACCCGCCTGCCGAAAAATATGGGCATTCCCCCGGAACATATCCAAGTGCTGACGCCTACCAAAAAAGGCGGTGTAGGTACTGTCAACCTGAACAAACTCCTGCAGGCGCAGCTTAATCCTCCTGCCCCCAATAAAAGGGAACGCCAGTTCGGGGAATTTATCTTCCGGGAGGGCGACCGGGTAATGCAGATCCGCAATAACTACGATATTATGTGGAAAAAGCGGGACGGCAGTATGATCGGCAACGGCATTTTCAACGGCGATGTAGGCACGGTGGTGTCCATTGATCCCGGTCTGGAACAGTTGACGGTTGTGTTTGATGACCGGGAAGCAGATTACGATTTCACCCAATTAAATGAATTGGAACCTGCCTATGCAATGACCGTCCATAAGAGTCAGGGCAGTGAATACCGGGCTGTGGTGCTGTCTGCCTGGAACGGTTCTTCCTATCTTCTGAACCGCAGCGTACTTTACACCGCCATCACCCGGGCAAGAGAACTGCTGATCATTGTCGGTCGGGAAGAAACCGTTGCGGTAATGACACAAAACGCCAAAGTAGGCCGCCGCTACACCGGTCTGAAACTGCGTCTGCAAGGAAAGGGAGAATAAAGATGCCCTTTCGGTTTCTCTTTCCTGCCAAGTGTACCTTTTGCCGCCAACTGTTAAAAGATGACGAGACGGACTTATGTCATCACTGCCGAACCCACGCGCCGGAAATTTCTTATACAAAAAGTAAGGTTCAATTTGTTGCACATTGGACCGCAGTATGGTATTATAAGGATACGGTAAGAAAAAGCATCCACCGTTTTAAGTTTGGAAACGCCCGGCGGTATGCCCCGGTGTATGCCAGACACCTGGCAGTGAAACTGCAGGAAACGGAGATTTGGGGCAAATTCGACCTGATCACCTGGGTGCCGATCTCCGTACAGCGCCGCATCAAGCGGGGTTATGACCAATCCGAACTGCTGGCAAAATCCTTGTGCGGGGAATTGGACATCCCCTGCCTCAGGTTATTGCGCCGTATTCGCCATACGCCGCCTCAATCCCGGTTAGGCAGTGCTACAGCCCGGCGGGCCAATATTTTGGGCGCGTACCGGGCAGAAAACCGGGAGCAGATCACTGGCAAACGGATCTTACTGTTGGACGATGTGATCACCACCGGGGCAACTGCCTCGGAATGCGCCAAGACATTGCTGTTTGCCGGTGCGAAAGAAGTATATTTTGCCGCCGTCGCTGCGGCTTCTCACGATAAGAAAAAAATGTAGGTGAAGATAATGCGTTTTCAATTTTTAACCAATGATCTGGGTATCGACCTTGGCACTTCCAATGTGCTGATCAATGTGGACACTAAGGGTCTGGTGATCCGTGAGCCCTCCATTGTGGCTGTGGACAAGAACACCGGCAAGGTCCTGCAGGTGGGTTCTGCCGCCCGGAATATGCTAGGCCGTACACCGGGCAATGTGGTGG
This sequence comes from Faecousia sp., assembly GCA_045540035.1. Classification (GTDB taxonomy): domain Bacteria; phylum Bacillota; class Clostridia; order Oscillospirales; family Oscillospiraceae; genus Faecousia. The sequence continues at coordinate 28,998 of JAZQGL010000020.1, forward strand.
CTATGCACCCGCTGAAAGACGGCGTGATCTCCGACCACGAAATGACCGTGAAAATGTTGGAGATCCTGTTCCGCAGCGCCACAAAAGCCACGCTGTTTAACCCCAAGCCCAGAGTTGTCATCAGCGTTCCCAGCGGTGTCACCGAGGTGGAAGAGCGCACCGTGATCAATGCCGCCATCGAAGCCGGCGCGCGGCGTGTATATCTGATCGAAGAGCCTTTGGCTGCCGGTCTGGGCGCAAATCTGAACATTTCCGGTCCTAACGGCCATATGGTAGTGGACATCGGCGGCGGCACAACAGATATCGCTGTGCTGACTATGAATGCCGTAGCGGTCTCCTCTTCCCTGAAAGTGGCAGGCAATGCCTTTGACGAAGCCATTGCCCGGTATATCCGCAGAAAGCACGGCATCGTCATCGGCGAGACCACAGCGGAAGATATCAAGATCCAGATCGGCTGTGTATATCCCCGCAACGAGGATATCAGTATGCTGGTAAAAGGCCGCGACGCCAAGACCGGCACACCCCGGGAACTGACATTGCTGTCTTCCGAAATCTACGAAGTGCTGCGCCGCCCGGCAAGACAGATCGCCGACGAGGTTCTGTCTGTGCTGGAGGATACCTCCCCCGAACTGGTTGGCGACATTGCCGAAAACGGCATTACCCTTACCGGCGGCGGCTGTCAGATCGCAGGTATGGATCTGCTGCTGACCGAGCGCACCGGCATCACCTGCACCATTGCTGACGATCCGGATTCCTGCGTAGCCTACGGTTGCGGCAAGAGTCTGGCGTGGATCAACAGTATGAACGAAGGTCCTATCAACATTGCCAGAAAGCGTCTGCTGCAGCAGGGCTAAAACACAATAACAAACCGCGGTATTGGGTTTTCCAATACCGCGGTTTTTCGGTTATTCTTTTAATAAATCCTCTACCGCCTTGTCTGCGGTGCCTTGCTTGCCGCTGTAAACGGCAATACCGGCAATGGTCAGCGCGGATTTGGTTTCTCTTCTGACATATCCGCAGATCAACGCTTCTACGCACTGATCCTGCAAAAAGCCCTCCAACACGCCCTGCCCATATCCAAAGATCTCTTCCACAAAGGTCGCAAGGATCTGATCTTTTGCCACATCGTAGATCTTAAATTGGGTCGTTTTGTCAAAGGTTTTGGAAATCGATCCTTCGTTATATGTAACTGCAATTCTCATAGTTTATACCATTGTGGTGGGATCCAGGAGTTTGTCGATCTCCTCTTCGGAAAGTTTGCTCTTGTCTTTCAGCACCTGCCGGACGGAATCGCCGGTGGCAATGGCAGCCTTTGCGATATCCGCAGACTCCTTGTAGCCAAATGTGGGACAAATAGCGGTGATCACGCCTACAGATCCGTCTACCAACTCCCGGCATCGCTCAGCATTTGCGGTGATACCTACCACGCAATTGTCCACAAAGGTCTGCACCGCACCGGTCAGGGCGCCCAGGGACTCAAACAGTTTGTGATACAGCACCGGTTCTGCGTAGTTCAGTTCCAACTGACCGGCTTCGGCTGCCATAGTGATTGCCATATCGTTGCCAATGATGCAAAAAGCCGCCTGACTCATTACCTCAGGAATTACGGGATTGACCTTTCCGGGCATAATGGAAGAGCCGTTCTGCATAGCCGGCAAATTGATCTCCTCAAAACCGCAACGGGGTCCGGAGGACATGAGCCGGAAGTCATTGGCCATTTTGGAGCAGGAAATGGCGCAGGTCTTCAGTGCTGCGGATACATAAGCAAAACTGTCTAAGTTCTGCGTGCCGTCGATCAGATCCTCCGCCTTGGTAAGGGGCAGACCGGTAATGGTCTTCAGGGTGGGTGCCAGCAAGGATACATACACCGGGTTGGCGTTTAGCGCAGTACCAACAGCAGTGCCACCCAGATTGATGGCATACATCTCTGTCAGCGCCCGCTCCATACGGGAAATATCCCGGGTAATGGCCCGGCTGTATGCGCCGAACTCTGCGCCCAAACGGATGGGTACAGCGTCCTGCATCTGGGTGCGACCCATTTTGATGATACCGTAAAACTCCGCTTCCTTTTGAAGCAGGGCTTCATTGAGCCGCTCAACCTGGACAATGGCCTTTTTCAGCAGTTTTGCAGCGGTCAGTTTTGCGGCGGTGGGAATGACATCGTTGGTGGATTGGGCGCGGTTGACGTGGTCATTTGGGTGGACCAAAGAGTAGTCACCCTTCTCACCGCCCAGCAGTTCAATGGCGCGGTTGGCGATCACCTCGTTGGCATTCATATTGGCAGTTGTACCTGCGCCGCCCTGAATGGGATCGCAGATAAACTGATCGTGGAATTTACCTTCTAATATCTCGTCGCAAGCGGTGCAGATCGCATCCTTAATGCGGCCTTCCAATTCGCCTACTGCGTGGTTACAGATGGCGCAAGCCTTTTTGATCTGCGCCAGAGATTCAATAAACTCCACCCGCAGATGCTGACCGGTGATCTGGAAATTCTCACTGCCCCGCAGGGATTGAACGCCATAGTAAGCATCCACAGGCACTTGTCTTGAACCAATGGAGTCCGACTCTATACGATACTGCATATGCAATTTCTCCTTCATTATCGCGTTGTGTTCGCAATTTATCTTGCATCCTACACAATTATAGCGCCGCGAAAATGAATGTCAATATGTTTTTGCAGTTTTTCTTTCAAGATTTTTAAAATATGACGCATTTCTTGCATTCCGGTTATAATCCTTATTCCCTACCGGTTTTAAGGCGCAAAAATCCCCACAGATCGTGTGATCTGTGGGGATAATGGATTACTCTTCGTCTTCGTCGTCTTCCAGAGAGAACTCCAGCAACTCGCCGCAGTTGGGACAAGTCATAGAACCCTCTTCCAGCGTGTCCTCGTCGAAGTCGATGATCTCGCCGCAAGCGCACTTTACTTCGTAGATGATGGAATCCTCATCGCCGAAATCAAAGCCTTCCTCGTCGAAATCGTCATCGTCATAATCGTCGTCGAAGTCGTCCTCGTAGTCATCATCGTATTCATCCTCTTCGTCCAGGATGTAGTCCTCGATGGCGTCCAGGTCTTCCTCGATCTCGTCCAGCTCATCGGAGATCGCAATGGTGGTCTCTTCCACGTCGGTCAGACGCTTGGTGACATCCCCCAGCAGATCTACGATCGCACTGATCATCTTGCCTTCAGCCTTCTCGGTGTCCAATTCCAGACCGTCCATCAGGCCTTTCAGGTAAGCAGCCTTTTCAGAAATCGTCATTGTGTTCTCCTTATTTTGCACGACCCAGGTACTCACCGGTGGTGGTATCGATCTGGATTCTCTCGCCCTCGTTGATGAACAGAGGCACCTTGACCTCAGCGCCGGTCTCAACAGTAGCGGGCTTCAGGGTGTTGGTAGCGGTGTTGCCTGCGAAGCCGGGCTCGGTAGCGGTGACTTCCAGTTCCACAAAACGGGGAGGCTCAACGCCGAAGACATTGCCCTTGTAGCTCATAACGGTGCAGGTGTCATTTTCCTTGACGAACTTGAAGCTGTCGTCCAGGGTGTTCTTGTCGATGGGGATCAGTTCGTAGGTCTCGCCGTCCATAAAGTAGTACAGATCGCCATCGGAGTAGGAGTACTCCATCTTCTTGCGCTCAATGTAAGCGGTGGGGTACTTATCGTTGGGGTTGAAAGTAGTTTCAGTAACGCCGCCGGTGATAACGTTCTTCATCTTAACACGGACGAAGGCAGCACCCTTACCGGGTTTCACGTGCTGGAACTCGATGATCTGCATGACCTTGCCGTCCATATCGAAAGTGATGCCGTTTCTGAAATCGCTGACAGAAATCATTTTGTTTTCCTCCTAGAATACGCCCCTTTGCGGGGGTGATTTTTTACATAATACAACGCATATATTCTAACCGAAAGTAGCGCTGATTGCAAGAGTAAATGCAAATATTTTTACACAATAATCAAGTTTTTAGGGCTATGTGTAAGATTTTCGCAGCCATTTTCCTGAAAAACAACCAAATCCTCAATGCGGACGCCGAATTTGCCGGGCAAATAGATGCCGGGTTCTGCGGATGTGACCATATTGACCTGCATAGGCGCAGTACCGGAGGGGTTGCAATTGGGGGCTTCGTGGCACTCCATACCGATGCTATGACCGTAGCCGTGACCAAAGTATTCGCCGTAACCGGCATCTGCGATCACCTGGCGGGCAGCGCCGTCGATTTCCTTGCCGGTAGCACCGGCCTTGGTAACAGCAATACCTGCCTGCTGGGCTGCCAGCACCGTCTCATAGACTTTTTTCATTTCTTCTGTTACATACCCTACCGCCACGGTACGGGTCATATCCGCGCAGTAACCGCCCCAAAGCGCGCCGAAATCCAGGGTGATGAAATCCCCTTCCCGGATCTGTCTCTCCCCTGCCACGCCATGAGGCAGGCTGGTATTCGGTCCGGAAACAACAATGGGATCGAAGGCCAGACCTTCACCGCCGTTTTTGTACAGACAGTAGATCAGTTCCGCCTGCAATTCCTTTTCGGTCATCCCCACTTTGATGCGTCCCAGTACCTCAGAGAATGCCTTGTCGGTGATCTCCTGGGCTTTGCGCATACGATCCAGTTCCCAAGGCTCTTTTATGCTGCGAAAACTATTGATCTTTTCGCCGCAGGGGATCAGATTTGCCTGCAGTCCCTTTTCAAAACTCTGCAGTTCCGCAACGGTCAGGTAGCCCTCTTCATAGCCCAGCGTGTGAACATCAAAATCTGCCATTGCCTGATTGATCAGCGCATTGTAGGGATTTGCCCGGTTCATTTCGATCACTTCAAAGCCCTGAATGCCATTTTGGGCAGACTCGATATAGCGGCTGTCGGTAAAATAACGGCAGCCTGCCCGGGTCACGATGGCGACACCTTCGGCAATATCAAACTCTGCAGCATAAAAGCGGCTGTAGCGGCTGGTCAGCAACAGACCGTCAATTTCTTCTCCCAGCAGGGACAGATATTTTAAAAGATTTTTCATCAGTGGATCCTCCTATTTCTTGCAGCAAATATAAAGGGCATTTCGGCCACGTGTCGGGCCTTCAGCCAGAAATTATGATTGTGGATCGCCTTTACCAAAACAGACTGTACCCCGCAGCCGTTGGCGCCCAAAGTGTCGGTGTAGATCTGATCGCCCACCAGTGCGCATTTTTCCGGCTCTATGCCGTACTTTTCCAGACATTCCCGGATACCTTTCGGGAAGGGCTTTTTGGCGTGAGTGATGCAATCCAGACCGTATTCTTCGCAAAAGATCTTTACCCGTGCATTACGGCTGTTAGACACCACGCACAGACGGATCCCGCCGGCGCGCATCATATCGAACCAATCCAGAACCTTTTGGCTGGGTTCGGATGTGGTATAGGGTACGATAGTATTGTCAAAGTCCATCATCAGCAGTTCGATCCCCCGCTCCTTCAAAAGATCAGGGGTCAGATCGGTGATGGCATCGGTGATCATACAAGGCAAAAATGACAGCGACATATTTTGGCTCCCAGTATCATAAATATTGTTAATATTGTATCATAACGAGAGGGGTTTGTCTATGAAAATCACGGGTTATACCGCAATGACAGCCACAGAATTTCAAAACGCAGACCGCCTGAGCGCAAACCTCGCCTGGATGGCCTGTCATTTTTCCTGCTACGCCACGGGACTTAGCAATCTGCCCCGGCAATTGCCCCCGGATGCAATGGTGATCGTCAACGACCGGACACCGGTTCATAGGCACGATCCGGCGGTGATCGCCGGACAACTTTGCGATCTTTATGAAAAACTACGCCCCGCATACTTTTTGCTGGATCTGCAGCGTCCCGAAAACCCGGAAACACGGAATATCGCAAAAGCGCTGGTCAAGGCGCTCCCCTGCCCGGTGGGGGTATCTTCTGTGTATGCAGAAGATTTGGATTGTCCGGTATTTCTCCCGCCACCGCCCATTGATTGCCCTCTGGACAGACATCTTAAACCTTGGGAAGGGCGGGAAATTTGGCTGGAGATCACAAAAGATGCCCAAACCGCCACCGTCACGGAAAATAGCTGCAGTTTTGCCCCTGCCACGGCGCAAGAGCCCGATGAAAACTACTTATTTGACAGCCAGGTCCACTGTCATTACCGGACAGAACCCTCGGAAAACGCCCTGCTGGTACACCTTAGGCGGGGCGTCGATGCACTGCAGAAAATGCTGGAAAAAGCCGGCAGTCTGGGCATTACCCTAGCAGTGGGCTTGTATCAGCAACTGGGGACGGATTTTTTCGAAAAAGATACCCTCCGGAGTTAATTCCGGAGGGTTTTCTTATTTATTGCGTTCCCAGAGTTTGACTTGCTCTGCCTTTTCATAAAGCCGCAGATAACTGTCATAGCGGGTCTTTTCCACATCTCCCGCTTCCACTGCCATACGGACAGCGCAGTTGGGCTCTGCCCGGTGGGAGCAATCGTGGAACTGACATTTGCCCAGATAAGGAGCAAAATCCGGGAAGGTGTACTGCAGATTTTCTTTCAGCAGTACATCCATCTGCTCTGTATCAAAGGAGGAAAATCCCGGCGTGTCCGCCACAAAGGTGTTTTCTTCCAGACAGTACAGTTGCACGTGCCGGGTGGTGTGTCTGCCGCGACCCAGTTTTTCCGAGACCTCACCGGTGGCAAGTTTTAACGCCGGACACAGCGCGTTGAGCATACTGCTCTTGCCTACACCGGTATTGCCGGTAAATGCGGTGAGTTTTCCCTGCAGGAGTTTGCGCAGATCCTCTACGCCCTCACCGGTCTCAGCGCTGGCACAGATCACCGGAAAACCTGCGTGGGTATAGATCCGCACCAGATCCTTTGCAGGATCCAGATCGCATTTGTTCACACAGATATAGACCGGCACTTCCTGATCGCCGGCGATGGCTGCCACCCGGTCCACCAAAAAAGGTTCTGTCACCGGGTTGACATTGGACACAAATACCACCAGCGCATCTACATTGGCCACCGCGGGGCGGATAAAGCGGTTTTGCCGGGGCAAGACCCGCTCCACCATACCTTTGCCGTGTTCTACGGAAATTTCCACCATATCACCCGTCAGAGGGCTGTCGCCTGCCCGGCGCAGAGAACCTCTGCCCCGGCAGGTAAACACCCCCTCAGGGGTTTGTACATCGTAAAATCCACTTAAGGAACGGATAATTCTACCGCTCTGCTTTTTCATCATTGCTGAATAAATTCCTCCCAATGATCAAATCCCTCTTGATCATCGACTACAACTACGTATTTCACAGGGACGGAACTGGTTTGGTTTTTCAGCGTCACAGATGTCGTACCTGCCTTTACAAGTTCATCAAACAACACTTCGTCGCCACACTTGATCTTTACCTGGATATCGTGTTCTGCCGCCATACCACGCAGATCGATCACTACATCTTTCGTAACTTTCGGTGTCTCTGCCGGTCCCTTGGAGACCTGCAGGATGATCTCTGTATTGACATCCACTTCCTGATTCTTTTCCACCGACTGACCCACAACTGTGTCTTTTTCTTCGTCGCTGTCTACAGGGTCGATCACATATTTGTTAAAGCCGGAAGTTGTGAGGATGCTGACAGCCTTATCTACGCTGATGCCGGTCAAATTGGGCATCTTAGCCAGTTCCGGACCTTTGCTGACATACACAGTTACACTCTGTCCGGTCTGCAGTTCTTCCTTGGCGGCAGGCTCTGTGCGGACCACATCACCTTCGGCTGCATTGGAATCAAACACCTCTTCAATGGTGATCTTCAGATCCATTTTCTGATCTTCCAAAATCTTTTTGGCGTTATCCTTCTTGCTGCCGATGATATCGGGCATTGTGATGGTCTTGATCTCCACGCCCTTGCTGACAAACAGTTTGACGGTTTGATTTTGCGCCAGTTCCTCACCTGCAGCAGGCTCTGTACGGATCACATTGTTCTCCGTGACCGTCTCGTGATACTCGTACTCCGGCACCAACTGCAACTTCAGACCCATACTGTTCAGATACTGCTCTGCCTTGTTCAGTTCCCAATCCGCCAGATCCGGCATTGTGGGCGCCACTTCTGCCGGTCCTAAACTGACGGTAACATAGATGCTTTCGCCTTTTACGATCTGGTCGCCACCTTTGGGCATTTGGTCGATGATCTGTCCGGCAGGCACTTTGTCATCGTGGACATTTTGGTCGATCTTTACACCAAAATCCGGGTATTCCGGCAAACTCTCGTACACCTGACCGATCAGGTTCGGTACTTCCACCAACTGGGGCTTCTGGGTCGTGCCGCCGTTGAACAGTATCACCAGGAAGATGACGATGGCAACCACCATTACCAGACAGCAGGAGATGATCGCAATGGTGGCAGCGTTGTTCCGCTTTTCCGCTGCGGCTGCGCTGCGGCGGGCAGGTGTGCGCTGACTTGTCTGAGAGGTGGATTGTCTGCGCTGACGGCTGCTGCCGGAGCCGGCTGTGCGCCGCTCAGGGCTCGTGCGCCGCTCAGGATTTGCCCGGCGCTCCACCTGCTCTGCGGTAGTAGTGGTCTCCGGTACGTCCAAAACCAGCGGCGGCTTCTGCAATCTGGTCACCTCGTCAATAGGCGGGGTGTTGTAATCAAACAGAATTGCCGGATCTTTACGGAACTCATCCATATCGCTGAGCATCTTGGTAGCAGATGCATAGCGGTCCGCCGGTTCGTGGGACATAGCCTTCATAATGATCTGCTCCAGACCGCCGGGGATATTGGGGTTCAGAACAGAAGGCAGCACAGCGCCGCCATTGATATGCTGAATGGCCACCGCCACGGGAGATTCTCCGTCATAAGGCGGTCTGCCGCTCATCATTTCATACATCACAACGCCCAGAGAGTAGATATCCGAGCGGTTATCCACTCTGCCACCCTTGGCCTGCTCTGGTGAGATGTAATGGACAGAACCCAGCGCCTCTTTGGTCAGGGTGTTGCCCTTGGACATCATACGGGCGATGCCAAAGTCGGTAACTTTTACAGAGCCGTTTTTCAGCACCATAATGTTGTGGGGCTTGATATCCCGGTGGACGATGCCTTTACTGTGGGCGTGATCCAGGGCTTTGGCGATCTGAATGGCGAAATGCAATGTCTCCTTCCAGTTCAGAACGCCCTTCTTCTCCATATATTGTTTCAGGGTGATGCCGTCGATCAGTTCCATAACTATGTAGTCCGCAGTAATGGAAGTGGAGACATCATAGACATTGACGATATTGGGATGGCTGAGCATCGCGACAGCCTGGCTTTCCGAGTGGAAACGGCGGCGGAACTCTTCATCCTCCAGATAATCGTCTTTCAAGATCTTGATCGCTACCAAACGGTTCAATCTGTGGCAGCGGGCTTTATATACAACAGCCATACCGCCGGTACCCAAGACCTCGAGGATCTCGTACCGGTTATCCAGCAGGCGTCCAATATACTTATCCATAAACCGAAACTCCTTTTACAATTGCACCAAGACGCAGGTCACATTGTCCGGCGCTCCACGGTTTTTTGCGATATCCAGCAGACGCTGGCAACCGTTTTGCTTGTCATCTCCGTGTATGACCTCAAACAACATTTCCTGATCGTCCACCAAATTGGAAAGACCGTCTGTGCAAAGCAGCAAACACTCGCCTTTTTCTGTTCTGCGGTGGAAAATATCGCATTCTACCACGGTTTCCGGTCCGATGGCGCGGGTGATCAGGTTTTTACCCGGGTAAGATCTTGCCCGTTCCGGGGTCAGTTCCCCGCGGCTGATCATCATCTGGACCAAGGAGTGGTCCGTTGTCAGTTGCCGCACGCCTTCGCTGCGAATACTGTACGCCCGGCTGTCGCCCACATTGACGATGGTCGCGTTCTTTCCGTGGATCAACGCCGCCACCAGTGTGGTGCCCATACCGGCAAATTCCTCAAACTGCTGTGCCTGATCGTGGACGGTAAAGTTGGTCAGTTTGATCGCATTGCGAAGCATCTGATCCTGCTTCTCCAGATCCATATCCGGCGTCCAGGTGCGCTTGATCTCCTGCACAAAAACATCAATGGCCAGCGTACTGGCTACATTGCCCGATTTTGCGCCGCCCATACCGTCACAAACAACACAAAGGACAGTATTTCTGTCCAGCCGTTCGATCTGATAGGCATCCTGGTTTTGTGTTCTGACACAACCCAGATCCGTAACGCCCCAATATTGCATTTCGCAACACTCCTTTCGCAGTGGATTACGCTTTTGTTTCCTTGGTGTATTTTCTTCGCAGTTGACCGCAGGACGCATCGATATCGCTGCCCAGGGTACGCCGCACAGTGGCAGGAACACCACCGTCTTCCAGTATTTTCTGGAATTGCTGCACCGCTTGCCGGGTGCTGGGCTTCAGAGGACTCTCCTCCACGTGATTCAGCGGGATCAAATTCATATGGGCAGGCAGACCTTTCAGCCGTTTCAAAAGGGTGCGGGCTGCCTCCGGGGTATCATTGACACCGTTGATCATCGCATATTCAAAAGAAATTCTTCTGCCGGTAGTATCATAGTAACGGCGGCAGGCCGCCAGCAGTTCCTCGGTGGGGTATGCTTTGTTTACCGGCATAATGGTATTGCGGATCTCGTCTGTCGGCGCGTGCAGCGACACAGACAAAGTCAGTTGCAGTTTCTCTTTTGCCAATCTGTCGATACCCGGTACAAGACCGCAGGTGGACAAACTGATATGGCGCATAGAGATGTTCATACCGTCGGCGCTGTTGACCAGTTCCAAAAAGCGCAGCACGTTTTCGTAGTTGTCCAGCGGTTCGCCGATACCCATCAACACGATGTGAGACACCGGCAAACCGGAATCCACCTGGGTGAACAGCACCTGATCCAGCATTTCATAAGGCTCTAACTTCCGCACAAGACCGCCTAATGTGGAGGCGCAGAAAGCGCAGCCCATTTTGCAGCCCACCTCTGTGGAAATACAGACCGTGTTGCCGTAGTGGTAGCGCATCAGGACGGTCTCTACGCAGTTGCCGTCGGACAGTTCCCAAAGGTACTTGATGGTGCCGTCCTTTTGAGACTCCTGCTTGCGTACCACCTTGGGAATACGCAGCGGATACTTTTCCGCCAGTATATCCCGCAGGGCTTTCGGCAGGTTGCTCATTTCATCGTAACTGCGGACACCCTTGTGCAGCCAGGTATAAACCTGCTTGGCGCGAAATGCCGGTTGACCGAGTTCTTTCAACACCTGACCCAGTTCCGCCTGGGTCATGGACTTTAAGTGGTTCATAAATGTTTCCTTCTCATACGGCAGATGAAGAAGCCGTCCGTATCGTACTGTCCCGGCACAAGCGCCAGCATACCGGATGTGTTTTCCGGGAATGTATCCGGCAAGGGCAACGGCTCTGTGACAAACTGGGGATTTCCCTTTAAAAAGGCTTCCACCACCGCTTCGTTTTCCCGGTGCAGCAGCGTACAGGTGGAATACAGCAATACGCCACCGGGTTTTACATACCGGGCCTGATTTTCAAGGATCGCCAGTTGCAGCCCGGGAAGTTCCAGCATCGTGTCCGGGTCTTTATAGCGGATATCCGGCTTTTTACGGATAATGCCGTAACCGGAACAAGGCACATCGGCAATGACCACATCCATCTGCTCCAACCATTCCGTTCGGAGTTCGGATGCGTCCTGCAGTTGCACGCAGACATTGGAAAGGCCCAGGCGCTGTGCGCCCTTTTGGATCAATTCTGTCTTGTGGGCGTGGATATCGCAGGAAGTGATATTCCCTGCCCCGTCCATTGCCGCGGCAAATGTCTTGCCGCCGGGGGCTGCGCAACAATCCAGCACTTTCGCGCCTTTGGGGATCTGCGCGCACTGCACGCTCAGCCGTGCCGCCGCATCCTGCACATAAAACAGACCTTCCCGGAAAGCGGCAAGTTGTTCCAGATTGCCGGTATTTGTCAGGATCAGGCAGTTTTGCAGCCAGGGATGGGGCATCGCTGTGACACCGTCTTCTTCCAGCATCTGCTGCAAAGCGGCTAAATCCGTCTTTTGTATATTGCACTGCGCCACCGTCGGCGGCACAGCATTGTTGGCCGCAAGCATCGGTTCTAAATGCGCTTTTCCCACATACGCACCAAGAAGGTCGATCAGTTTCTGCGGGTGGGAATACCGATCGCAAAGGGCTTTCGGCTGCTTTAACGTACCGGCGTTGCGAATGGCGTTGCGCAGCACCGCATTGACAAGTCCCGGCGCATTGCGCAGTTTCCGGCAGTACTTTTTGGCAAGGTCTACCGACGCATTTACTGCCGCAGACTGGGGGATCTTGTCCATTTCAAAGATCTGATACAGACCCAGATGCAGAATATCGTGGACAGCAGGATGCAGGTCCTTCAGCCGGCCGGTCAGCAGTTGCTTCAGATAGAAATCCAGTTTGCCCCGGTTCTGCAGCACACCGTAACACAGCCGGGCTGCCAGCGCCGCCTCCCGACGGTCTAACCGGTCCCGCTGTACATATTCTTTCAGCACACCGTTGGACCAGGCGCCGTCTTTGCGGCAGGCGATCAGCACATTTAACGCCGTTTCTCTTGCGCCCATACTCAGATCTCCAAAGGATGACCCCGGAAATAATCAGGGGCTGCCATCCGCTTGCCGCCTTCCGCCTGCAAAATGCGGATCTCCACAACACCGTCGCCGCAGGCTACCTGCAAGCCGGTTTTGGTCAGGGCAAGGATCGTGCCGGGGGCTTTGTCTGTTTGCACATCCACAAGGGCTGTGGCGTGGATCTTAAACTTTGTGCCGCCCAACTGGGCGGTTGCGCAGGGCCAGGGATTCATACCCCGTACGTGGTTGTGGACCTGCTGCGCAGTTTTATTCCAATCGATAGGACACATACTCTTATCCAGCATCGGCGCGTATGTTGCCAACGCGTGATCCTGAGGTTTTGCATCGGGCTTGCCGTTTTCAAACTGTTTCAGCGTGCGGCTCAGAAGGTCCGCACCCAGAACTGCCAGACGGTCCAGCAATTCTCCGGCGGTCTCATCCGGTCCGATAGGCGTTTTTGCCACATCGATCATATCGCCGGCATCCATCTCACGGCACAAATACATCGCCGTAACGCCGGTCTCCTGCAGACCGTCCAACACCGCCCACTGATAAGGGGCAGAACCGCGGTACTGCGGCAGGCAACTGGCGTGGATATTGATGCAGCCCTTGGCAGGAACATCCAGCACCCTCTGGGGCAGGATCCGTCCGTAAGCCACCACAGCCACCACATCCGGCTTCAGCGCGGCAAGTTCTTCTACCGTCTCCCCTTCCCGGAAGTATTCCGGCTGGAACACGGGCAGACCGTTTTCCAGCGCCACCTCCTTAACGGGGGAAAAGGCAAGTTTCATACCGCGGTTTTTCGGTCTGTCCGGCTGGGTGTAAACACCCACCACATCAAAACCGTCTGCAATGATCTTTTTCAAACAGGTCGCCGCAATATCCGGCGTTCCCATAAAAACAACACGCATAGAAAGTTTACTCCTCGTATTCCAATTCCTCTTCGGTCAGGAATCTCTCCATTACCTGCGTATAGATAATACCGTCCAGGTGGTCCAGTTCGTGACAGAAGCAGCGGGCGATCAATTCCTCACCCTCGGCCTCATACCAATCGCCGTTGCGATCCTGGGCGCGGACCTTGGCATAGTAAGGGCGCTTCACAAGGCCGTATTTGCCGGGTACGCTGAGGCAGCCCTCCGGTCCTTCCTGCTCGCCGTCTGTCTCCACCAGTGTGGGGTTTACCAGTTCCAGAATTTCCTCACCGATATCCACCAGCACCACCCGGCGCAAAATGCCCACCTGGGGCGCGGCAAGACCCACACCACCGGAGTCGATCAAAGTTTCCCGCATATCGTCCAGCAGGGTATGAAGACGCTGATCAAAGTTGATCACCGGTCTGCAGGTTTTGTGCAGCGCCGGTTCGGCATCTGTTAAAATTTTACGCAGTCCCATTTATTTTTCCTCTCTTAAGCAGTGAGAAATCGAACCCCGATAGCCCCACTGCGGTCTTTTCGTTTATATTTTTCTTTACTGCTTAATTAAAACCATTCACATCGATAAATGCTGACACGCCGCGGTTTTCCCGATCCTGAGAAAACTGCCGCAGCATATGCGCCAAAAGCAGGCGCAACCGCTTATTCATACGGCAGCGAAGTGTCAGTTGATAGCGGTAGTTATAATTGATCTTCGGCACGCTGCAGGGGGCAGGCCCCAGCACGGTGCTTTCAAATTCTGCATATTCCGGCTGCTGCAGGCAAGTTCGCAAACTGTCACGGAATTTGGTGGCGCCCCGGAGGACTCTTCCCTCTTCCAGACCGGAAAATGTGATCACAGCCAGATCACCGAAAGGCGGGCATTTCTGCAACTGCCGCAGGCGGATCTCCATTTCATAGAAACCCTCGTAATCCTGCTTTGCCGCCAGATCGATCACCTGATGTTCCGGCACAAGGGTCTGGATCATCGCCTGACCGGCATCCTCGCCCCGACCTGCCCGACCCACCACCTGGGTCAGCATATTGAAAGTCGTCTCCGCAGCCCGGAAATTATCGGTATACAGACTCAAGTCCGCATCCAGCACGCCAACCAGCGTCACATTGGGTAAGTTCAGACCCTTTGCCACCATCTGCGTGCCGATGAGCACCGGGGTGTTTTCCGTCTTGAAACGATCCAGGATCATTTCGTGGGTGTTGGTGGCATTGACGGTGTCAGTATCCATCCGGGAAATTTTCATATCCGGGAAGATGTTTTTCAGTTCTTCCTCCACCTTTTGTGTGCCGGTACCCACCCGTTTGATCGGACCGCCGCATTTGGGGCAGCGAGTCGTCACCGGCTGGGAATGACCGCAATAGTGACACATCAGCCGCTCGTTGGCGCTGTGATAGGTGAGTCTTGCGCTGCAGCGGGGACATTCCGGGGCTTCCCGGCAATCCACACAGACCAGCGCCCGGCTGTTACCGCGGCGGTTCAGGAACAAAATTGTCTGATGGCCTGCATTGCGTGTATCTCCAATGGCGTCCTGCATTTGGTAACTGACCGAAGAATCATTGCCCAGTTTCAGTTCCTGATGCATATCCACGATCTCTACCTTGGGCAGGGGTTTGCCATTATATCGCTCTTTTAAGGTATATAACCGGTAGACACCGGTTTTTGCATAGTACATCGTATGCACAGAAGGTGTGGCAGAGCCGAACAGCACCAAGGCCTTTTCCTTGATACCGCGCCACAGCGCCACCTCCAAAGCATCGTACCGGGGGGTGTTTTCCGATTTGTAAGAATGCTCCTGCTCTTCATCCAGAATGATCAGACCCGGATTGGGACAGGGGGCAAATACAGCAGAACGGGTACCCACCACCACGGTGGCCTCTCCTGCGCGGACCCGTTTCCACTGATCATAGCGCTCAGTTGTGGGCAGGCTGCTGTGCAGCACCGCCACCCGGTCGCCAAAATAGGCAGCCAGCAAACCAAGAAGTTGGGGCGTCAGTGCGATCTCCGGCACTAAGAACATAGCCTGCTTGCCGCTGTCCAGACAAGTCTGGATCAGTTTGATATACACGGCAGTTTTGCCCGATCCGGTAACACCGTGCAGCAAGGCTGTACCCGGTGTTTCCTGCTGCATCTGGCTGCGCAGACCTTCAAAGGCAATCTTCTGTTCTTCGTTCAGCGTCAGCGGACCGTCCAGTTTCACCGGCTGGATCTGCCGGCAACGCAGGACTTCTTTTTCCTGCAACTGCACATAACCCAGTTGCTCCAGCCGCTTTACAGTGGCAGGTTTTGCACCGGTGAAATAGCAGATCTCTTTCACCGAGGCGCTGCCGACACTGCACAGAAGTTCCAGCACCGCTTTTTGCATCGCCGCAGATTTGGGTCTGCCGGCGGCATATGCCAAGGCTTCTTCCGCAGAAGTTGCCAGGGCTGCAATCTTCTCTGTCTTGTCGCCCAAACGGCGCAGATAATCCACCTGGGTATCGATCCATTTCTTTCGCAGCAAGTAGCCCACAGCCTTTTCAAAGGCTTCCGGATCTTCCACGGACTTTTCCAGGATCCCGCTGTCGGTCTCGCCGCCACAATCTTCCAGCAACCGCAACATCTGCGCCGCATAGGGAATGCGAAGGCTCTTTTCTTTCCAACTGCGATCCTCGGTCAAACGGTAGACCTGCTTGGTCTGAAACCACAGACCTGCCGGCAGCATAACCCGGATGGCATCGTAGAAGGTGCAGAAATACCGCTCACGCAGAAATGCCGCAAGGCGCAGCATTCTGTCCGACAGCAGTACCGTGTCATCCAGACAGCGATCCACCGGCTTTAAGCCGGTCACATCGCCCTGCGCGATTTCCAGCACCACGCCTTCTGTGCGGCGGTTGCTTCTTCCGAAAGGCACTTGCACCCGCATACCGGGCTGCAATTCCATACCCAAGGGGATTGCGTAAGAATAGGGCTTATCTATGGCGAAATTTGCTGCGTCTACAGCAATTTTTGCGATCATACAGCCCCCTCCTTACTCTCTAAAACGGTGTTTCTTACTTAGTGTATTCTTCTTTCAAAGATGCGGACAACTGTCCTTCTGCCACTTCCTTGATTGCCAGAGTGACCGGCTTCTCGGTCAGTTCTTCCTGCAGTTCCTCTGCTTCCTGGGAAATCTGTCTTGCGCGATGTGCCACAACATTGACCAGCAGGTAGCGGCTGCTCACATTCTTCAACAAATCTGCAACGGGGGGGTAAAGCATATTCAAATTCCTCCAATTTTATACTGCCTCACGGGCAATGATATTCAATATTTCCTGCGCGCAGGTTTCCACCTGCTCGTTGGTGACTACGTAATTGTATTTCTTGCTCTGTTCCATTTCCCAGCGGGCACGGTCCAGACGGATGCGCATCTGCTCTTCCGAGGTGTCGCCACGGTTACGCAGGCGGCGCTCCAGTTCCTCCAGAGAGGGGGGTGCGATAAAAATCAAAACCGCATCCGGTCTTACCTTTTTTACATTGAATGCGCCAACCGGCTCAATATCCAAAATCACGCTGCCGGTCAAAAGTTTTTCCTCCAGCTGTGCCTTGGGTGTGCCGTAGTAGTTATCCATATGGGCATCGTACTCAATAAACGCATCCTCGCGGATCATCTTTTCAAAAGTTTCCTTAGTGACAAAGTAGTAACTCTGTCCCTCCACCTCACCGGGGCGGGGGCTGCGTGTGGTAGCAGATACAGAAAAATGTAGGTCCTCACGCTGTGCCATCACTCTGGCCAGCACGGTGCTTTTGCCCACACCGGATGCGCCGGAGATCACAAAGAGTTTTCCCGTATTCATTTGGCTTTCTCTCCTTCTGTGTTTTCTGTATCTGTCCAGCGGGCCGAGAGTGCTTCCGGCGTCATTGCCGAGAGGATCACGTGGTCCGTATCCATCAGGATCACCGCCTGGGTCTTGCGACCGTAAGACGCATCCACCAGCATCGCCCGATCCCGTGCCTCCTGGACCACACGCTTAATAGGCGCGGAATCCGGATCTACAATGGCAAGTACCCGGTTCGCCGCCACCATACTGCCAAAACCAATATTCAACAGTTTCATAACTACCTCTTATTCGATGTTCTGTGTCTGTTCCCGGATCTTTTCCAGTTCAGCCTTGATGTCCACCACGATCCGTGCCAGTTTCACATCGGTGCATTTGGAGCCGATGGTGTTGGCCTCCCGGTTCATCTCCTGCAGCAGGAAATCCAGTTTTCTGCCAACGGCGCCGCCGGCGGTGAGCATTGTGTTCATCTGTTCCAGATGGCTGCGCAGACGGACAGTTTCCTCATCCACGGCAACCTTGTCCGCAAAGATGGCAGCCTCTGTCAGGATACGGCTCTCGTCGATGGATGTATTTTCCAGCACCTCCCGGAGTTTTGCCTCCAGACGAGCCCGGTAGTCCACCACAGTCTGTGCGTTGCCCTGCTCCACCTGAGAAACAAAGCCCAGAATGGTCTGTCCACGGCTGCGCAGGTCTTTATCAAGAGCCTGTCCTTCGGTGATGCGCATAGCATCGTAACTTTCCAGCGCCTTGCTGACAACACCCATCAGATCCGCCATCAATTGTTCTTCATCCACCTGCGGCTTTTCAATGACGAACACCTCCGGCAGACGGGATACGGCAGATGCGCTGATATCGTCTTTCACGCCGAACTTGTCCACCATTTGATGCATCGCCTCCAGATAGCCGGACAAAACCGCCTCGTTCAGGGTGACTTGCACCTCGTCGCCGCCTTCTGTACGCAGCGAGATGAACACATCCACCTTACCTCTGGAAACCGATGCCTTCACCGCCTGCTTTACCGCATCCTCTGCAAAAGAGAGGATCCGGGGCAAGCGGACAGAGCAATCCAAATAACGATTGTTGACGGAACGCAATTCTACAGTAAATTCCCGTCCGTTTACCGTCTCCACGGCGCGGCCGTAGCCGGTCATACTTTTAATCAAGGTCATTATCCCCTTTTTCCGGGAATGCGCCGGTGTGGGCAAATCCCGTAATTGTATATGTTGTTTGCTGCTTTTTGACCACCAAACGGTCATAGACAGCCGCGATGATAATCCCCAGCACAAAGGCCAGGCAACCGCCGAAGGCACCCCGCTGCCAGTTTATCTCACACAGAAGATATCCCAGGAAGAACAGTACCAGCGGCGCAATATAGAGAACTGCAGCCGCCGCCAGCACCGGACCGGAATTCGTGCGGACCGTTACCACCTGACCGGGTCTTGCCCCAATGGGGTTATTTGCCGTCAGCAGCATTTTTTGTTGGACCGCGCCGCAGCCGGAGCATTTGTGGCAATCTCCGGAGCAGGCGCTTTCCCGAATATGAAGCACCTGGGCAGTACCGTCGTCGTTACACTTCTGTACCCGAACCAGTTGTTCCATTATGCTTCCTCACGCACCGTTGCGGAAACGGTGTAAGTACCGACCGCACCTACTTCCGGTGTGCTGCCGGTGATCTCCGGCTTCAGTTTGACCGTGCCGGGCTGTGCGCCGGTAAAGTCCACTGTAACAGTAATGTCCTCTGCTTTCAGGTTTTCGATCTGCGCTTCCGGACCACGCAACTGGATCTCCAGCGCCTCCGTGATCATTTCCACCTTCATACCCTCCGGCACATTGATCGCAGTGATCTCCGTTACGGTCAGTGTCTTTGTGACCAGACCCGGGAACTTTACATCCACGGTGGCTTCCGTAACACCGGTCTCATTGTTGATTCCCTCAGGCAATTTGATCGGGAATTTCAGAATTTCATCGGCAGGCATTTCTCCCAGATCCAGCGTACCCAATTCCAACTGTTCCAAGCCCTCCAGCAGGTTATCACTGCCGGATACCCGGATCGTTGCAGGTTCTACTGTAACCTGGCTGGTCTGTTCGGTAGCGCCGCCGCCGTAGATCACATTGACAACAAGAGCGATCTCTTTGACACGCATGATCTTCAGATTCACCATCACATTGGCAGCATCTGTTGTCACCTGACGGGCATCCACGGGCTTGTTGTCCTTATCGCACAGGATATATTCCAGTTCCCCGCTGAAACTCTCACTGCGACCTTCCAGATCCATCTGGATCTGCGCAGAAACGATCTTGTCAACAACAGAGCGGGGACCCACAATATTGATCTGCTCCACATTCAGTTCCGTGGTGTCTGCCACAAAATTCTCCGGCAGGTTTCCGCTGAAATTGACCTTCACCGGGACTTCCTTGGTGATCCGGTCCTCTACCTTTATCGTGACGGTACTGGGATTTTTGTTCAGAACCGTGATGGCGTTAGACGGCACATCACCGGGATAGGCGATCGAGTACAGCACATTATGGGTGCCGGCTTCGTAGATCCTGGAGGCGTCAACGGTAATGGCAATGTTGGAACTGCTGAGTTTGTTCAGGTCCAAACGGCTGCCTTCCAGTTGCAGATCCACATATTCTGTTCCCATTTCGGTGATCATCAACTGGCGATCGTGCAGCAGCACCTCACCCTGGACCACCACGGGGATATTGTTGTAAGTTTTGTCGGTGTTGGGGGCCACCACCGTGACTACATACAGCCAAACGCCTACGCCGATGGCTACGGAAAGCAGGGCTCTTAACAGTTTATTTTTCATTGTCTTTGCCCTCCTTTTCCTTGATATGCAGTTTCTGCCGCAGTTTCACCACCAGGTTTTCTTCCTGGGGTTCTGTCTCGGGGCAGAGTTCGTTACACAGCAGACGCTCCAGCGTCTGGGGTGCCAGATGGCGCTTCAGCATACCGCCGATCGCCACAGAGATCGCACCGGTCTCCTCAGAAACCACCACGACCACAGCATCCGAAACCTCGCTCATACCCACGGCAGCACGGTGGCGTGTACCCAGATCTGCGTGCAGATGGCTGCTCTCTGACAGAGGCAGCACACAGCCGGCAGCCATTGCCCGGCCGTCGCGAATGATCATTGCGCCGTCGTGCAGCGATGCCTTGGGGAAAAACACATTGCGGATCAGTTGCTCAGACACCTGAGCATCCAACATCGTACCGGTCTTGAAATATTCTTCCAAACGGTTGGTGCGGGCAAACACGATCAAAGCACCCACCCGCTCCTGACTCATTACCTCGCAGGCCTTCACGGTCTGTGCGATGATGGGAATGATCTCTGCGCTTTGCTTGGTGGTGCTGATAAACTCCCTGATCTTAATATTGCTCATATGGTCGATCATACGGCGCAGTTCCGGCTGAAACAGAATAACAATGGCGATCAAACCGACGGAGACCATTTGCCGCAAAATAAAGTTCAGGGCATTGAGTTCCACAATATCCGTCAGCCAGGTGACCACCAGAACCACCGCTATGATCCAGGCAATTCTGGATGTACCGGTAGATCGGAAGATCGGCAGCAATTTATAGATCAAAAAAGCAACAATAATGATATCCAGAAAGTCTCTCCATCCGACTACCGGCATATTGTCTAACAGCATTTGAATATATTCCATAATCGCTTTCCACCCCATTCATATGTGTAGGTCGAGGTCCACAAAACCTCAACTGCGTATAACTAGCCTATTATCCATCCCATTATAGCGGATTTGCAAGATAATAGCAATAGTTTTTCGTGTTTTTTTACAAGAACGACGGGCTATTTTTTCTTGTAAATTCCGGAAATTATTTGCAGCAAACGATCCGTCTGCCAAGGGGCTGCATCGTGACCGAAACTGACCCGCACCGTACCGCTTTCCAGCGTACCGGCGCTTTCGTGCGCCAGAGGCGCGCAATGGAGTCCTGCACGGGTCGCGATCCCCTTTTTTGCCAGCATTCCGGCAAATTCCTCGCAGTCCATTTCCGGCACAAAAGACACCGTCCCTCCCTGCTGTTTTCCCGAAAATACGACAATGCCCAAGTGCTTCAAGCCGTTTGCAAGGCGCTGCGCCTGCTCTTGTTCCCTTTTGGCGATCCCGGCGATCCCCACAGCAGACAAATACCGGATCCCTGCGTTCAGCCCGGCGATCCCCGGCACATTCAGCGTACCCGCCTCTGCTCTGTCGGGCAGAAAATCCGGCATTGCCTGATTATGGGAATCGCTGCCGGTGCCACCTTGCAGCAGCGCTTCGGGCAACCGGTTGCAAAGCAGTATCCCCGTTCCTTGGGGACCTAAAAGACCTTTGTGTCCCGGCATTGCGATAAAGTCTGCTCCCAGCGCCCGCAGAGACACCGGATATATGCCGGCGGACTGGGCGGCATCGATAATAAACGGCACACCGTAAACCTTGCACAGCCGCGCCATTTCCGCCACCGGCAGGATATAGCCAAACACATTGGAAACGTGGGTAAACACCGCAGCATCCACCCCTTTTTTCAGCGCTGTTTCCCATTCGAGCAAAGTGTCCACCGGATCAAATAGTTTTCTGCCTGCAACAGTAATTTTCGCATTCAACGCGTGCAGCGGGCGGGTAACCGCATTATGCTCAAACCCGGAGACCAGCACTTTGTCTCCGGGTTTTACCAGCGTCTTAACAGCAATATTCAGCCCTTGGGTACAGTTGGCAGTAAACACCACCTGCTCCGGTTGACATTCAAAGAATTCTGCAACGCTTTCCCGGCAGCGCAGTACCGTTTTCGCCGCTTCCATGGATGCCGGGTAGCCGCCCCGTCCCGGATTGGCGCAACGCAGCATCGCCCGGGTTACCGCCTGCAATACCCCGTCAGGCTTATAAAGCGTTGTCGCACCGTTATCCAGATAGATCATAGCGCCAGTTCCTCCGCCGCACCGCTTTCCCGGAACAGATAGACTTTCCGCATTGGGATCTGCTTCTCCCGCAGAATTGACACCGCCACCGGCGCATCCTGATAGCGAACACGAACACTATATCCGCAGCCCTGCTCTTCCATCCATTTGGGCGTGCGACGCAGGCTGCAGGAAACTCCCGCACGGCGCAATGTTTCCTCGCCCCGTTGGGCAGGGGTCACCGAGCGGAAGGTAATAATGCAATATTTCATAATAAAACCTCCCGGAACAATCTATGTCCGGGAGGTGGTATTTGTGTTATTTTTAGGATTTCCGACTTTTTTTGCTGATCCGCCAGAAGATGTAGCCAACCGATGCGCCCAGTAAATTCAGAATCAGGTCGTCTACATCCAGGCTGCCAAGCAGCGAGAAAAACTGGACGATCTCTACGAGAATGATCATTCCTGCAACGCAGAAGAAAACCTTAAAAAAGTTTGCATTTTTAAGGAAAATACCAGGTAAGAATATGCCCAGCGGCACAAACATTACCACATTTCCCACCAGATTGATCACCGCGTGGCGCAACAGCGCTGTATTTGTGCTGTTTTGCAGGATTCGCCAGTAAAGCCTTAGTGTCACAAACGGCGTCAGATTGATATTGTTTTCCAGTTGGGCGCGGTAGTCCAAATAGGAGACGCCCTCGCCTATCCGCTGACCGAACAGCAGCCACAGCATCGCCGCGCCATACACCAGAAAGAAAAACCGCAGCCACATTTGCCCTGTTGTGCGTCCTTTTTCCTTTTTCACACGATGACCTCTTCCAGCAGGCATACCGCGTGGCAGGACATACCTTCTCCTCTGCCGGTAAAGCCCAGATGTTCCTCAGTGGTGGCTTTCACATTGACCTTGCCGGTATCCATCCCCAAGGCGGTGGCAATGTTGACCTCCATCTGGGGTATGTGGTCTTTCAGTTTCGGCTTTTGGGCGATCATCGTCACATCGATATTGCCCACACGATAGCCGGCATAGGCGATCTTCTGTCCAACAATGCGCAAAAGTTCCAGAGAATCCGCGCCTTTGTAAGCAGGATCGGTATCCGGGAAGTGTCTGCCGATATCTCCCAGTCCTGCCGCGCCCAAAAGCGCATCGGAAACTGCGTGGAGCAGCACATCTGCGTCGGAATGACCTTGGAGTCCCAGAGGATATTCGATTTTTACGCCGCCCAGGATCAGGTCTCTGCCCTCCACAAGGCGATGCACATCATAGCCGTGTCCAATACGCATAACAATCCCTCACATAAGCATTTCTGCAATTTTCAAATCCATTGGTGTGGTGACTTTGATATTGTGTTCGTCGCCCTCCACCAGTTTTACAGACATACCCAAAAGTTCCACCGCAGAGCAATCATCGGTAATGGCTGCGCCGGTCTGCTTTGCTTTTTTCAAAGCCGCCCGGAGCAGATCAAAATCAAAGACCTGAGGGGTCTGTACTGCTCTGAGAGTGCTTCTGTCCGGCGTGGTTTTTACCAAACCACCGGCAGCGATCTTAATGGTATCCTTTACCGGAATTGCCGGCGCGGCTGCGCCATAGGTATGGGCAGCACGGACGGTGCGGTCGATGACTGCATCGGTGATCAAAGGGCGGGCGCCATCGTGGACCGCCACCAGTTGAATTCCCTTTGACAGTGTATTCAATCCCGCCTGTACAGATTCCGTCCGGTCATTGCCGCCCTTTACCACTGCACGGACTTTGTCAAATCCGGCGCAAAGTGCCGTAATTTTTTCGATCAGATCCTCCCGGGTAACCACCACGATCTCCCGGATCACATCACTTTCCTGAAAAGCGCGAACCGTCCGCAGGATCATAGGCTCTCCGCCCAGAGGCGCCATCACCTTATCGATACCGCCCATACGGGAGGCATTGCCCGCTGCCACGATCACCGCACCGCAGGACCGCAAAGGCAGGATCTTGCGGATTTTCTTCGTTAACACATTGATCTTCATACTCATAACTCCATAACGAGTTTCTTATAGTAAGCGCCCCGCTCCATAAAATTCTTAAACTGGTCAAATGCCGCGCTGGCAGGGCTCATCAGCACTACATCGCCGTCCTTGGCGGCAGCCGCCGCTTTTTGTACTGCGTCGGTAAAGTCCGCGCAATCCACGATCACCGGATTGCCGGCGGTGTAATCGGGGGCATTTTCCACCGCTGCACGGATCTGTCCGCCGGTGGCACCGTTAACAAACAAAATCTTTACGCTGTTGCAGATTTCCGGTCCAAGCACATCGTAAGGAATGTGCTTATCGTAACCGCCGGCGATCAGCAGCACTTTCTCAGAGAAACTGCGCAAGCCCGCAATGGTGCGGCTGGGAGAAGAGGCAATGGAGTCATTGTAAAACTTTACGCCGTCTTTTACCCGGACCAGTTCGATGCGATGCTCCACGCCACCGAAGGTCTTTGCCACATTGCGGATAATATCGTCAGGCACCAAACCCTCAACAGCCAAAATGGCTGCCATATAGTTTTCAACATTATGAACACCGGGCAGCAAAATATCTCCCGTATCCAGCACGGCCACGCCGTCACGGCAGATCATACTGCCTTCCAGACAGACACCGTTATCGGTCTTCCCTACCCGGGCAAACCAGCGGGTCTTACCGTTGCCCGTAAAACCTGCGGTGATATCATTGTCGGCATTGAGGATCAGCAGATCTTCCTTACCCTGGAACTTGAAAATATTCTTCTTGGCATCCACATACTCCTGCATATCCTTGTGGACATCCAGATGGTTGGGCGCAAGGTTTGTGACTACAGCGCGGCAGGCGCTGCAGCGCATATCCATAAGCTGGAAGGAACTGAGTTCCACCACAGCAATATCGCTTTCCCGGATCTGCTCACAAACCGGAAGCAGGGGCGTTCCGATATTTCCGCCCAACCAAACAGTCTTTCCTGCGGCTTTCAGCAGTTCGGAGATCAAAGTCGTCGTGGTGGTCTTGCCGTCAGAGCCGGTAACGGCAATGATCTTGCAGGGACACAGTTCAAAGAATGCTTCCATCTCGCTGGTCACTTCTGCGCCGCTTGCGCGTAAGGCGCTCAGCGCCGGATTATCCGGATGCATACCGGGGGTGCGGAACACCAGATCACCGCTCAGGCCATCCAGATAGGTGTCGCCCAGGCGCAGTTTGCAGCCGCTTTGCTCCAACTGCAGTACTTCCTCATCTACTTTTTCCCGGGGCGTTCTGTCGCAGCCGGTGACATCGCAGCCATAGCGCAGCAGCAGGCGCACCAAGGGGCGGTTGCTGACGCCCAGACCCAGCACGATGATGCGTTTTTTTCGCAAACTCTCAAAATACTGATCAAAAGCAGAACCCATATCCGATTCCTCGTTTCGTTGATTATACCCATAGTATATCCTCTGGAAAAAGAATTTGCAAGATATTTGACATTCTTCCCTGCTTGCAGTACAATATTTCCGCGACCAGGTCGGACAGCCGCGGCTGGAAGGTGAAAACCTCCAGGTGAGGAAAGTCCGGGCTCCACAGGGCAAGGATAACAGGTAACGCCTGCCGGGGGCGACCCCAGGACAAGTGCAACAGAGAGATGTAGCCGGTTTACCGGTCATAGTGAAAAAGTGCGGTAAGAGCGCACTCGCCCCATGGGAACATTGGGGTGCTGTAAACTCTATCCGGAGCAACGCCGTGGAGGAACACATATATTTGCCCGATAGTTCCGAGGAGGCGGCTTGATCCCGTGAGCAATCGCGGGGCTAGATAGATGGCTGTCAAGACAGAACCCGGCTTACAGACCTGCGTCGCTTTTGATTATTTCTGCCCACAGATCTTCTGTGGGCAGCGTTTCCGAAAGGATCTTGATTATGAAATTATGCGATGTAGCCGAATCTATCGGTTTTCAACAGCATCCGGAGGAATTGAACAGCATCTGGGACAGCCTGTGGGGCGATCCCTCCCCCGCCTGCGACCTTGCTTATATTGACAAATTGCAGGCAGATTACGATGCTTTTGGCGTGTATTACGACCTCGTCCGGGAAACTGCCGAAAAGATCAACGCAGATCCCCTGCGAAATACCTGGGTAAAAACCGGTATTGCCTACGGCAAAGACCGTCCTTTCCGGGAGGTCAACAATCTGCCGACCCCCAAGGAGGACGGCACTGCAGTTTCCGATCTGCTGCCGCTGTATATCCTTATCGGTCTTGCCCCTGCAGGTATCGAGCAGTTGCGGCAAAGGGGCTTTTCTGAGGTAGAGATCGGGCGGCTGATGCACCGTTTTTGGGATGCAATGGATATCAACCGTATCTTATTCGGCAAGCCAGCCATCAACGGAAGATATTTCGGCTGGCTGACCCGGTTTGTAAAGGCCCAGATCTTCGAACTGGAGGTACTGCAGTTTGAGATCGCCAAAGTTCCCGAAGGCGCGGTGTATCTGAAAAATAAGCAAAGCGGCAAGATCTATCCCTTTATCACCAAGGGCATTGTACACCGCTCCGGTCAGCAGATGCTTGGCTCTGCCGGCTTTGAAGACGAAGACGGCACTTACGAAGTGTCTTTTTCCGAGGATGATAACAATTTCTACGGCTACGGTTGCTTTGATTGCGTGATCGACACCCGGTTGCGGGCATATCCCAAGGCTGAGTGGGAAATGTATCTGCAGCCCGGCGATGATATGCTGAGTTTCCACATCCCCAGAGGTTCGGACATCTCTCCGGAAACTGTACGGCAGCAGTTTGAAATGGGCAGAAAGATCGCCCGGGAGCGATTCCCCGAGCATAAGGGATTCGATATTCACGGTTCCACCTGGCTCTTTGACCCCTACCTGAACGAGATCGTCCGTCCTGACTCCAAAATCGCCCAACTGATGAATTCCTTTTGCCGTTACCCATTAAAGAGCGACGGCAACGAAATATTTCTCTTTGTCTTCGACGGTAAACCGGAAGACTTGAATGACCTGCCGGAGAACTCCTCCCTGCGCAGAGGTCTGAAAAAAATGTACCTGGAAGGTCGGTACAACCACTTATACGCCGGAATTGTAACGGAATTTTAGATAACAAAAAATCACCGGAATACATCTGTATTCCGGTGATTTTCTTACTTTTCTTCACTTTTTTCTTCCAGAGACTTTACAAGTCCCGCAGCATCGGAGACGGGCAAAGAGAACGCAATTCCCTGGGCCTTTTTGTCCATACCCATCTCTTTATAAAGGGCATTGAGTATCCCGTCACGGCTGCTTTTTTCCACCACGATCATCAGAATTTCCTTCTCTGCGTGGATAGCAATGCCAAAGAACGCCGCCTCATCTTCCCGGGCCACGCCACGGGCTGTCAGGATCGTGCCACCCCGGGCGCCGTGTTCACGGGCGACTGCCATAGCCTCTTCTGCAAAACCCGCATTGACGATGGCAAATATCACTTCGTGGTTTTCCGTTTTCATGGTCAGTCCTCCCTCTTTTGTTTGTTATTACTCAAAAACCGGTACATATTCACGCCGATCACGCTGGACAGCGGTACGGCAAAGGCAATGCCCTTTCCGTTTTTGATGGTCTCAAATTTTTCTTCCAGGCACTTCATAACCGGGTCGACCATATCCTCCCGGACCACACTCAGAATGACTGCCTTGTGGATATTCAAACCCAACAGATCCACCAGTTCCGAGTGGGCTGTGCCTTTACCGCCAACCACCATCTGGCAGTTGATCTCAAACTGACTGAGTACATCCAGATAGAACTCGCCCTTGGGACGGTCCACCACTGTAAAGAGAAGTTTCAGTTTTTTGATTGCCGATTCATTAATAGAATTTGCCACAACTGTCCCTCCTTACATAAAGTTGATGATCTGCTGATCATCGGCATCCAGGATCCGCTTCATCGCCCGGCGCTCTTTGATGTAATTGGTAACGATGGCGCGGAATCCAAGAAGTTGAATGGTGATCAGCGGTGCCATTGCCACCAGTGCCACAACACCGAAAGCATCCTGCCAAACGGAATCTGCGCCCCGAATGCCCATACAAGCACCGATAGCAAAGGGCAGAATAAAACCGGAGGTCATGGGTCCGCTGGCTACGCCGCCGGAATCGAAAGCGATGGCAGTATACACCGCCGGCACAAACAGAGACAGCGCAAAAGAGATAAAATAGCCGGGAATGATGTAGTAGATCAAAGAAAATCCGAAAATGATACGGATCATTGACAGCATAATGGCTGCGCCAACGCCGATGCAAAGACCGGTAAGCATAGATTTCCGGGTCACATAGCCGCCGGTGATCTCCTCAACCTGACCGTTTAACACATGGATGGCAGGCTCTGCCAGAACTACCAGCACGCCGATGACCAATCCCAACGGGATCAGCAGCCACTTATTGAGTTTTCCCAGCACATTGCCGATCTGGTAGCCGATGGGCATAAAGCCCACCTCGACGGAAGTCAAAAACAGCACCAAACCCACATAGGTAAACACCACACCCAAGCCGATACGCAGCAGTTGCCGCTTCGGCAGACGCAGAAACACGATCTGGCAGATCAGGAAAAATGCCACGATCAGTCCCAGCGCCACAGCCACATTTTGGGCAATGGTCAGCATTGCCCCCAAAAAGTCATCGGGTGCGTGGAAGGTATATGGTGCCAGATCTTTGCCTGCAAAAAGGCCCAGCACCAGCACCGCAAGGATCGGTCCGATGGAGCAAAGCGCCACAAGACCGAAACTGTTTTCCTGGGATCTCCGGTCACCCAAAACGCTGGAAATACCAACACCCAGCGCCATAATAAAGGGTACAGTAATCGGACCGGTGGTAACGCCGCCGGAGTCAAAAGCCATTGGCAACAGCGGACTTTTCCCCTGCTCAGACAGCATCAGCGCCAGGGCAAACAGCAGCATATAGAAAAGCATCAAAATGGTGGAAAGGCGGCGCTTAAAGACGATGCGCAAAATGGAGACCATCAAAAATGCGCCTACGCCAATACCTACGGTATACTTCAGAATTTCACCGTTCATAACAGAGCGGACCTGATTTGCCAGAACCTGCAGATCCGGTTCGGCAATGGTGATCAGCACGCCCAGTACGAAGCAGACGACCAGCAAAAGCATCAGTTTCCGCTGGCGGGACAAGCCGGCGCCTACCTGGGTACCCATAGGAGTCATCGCAAGATCCGCACCCATATTAAAAAGGCCAATACCCACCACCAGCATCACCGCACTTGCTGTAAAGTTAAGCAGTTGTGTGCCGGAAAAATCAAACCACGGCAGCAACGCCATAATGTACACGATTACGGTAATGGGCAAAGCAGAGATCAGCGCTTCCCATATTTTTGAACGCAATTGACGCACCGGTTCATCCCCTTTCTTTGAAATATTTCTTATATTATAGCAGAAAACAGCCTATATTCCTAGCCCGAAATGTGCATTTTACGCAAAAAATTCCCCGGTCAAAAGACCGGGGAATCTTAAATAAATTCGCGTTAAGGATTACTCGAAGATCTCGGTGACAACACCGGAACCAACAGTACGGCCACCCTCACGGATAGCGAAACGCAGACCCTTCTCGATAGCGATGGGGGTGACCAGCCCGACCTTCATGTCGATGTTATCGCCGGGCATGCACATCTCAACGCCTTCGGGCAGGCTGATGATGCCGGTAACGTCGGTGGTACGGAAGTAGAACTGAGGACGGTAGTTGTTGAAGAAGGGAGTATGACGGCCGCCTTCTTCCTTGGACAGGACGTAAACCTGGCCAACGAACTTAGTCAGGGGGTTGATGGAACCGGGCTTGCACAGAACCTGGCCGCGCTCGATTTCCTTCTTGTCAACACCACGCAGCAGAGCACCGATGTTGTCGCCAGCTTCTGCGTAGTCCAGCAGCTTGTGGAACATTTCGATGTCGGTAACGACGGTGGACTTCTTCTCGTCCTGCAGGCCAACGATCTCGACCTGCTCGTTCTTGTTGATCTGACCACGCTCAACACGACCGGTAGCAACAGTACCACGGCCGGAGATGGTGAAGACGTCCTCAACGGGCATCAGGAAGGGCTGGTCAGCCTTACGGTCGGGAGTGGGGATATAGGAGTCAACAGC
>JAZQGL010000021.1:0-22488 GCA_045540035.1 Faecousia sp.
TCTGCGTCAAAAACCAATCAAAAATTACTTGCTGAGAGGTGCCTGGCAGTTTTCAGCCGCATGCATTTTCCAAGGCAAAGAAAATTACGAAGACAATACTTCTGTATTATCAAGGGATTTTCTGATGTATTGGGGAATGCAGGCGTCTGAAAACCTGATTTGGTTCGAGTCCTCTCAGCCTATGGAGACAGAGAATTATGTTGGAACTTTTAGCGCCTGCCGGGTCTATGGAGGCCCTGCGCGCAGCAGTACAAAACGGCGCAAATGCCGTATATTTGGGCTGCGGCGCATTTAACGCCCGCCAGGGTGCCAAGAACTTTACGCCCCAGACATTGGCTGAGGCTGTGAAATATTGCCATGTGCGGGGCGTTGCCGTACACCTGACGCTGAACACTCTGGTTTCCGATCTGGAAATGGCGGAGGCGGCAGAACTGATCCGCCACGCAGCCACCTGCGGTGTGGATGCCTTTATCGTGCAGGATCTGGGCGTGATCCATCTGTGCAAGCAGATCGCGCCCCACATTCCCATTCACGGCTCTACCCAGATGACCGTCCACAACCTGCCTGGTGTAATGATGTGTGCCGGCTGGGGTCTGTCCCGGGTGGTGCTGAGCCGGGAACTGAGCCGGGAGGAGATCCGCTATATCTGCCAGCACGCGCCCATTGAGATCGAGATATTCGGTCACGGCGCGCTGTGTATGGGCTACTCCGGACAGTGCTATCTGTCTGCCGCCATCGGCGGTCGCTCCGGCAACCGGGGTCGCCGCGCCCAGCCCTGCCGCCAGTGCTACGGCTATAACCGCTTCCAGAACCGCAACCCCCTGAGCCTGAAGGATAATTGCCTTGTCCACTATATCCAGGATCTGGAGGCCATGGGCGTGGCATCGCTGAAACTGGAAGGCCGTATGAAACGCCCGGAATATGTGGCGGCGGTCACCGCGGTTTACCGTCAGGCGCTGGACAGCGGCAATGTGACCCGTCCTATGATGGACACCCTTTATAAAGCCTTTAACCGTCAGGGATTCACCGACGGCTACTATACCGGACGGATCGGCGGCGAAATGTTCGGCGTCCGTGAGGAAAATCAGGAGGATGCCCGCTGGTACAAGCAAGTCCGCCAAAGTTATGAAAATGCGGAAAACCCCTTGGTGGATGTGACCTTCCACGCCACCGTCACCGCCGGTCGCTTCTCTCTTACCGTAACTGACCCCGAGGGTCGTACCTGCACCTTAGACGGCGAACCGCCTCAGCAGGCAAGGGTCATGGAACTGACCAATGACGCCCTGGAAGAACGGCTGCGGAAAACCGGCGGCACACCGTACCGCTGCGTGGATGTCCACACCAGCATTGTTCCCGGCGTGACCATTTCTGCCGCCGGCATCAATGCCGCCCGGCGGGATGTGCTGAATATGCTCACCGCCCAGCGGGCCCGTCACGATATCCCCCGGCTGAGCCGTCCCCGGAATATCCCCAAATTCCCCGGCAACCGCCACCACCCGGGCTTGACCGTTCAGGTCACCAGCCGGGAGCAGATCACCGGTCGCCTTTTGAAGATGAAACCTGCGGTGCTGTATGTGCCGCTGCACATTCTGCAGGAAGATGCGGAATTCTGCCGGGAATTGACCCGTTATGCCAATGTTTGCGCGGTGCTGCCCCGGATCGCCCACGATGGCGATCTGCCCGGTCTGCAGCAATCTTTAAGCGCCGTCCGGGCCTGCGGTGTCCGGGAAGCGCTTGTTGGCAATCTGGGTCTTATTACTCTGGTCCGGGATTGCCGTATGGACATCCGCGGCGATGCCTTTTTGAACCTTTACAACTCTTCTTCTGTCAACATTGCCCGGGAACTGGAACTGATCTCTGCCACCTTGAGTTTTGAGATGACGATGCCCCAGATCCGGGATGTAAGCAAGGCTGTCCCCAGTGAACTGATCGTCTACGGCAGATTGCCGCTGATGGTCACGGAAAACTGTCTGATCAAGGGTCAGAACGGTCAATGCGCCTGCCATTTGGGTACACCCAAACTCCGGGACAAGACCGGTGCCGAATTCCCGGTGATCCGCGACGGCAACTCCTGCCGCAGCGTAGTGCTCAACGGCAAGAAACTGAACTGGCTGGACCGGCAAAACGATCTGTCCCGCCTTGGTTTGTGGGCGGTGCGGCTGTGCTTCACTACAGAGAATCCCAAAGAGGTAGACCGGGTACTGGCATCTTATTTAGACCCCGTACCCTTTGATCCCGGCGCCTGTACCCGCGGCCTTTACCTCAGAGGACTGGATTAAGTTGACAGTGTACAGTGGACAGTTGACAGTTAATGTGTTGCCTGCGGCAACGATTTAAATGATCCGCGTCAGCGGATACCACAACTGTCAACTATCAACTATCAACTGTCAACTCCACATATGAATTCCCATTAATTATGCATTATGCACTGTGCATTGTGCATTAAAACAAGGGTGAGCGTATGAACGTTATACTTGCATCCCAATCGCCCCGGCGGAAAGAACTGTTAGGGCTTCTGCGCCTTGATTTTACCATACGGGTCGCCGATATCGATGAAACAATGGATCCCGATTTGCCTGCCCGGGAGGAAGTGGCCCGGGTCAGCCGGCTGAAAGCCCAGGCTGTCCCCCACGAAAGCGATGACATCGTCATCGCCGCAGATACCATCGTGGTCTGCGAAAACGAAGTGCTGGGCAAGCCCAGCGACGAAGCCGATGCCTTCCGTATGCTGAAACTGCTCTCCGGCAGAGACCATCAGGTGATGACCGGCCTCACCGTCCTTCGGGGCGATCGGA
This sequence comes from Faecousia sp., assembly GCA_045540035.1. Taxonomy (GTDB): domain Bacteria; phylum Bacillota; class Clostridia; order Oscillospirales; family Oscillospiraceae; genus Faecousia. The sequence goes on from JAZQGL010000021.1 coordinate 2,796, forward strand.
CCGTATCCTGCACCGAGATCACGGATATCCATTTCCGGAACCTCTCCGACAGCGAGATCCTTTCCTATATCCAAACCGGCGAACCTATGGACAAAGCCGGCAGTTACGGAATTCAGGGCGGGGCGGCGGTATTTGCGGAAAAACTGATGGGCGACTATTTCAATGTGGTAGGTCTGCCGGTATGCAGACTTTATCAGGTTTTGCAAGAAATCGCACCGGAGATCCTGTAATTTAAACTCCCGTCATTTTTTAATGACTTTACGATACTGGAGGAAACCCCATGAAGCATTTGTTTTCTACCCGGGTCCGGGTGGTTCTGATCATCGTTGTTCTGCTGGCTATTATTCTGGCTGTGGTAGGCAACCTGACCGGGCTGAGTGTTCCGGATATGATGGTCAAAGGCGTTTTGACCCCGTTGCGTTCCGGTGTCAGCAAACTGACCCAGCAGGCGCAGCAACTGTATAACTATATGTTCGAATACGAATCCCTTGCCACAGAAAATGCGGAACTGAAGGAAAAACTGGCGCAGATGGAAGAAGACGCCCGCCGGGCGGACGCCGTCTCCCGTGAAAATGACCAGCTTCGCGCCCTTCTGGAACTGAAAGTCGCCCACGAGGACTATTCTCTGGTGGACAGTTATATCATCTCCCGCAGTTCCCAGCAGTGGTCCAGCACATTTACCATTAACAAGGGCAGCCGCGCCGGCATCGAGCCGGGTATGTGCGCCATCACCGCCAACGGTCAGTTGGTGGGTCTTGTCAGCGAGGTGGGTGTGAACTACGCCGTGGTGAAAACCGTGCTGGACTCCTCTTTGGAGATCAGTGCCACGATGGCTGTGTCCGGCTACAACGGTATGGTGCAGGGCGGCTACTCCACCGGTCTGGAGGGGTTGCTGCGTATGGACTATTTGCCCAGTTCCGCCGTTATCCGCAACAACGACCAGGTGGTGACCTCCGGCTCTACTGTTTATCCCCGGGGTCTGATCCTCGGCTATGTGGTCGATGCCGGCTTTGACGATACCGGCGTTGCCAAGTACGCCCTGCTGCAGCCTGCGGCAGATGTTGCCACACTGGAATTGGTGTTCATCGTCACCGAATACGATGCCGGGTGATCATTATGGCAAAAAAGTACGAATTCAAGCCGGATAAACCTTATTCCGGTTTCTTTGAAAAACTGCTGCTTACCAGAAAGCAGCAGCGCAGTGTACTGAAATGGGCGCTGTACGCACTGGTACTGGTAGGCTTGTCTGTTGTGCAGGATGTGCTGCTGAGCCGGGTGCGGATCTTCGGCGCTACCACAGAACTGGTACCCTGCGCTATTTTCCTCATTTGTCTATTGGAAGGCGTGGAACACGGCTGCATCTTTACGCTGGTGGCATCGGTGCTGTATCTGTTTTCCGGCACAGCCGCCGGTATTTACAGCCCCGTATTTCTGACGGTACTGGCGATCCTGATCACGGTTTTCCGCCACGCCTATGTGCAAAGCGGTTTTGCCGCCGCAATGCTGTGTACCGGCGTGGGAATGCTGGGATATAAGATCCTGGAGTTTCTCATCGGCGTTTTCCTGCAACTGACCACATTTTCCCAGTTTGGCAGTTTTCTGATCACCGCTGCGCTGACAATGCTGGCAGCACCGGTGATCTATCCCCTTTTACGCACCATCAGCGGAGGTGACTCATGGAAAGAATAACCCGTCTGCGGGCACGATTTATCATCGTACTGTTTTTGGCGGTGGTCATATTCTTCGGGTTTAAACTGTATGATCTGCAGGTAATTCAGACCGGCGGCAAAACCGATAATACCACCACCTTTACCGTCACCACCCGTGTCAAAGCCACCCGGGGAGACATTTTGGACACCAACGGCAATGTACTGGTTGGCAACCGCGCCAGTTATGATCTGATCATCAACCACTACGTTCTGCTGACTGCCGACGGCACAAACGACTATCTGTACAAATTGGTCAAGCGGTGTCAGGAAGCCGGTGTCACTTACTCTGAGCATTTCCCCATTTCCAGAGAAAGACCCTTTGTGTATACGCTGGATCAATTCAATTCCGCCTGGCAGAACAATTTCCAGGAATATCTTGACTATATGGGCGGTCTGGACTCGGATATTTCCGCACCGCTGCTGATCCAGCGGCTCCGGGAGCGCTACCAGATCCCCGTGACCTGGACAGAAGACGAAGCCCGTCTGGTCATCGGTCTGCGCTATGAAATGGACCTGCGCAGTTGCGTCCGTTCTTTGGAACTTTACAATTTCCTGCCCGACGTCAGCGACGAAGATCTTTCGTCCATTATGGAACTGAATGTACCGGGTCTGAATGTGGAAGCCTCCACCGTCCGGGAATACAGTTCTGCTTACGCCTCCCACGTGTTGGGTCACGTGGGTAAAATGAACGCCGAGCAGTGGGAGCAGTATAAAGATAATCCAGATTATTCTATGGACTCGGAGATCGGTCAGGCCGGTTTTGAAAAGGCCTTTGAAGAGTACCTTCACGGCGTGGACGGTATCCGGGAAGACACCGTCACCACCACCGGCGAACTGGTCTCGTCCCGATATCTGGAAGAGCCGAAAGCCGGTGCCAATGTGGAGGTGTCTCTGGACATCGTTCTGCAGCGTATCGCAGAAGACCAGATGGCAGATCTTTTCTACCAAATGCGCAACGATCCCGAAGGTGACGCCACCAAGGTAGAAGGCGGTGCTGTGGTCGCCATGGATGTAAAGACAGGTCAGGTGCTGACCTGCGCCAGTTACCCCACTTATGATCTGAACACCTTCTTCGAAAACTACAATCAGATTTTGGAAGAGGATTTTGACCCGCTGTACAACCGTGCGCTGCTGGGTATTTATCCCCCCGGCTCCACCTACAAAATGTCTATGGTGGTTGCCGGTATCAACTCCGGCGTGATCACCTCCAACACCATCGTTTATGACTTGGGTGTTTATGACAAATACGGACCTGAGTTTGCACCCAAGTGTCTGTATTATACCAACTACGGTATGCTCCACGAAAATATGACCGCTATTACCGCCCTGCAGGTGTCCTGCAACTATTTCTTCTATGATCTGGCGGATAAGATCGCCCTGAAGGCTATGGACGATACCGCCAAGAGTCTGGGTCTGGGCGAACACACCGGCATCGAACTGGCGGAGAATATCGGTCACCGCGCCAACGAGCAGACAAAGGAAGAACTGTACACCGGCGAAAATGCCATTTGGTACCGCGCTGACCAGATCGTTGCAGCCATCGGTCAGTCCGATAACAAGTTTACGCCGATCCAGTTGTGTGTGTATACCTCTACGCTGGCAAACCGTGGTACGCGAATGAAAGCCACATTCTTAAACCGTGTGGTCTCCTCCGACTACCGCAGTTTGATCTATGAAAGCGAACCCGCCATTATGAGCACAATGGAGATCTGCGACGATGCTTATATGGCTTACACCAAGGGTATGGAACTGGTTACCAAAAAGACCCACGATTGGTCCGGCACAGCCTACTCCATATTCAAGGACTACCCCATCAATGTGGCAGCCAAGACCGGTACTGCGGAAACATCTCCCAGTTTTCCTGCCAACGGCGTATTCGTATGTTACGCCCCGGCAGAAGATCCCCAGATCGCCATCGCTATCTACGGTGAGAAAGCTGCCCACGGCAGTACTTTGGGCGTTATCGCCAAGGCAATGCTGGATGCCTATTTCGATGTAGGCGAGGTAGGCGATGTTACTACCTACGAAAACAAACTGAGTTGATACACTGCCCTGCAGGGGAGGGTCTTGACCCTCCCCAAGGACAAACCGTATACATAGATCCTGGACCGTCGGGGACGCCGGTCCCTACAGCAAGTACAGGCAAATCAAGGGAGGAAATTATGAGCAAAACAACCTTTATCGCAGCTGGCGATGCATTTGTTACCCGGCGGCTGCCGGAAGACGGCTATGAAGGCTTTTCCGAATTGCGCCAGTGCATCCTTGACCACGATGTCCGGTTTCTGAATTTGGAGTCTACCTTCCACGATCACGAGGGCTATCCCGCTGTCCAAAGCGGCGGCACCTGGGCAATGTCCGATCCCCGCACCCTGGACGATATGTTGGAGTACGGCTTTAATCTGTTCAACACCGCCAACAATCACTCCGGTGACTACGGCGAGGGCGGCGTGCTTGCCACCATCGACAACCTGAAGGCCCGGGATATGGTATTTTCCGGCACCGGTAAGGATCTGGGCGATGCCAACCGCGCCTGCTATCTGGAGACCAAACACGCCCGGGTCGCCCTGATCTCCTGCTCCGCCACCGCTGCCAAACATCCTTCTATGGCAGGCGATGCCACCCGGGATATGATCGGCCGCCCCGGTTTGAACCCCCTGCGCTACAGCGAGATCTTCCACGTGGACCAGGTCCATTTTGATATGGCAAAAGAAGTGGCTGCTGCCAGCGGAATGAACCGGATCGCCGAGCGCTCCATTCGCAACGGTTTTACGCCGCCTCCCAAGGAAGGTACGCTGTCTTTGGGTGGCAAGCAGTTTTTGCTGGACGATCATTGCTGGGTGGAATCTGCGGTAAATGAGCAGGATATGCAGCGCATTGAAGCGGAAATTCAGGAGGCAAAGCGCCAGGCGGATATCGTTCTTATAAGCGTCCACAACCACTTTATCGATGGCAGTGACAACACGGAAGCGCCCAAATTCCTCCGGGACTTTGCCCACCGCTGTGTGGACGCCGGCGCCAATGCGATCATCGGTCACGGCCCCCACGAACTGCAGGGCATTGAACTGTATAACGGCAGCCTGATCCTGTACAGTGTGGGTAACTTTATTTTCCAGACGGATACGGTATCCCACCAGCCCTGGGACGCCTTCGCCAACCGGAAACTGCCTGCTGACACCAAGGTCGGTCACTATATGGATGTGCGCAGCAAAAACGGCACAGCCGGCTACTGTGTCCAATGGCCTATCTGGAATGCGGTCATGGCAGCCTGGACGATGGAAGGCGACAAACTGACCCAGGTCCAGTTGTATCCCGTGGAACTGGGTATGGAAAAGCCCCGCAGCCGGCGCGGCGTGCCGGTGATGAACCACAGCGCCGAGACCCTGGAATACCTGAAAAAACTCTCTGCCCCCTTCGGTACCGACATCCGGATCAAAGACGGCGTAGGCTACATCGATGTAAAATGAGGTTACGTTATGAATACATATGAAAAAATCGTTGCTTTGGCAAACGAACTGCAGCCGGAACTGGTAAAGCAGCGCCGGGATTTCCACAAATATGCTGAGACCGGCTGGCTGGAGATGCGCACATCTTCCATCATTGCCCGGAAACTGACGGATCTGGGTTACGAGGTCCTCACCGGTGAAGATGTCTGCCTGAAGGAAAACCGGATGGGCGTTCCCTCCGACGAGGTTCTGGAAAAGAATTACCAGCGGGCTATTGAGCAGGGCGCAGACCCGGAATTTGTGCAGCGCACCCGTGGCGGCACCACCGGTGTCGTCGGCATTCTGCGCTGCGGCGAAGGCCCTACGATGGCAATGCGTTTTGATATTGACGCGCTGGGCGTTTTTGAGTCCGACGAGGCAGAACACCGCCCCGCCGCTGAGGGTTTTGCTTCCGTCAACTACGGTATGATGCACGCCTGCGGTCACGACGGTCACGCCACCATCGGTCTGGGTGTTGCCAATGTTCTGATGCAGATCAAAGATCAACTTCACGGCACCATCAAACTGATCTTCCAGCCCGCTGAAGAAGGCGTCCGCGGCGCAAAAGCCATTGTGGACAAGGGACATCTGGACGGCGTGCAGTATTTCCTTGGCAGCCACCTGACAAACAAAAAGCCCGAAGATCCCCGGGATATGATCCCCGGTTACTCCGGCTCTCTGGCGACTACCAAGTATGATGTGACTTATCACGGTCTTGCCGCCCACGCAGGCGGTGGCGGACACAAGGGTAAAAACGCGCTGGTGGCAGCCGCCAATGCCGTTATGAATTTGTACGCCATTCCCCGCCATGCCGGCGGCGCTACCCGGATCAATGTGGGTACGCTGGTTGCCGGTTCCGGCAGAAACGTCATTGCGGACGAGGCAAAGATGGAACTGGAAGTCCGCGGCGCAACCACCGAACTGAATGCGTATATGTGCGAAAAGGCTCTGCGTATTTTGAAAGCCAGCGCCGATATGTATGATGTGACGATGGAGTACCGGGTCGCCGGCGCTGCCGAATCCTGCGTCAGCGATGAGGATTTCGCTGCATACATCCGTCAGGTCTGCACCGAGAAGATGGGCTTCAATATGAATGAGCAGTTGATTCTGGCCGGAGGCGGCAGCGAAGATGTTGCCTATATGACCAACCGTGTCCAGCAGCAGGGCGGCAAAGCCAGTTTCCTGCGTCTGATGACCGTGTTTGCAGGTCCGGGTCACAACCGCCGTTACGATTTTGACGAAAAGGTCCTTGCCACCGGCGTCAAAGCCTTCTGTGGTATGGTTTATAACCTCTTGGGCAAATAACAAAAAACCGCTGGGTTGACTCCCAGCGGTTTTTTGTTTCCAAACATGTTCAAAATTATCGAGCCAATAGCGCAATAGATAATTATGAATTAAAAATTATTGTGTGACCTTCGGTCACTAATTTAAATTATTTTCGAAGAAAACACCACAATTCTTAACGCTTAATTATTAATTATTAATTCTTAATTTGCTCGGCAGAGCAATAAATCTGTGTTTTATCTTCTTTCCCTTACGAATAGCGGTTTCATCAGCGGGGCGTCGAAGAATTCCGCCAGCCGGGCGCATTTGACCAAAAATGCGAAATACACATTGCAGCCGCAGCCGTACAGAGACTCGGTGTTGCCCATACCCTTGGCAAGCACCACATCGGCGCTGTAAAGGGCGTCTTTTGCCTCCTGGGACAGATAATTCAGGGCGGTGCCGCCGATGGCGTAGCCGCTGTCGATCACCGGGAAGGAAATGCCTGCCGCCGCCGCGTCCACCCGGGTGGCATCGTTGGCAACATTTTTGCCCCGGACCAGGAATGTGATCTGCAAATGGGGGAATTTTTCTGCAATTGTCTCGGCAAAGAGCCGGTCAAAGACGATCTCACCGGCGTTGTCGGTGATGTAGAGAAGGCTTTTTCCTGTTTGCAGATCCTGACAGAACTGCCGGTAGCAATCCATATCCAGCGCCATATCCCCGGCGCTTTCCAGCATCTCGTCCAAAGCCTCGAAACTGACCTTGCCGTAAAGGGCGGCAAAGTCCAGATAGTTACCCAAAATGGCGTACTGCAACCCGGCAAATAAGGGGTCTTTCGCATTTTGGATGCGGCTGCGAATGCTGTCGATCCGCTCCAGCACGAACCGGTTGGATATCTCCTTTTCCTGAGCCATAACATCCTCGGTAATGCCGAAAAATTCCAGAATTCTGGCATCCACCAGACCGCCCAGCAGGGCAGAATCCGCCTCAGGACCGGATTGCCCCAGCATATTCAGCATTTCCTTTGCCATCAGGGTGGCTTGTTCCGGCGTGCCGTAACTGCGGATCTTTTCCAGCCGTTTATTCAAAAAGCATTCCATACAAGTGGCATTCATAGGAATTGGCATACTTATTTCCTCACTTCAACAGTTCTATGCAGCGCTTGATAATTTTTGGGTCGGCGCTGCTGTTTTCGATCTGTAGGCTGCCTTCGCCCTCTAATAAAAGGTCTGCCAGCGCCAGCCTGCGGCGGGTCTCCCGGGCAGTGCCTGCGCCGCCGTCCAGCAGTACCGTGTTTTCTCCCAGCAATTTCTGAATTGCATCGGCGGCAAAGGGATAGTGGGTACAGCCCAGCACCACCGCGTCCAGACTGTCCCGGTAGTTTTCCAGTACCGGTCTCAGGAATTCTTCCAAAACGGCTTCGTCACAGCCCGCTTCGATCAGTTCCACCAGCCCCGGTACGGGGATGCTGCACACATCCATTTGGGGAAACCGTTTGGCAAGGGCGGCGAATTTTTCTTCCCGTAAAGTCACCGGGGTAGCCATTACGCCTACCCGGCCGTTGGGGTAATGATCCGCCGCCAGTTTCAGAGCCGGTTCAATGCCCACGACAATGGCGTCCGGGTATGTTTGCCGCAGGTCGTTGATCGCCGCGGCGGTGGCGGTATTGCAGGCTACCACCAACGCCTTTATATTTCGGCTGAAAAGACTTTCTGCCACAGCCAGCGTCAGATCCCGGACCTGCTCAGTGGTCCGTGTGCCATAGGGCGCGTTGGCAGAGTCGCCAAAATACAGATAGTTCTCTCCCGGCATCAGCGCCATCAGTTCCCGCAGGACGCTGATACCGCCTACGCCGGAGTCGAACACCGCAATATAATCTTTTTTGGTGTGCATATTCTCACCACATTTCAAAAAAACAATCTATGTAGGGGAGGGTCTCGACTCTCCCCTGCAATTAGGTTTATCGCGAAGCAATACAACGATTGTCTGTTGTCAATTGGGACTGCTGCTTGGCATTCCTGATCTTCTTGATCATATAGATGCAGATGGGGATCGCCAGCGCCAGACTCAGTACATCAGCCGCCGCCTGCACCGCTACGATACCGTAAGCGCCGAAGAAGAATACCAGCGGATACAGAATCGGCAGCATACAACTGCCCTGCCGTGCCGTCGCCAAAGCGAAAGCACCGCCGCCGTTGCCAAGACCGGCGCAAAGCATATTCACCACCGCCACCCAGCCGTGGACCGGCAGAGCGATGCTCTGCAGAATGATACACATCCTGCCAAGTTCCCGCATCTGGGGATCTGTGCCGGCAAATGCCACAATAATGGGATCGGCAAACACGATCAGGATCACCGACATAATCGCGGAACCAACCAGCGCCAACATAGACGCAACCTTATAACTCTGCAGCACCCGGTCATATTCTTTTGCGCCCCAGTTAAAGCCCGCAACCGGCTGGAATCCTGTACCAAAGCCCAGAATAATACTGAAGGGGAACATCATAATTTTGTTGCAAACGCCGATGCCTGCCAGGACAGAGTCGGAGATGTTGCCTGCCAGATCATTCAGCAAAATTGCAGACACCACCGCCAACACACTGCGGAACATAGAAGAAGATCCGATCTTGACGATGTTGCTGATAATATCCCAACTGATCCGCACGTTTTTCAGACGCAGACGCAGCAAACTGCGGCGGGTCACATAGGGGAAGATCAGAATTACAAAACTGACCACTTTGGATATAGCCGTTGCCAAAGATGCGCCGGTGACGCCCATTGCCGGAATACCCAAAGCATCCCAGCCGTTAATGAAAACGGGGTCCAAGAAGCAGTTCAGTACGCCGCCAAAACCCATACCCACCATAGACAGCGTGGCACTGCCCTCGCTGCGCAGGCATTGGTTCATAACGAAATTACCGGTCATAAACGGTGCGGCAAGCAGTACATAAGTGGCATACTCAATGGCATAATTCCGGCAGGTAGGCGTAGCGCCCAAAAGATCCACCATAGGACCCATAAAAATACTGCCCAATAGCAGCACCAGCAAACCAAGACCCACAGCAATGTAAAACGCCGTGGACAGAACCTGGCTGGCCTTTTTTTCGTCGCCCTGTCCCAACAGACGGGCAACATAACTGTTGGCGCCCACCGCCATCAGCGCGCCGAACATCAAAATCAACTGATCCAGCGACGCGTTGACACTGACCGCCGCGGTGGCATTGGTACCCAGACCGCTGACGAAATACGTATCCGCCAGAGAGTAAATAGAGTTGATCAAAAATGCAACGATAGTCGGCACTGCCATTTTCACAATGACTTTTCCCACCGGCTCATTTTGCAGCATCGTTCTGCGCTGTTCCTGCTGCAGCGCTTTGTCTTTTTTCAAAGGAAATCGCCTCGATCAAATTGGAATACCTATATTATAGCAAATTTTGCCGCTTCCGCAAGGCTCTAATTTATCGAGCCGCTGGCGCGATAAACTGAGGGTTGCGCAAAAAGATCCGGATGCATTTTGCATCCGGATCTTTCCTTTAAAGAATTATTCTACAACGTAATTCACGTTACGGAACTCGATCTCAGAGCCGTCGCCCAGAGTAGCGGTAAATACGCACTTGTATTCGCCGGCTTCCAGAGACTTCAGATCGTAAGAACCGTGCATCATAGTCTTCTCCACATCGCTGCTGAAGCGCATCAAGGAGAATCCGGGAATATCCTGGGCTGTGATGTAGGCGGTTGCTTCCTGGATCTTGGTGTTGTTGCTGTCGTAAACAGACAATGTAACGGAAGCGATGGGACGGGTAGCGGTGATGGTGCCGCTGAACATATTCTTGGCATTTACATCGGTCAGAGGATCGTTGACAGCGGGCTCGGGCAGGGGACTGGGATCGATCAGTTCCTTGCAGGTAACGGGCAGATAGGCTCTTTCCAGCAGGTAATCGAAGGTCCACTCCACATCGATGCCATCCAGAGGATAGACCTCCAGACCGGTAGCCTCATCGGTAATGGGGGTCTGCTCACGCTCGCCGCCGGACTGCTGCTCCAGAATGATAGCTTTGCTTTCCTGGCTGTTGATGGTGCCGTCTTCGTTGCGGACAACTTCCACACCGACACACATAACTGCGTGGCCCTGGATGTTCTTGTTAATGAAGACCATACCGTCGCCGGGCTGCATCTTAGCGTAACTCTCCAGCATCACATCCCGGCCATTCTGCTCAACGATCACAGCAGTGGACTGATCATAAACCGCCCAATCACAGACGTAATCACCAACGGGGATACAACCGGTCAGACGGGTCATATTCTTGGTCTCCTTAAAGGAGATGGAGTTGGAGATATGCGCCCAGGCCCAGAACACTGCGTCAGCGCAGTCGGTACCCAGACGGGAACAACCGGTGGGAGTCAGACCTGCAACGCCGGTGAAATGTTCAGATGTAACGCCGGACATTGTATAGACACCCTTTTCGTCTACGGAGGTAAAGAAGTCCTGGAATGCGTGGACGGAGTTGTTGCCGTGGGTGTAGGGCAGACCGCGGTAGATTCTGCCGGCCTTCAGGTAGATAATGTTGGGAGCGCCGGCTGCGATATCCTGCTCGATACCCTGGCTGTTCCAGTCCAGATTATACGGCAGGTCTTCTTCCAGTGTCCACAGAACGGAATTGTGATGACGCATCTGCTCAACCACCAGTTGACGGCGGTGTGCCAGGATCTCTTCGTCGGTAGCACCTTCAGCAGGGGCAGAAGGATGGGCAGGCAGAGTGGCTTCGAAGCCTTCGGTGATGCCTACATTTTCGCCGTTATCACCATTGGTATTCTCGTCGCCGGAATTGCCGCAGGCGACCATACTCAGCACCAGAACCAGTGCCAGCAGTAAACAAATCAGTTTTTTCATATGTACTCTCCTTTTTATAAGGGTGATATCTTTTTTATTATAACAAAGATATGGAAAATGACAAGATAAATTTATCAGACTATCGTTTTTTACAAACCAACCTTTTCCACAAAATCTACCTTGTAAACAGAGATTGTTTTTGATATAATGGTACAAAAGATCACAAGGAGATGCTCTATCTATGCGAATTGAACAACTTCTGAACCAAAATTGGACCTTTTCGTACTTCGGCGAAGCGCCGCAGCCGGTGGACATTCCCCATACATGGAACGCCACCGACGGACAGGACGGCGGCGATGATTATCGTCGGGGTACTTGTTTTTATAAAAAAACATTTCCTTCCCCGGATTTTGACAAAGAAGATCAGCGGATATATCTGCAGTTTCAGGGCGTCAATGCTTCCGCGGATGTAAAATTGAACGGGCAACCGGTAATGACCCACCACGGCGGCTATTCCACTTTCCGGGCGGATATCACCGATTTGTTACAGCCGGAGAACACCCTGGAGGTTGCGGTGGATAACAGCAAAAACGACCGTGTATACCCCCAGAAGGCAGACTTTACCTTCTATGGCGGCATCTACCGGGATGTGGAACTGATCACCGTCAATAAGAACCATTTTGATATGGATCATTTCGGCGGCAGCGGTCTGGCGGTTACCCCGGAGGTAGAAGGGGAAAACGGCAAAGTCCGTGTCCGTACCTGGACCAATTGCGACGGCGAGGTATCTGTCCGTCTGCTGGATGCCCGGGGCGCAGAAGTTGCAGCCGGCAAGGGCAGCGATATCTGCCTTACCATTGAAAATGTCCATCTGTGGGACGGTCTGGAGGATCCCTACCTTTACACCTGCGAGACAACGCTTTCCGTGGACGGCAAGGCGTGTGACCGGGTCAGCACCCACTTTGGTGTCCGGACTTTCCGTGTCGATCCCAAGGAAGGTTTCTTCCTCAACGGACGCAGTTACCCGCTGCACGGCGTGTCCCGCCATCAGGACCGCAAGGGCATCGGTAACGCCCTGACAAAAGAACATCACGATGAGGATATGGCTTTGATCCGGGAGATCGGCGCCAACACCATCCGTCTGGCCCACTATCAGCACGATCAGTATTTTTATGATCTGTGCGACAAGTACGGTATGATCGTCTGGGCGGAGATCCCCTATATCTCCGAGCATATGCCGAACGGCAGAGAGAATACCGTCTCCCAGATGAAGGAACTGATCGTTCAGAATTACAACCATCCCAGCATCGTCACCTGGGGTCTTTCCAACGAGATCACCATTTCCACCAAAAAGACAAAGGATATGCTGGACAACCACCATATGCTCAACGATCTGGTCCACGAAATGGATCCCAGCCGCCCCACAGTGCTGGCGTGTTATGCCGTGTGCGGTCCTTTCAACAAAGTCGCCCATATCTCCGATCTGGTCAGTTGGAATTTGTACCTTGGCTGGTATGTGCCGGGTCTTTTCCTGAACAATCTGTGGATCGATTTCTTCCACTGGTGCTATCCTGAGCGCTGTCTGGGCTTTTCCGAGTACGGCTGTGAGGGTATGCCCAATCTTCACTCCTCTGCACCCCACCGGGGCGACCATACGGAGGAATATCAGGCGCTTTACCACGAGTATATGCTCAAGTGCTTTGAAAAGCGTCCCTTTATGTGGGCAAACCACGTATGGAATATGTTCGACTTTGCCGCTGACGCCCGTGATCAGGGCGGCGAGCCGGGTATGAACCACAAGGGTCTTGTGACCTTCGACCGGCAGGTAAAGAAGGACAGTTTCTACCTTTACAAAGCATATTGGACAAAAGAACCTATGGTACACATTTCCGGCAAGCGGTATCAGTACCGTCCGGAAAAATATACCACCGTCAAAGTCTACTCCACCTGCGATACCGTTTCGCTGTATGTAGACGGAGAACTGAAAGAGCGCAAAGTTGGCGGAAAGATATTCAAGTTCCGCATCCCGCTGAATAAGGACACCAAGGTTCGTGTGGTGGCAGACGGCGTGGAAGACGAGGCTGTGTTCCACTTTACCCCTGATCCCATCACATCTTACAAACTCAACAAAAAGACCGCCGGCGGCGGCAACTGGACTTGACAGTGTCAAGGGACAACTCGTTACCTACCTCGGCGGTAATCCAACACCGTTGGGGGACACTCGGTAACGCAGCGTATCCCAAATCTGCAACTGGACTTGAGCGGCGAGTCGCCGCTGACAACTCGTTACCGACCCTTACGATCATCGTTACACCGTTGGGGAGCCGTTTGCGGTGCCCGATAAAATCTTCGGGCTCACGCATTTCCTCGATTTTATCGACCGCGGCACACCCTACGCCTGCGCTGCATCTGCCACCGGCAGCGCGCAGGCTCGTGGCACTCGGTAACGCAGCCGTATATCGATTTTGCGACAGCAAAAATATCTCCAGAATAACGGGGAGGTTTCTCGTATGAATGAAAATAATGGCATAAACCGTGCCAAATTTTACCAACTGGCGCTGTTTCCCATGAACAACGGCGCTACCAATGTCTATTTCGTGCTGATCCTTTCTTACATCGCTACTTTCGGCAATAAGGTGCTGGGTCTTGCGATGGTGTTTGCATCCTTTATGGTCACCGGTATGCGTGTTTTCGACGCCATTACCGACCCCATTATCGGCGCAATTATGGACAAGACCGACGGCAAGTTCGGTAAGTTCCGTCCCTTTATGGTGCTGGGCAACCTGATAATGGCGGTTGCCGTGATCCTGCTGTATATGGTCACGCCCCTGATCCCCGAAGGTATGATGTGGCTGCGCTACGCCGCGTTTATCCTTCTGTACGCGGTGTGGGTCATCGGTTACACTTTCCAGACCTCTGTTACCCGCAGCGCCCAGAGCGTGCTGACCAACGATCCCAAGCAGCGTCCGCTGTTTACCATTTTCAATACCATTGGCTCTTTGGCAGGTATGGGCGCAATGCAGTTTGTAGGCCCGATCATTGCCGGCGACGGCTTTGCCGGTGACTACAACGCCACCTGGTTTGCCATTATGACGCCGATCGGCATCCTTGTTTCCATTGCTCTGACTGTGCTGGCGGTCATCGGTATTTGGGAAAAGGATCAGACCAAGTATTTCGGTCTGGGCGGCAAGCAGGAGCAGGTGAAGGTCTCCGAGTATATTGGCATTATCAAGGGCAACAAGCCCCTGCAGCGGCTGATGGTCGCCGGTGGCGGCTGCAAACTGGCGCTTTCCATCGCCACCAATATGACGGTCCTCATTATGCTGTACTCCTGTATGATGGGCAACTATGATAATCTGTATCTGCCTATGATGATCGTGGGCTATGTGTTCTCCGTTCCTTTCTTCCTGCTGACGGTGCGCACCTCGCAAAAACACGGGCAGAAGAAGTCTCTGATGACCTATGTTGCCGTAGCGCTGATCTGCTATGTGGGCGTTCTGGCAATGCTGCTGCTGTGGAAGCAGGGGGATCCTGCCTGGAATCTGACCGTTTATACCGGCAAACTCTTTGGTGAGGGATTTGCCTTCAATATCAATCTGTACACCATACTGTTCGTGGTGTTCTTCGGCATCGGCTACGGCGCATACTACGCCACCGCCGATATGCCCATTCCTATGGTTGCTGACTGCGCCGACTATGAAACTTACCGCTCCGGCAAGTTTATCCCCGGTATTATGGGTACGCTGTTCAGCCTGGTGGACAAACTGGTGTCCAGCCTTTCTGCAACGGTGGTCTCCATTGCTCTGCTGTTCATCGGCGTCAATGATCTGCCCACCAAATCCACCGCTTATGTAGACGGTATGAACTGGGTGGTCATCGCCCTGTTCTGTATCGTGCCTATGGTGGCATGGACTCTGACCCTCATCGCAATGCGGGGCTACGAACTGGACGGCAAGCGGGTCAAGATCGTGCAGGCTGTCAATGCTGCCCGTAAGGCTGCCATTGCCGGTGGTATGAGCCAGGAAGACGCAATGGAAGTCATTAATGACGACACTGTCTCCGTATAATTTACGACTCCGTTTAATGTAGGGCGGGGTCTTGACCCCGCCGCCGAAAACACGCCGTCGTCAACGGGGGGGCCCAGGCCCCGCCCCACAAATCCCTTGTTTAAAACTGTTCAATAACTAAAAGATCGAGTCTTTTGACTCGGTCTTTTTGCTATCTTAAGGGTTTGCTGCGTTCCTGCGCCAGCAAAAGGTCGGAAATGATGGTGTTGGAAAGCAAAAATCCTTCCGGTGTTAAATGCCAGCGGCCGTCAAATGTCTTTTGGGCGAGACCCTGATCCTTAAACCGCAGCAAGGCAGCCTCCAAAGGCGCGAAGGGAAGCAGAAACCGTTTTTCGTATTCCTGCGGATCTACGCCTGCGGTGATCCGCAGACGCATCATCAGGTATTCGCCTGCCCGTTCCCGGGTGGGGATCTCCTGGACCTCTGCCAGTACCTGTCCGCCTTCCCGGATGCCGTCGATATAGCCCTGCAGGTCGCGAATGGCGGTGAAACGCCGACCGGCAAAGTCGGAACTGGCGTCAGGACCGAAGCCCAGATATTCTCCGCCGGTCCAGTATTTCAAGTTATGCCGGGATACATTGCCCTTGCGGCAGAAATTGGAGATCTCGTACTGCCGGTAGCCGAACTTTTGCAGCATCTGAACTGCCGCCAGATACATATCTGCCTGGGTGTCATCGTCTGCTAAGTCACAGTACTGCTGGTATTCATAAAGGGGCGTGCCTTCTTCCACCTTCAGCCCGTAGCAACTGATATGCTCCGGCTTCAGCGACAGCACATTTCGCAAAGTGTGCAGCCAATCTTCCGCACTCTGCCCCGGCAGACCGTACATCAGATCCAGGGAAAGGTTGCGGAAACCCGCCTTCCGGATCCGCTGCACCGCGTGGACAGCCTGGGCGTAGGTGTGAGGTCTGCCGATCTTTTTCAGGATCTCGTCGTTGTCGCACTGGACGCCCAAACTGACCCGGTTGAAGCCCTCGTTGCGCATCCGCTTCAGGAACTTATCGGAAACAGAGTCGGGATTTGCCTCAAATGTGATCTCCGCCGAAGGCGCCACATCGAAACTTTTGCGGATCACCGACAGAATTTGCGCCAATCCGTCTGCCCCGAAGAAACTGGGCGTACCGCCGCCGAAATACACCGTATCCACCAGATGTTCCGGCGCCAATGCGCCAGCCTCTTTGATGTGGGCGCAGACCGCGTCCAGATAACTGTCCAGCAGACGGTCTTCCTTGTCGGTTACGGAGTAAAAGTCGCAATACTCACATTTGCTGCGGCAAAAGGGTATGTGGACATAAATTCCCAAAGGTATTTTATTGTTCTTTCCTAAAAAGGGCATAGGAACCTCCGGTTCAGTGTACAGTTGATAGTTGACAGTTGATAATTGTCAACTATCAACTGTCAACTGAATTAGTCTTCGTCTAATTTCAAGACGGCCATAAAGGCTTCGGAAGGAACGGAAACAGTACCAAAAGTACGCATACGCTTCTTGCCTTCCTTCTGCTTTTCCAGGAGTTTTTTCTTACGGGTGATATCGCCGCCGTAACACTTGGCAAGCACATCCTTGCGCACCGCCTTAATGGTCTCACGGGCAATGATCTTGCCGCCGATAGCCGCCTGCACCGGGATCTCGAACTGGGCTCTGGGGATGTTGTCTTTCAGTTTTTCGCAGATCTTTCTGGCGCGGGGATAGGCGTTGTCCGCAAAGAGGATGAAACTCAGGGCATCCACCACATCGCCGTTGAGAAGAATATCCAGTTTTACCAGACGGCTGGGACGGTAGCCGATGAGTTCATAGTCCAGCGAGCCGTAGCCACGGGTCCGGGATTTCAAAGCGTCGAAGAAATCGTAAATGATCTCATTCAGAGGCATCTCATAATGCAATTCTACCCGGTTTGCGTCCAGATAGACCATATCCTTAAACTCACCCCGGCGGGAAGTGGCAAGATCCATCATATTGCCCACATATTCCTGGGGGGCGATCAGGCTGATCTTCACATAAGGCTCTTCCGCCAACTGGATGTCCATGGGATCGGGATAATCCAGAGGGTTATCCACCATCATTACCTCGCCGGTATTTTTGGTGATGCGGTAAACAACGTTGGGGGCGGTGGTGATCAGGTCCAGGTTATACTCTCTTTCCAGCCGCTCCTGAATGATCTCCATATGCAGCAGACCCAAAAATCCGCACCGGAAACCAAAGCCCAGGGCAATGGAACTCTCCAGTTCGTAGGACATGGATGCATCGTTCAGTTTCAGTTTTTCCAGGGCTTCCCGCAGATCCTGATACTTGGCGCCGTCAGCGGGATACACGCCGGAATAGACCATCGGCTGCACCGGACGGTAGCCGGGCAGGGGTTCGGCGGCAGGGTTTTCCACAGCCGTGATGGTATCGCCAACCTGGGTATCCGCCACGGTCTTGATAGAGGCGGTGATGTAGCCGACTTCGCCTGCGCCCAGACTGTCTCTGGGAATCAAGCCACCCGGGCTCATCGTGCCTACTTCGACTACCTTATACACAGCGCCGGTGGCCATCATCTTGATATCCATACCCGCTTTCACAGTACCCTGCTTGATGCGGGTGTAGACGATAACGCCCCGGTAGGAGTCATACTGGCTGTCGAAGATCAGCGCCTGCAAGGGGGCGCTGCGGTCACCTTCGGGGGCGGGAACATCCTTGACGATCATTTCCAGCACAGAGTGGATATTGATGCCGTTTTTGGCGGAGATCTCCGGGGAGTCCTCGGCGGGAATGCCGATGATGTCCTCTACCTCTGCCTTGACCTCGGCGGGACGGGCGGAGGGCAAGTCGATCTTGTTGATCACCGGCAGCACTTCCAGACCGGCGTCAATGGCAAGATAGGTGTTGGCAAGGGTCTGCGCTTCCACACCCTGAGATGCATCCACCACCAGCACAGCGCCTTCGCAGGCGGCAAGGCTGCGGCTGACCTCGTAGTTAAAGTCCACGTGACCCGGGGTGTCGATCAGGTTCAGGGCATAAGTTGCCCCGTCATCGGCAGTATAACTGAGTTGTACCGCGGTGGCCTTAATGGTGATGCCCCGCTCTTGCTCCAACTCCATAGAATCCAAAATCTGTTCACTGCGCTGCCGGTTATCCACGGCGTTGCATTCCTCCAGCAGACGGTCTGCCAGGGTGGACTTACCGTGGTCGATGTGGGCAATGATAGAAAAATTACGAATTTTTGAAAGTTCTGTCATAAACGGCTCCTCTGTAAATTCCGGCTTGTCGCTTCTTTGAGCGAGTTGACAGTTGATAGTTGATAGTTGACAGTTGTGGTATTTTCTTTCAGAAAATAATTTATAATAGTCGGCTTTGCCGACACAATAACTGTCAACTGTACACTGTCCACTGTCAACTATTTATCGAGCAACCGCTCGATAAATTGGAATTTGTCTATACTTTCTGATTTTATCATTATACAGAAATTCCCGTTAAAACGCAACTGTATGTTTTCACACTTTTTCGGGAATACTGACCATCAAGCGCGACAAAAATACGAAAACTTGCTTTTTTTGAAAAATTTTTTGGAAAAACCCTTGTCAAAATGCCGCAACAGGGCTATAGTCTAACGGCAACAAGTTTTTCGGAATTAAGAAAGAGGTGGATGCTGTGAGCAATACAAAGAAGAATGCCAAATCCCCCGAGGAATTGCAGGCTGCTCTGCAGGCGCTGATCGCCCAGGGCAAGAAAGAGGGTATGATCCGGGCATCGGATCTGAACGCCATCCTGGAAAAAATGGATATGACCGCCGAGAAGATCGAGGATATTTACGATCGCATCGACGGTATGAACATTCAGATCATCAGCAGCGAACTGGATCTGGATCTGGAAAATGACAGCGTGGGTATCATCTCCGACGATATGGACGATGACATTGATCTGTCCAGCGTAGAAGATGAAGAACTGGTAGATCCCGTGGATCTGGCAGCCGAATACAATCTGGACGATCCGGTGCGTATGTACCTGAAAGAGATCGGTCAGATCAAACTGCTCAGCGCAGAAGAAGAAGTGGAACTGGCAAAGCGGGTCTCCGAAGGTGACCAGGAAGCCAAGAACAAACTGACAGAGGCAAACCTGCGTCTGGTGGTCTCCATCGCAAAGAAATACTCCGGCCGCGGTCTGCACATTCTGGACCTGATCCAGGAGGGCAACACCGGCCTGATCCGCGCAGTCGACAAGTTCGACTGGACAAAGGGAAACAAATTCTCTACATATGCCACCTGGTGGATCCGGCAGGCCATCACCCGCGCCATTGCCGACCAGGCAAGAACCATTCGTGTTCCGGTGCATATGGTAGAGGTCATCAACAAGGCCACCCG
>JAZQGL010000022.1:0-58063 GCA_045540035.1 Faecousia sp.
CAATGTACCAACAGGATTACCGCTTACATAAGAAATAGAACCGAATAGATGAAAAACGAGATTTTTCATAATTGAAGTGTTATAATTCAGTAAACACATTTACGGAAAGGACAGATTGTATGTATGCCATAAGGACTGCTAATCTAACTAAAAAATATAAGGATACAGTTGCAGTAGATCAATTAAATTTGCAGGTCAAACAAGGCGAATTGTATTCTTTATTGGGTGTAAACGGTGCCGGCAAAACAACCACGATTAAAATGCTTTCATGCCTTACACAACCTACAAGCGGAGATGCCTTTATTAATGGAAAAAGCATTTGCAAAGATACTGCCGCTGTGAAATCGCTCATAGCCGTTTCTCCGCAGGAAACTGCGGTTGCAGTCGGTCTTTCAGTTCATGAAAACCTTGAATTGATGTGCGGTGTTCACGGTTTTACAAAGGACAAGCAAAATGCGAAAATTGCAGAATTGACCGAACTGTTTGGATTTGAAACTATTCTTAAGAAAAAAGCCGGCAAACTGTCCGGTGGCTGGCAACGAAGACTTAGTATTGCAATGGCACTGATCAGCGAGCCGGAGATAGTATTCCTTGATGAACCTACACTTGGTCTTGATGTGCTTGCCAGAAGTGATTTGTGGGAGTTGATACATTCTCTGAAAGGGAAGGTTACCATTGTTTTGACAACGCACTATATGGAAGAAGCAGAAGCTTTGTCTGACCGTATCGCAATTATGAAAGACGGCAAGCTACTGATTTGCGATACTGCTGACAAGCTTAAGGAAACGGCAGGAACGGATACTTTCGAGCAAGCATTTATTCGTATTGTTAAGGGGGTGGCAAGATGAGAATGCTCACATTTGCAAACAAAAATACAAAAGAAATATTACGAGATCCGTTGACACTTTTCTTTGGACTCGGCTTTCCCCTTGTTTTGATTTTGTTGTTAAGCGCTATACAAGCAAATATCCCCGTAAAACTGTTTGAAATACAGCATTTAACTCCGGGTATAACGGTTTTCGGTCTGGCTTTTATGACACTGTTTTCGGCAACCATTATCGCAAAAGACAGAGGCAGTTCGCTATTGCAGCGTTTGTATACAACGCCATTGACCCCTCTGGACTTCATTCTCGGTTATACGTTGCCGATCATTCCGATTTCTGTCGCTCAATGCGTCATCTGCTATATTGCCGCTATTATTCTTGGATTAGAAATTACGGTCAATATTTTGTACGCTGTTATATTTATTATTCCCATAGCCATCCTCTACATTGCTTTAGGACTCCTTTGCGGAAGCGTATTGAACGATAAGCAGGTAGGTGGTATCTGCGGTGCGTTACTAACTAACCTCTCAGCGTGGTTGTCGGGTGTTTGGTTTGATCTTGACCTTGTGGGCGGTGTGTTTAAGAAGATTGCATACGCACTTCCGTTTGTTCACGCAGTAGAGATGGAACGGGCTGTGCTTGCAGGTGATTTTGCAGGGATTTTCCCTCATGTTTGGTGGGTGCTCGGATATGCCGTTATTCTGCTCGTATTAGCCGTATTGTTGTTCCTGCGGCAGATGAAAAAGCAGTAATTCTTCATATTGGAGAATATGTACTTCATTGTCGTGCATAGTAAACACATTCATATTTTTACGACAGATTTTACGACAAATGGAATAAAGTTATGCCAGTTTATGATAGGTTGTGTCCAACAATGAAAACGCTTTGGATTAACGAAATCAGAAAAAGGCAGGATAAATAAGGATATAAGTTCTATCCCGCCTAATCCCCACAATGAAACCGTTAGATTGAGAAAATACGCCCCTGCAGGGTAACCTGCGGGGGCGTTTTATGTATCTTGCCAAGAGTTTCTTTGCGTGGTAGAATGTAACCATCAATTGCCCGGGAGGGATTGCTATGGAGCAAAAGTACATATTCCGGCAGGCGACCCGGGAAGAGATCCCGCTGGTGTTTGCGCTGATTATGCGCAGAGTTGCCTGGATGGACGATGTGGGCATCCGGCAGTGGAACACCACGAAATACGATCAGCGGCATCCGATTCATTATTACGAGCAACGGCGGCAGCAGGAGGAGATATTTGTTCTGGAAGAACGCAGCACGGGAAAACTGCTGTGCGTAGGCGCGCTGTTTCACCGGGATGAACGCTGGCCGGAGGAGGCATCGGCATTTTATCTGCACCACTTTGCTGCGGAACTGGATGCCAAAGGCGCAGGCAGTGTTTTTCTGCAAATGGCGGAAGCCTATGCAGCCCGGCAGGGAAAAACTTATCTGCGGCTGGACTCTGCCATAGGCAACAAGACCTTGGAAGACTACTATACCAGCCGTGGCTATGTGGAAGCAGGGTATTGCAAAGACGGCCTTTACGAAGGCGTTCTGCGGCAGAAAAAACTGGTCTGATCAGAAAATCCGATTATTGCCTTTGCTATATCAACCACACTTGGGGCGGGGCATATAAATTTGCAAGTATGGCAAAAAATCGTGGTCTGACGGTCATCAATTTTGGAAAGGCCGCTTTTTAAAATTCTGCGTATAAAATCGATAACGAAAGAACCCCCTGCGACATATCTGCCGCAGGGGGTTCATATCATATGACTGCAAAAAAGTATTGTGTCAGCGTTTCGGGGGTTTCCCGCATTCCGTTTGCTATCCACCATTTTATGGTTTCCACAAAACTGGATACGATATGATTCTTCCAGAAGGAATCGGGAACAGCCTTGGTTTTGTAAGCGTCAAACAAAGAAATATGGTCGGAAACCAGTATTTCAAGATTGGACTTAAAGTATTTCAGGAACAACTCGTTGTTTTGGGAAGACAATAGAGAAAGAATATTATTGTCATTTCTCTGCAAATGCTGGAACAGATGCAAAAAGACAGAATCGGCACCGTCACAGCGAAAAATATGTTTATGCTCCGTTTCGTTTCTTTCTGTATCGAATATGTGGCAAAACAGTTCCTCACAAAATGCCTTAAGCAGGAAATCTTTGGTTTCGAAATGCGAATAGAAAGTTGCCCTGCCGACATCGGCACGATCAATGATCTCGCCGACGGTTATTTGATTGAAATCTTTGCTGGAAAGCAGATCTGTAAATGCGGCAAAAATGGCTTCCCGGGTTTTCTTCTGTCGTCTGTCCATAAAATTTTCTCCGTACATTTTTCTGGATTTGTTCAGTAATGAATACTGCGCCGATATCGTATATTGCAAGTGGGGGTTACTATGGTATAATTCTGTTGAACAATGTGTTCGGTAGTGAATTTAATGTACCATAAAAAGACACCTAAGTCAATCGGAGGCAAATATGAAAACGGAAAAGAATATTCTCGTTGCTTTTATATTAAATCTGGCATTCTCTGTATTTGAATTTTTAGGCGGTATTTTCACCGGCAGTGTGGCGATTATGTCGGATGCCATTCACGATATCGGCGATGCTGCCAGTATCGGTATTTCTTATTTTTTGGAGAAAAAGAGTAAAAAACAACCGGACGAAACCCATACTTACGGCTATTTAAGATATTCTGTTATAGGCGGCGTGATCACCACAATGATCCTGCTGGTGGGATCCGTTGCGGTGATCTATAACGCGGTAGGCCGGCTTATCAGCCCCCAGCCTATTCACTATGACGGAATGATCATTTTTGCCGTAGTGGGCGTATGCGTTAACTTCGGTGCTGCGTTTTTTACCCGGGAGGGCAACTCTCTTAATCAAAAAGCGGTAAATCTGCATATGCTGGAAGATGTGCTGGGCTGGGCGGTGGTACTGGTGGGTGCGATCGTTATGCGTTTCACGGATATCCTTTGGCTGGATCCGGTAATGTCCATCGGTGTGGCAATGTTTATCTTTGTAAATTCTCTTCGGAATTTGAAAGAGACGATCGATCTGTTTTTGGAGAAAGCACCTGCCAATATAGATATTTCTGAGATTAAGACACACATTATGGCGCTGGACGGCGTGACAGATGTGCATCATATCCACATTTGGAGTATGGATGGGCATCATAACTATGCCACGATGCATATTGTAACCAATGAAGATCCACATAAAGTGAAAGAAGCGATTCGGGAAGAACTGGGTGAACACGGCATCGGTCATGTGACGCTGGAGTTGGAAAGGGAAGGGGAACAATGCCATCAGCAGTGCTGTCACATAGCATTTGAAAAAAGCGCCGGACATCATCACCACCATCACCATTAAACCCCAAACTGCGGACAGGACTTTGTTAAAAACTTCGGACGCAATATGCGACTGACCTTGGACGAAATGTGCGATTACCCCCGGATATTCTTGATATCCGGGGGCATTTCGTGCTATAATCGCTTTCGGAGGGATGTATATGCAATACAAAAGACTTGGTTTGATGCTGGATATGAGCCGGAACTCTGTAATGAATGTGAAGGCTTTAAAATACTATATCAGCCTGATTTCCAAAATGGGTTACAATACTTTGTTGCTATACACCGAGGATACTTATGAGATCCCCGGAGAGCCTTATTTTGGACATTTCCGAGGACGGTATTCGCTGGCGGAGATGAAAGAAATTGTGGACTACGCAGCCGCGCAGGGCATAGAGATGATTCCCTGCATCCAGACCCTTGCGCACCTGAATG
The DNA here is from genome assembly GCA_045540035.1 of Faecousia sp. Lineage (GTDB taxonomy): Bacteria > Bacillota > Clostridia > Oscillospirales > Oscillospiraceae > Faecousia. The sequence goes on from JAZQGL010000022.1 coordinate 4,609, forward strand.
CTATTTTCCGCTGGAATGTGTTTGAAAAAGTCCACGATTGCAACGATATTTTGCTGGTGGACGAAGAAAAGACATATGCGCTGATCGAGAAAATGTTCGATGCTGTGCAGGCGACATTCCGCACCAAGTTGATCCACATCGGTATGGACGAAGCCCATATGGTGGGGTTGGGAAAGTTTCTTGACGCAAAGGGTTTTGAAAACCGGTTTGATATTCTCTCCCGGCATTTGAAGCGTGTCTGCAAAATGGCCCAGGACCGGGGGCTGCAGCCCATTATCTGGGCGGATATGTTCTTCCGCCTGAAAAACCACGGTCTTTATTACAATGTGGAAGAGCCTGTTGTGCCTACACCGGAAGAAGTGGGCTTGCCGGAAAATGTGACCCTTACATACTGGGATTACTACACCACCGAGTCTGCCCGGTTTGAAAAAATGATCGATGCCCACAAAACTTTACAGCGTCCCATTTGGTACGCAGGCGGCATCTGGACATGGAAGGGTTTTGCGCCGGACAACCAGTTCTCTGTTCGCAGCACTTTGGCGGCGATCCGGGCTTGCCGCAATCAGGGCATTGAGAATTTGTTCTTTACAATGTGGGGCGACAACGGCGGCGAATGCTCCCGTTACAGCGTCCTCTCCTCTGTATATGCCACGGCTTGCTTTGCCCGGGGCGAAGAGGATATGGAGAAAATCAAAGCGGATTTTGAGGCAGAATTCCACATTCCCTTTGAAGCATTCGACCTTCTGGATATGCACGAACCCAATGATGGCGTGTATGCGAAAGATGCCATTACCAATCCGGAAAAATACCTTCTGTTTAACGACCCCTTCCTGCCGGTTTGCGACTCTACCTTAAACGGCAGCGAGGCGGAATATTACTGCGAATTGGCGCACAAGATGGAAAAATACTGTGAACATCCCGAATTCGGTATCTTTTTCCGTAGCCAGCAGTTGCTGGCTGCAACCTTGTATTTCAAGGCAGACCTGGGTGTCCGCAGCCGCAATGTCTATCGCGGTGGCGATAAGCAGGCGGTGGCAGAACTGATCGACAGATACGACTGCTGTATCCGGAACTTGTCCGCATTCCTGCAGGCATTCCGGGATGCCTGGCTGGCAGAAAACAAGCCTCACGGCTTTGAGGTGCAGGATATCCGCATTGGAGGTCTGCTGCAGCGGCTGATCGCCTGCCGGGATCGGCTCATCCAGTGGGACAAGATCGGCACGCCGATCCCCGAACTGGAGGAAGACCCGCTGGATCTGGAGGGTGGCGGTGAAAACTTTGCCCGCCGGCACTTACGCTATCCCCAGTGGGCAAAAGCCGCCAGCGTCAATGTGATGGACAAGGGCTAAATTTCAATAAAAAAGCAGACCCCGATGGGGTCTGCTTTCGTTTATTCTCTAGTGATTTGCAGGGTAAAGGTCTCTTCCTGACCGGCGTCCAAAATGCGATGACCGCCGGGGATGTTCAGACCGTTGACCAGACCGCACTGAGGTTCTACGCAGAGGAAGCCGCTTTTGCCGTCGCTGTTAAACAGAACCCAGGAGTCAAAGTTGTCGGAGACTGTAAACAGAAATTCGTCCAGTTTTGCGGTGTTGCCAACAGACTCCAAGAAACTGTCAAAGGTCTCACCGAGATCGTCGATCTGCATCATTTTTCCGGTGGGATGCAACCGGTCGTTGCGGATGTACAACCGACCATAGGGAACATGGTAATTCTTTGGCTCAGCAAATGTGGTGTGATAGCCAAAGGTGTAAGGCATTCTCTCCAAAGCGTGAATGGTCAAACTGTGCGTAAGGCCCGCTTCTGTCAGAGTAACGGTGAGCGTCATATCAAAGTGATAGGGATACCGTTCGCCCCGGTTTTTGTGGCAGGCGGTAATGGAATTCTCCGTTTGGGATATCACCTCAAAAGGCGCTGTGCTCATCAGACCGTGGACATTGTTGTTCCGGGTGGGTTCGTTAATGGGGAAGAAATTGTGGGTTCTACCTTCAAAGGTAAATGCGCCGTCGGCAGTGCGGTTAGCCGGAAGCAGAATAGGAATACCGAACAGCCGGGGGCGTTCTTCCAGTTCCGCCATATCTCTGGGGCAACGCATAATTTCCTTGCGTCCGTATTTTACGGAGATCACGTTCATACCGAAATTCGGCAAAACGATGGCAGACCATTTGCCATTTCTCAATCTAACCATAATCTACTCATCCTTTTTGTTGATTTAGTACGGTTTTGCAATCGGCAAGAATACCGTAGTCAGCATAGTCAAAAATAGGTGCGTCGGGGTCCGGGTTTACAGCGATCACTGTGCCGGATTGCTGCATACCCACAATGTGGTGAACAGCGCCGGAAATGCCAAAGGCAATATACACGGGCACACCGACGGTTTTTCCGGTCAGACCTACCTGCAGCGGGTAGGGGAGAATGCCGTTGTCCACGGCTTTCCGGGATGCGGCAAGATCCGCCTGTAGATGATCTGCAAAGGCTTTGATAGCGTCCAGATCGTCTTTTGCGCCCCAACCGGCAGATACGATAATATCGCTGCTGTGCCGTGTGGTGCGGACCGTAGCCATAGCAGGCTTACTCAGACTCTCGATCTTGGCGATAATGCTGCCGGAAAGGGCAGGACGGTACATCAGAAGTTTTTCTCCGTCGGTCTCCAAATGGGTACAGTCGGCACAAAGACCAAGGCGTAACATAGCAGCCACCTGGGCAGCCAGTTGCTTGCTCTTATCATCGCTTCCCCACAGAACGGCGGCAAAATTGCCGCTGCGGATCTGCTGCGCCAAAGTGTCAGCATCGGTCAATTTAAGTACCGTTACATCCTCGCTGACCAGGTTGGCAAAGGGCAGGGGATCTTGCCCTACGACGGCCACGCCGGGTAGATTTGTACCGGGGTTACTGGCGGCAATGACCTTGTCTTTCTGCCGCTGAAGACCGGCTTTAATGGCCTCCGACAGTTCTGTCGGAGCAATGAACTTACACTTGCGCTTTCCGGATTGGTTTTCAAAAGTTTGGATCACCCGGGTGGGAGAACCCTGCAGACCGCAGCGGTCCGGGTCAGCACCCAATGTTCCGGCGTCCCAGACCTCTACCTCGCCGGGGCGGGACAGAATGCTGGGCAGCCGCAACTGTTTGATCCGTTCCAAAGTCAGCAGGGCGGGGTAAGATACTTCCTGCACGCCTTGTTCCCGGGTGGTACAGACCACTTTTCCCTTGGTGCTTTCAATGTTTAACACATTGGTGATCAGATGCCTTTCGGAAAAAACGGAGAGCATTGGACCGGTCTGGGCTGTGTCGCCGACCAAGGTTTGCCGTCCGCACAAGATCAGGTCCGGATTCAGTTTTTTTACAGCCAGCGAAAGCGCATAGGCGGTTGCCAAAGTGTCCGCACCGGCAAAGAGCCGGTCGCAGAGCAGCACCGCTTTCTTTGCGCCCAGACGGGTGAGTTTCAGCAGGAATTCCTGACATTTGGCAGGACCCATACTGACCAGTGTCACATTGCCGCCGGGAATCTGCAGCGCGGTTTCGTAGGCGCTGGCGTCAAAGGGGTTGATCTCGCCGTCAAGACCTTGACGGATACAAACCAAAATGTTCATACTTACATTTCCTGATAGATGGGCGCAAGGGCATCGTGGATCTTCTTGTAGCGATCAAAGACCTTGCGGTATTTTTCTGTGTTTTCCGGGTTGGGATAGACCATATCCGCATCCTTAACACACTTGGAAACGGCATCGCTTGCATCGGTAAACACACCCATTGCGATACCTGCCAGCATAGCAGAACCCAGAGAAGAGTCACTGCTGCGGGTGGTTTTCAGGGTAATTCCCAAGGTGTCTGCGATCATCTGCCGCCAGAGTTTGCCCTTGGTGCCGCCGCCGATGGCGGTCGCCACGTTATGATAGGGGATGTTCAGGCTGTCCAGATACAGTTTGCAATCCAGCAGGGAATATGCCACGCCCTCCAAAATTGCCCGGGTGAAATGGGCTTTTGTATGGGTGGCGCGAATGCCGGTGAAACTGCCGCAGAGCGTGGGATCGGCATAGGGGGTCAGTTCGCCGTTCAGGTAAGGGTGATATGTCAGGCCCTCACAGCCGATGGGAACTTGTTCTGCGCCCTGATTGAGTTGCTCGTACTCGCCGCCAAAAGTGTCCCGATACCAACGGTAGGAGGCTGCGCAGGACTTTGTGGCAGTACCGGGGTACCACAAGCCGTCAGCAATGTGGGAATAATTCACCAAATGCTGATCCGGATAAGGCTTCTCGGTGATAACACAAATTCTGCCGGCGGTTGCCAGTTTGACGGTCACATCGCCTTGTTTTACTGCGCCGGAGGCAAAGACTTCCATCACGGTGTCGGTAGAACCGCAGATCACCGGCGTACCGGCTGCGAGTCCGCAGGATTGTGCGGCCTCGGCGCTGACAGCGCCAATGATATCTGTGGGATTCTTAATGGGCGGCAGCATACTGACGGAAATACCTGCCAGTTCACACAACTGCTCGTCCCACTGCATTTTGTTGCAATCGAAGAGCATACTGCCTTCGGCTTCGATATAATCGGTGCAGAAAATGCCGGTGAGCCAGTAGCGGATATAATCCTTTTCAAAGAAGATATACCGCACTTTCCGGAATGTTTCCGGTTCGTTTTCTCTCAGCCAGATCAGTTGGGGCAGTGTCCAGATGGTGTCGGGCTTGTGAAAACTCTTGGTGAAGATCTCATTGCCCAGTTCTGCTTTTAATTTGTCAGCCTGGGAGCGGCTGCGGGTGTCCGTCCAGTGCATAGCATTGCGCAGGGGCTGGAAATCACCGTCGCAGACCAGAGATGTATGGGTGGCGGAGTCGATGGCCACAGCCAGAATGTCCGCAGCGGCAATGCCTGCTTTGGTCAGAACAGCCTGACAGTTCCGGCAAAATGCATCGATCCAGTCGGGCGGTGCCTGCTCGCAGGCGCCGGCTGCCGGGTATAAGGTGGGGTATTCAACGGTATTCTCGGCAACAATATTGCCGTCTGTACCCAAAAGCGTGGCTTTGGAGGCGCCGCCGCCAAAGTCAATTCCTAAAAGATATTTCATGGTATCTCATCCAATCAATACTTGATCTGATAGTTCTCTCCGGTAATTCCGGGAACAACGCCGCGGGCCTGAAGACCTTCGTTGGCTTCGTGGGCTACGATCCACTTGTTCTTACGGAACAGCATAGGATCGCCGGTTTTGGCTTCCAGATCGGTGTTGGTACCCATAGGCAACGCCACGATGCAACCAAAGCCGTCTGCGCTTGTCTCGCAGGGGCAGAAATGCAGGGTAGTGGCGTAAGCCTCAATCACAGCACCCTGAGGTACATAAAATGCGGTGAACTTGGATGCATCGATCTTGCCGTCGACCATATCCCAGATATGACCCAAAAACAGCACCATAGGTGTTACGGCGATGTTGACTTCGCTGGAAGAATGCCACTCGGTTGCGTTGAGGAAATTGCTGTGACCCCAGCAGTAACCGATCTCGGTGGGCATTGTGCCGTAGAAATAGTCAGCGATCTCTTTGGCAACAGGCAGCACTTCAAAAGCGGGGGTGGATGCCTGATAGGAAGAACCGGTTTCCGGCAGAGGGATCTTCTGGGCCTCTTCGATCAGGGAAGATACATCGATGTTGTCAACCACCTTGCCGAAAGTCAGAAATTCCGGATCGTTAACAGAGTAGATCTTGAGACCGGGGTTCTTTTCAATAATATTTTTCATATTACTGCACCTGCCATACCTGCTCAGGATCGGCGGAACTAAACAGACCTCTGGGAGAATCACAGCTCATCAGCCACAGCATATAGCAAGTGTAGCCGGGGGCTACAGTGCCGGGGTGGTAAGCCTTGGGGATCTCGATAATATCGCCGTCTCTGGTGGTGTAAGCCTCATCGATGACACGGTCGGCGGAGTAGACCTGCTGGATACCGTAGCCGGTGGGCTTATCAAACTCAAAATAGTAGATCTCTTCAGCAAAGACTTCCTTGCCCTTGTTCTCGTCGTGCTTGTGTCCGGGGAAACCGGTCCACTCATTGCCCTTGATGTGGTTTTCGCCAATGTAAACGCGGTTAGCGGGGAAGCGCTCGTCCAGCATAAAATGGGCCTCACGCTGGAAGCCGGGCTTACCAAAGGTCTTTACGATGGCATCCTCGGGCTTGACCACATAGGGTGCGTAGTACTCTGCTGCGGGGCAGGCTGTGATGATGATCCGCAGATCGTCAACAGCCTTCACGGTGAATTCCGTGTCCTTGGGAATGTAGACAACAGTGCCGTTGGCATCGAAAACGGTTTTACGGCCGCCGATGCCGTTGAAAGCGAAGTCTTCACCGGCAATATCACAAGTACCGGTCAGAATGGTGATGCCGTACTCCATACCTTCGGTATTGCAACTGTAAACGTTGCCGGCTTTCAGCATCAGACCGTAAACTTCCATCCAGTTACAGGCGCTGTTCTTGGTTTCAAAAAGTTTTGTCAGACCTTCTTTGGTGTAGTCCCAATGTCTTTTAAAGTTCATAACCGTTCTCCTTTAAGAATTTTGTTACAGTTTCAAAACTGGGAACGCTCTCCCGGGCGCCGATACCGGTACACTTCAGGGCAGATACTGCGCTGGAGAAATAGCAGCACTTTTCGAAAGAAAAGCCTTTGCAGATACCGGCGGCAAACGCGCCGTGGAATACATCGCCGGAGCCGTTGGTATCTACTGCCTTTACCGGGAATACGGGATATCGGGAAATGTTTTCTCCGTCGTAGAGAATGCCGCCCAGTTTGCCCTGGGTGACAACAACCACACGGGGGTTGTAGCGCTTATACAGTTCCCTGGCAGCGTCTTCTGCGGTGTTGCAACCGGTGTGACCCATAGCGAACTCCTCGGAGGGGATCATAATATCGGTCACAGCCAGCAGCCTTTCCACATTGGGGTACAAGCCGCCGCAGTCATACAGAACGGTGGTGCCGCTTTCCCGGGCGATGGTGGCAGCCTCTACAGCGGCGTCCATCTCGTTGCCGTCTACCATCAACAGTTCTGCGTTACGGATGGCATCTTTCTGGGCCTCGTTCAGTTCCAGAGGCGGCACATCGCCTTTGTCGAATACGCAGGTCCGGGATGCCTGATCGGCGCAGAGCCACAGCACACTCTGGAAACTGCGGTAGCCGGACTTCACCTGGATCAGGGATGTATCCACGCCGAAGCGTTCAAAATCATTTTTCAGGAATACACCGCCGTTATCATCGGACAGTGCGCCGATAAAAGCGGTGTTTACGCCCAGTTTCTGGGCAGCCACCAGACCGGTGGCAGCGGGACCGCCACCGGCAGTTTTACTGCCGGCAGCGCGGTTTTTTGTGTCCTCTGTGGGATATGTCTCCAGATTGAAAAGCATATCCATAACACAGGCGCCAATTCCTACAATTTTGTGCATAGGTTAAGCCTTTCCGTCGGAGCCAACCAGTTTGATCTTGCCCAGTGCCATTTCCTTAACAGCCTGCACAGCGGGCTTCATAAACATATCCACAGCGGGGTGGCGGTTGGGGTCAGCCAGGGAATCCTTGGTTGCGTCGGCAAATGCGCAGCAAACATCGGTGCCGATGTTCATCTTACGCACACCGTTGGCGATGGCAGCCTTGACCTGATCGTCGGGGATGCCGGAACCGCCGTGGAGCACCAGGGGAGTGCCGCCGGTGGCCTCACGGATCGCCTTCACACGGGCGATATCCAGGTTGGGCTTCTTCTTGTAGTGACCGTGGGCGTTGCCGATCAGCACAGCCAGACAAGTAACGCCGGTTTCTTTAACGAAACGGGCAGCTTCGGCAGGATCGGTAAATTCGCCCATCTCAGCATCGTTGACACTGCCTACGTGGCCGATCTCGCCTTCAACGCCGATACCCTTGGCTTTGCAGACTTCCACAACTTCCTTGGTCATAGCGATGTTGGTCTCCAGATCGTGAACAGAGCCGTCGATCATAATGCCGGTGGCGTTCAGACCCAAAGCGATCTGCACTTCCTTCATAGAAGGACCGTGGTCCAGATGGAAGCAGATGGGAATGTCACACTTGGCAGCAGCATCCATCACGATGGGGCTGATGAATTTTGCAGTATCCTCCACGAACAGACGGGGATACAACTGCATAATTACGGGAGAGCGGGCCTCCTTAGCGGCGGCCAGAACACCCATAACGGTTTCCATATTGTAAACATTGAAGGCGGGGATGCAGTAGTTACCCTTTTCCGCCATACCGATAATGGTTTGCAGATTTACAAGCATTGTTATCTCTCCTTATCCGAGGATCAGATCTTCAATGGACAGAACCTCGACCTGATTCTGATTGACAGACTTCATAGCGGCATATTCGCCTACGCAAGCGGTGACGATGGCATTCTTGCCAACGCGGGTCACATCGCTCAGGCGACGAGCAGCCACCAGAGAAACGGTGTTGGGAGTATACTGCGCCATCAGAATGTTACCTGCCCAGACGGTTTCCTTGCGGTTCAGCAGCAGTTCGTCGATGTTGGCAAATGCACCGACAACAGTTCTCAGTTCTTCGGTCTCTTCCAGGTCGCGGGCCAACTGGTAGGGATCCTGGATAGCAACAGCCTTGGAGGGATTACCTGCCAGTTTGCCGGACTTGACAGCCTCAGCAAGATATGCGGTGTAAGTAACAACATTTGCTTTCACTTCAATGCCGTATTCCTTATACAACTGCTTGATGGCCTTGGCGTCGGCGGGATCGTAGACAACAACGGTCTTATACTGGTCCAGCACCTTGGCGCAAGCGGTCATCTGCTCCTTGGTCTCGTTGGCAGCGCCGATCAGGAAATCCAGTTGCACGCCGGAAGCAGGCTCGTTGTCCAGCAGGCAGAAATCGCTGCCGGCCTTTTCCATAATCTTAACAGCCTTGACAGCCTGCTCGCAGACCATATAACGGGCATCGGTACCCAGATAGAACAGGACATCCTTCTTTGCGCTGTGTGCCTTGACTTCGCCGGTCAGAGACTCGCACAGTTCAGTCTTGCCGTAGGCGTTGCCGGTGGCGATGCAGTTTTCAACCAGAGGCAGAATGTATGCAGGCAGTTTGCCCTCCAGGGCAGCCAGCAGACGGGTCTCCTTGGTGAACATTACGGGATTCCAACCGGTGACGCATTCCTTGACGCAGCCGCCACAGGTGGCGCACTCGTAGATGTTATCCATGATCTCAGCCAAATCAACGGATTCGCGGTTGACCATGGAAATGCCCAATGCGCGGGCCCGGGCGGTATTTCTCTCCTGACCGGTGGCATTGCCAACGGGGCAGATGTGGTGGCACATCCAGCAGAAACGGCAGGAGTCAACATGCTGTTTGCTCTTTTCAGACATCATCATAGTAAGTTCCTCCCTTCAATTACAGACCCAGCTTGAACGGATTCATAATGCCGTTGGGATCAAGCTGCTTCTTCAGACCTTCGAATACCTGCATTGCAGGACCGTACTGTTCCTTCATCAGGCGGCCCAACTTGATGCCGACGCCGTGGTGATCGTTGACCACACCGCCGTGGGCCAGCGCAGCGCGGACACCGCAGGTCCAGACAGCCTGGTGCAGGCGCAGAGCTTCAACGGGATCTTCGGGAACGTCCTTGCCTTCGATGATGAAGCGGTCATAGATCATGCAGCCCCACTCATACCAGTGAGAGAAGTGTGCGATGAACTTTGCCTGGGGGAAGTTGGTCTCGATGGCTTCCTTCATTGCCCAGTAGATCTCTTCAATCTTATCATAAGGAGCGATGGTATCCATAGTGCCGAACATCTGAGGGATGTCCATCATATGGCCGGGGTAGAAGAAGGTGATCTTTTCTTTCCACCACTTTTCGCCGTACTCACTGCCCAGGTCTTCAGCACCGTACTTGGCAAAGGTCTCCAGCAGCAGTTTTTCTTCGACTTCCACCAGTTCCTTGCAGCCTTCGATAGCGATATTCATAAATGCGCCCTTGCGCTCCACACCGACGATCTTCTTGATCAGAGAAGCAGTTTCGGCCTCGTCATACAGACGCATAACGGAAGGCTTAAACTTCTGCAGCAGTTCACGGCTTGCCTTGAAAGCGCCGGACATATCCTGGAACAGGAAGCCGCGGAAACGTCTTTCCTCGGGCTGGTCAAAGATACGGATCTGTGCCTTGGTGATGATACCCAGTGTGCCTTCAGAACCGATGAAGATCTGGTTCAGGTCAGGACCGGCAGCGTGCTTGGGAGCGGAGGAAGTGTTGATGATGTCGCCGTTGGGCAGAACAACTTCCATCTGCAGGACCATATCATCGATCTTGCCGTATTTGGTGGAGCAGACACCGATACCGCGGTGAGCCAGGAAGCCGCCCACGGTGGAGCAGGTCAGGGAAGAGGGGTAGTGCATGGTAGCCTTGCCCACTTCATTGGCAGCCCATTCGATGTGCTTGTAGATCGCACCGGTGCCGCACTCGATGTACATACCCTCGGTGTTGACCTCGTAGATCTTGTTCATACGCTTGGTGTCAACAATGATACCGCCGCAAACGGGGATCGCACCGCCCTGGGTGCCGCCGCCTGCGCCCCAGGTAGTGACGGGCAGTTTGTAGTAGTTAGCGATCTTCAGGACCTTGGAGACCTGGGTTGCATCCTCGGGGCAAACGATGATGTCAGCCTCGGGCATACGGCAGCCACGGTCAGCCCACATACGGGACAGCCAGTAGTAGTCAACGCTGTGGGAGACTCTGTCGATCTCTCTGGTGGAACAGTTTTCCTTACCGACGGCATCTTCCAGTTCGGTCAGGATCATAGCGAATAAGAATTCATTCATTTGATACTGCATTTTTATGTACTCCTTTAGATTTTATCAACTCTCAAGTTGGGGAAATACTTACAGAACTCGGCCAGTTCCTTGCGGTAGTCGCCTTCGATCTCCACAAAGTGGTGGATGTAAGGACCGTCGATGAGTTTGTCCTCAATGGCCTGCAGGTTGTCAAATTCACCCCAGATGTATGTACCGCTGGTCTTGGGACCGGTGGTGGTGTTGCAAACCAGAGGCAGGATCTTATACTCGCCGCTTTCCTGATCGATACGGGCCAGGGTGTAAGTGCCGTCCTTGCCGCGGAACCATTCACGCTGATTGACGATCCGGGCGGTGCTGTCGGGACCGCTTTCAGCTTTCATAGACAAGGGGAACAGACCGCAGTGCCACAGCAGTTCAGCGTTCTTGTTCTCGGGGTGGCGGACAGTGAACTCGCCGAACAGAGGACGACCCTTGCCCAAAGTGGCGCATTTCAGCAGCGCCATAGTCATAGCGCAGTGGATATCGCTCTCGCAGGAGACAATGTATCCCAGATCGTTGAGCATACCGTAGGCGGCGCAGGGAGCCAGACCGTCAAACATAACGGGGGTAGCGGTCCAGCACTCAGCAGACAGCATATCCAGATCGTACTCCTCGTACAGATGCTTATAAACAGTAGCCAGAGTAGCCATACCGGTGACATACTTCTCGGTAGCCTCGTCCAGCTGGAAGTTGCTGCGGAAGTAGTTTTCGTATTCCTTGATCTCCTCGGGATACTTTTCGGGAGCAGCCTTCATTCTCTGTTCTACCAGAGCAAAGTTGATGGGAATGATCTTGATGCCGAATTTCTCCATCAGTTCGCCTTCGTTCCAGATAACGGAGTAGAAAGGCATGGGGCGACCGCCGATCTGACCGATGCGCATACCGGTAAAGTTCTTGACCATACAGGTTACGCGGATGAAACGGTCCAGACCTTCGGCAAACTCGGGGCTGTCAACTGTGCAGCTGGGCAGGTGGGAGAAGGGGATGTGGAAACGCTGGAACTGGCGGGATACACCGAACAGACCACACTGAGAGTCGGTGGTACGCACGCCGTCAGGACCGTATTCGGTATCCAGAGGCGCCCACAGCAGGACGGGTTTGCCCAGAGCCTTTGCCAGGTCGGCAGCGATCTCTTCATTGCCGAAGTTGCAGTTGATGATAAATACTGCATCTACCTTCTCTGCCTGGAAACGGTCCAGGAACTCCTTGGCGGAAGCGTCATCAAACATCAGATTGTTGCAGCCGAGTCCGTTGGAGTTTACGAACTCCACATTTTCATTGGAGAAATGCTTCTCAATGTAGTTGACGCACTCTTCGCCACGCTTCTCGGCAGCGTCCCAGGCAAAGGGGGAACCACTGGGTCTGGCACTTAAATTTCTGCGCATAGGTGCCAAACCAATCTTTACCTTGTAATCCAACATAAAAATACCTCCAGTATTTGTTTTTTTCGCTATAAGGATTATAACATAGTGATTTGCAGTTCTAAATGGAAAAAATATCATATATTTTGTAAAAAACGATACCAAATGCAAATAAAGATGTGCTATAATGAAGGCGTGAAGAGAAAATACGCAACAAAGGGGTCTGTTTTTATGAAACAAATATCTTTTGAAGCCTTATACAGCACGGAATTTATTATCAGTGAACCCCTGGCAAAACCCCAGTATTGGGCGGTTCGCGGTAATGTCTATAACGCCATCGGTAAGCCGAAAACTTCCCACACACTTTTGTGGTTTAAGAACTGCTCCGCCACCATTACCGACTCCCACGGCAATGTGCTGGAGGTGGAGAAAAACCAACTGACATATATGTCTAAGGGCATTGAGTATATGGTGGAGTTTCGGGATACCGATACATCCAAAGATGAGGATACCGTGGTGATCCACTTTCAAATGACTGACCGCAGCGGAGAGGACATTATGCCGGTGGACAGACCGGTGATCTGTATGCAGAATGTGGATATGTCCTTTGCAATGGATATGGATGCCGCTGCGGACGAATACAAGAAGAACATTGTCTGTGTTCCCAAGGTCCAGTCCATTATTTACAGCATTCTTGCCACGGTTTGTCAAAATCAGAAAAATCGCAACACCAAGAATAAATTTGCCTGCATCCGAAATGGCATCGAACTTTTGGAGCAGGACCGGGACCTGAGTATTGCCCAGATCGCGGAAAGATGCGGTGTCAGCGAGTGTTATTTCCGGCGTCTTTTCCAGGAATACAGCGGCGAAAGTCCTATGAACTTCCGCCAGCACCACCGGATGAAGCGTGCAAAGCAACTGCTGCTGTCCGATGAGTATTCCACAGTAGGTCAGGTGGCGCAGGAATTGAATTTCTCCGATATTTACCACTTCAGCAAAATGTTCAAGAACTACTACGGCATTTCGCCTACCGCCTTTGTCAAACAAGCCAAAGGCGAGGAATAAAATTGGAATTTAAACTGCCTGTATGAATAACTGCCGTTTCCGGTTTTCCCGGAAACGGCAGTACTTTTTTAGATTTCTTTCTTAGCCTCTTCGATCAGCTTGGTCAGATTGGTAAAGCTGATCTGTGCGCTTTCAAAGGGATCCAGCAGACCAATGTCGTCTTCTACGACAAAGTTCTCAACACCCAGTTTCATTGCGCTCTTGGTGATCTCGGCCCAGTGCTGGTTGCCGGTGCCAACGGGAGCGGAAGCATAGGTGAACTTCTCCAGGATTTCGTCCTTGGGCTTGCGGATGATGTAGTCCTTGCAGTGGATGTAACGCATTCTGCCCTCGAACATAGCCAGAGAACGGCTGGGCTCGGTGCCTGCGCCGGTGAGCCAGAACATATCGGGCTGGAACATAACGTGGTTGGGGTCGGTCTGGTTCATCAGAATGTCCATACCGCGGATGCCGCCGAAGTCAACCCACTCGAAAGCGTGGAAATGGTACATAAAGTCCAGACCGCGCTCGCGCAGCATCTTGCCGCACATTTCCATATGAGCAGCAAATGCCTCGTAGCCTTCCTTGGTCATACGGTCTTCCTTGCGGATAGAGTTGGTACGCAGCACGTCGGTACCCAGCAGTTCGGCGTCCTTGGCGATCTGGTCGATCTTCTCGGGGATCTGGTACACATCGCAGTAAGCAGAGTCAGCGCTCAGACCGTAATACTTCAGACGCTCAGCCAACTGCTCGGTGGTGTAGAAGGGACGGGGAGAGATCTGTACGGACTTGTAGCCCATATCAGCAACACGCTGCAGAGTCTTTTCAAAGTCCTCCAGTTCCTGAGTGGACTTGCGCAGGGTGTACATATGCAGGGTGATCTTGGGATCTTTAACGATAGCCATTGTAATATCTCCTTATCAATTAAAATTCTTATTTCAAAGACAGTTCGGGATACTCGAAGTAGCCGGGCTGGAAGGGTTCGGGGCGCTCGGTGTGGGTCTTCATCTGATAGACACCACCGGTCTGGCTGCTCTGCTCCATACCCAGTGCGGCTTCCAGAACGTGGGTACACAGATCACCGTTACAACGGGGCTTTCTGCCGGCGCGCAGTGCGTACATAGCCTCAGCAGCGCCGTAGCCGCGGTGGCTGCCGCCGTAGATGGCATAAGGAGAGGTGATAATGCTCTCTTCGCCCTTCTTGTTGACGACTTTGATGGTGTGATCGTAGTTGTTGGGGTCGCCCAGGTCGATATAGCCGTCAGTGCAGTACAGGAAGAAGTGGTTTTGCTTGGGTGCTTCAGACATAGCAGTGAAAGAAGCCATAACGCCGTTTTCAAACATCAAAGCACCGGTAGCCATATTGGTGGATTCAACGATCATAGGCGTGCCGAACAGAGGACCGTTGGGGTTCATAAACTCACGCTCGGGTTCACGGATGTTGGTGAAACCGGTAACGCTCTTGATAGCGCCCAGCAGGAACACCAAAACAGTAAAATAGTAAGAACCCATATCAAAGAGAATACCGCCGTTCTTGCAATAGGGGAAACGCTTTGCATCGCCGGTGAAACTGCGGTGATGACGGTAAGAACGGGACAGGAAGACCTGCGCCATAACGGGCTTGCCGATCAAGCCGCTGTCAAGGATGTGTCTTGCGCACTGGAAGGCGCTGGAGAACCATGTCTCGGGTGCGCCGCCGAAAAATAGATTTTTCTGTGCGGCCAGTTCCTGCAGTTCCTGAGCCTGCTCCACGGTCAGGCAGATCATCTTTTCGGTATAGACGTGCTTGCCGGATTCCAGAGCCTGCTTAGCCACTTCATAGTGGGACAGAGGGTAGGTGATATTGATAACCAGTTCGATCTCGTCGCTGTTGAAGATCTCTTCGTTGGTCATCTGCTTGATCTCATACTTTTCTGCCTTGGCAGCAGACCGCTCAGGGATCAGGTCGGAGCAGCCTACCAGATCAATGATGTCCAGATTGGTCAGATTGGTCAGGTATGTATTGGCAATGTTGCCGCAACCGATGACGGCAGTTTTGATTTTTCTAAACTCCATGGGTTTGCGCCTCCTTTTAGTAATACACCTTAATTATGCAGCAAGTCGATTGTATAAGGAATGCAAAATTTAGAAAAAAGATGGACAATTCTGCAAAACGGTGCTATAATTTACACAAATTTTATCCGGGAGGATATTGGAATGGTTCGTTATGTTTCGATTATGGATATTGCCACGGAGACAGTATTTTCCGATAAAGTCCATTGTTATGAGCAGATTTGGGGCGATGGAAAGCGGTGGACTGCATACCTGAAGAAGCCCCGCCATACAAATGGACTATCCTTGATATGCTCTCCGGTTGAGGTCCGCTATACGCTGCCCGACGGTACAAAGTTTTCCGCAGGACAGGGAGATGTTGTGTATCTTCCAAATCAGTTGGCTTATTCTGTTTCCTTCCATAAGGGCGGCAAGGATGTGGATATTTACACAATTAACTTCCTGATCTATGACAGTGATGGCAACGAGATCCGCTTTGCAGAGAGCCCCCGGGTATTCCACGGCGGTGCGACGCAACCGGCAATTGCAGTTGCGGCGGAATTGTCGGATGCCTGCCTGCTCTCCGGCAGCGCACTGAAAAAACAGGCGCTCCTGCTGCGTTTACTGGATGTGCTGCACGGTTTTTTCGAGCGCCATTCCGAGGACTTTTATCCCATTCGCCGGGGCGTTACACTGCTGATGAAGGAGTGGGATAAAAACGAAAAAATTGCGAAATATGCGCAGGAGTGTGGTATTAGTGAACGGAATTTCTACGCTTGCTTTAAGAAGTGGTGCGGCAAAACACCGGTAGATTACCGCAACGAGATCCGTATGACCGCAGCGGCGTCGCTGCTGAAGCGGTCCAATCTGTCTGTGGCGGAGATCGCTTTTAAGACCGGCTTTGAAGACCCTTACTATTTTAGTCGGATATTCAAGAAAACTGTGGGAATTTCTCCGATTGCTTACCGCAAAAAAGAAAATGCACAGTGACAGAGAAGCGCGTGTAGGATTGGAAAAGTGTCCGCCAACTGTTGTCATTTGTGCATCACTCACAAACTACTACAGGAAAATTTGTGCAGATTTTTGCACATTTTTGTATAATTATTCTTTGCAACTTTGATGCTTTAGTGTTATAATGTAAAAATGAAGCGGCACGGCATCGTCGCCCCAAGGGCAATCTGTCGCATCTGGCTATGTATCAAAAAGGAGCAAACTTCAATGAAAAAACTACGCAAACTGATCGCTGTAACTTTTGCGCTGGCGCTGTTGGCCGGTGTTATGACAGTTACCGCCTTTGCCGCAGAAGAGGGTACGCAAAGCAATCCTAAGATCGTGGAACCCTCTACTATGATCGCCAACGCCTACTTGATGAATGATTCTTTGGCGGCAGGCGATGCCGATGGTATTTGGTATTCTATGACTGCCCACAGAGCAGGCATTCTGTATGTTGAAGTAAACTGCTCCGCAAGTGTTGCTTATGATGTAGCGGTCACTGCCGGCGGTTATACCGGTTTGGCTTCCAAAGGCAGCCCTGTGATCACCTACCCGGTTCAGAAAGGTGACAAGATCATCGTCCATAAGTTTGTCAAGGCTGACAACAGCGGCAATTATCCGGCTTTGAGCAACTGTTATGTAAGCGGTTATATTGTGGAAGGCGATGAGGACTATCCTCTGAATATGATCTCCACAACTATGGATGTTCCTGTCGCTGCAGGGGATTCCGTCTGTCTGACTGAGAAGAACAACCGTGTCAATTATTACGGGCGCGCTTTGATCGTCAGCGGCAATGCTGCAGATATCCGCAATACCACTGTGCGCGTGGGCAGTAACACATATACCGATGTGGACTATGATGGCAAGATCGAGTTGATGCTGCCCGGTGGTTATGAATCCCGTCCTATTATTACGGTTGTTAATAACGGCAGCAAGAATGCGGTCTACACATTCCAGGCGGTGGACGAAGCCGGTGAAAGCGAGCCTTCTTATATTCTGGGAGATATTACCGGTGAAGGGCAGATCAATAACGATGATGTGGTCTATCTGCTTTGGAATACATTATTCCCGGATCAATATCCGTTGCAGAGCCCCGGTGACATCAACGGTGATGGACGTACCAATAATGATGATGTAGTCAAACTGCTGTGGTACACTTTGTTCCCGGAAGAGTATCCTCTGTCTTAATTTCAAAAGCGGTATCGGTATTTTTCCGATACCGCTTTACTATTTTGTATTTTGCGGTTATAATGGAGAAAATCGAACACCGGGAGGTGTCTTTATGAATTTTCAGGAACAGTTGCAGTGCCGGGTAGGGGAGATCGAAAAGATCCTTAAATCATTTCTGCCGCGGGAAGAAGGTCTGCAAAAAACCGTTCTGGAAGCCATGAACTACAGTGTGAATGCAGGCGGCAAACGGCTGAGACCGATGCTGATGCAGGAAACATATCGCCTTTTCGGTGGCAAAGATGCGATTGTCCAGCCGTTTATGGCAGCGTTGGAAATGATCCATACATATTCGCTGGTCCACGACGATCTTCCTGCTATGGATAACGATGAGTATCGCCGGGGCAAAAAGACCACCCACGCGGTGTACGGTGAGGCAATGGGCATTCTGGCAGGGGATGCGCTTTTGAATTACGCATTTGAGATCGCTGCCGATGCAGTGGCGGCACACCCTGCCAGAGAAACAGCCCGTGCTATGCAGATACTGGCAAGAAAAGCCGGTATTTTTGGAATGATCGGCGGTCAGGTAGCGGATATCGAATCGGAAAACAAACAAGTGGATTTGGAAACCGTTACTTTTATCCACAAGAACAAAACTGCGGCGCTGATTGAAAGCGCAATGTGCATCGGTGCGGTGCTGGCAGGCGCTTCTGATGCGGATGTGGCGAAGGTGGAAAGCGTTGCCAACGATGTAGGTGTGGCTTTCCAGATCCGGGATGACATTCTGGATGTGACAAGTTCCACGGAGGTTTTGGGTAAGCCGGTAGGCAGTGACGAAAAAAATCAAAAATCCACCTATGTATCTTTGCAGGGGATGGAGCAGGCGTGCCGGGATGTGGATATGCTGTCCCGCCGTGCGCTGGATACTTTGGCAACATTACCCCAGCGCAACGAGTTTTTGGAAGCACTCATTAAAATGCTGATCTCCCGGGAGAAATAAAAAGTTTCCATTGATTGGATAAACGGAGGATAGAAACGCAATGATTAAAAATAAACGACTTGCGCTGTGGCTGTTGGCTCTGGCAATGTGCTTTGCGATGACAGTACCCTATGCCTATGCGACCGGCGGCTATGATCCCGATGGCTGGTCCGGCGCCGCCCATACCCATCGGTATTCCGGTGACACGGTCCGTGTGGAACCGTCTTGTGAGACGGCGGGGTATGTGGGTGTGAAATGCACCGGTTGTGATACGGTCCGGCAGGATCAGGTGATTCCTGCGCTGGGTCACAGTTATGTGAAAGGTGTTTGCTCCCGCTGCAATAAGAAAGATCCCAATGCGCCGACCGGCGATCTGAACAAGGACAACAAGATCAATAACGATGATGTGATCAGCCTGCTGTGGCACGTGCTGTTTCCGGAAGACTATCCGTTGAATATCAATGCGGATTTTAACCGGGACGGAGAGGTCAACAACGCAGACGTGGTACGGCTCTTGTGGCACGTGCTTTTCCCGGACGATTATCCCTTATATTAAAAAATACACCGCACGCAAGATCTTGCGTGCGGTGTTTTCGTTGTTAGTTACCAGTTGGTGTTCCAACTTTTCTTGTCTTTGCCGGTGGGGGTGGTGCCGTAACTGGACTCTGTGTCCGCGATAACGGTCTTTACATTTTCCTTCCGGCGGGAGGTAGCGATGCGCTTTTTCAATTCTTCGTAGTACAGATCTTCGTCCAGAGGCAGTTCGATGGTCTTGCCCAGCCAGGAGGACAGATGCAGGGCATTACTGATGGTCAGACCGTTGATGCCTTCTCTGCCGTCGGCGATCATAGGCTCACCACGGAGAATTGCGCCGCCCCATGCGTTGACGACACCGGCGTGCTGGGTGTTTTCACCGTCGGTCTCGACCTCGATCTTTTCGGCTTTAATAGAGCCGAAACTGGCAGTATTGGTGCGGGAGAACTCAGGTTCGCTGACTTCCATTTCCCAAACTTCCAGATGGTCTTTTTCGGCGATGATCTTTGCTTTGTCCATCTGGATCTCCAGACGGTTACTGCCACAGCCGTCACCGGTGGTGGTGATGAACACGCCGGTAGCGCCGTTGGCGTATTCCACATAAGCGGTCACATCGTCTTCCACTTCGATATCGTGCCACTTGCCGTAGAGCAGGTGACCGTGGACTTTTACGGGCATACCGCAGATCCACTGCCACAGATCCAACTGATGGGGGCACTGATTCAGCAGAACGCCGCCGCCTTCGCCGGCCCAGGTTGCGCGCCAGGCGCCGGAATCGTAATATGCCTGAGGACGGTACCAGTTAGTGATGATCCAGTTGGTGCGGCGGATCTGACCGTACTTACCGGAGTCGATCAGTTCTTTCAGTTTGCGGTAGATGTGGTTGGTACGCTGGTTGAACATCATACCGAACACCACATTGGGGTGCTGGTCGGCAACTGCGTTCATCTCACGAACCTGCTTTGTGTAAACGCCGGCAGGCTTTTCCACCATAACGTGGATGTTCCGCTCCATACAAGCGATGGCAAGGCTGCAGTGATCGTAGTGGGGAACTGCCACCAGACAGGCCTCGATCAGACCGCTGTCCAGCATTTCAATGGCATCAAAATAGCATTTTACATTCTCGCCCAGAGCCTCTTTTGCCCAGGCGTGACGCTCTTCGCTGGTATCCGCAATGGCTACCAGTTCAAAGTCGGGACACTTGCCCTCAACCACACGCTTTGCGTGGGAAGAGCCCATATTACCGATACCGATAATACCGAGTTTGATCTTTTTATCCATAGTTATCTACCTCTTAAATGCTGTACAGAATGTCCTTCAGCGCGTTGCAGGCGGCATCAAAGGAAGCGTCGGAGTTGGGATAGACATACTGCTGACCCACAACACTGGTGTCGCCGGGTGTTTCCAGATCCTTCAGACCGTCAAAGACCTTCAGATGGGGCTCGATGGTCATATCGCGACCACCCTTAGCCAGGAACTCCTTAACCACATATGCCACATTGCCTTCGCCCTTGCCGGCGGGAACGACCTTGCCGTCAGACAGCGCATCTTTGATGTGCAGGTAGTAGATGTAATCTTTCAGCATACCCCAGCCCCGTACGGTATCATCGCCGCACTGTACATAGTTGGCGGGATCGAAGATGCCCTTGAGTTGCGGGAAGGTCTGGTGGATATCCAGACAGCGGTCAGCAATATCGCCGTAGATGCCTTTTTCGTTTTCGTGGCACAGGTTGATGCCGGAAGGTGCGCCCACTTCAATGAGCTGACCCAACTGATCAATGACCTGCTGACGGTAGGGAGCGGGATCTTCGTCTTTGGGCATATAGAAAGAGAACATACGCAGATTCTTTGCGCCCAGAATATCAGCAACTTCCAGTGTGTGGCGGAAGGTATCCAGATGCGCCTGGAAATCGTCCTCCAGTTTCAGTTTGCCGATGGGAGAGCCGATGGACCAGGTGATCAGACCGTTGTCATCCAGTTTCTGACGGACTTCTTTGGCTTTCTCCAAAGTGATCTTGGAAACATTGACGCCGTCAACGCCGCGGATTTCCAGACCTTTCAGGCCGTTGCGCAGCATAGCGCGGATCTGACCGTCTACTTCCTTGCTGGCTTCGTCAGCAAATGCGTACAAACGAGGTGTGTGCATAAGTAACATTCCTTTCTGTTATGTGCTTTCGGTTATATTAACTATTATAAATGCGAAAAAATGTAATGGAATTGCATTTAGTATAAAAAAACATTGCAAAATATCTAATTTCATATTGCATTTCGTATCGATGGGGGCTATAATGGGGACGAGCAGCGGGGAAAACGGTCCGTAAGGGTCTCCGCTGCCGGTATTTTGAAGGTTTTCTATTTGTTATTAAGGTGATGCAATATGTATATCTATCGTAGTCGACACGAAGGGTTATCTCTGCGCCATGACCGTCAGGAGCCCAGCGAATTTACCGCTTTTAATCTGCATACCCACGCCACAGCAGAACTGTTTTATTTGATCTCCGGCGCAGGTGTATTCCATATCGAAGGCAGCAGTTATTATCTGCAGCCGGGAGATATTGTACTGATGCGTCCTGCAGAGGCTCACTATATCGAGCAAGATCCCGCTGTACCCTATGAGCGGATCTGTTTGAATTTTGATCCGTCTATTTTAGGCGCACTGGATCCGGAAAAGACATTAATGCGTCCGTATTTTGACCGGGATCCGGGTACCCGTAATCACTATCGCACTGCCGGCACACAAGATGCTGTTTGCCGTACATACCTTGATAATATTCTGAATGCACCGGAGGACCGGCTGAAGGCAGTGGCGAACCTGATTCTGCTGCTGCGGCAGATCGGCAGTATGTTTGACCGGGATGATTCACAGCCGGAAGAACGGGATACTTTGGAATATCGGATCGTCCGGTATATCAATGATAACTTACAGAAAGAACTGTCGCTGCAGGATCTGTGCGACCATTTCTTTATCAGCCGCGCCCAACTTTGCCGCCGGTTTAAGAAGGTTACCGGCACTTCCGTTGGTAAATTTGTTACGGCAAAGCGGCTTTTGAAGGCCCAGTATATGATCTGTCAGGGCAAGAAGCCTACCGATATTTTTGCCGAATGCGGATATCAGGATTATTCCACATTCTATCGGGCGTATCTGCAGCATTTCGGACACAGCCCCCGGGAAGCCCGGCAATTGCAGCCTGCAGAAGATGATCGCGTAGAAATTGGATAATTTTTACATATTATTTGCAATCTGTACATATTTTTTTTGTATTCTAAATTCCGGAAAGGACGGAATGTTGTATGTTGGAATTAAGGAATATCCATAAGGTCTATCCGGCAGGCTCCGGGGAAGTCCACGCCTTGCAGGGAATTGATCTGCAATTTCGGGAAAATGAATTTGTATCGATCTTAGGTCCTTCCGGCTGCGGAAAGACCACACTTTTGAATATTATCGGCGGTCTGGATCAGTACACCAAGGGTGATTTGATCATCAACGGCAAATCTACCAAGGATTTCAAGGACCGGGATTGGGATGGATACCGAAATCATTCCATAGGTTTTGTGTTCCAAAGTTATAATCTGATCCCACATCAGACGGTGCTGCAGAACGTGGAGATCGCATTGACCCTGTCCGGTGTCAGCAGACACAATCGCCGCAAGCGGGCCATCGAAGCGCTGGAATCTGTGGGCTTGGGCGACCAACTTCGCAAACGCCCCAGCCAGATGTCCGGCGGACAGATGCAGCGCGTGGCGATCGCCAGAGCGCTGGTCAACAATCCGGATATCATTCTGGCAGATGAACCCACCGGCGCGCTGGATTCGGAAACCAGCGTGCAGATTATGGAACTTTTAAAGGAGATCGCAAAGGACCGGCTGGTGGTAATGGTTACCCACAACCCGGATATTGCCGAGGAATACTCCACTCGCATTATCCGTATGCTGGACGGCAATCTTCTCAGCGATACCAATCCTTTAACACCGGAAGAGGTATCTGCCCATCAGGCGGAAGACAAGAAAAAACTGCAAAGCGCCAAGAAGGAAAAGAAGCCTTCTATGAAATGGGGAACAGCATTCGGTTTGAGCCTGAAAAATCTGATCGCCAAGCGGGGTCGGACTACGCTGACCAGTTTTGCGGGCTCCATCGGCATTATCGGCATCGCGCTGATCTATGCGGTGTCCCAGGGTATGACCGCCTATATCAATACCGTCCAGGAAGACACGCTGGCTTCCTATCCGCTGACCATTCAGGCAAGCACGATGGATCTGGGCAGTATGATGGGTGCGTTCTTGGAGTCTGCTGCTTCCCATGCACCTCACGAAAAGGATGCAGTTTACAGCAAAAGTATGGTTTATGATCTGGTCAATGCCCTGAACAATATGGAGACCGTGGAAAATGACTTGCGTTCTTTCAAAGAACATATCGAGACCCAACTGGATGACCCGGAAAGCCTGCTGGGTCAATCGGTCAGCGGCATTCAGTACTCCTATGCGTTAAATCCGGTGATCTACACCAAAAATGCCGACGGAAAGATCATTGTTTCCGATGCGCAGAAACTGCTGCAGAAACTGATGGCACAGCATATGAAGATGGATGCGGAAATGCTGAATATGATGAACAGCAGCAGCAACAATATGGCATCGATGATGGGTGCGCCTACATTTACGCTGTGGCAGGAAATGCTTTCCGGCGATAACGGACAGCCCATCAATGATCTTCTGCTGAAGCAGTATGATGTGCTTTACGGCAGTTGGCCCAACGCCTATGACGAGATCGTGCTGGTTGTGGATAAGAATAACGAACTGGACGATATGACGCTGTATGCCCTTGGTCTGAAAACTGAGGCGGATATGGACGCCATTATGGAAGCAGCGGTCAGCGGCGAGAACATCGAAGCGGTAGACCAGAAATGGTCTTACGAGGAGATCTGCGATATGGAATTCCGGGTGGTTCTGCCCGGTGATTGCTATACCAAGGACGAAAACACCGGTATCTATTCCGATCTGCGGGAGTCCGATGCAGGTATCCGGTATTTGTATGACAACGGTCTGACATTGAAAGTGACCGGCATTATTCGTCCCAACGAAGATGCGGTTTCCGCAATGCTGCAAGGCTCTATCGGTTATACCACCGAACTGACCAAGCATATTATTGAAAATTCTGCTGTATCTTCTGCGGTGGAAGACCAGAAGGCAGACCCTGCTGTGGATGTACTCAGTGGCTTGCCCTTCAAGGAAAACACCGGCGCTATGAAAGATAGCGAAAAGGAAGAAAAATTCCGCAGCCACATGGAAGGTTTGTCTGAGCCGGAACTGGCGGATGCCTATGTGAAGATCATGTCCATTCCCGGTAAAGAAACCCTGGATGCGATGGTTGAACAGGCTATGGCACCTCTGACAGTAGAGGATATGCGTGAAAACCTGATCCAGGGTCTGGTTGCCCAAATGGGTATGAATGAAGGCGACATCACCGAATATGTGGAAAGTATGGAAGAGAGCGAACTGAGAGAAGTCTTTACCGAGATGATCACAGAATCGGTGAAGGCCCAGTATGCCGCTCAGACCCAGGCACAGATGGCTGCTATGAGCGATCAGGAACTGGCTTTCGCCCTGAATATGGCGCTGCCGTCTTATACCACCGAACAGTGCGCACAGTACTACGAAGAGGTGCTGGAATTCTCTGATGCCACCTATGAAGACAATCTGATCAGGTTCGGCTGTTTGGATCTGGAAGAGCCTTCTGCTATCAATATCTATGCTGCCACTTTCGAGAGCAAGGATGTGATCGAGGAGGCCATTACCCAGTATAATGATGGGGTAGAAGAACTGAAACAGATCCAGTATACCGACTATGTGGGCATTATGATGTCCACGGTGACCACCATTATCAATGCCATTACTTATGTTTTGATCGCATTCGTGGCAATTTCCTTGATCGTTTCTTCCATTATGATCGGTGTTATTACGCTGATCTCTGTGCAGGAGCGGACAAAGGAGATCGGTATTCTCCGGGCTATCGGCGCATCCAAACGAAATGTGTCCAGTATGTTTAATGCCGAAACGGTGATGATCGGTGCCGCGTCGGGCCTGATCGGCGTGGGTGTGACATACCTGCTGATCATTCCCATCAATGCCATTATCAACCACCTGACGGGCATTGCCAACCTGGATGCTTTCCTTCCCTGGCAGACAGCGGCAATTCTGGTTGCCATCAGCATTCTGCTTTCGGTGTTTGCCGGATTTATCCCCTCCCGCAGCGCCGCCAAGAAAGACCCCGTTGTGGCACTCAGAACCGAATAACATTAAAAAACACGCAGCCTCACGCTGCGTGTTTTTTGCTGCTATTTCAGAAATTGCAGGAAGTAGGTAACTGCCAGTAAATCGGCGCTACCGCCGGGGGACAGATTCTTTTGGATAAATTCCTGATCCAACTGTTCTATGACGGACATAGCAGGGAAGGGGTCTTTCTCCAAAAGGGCAGCGATCTTGGCTTTGATCTGCATTTGGGTCTGCCGGTCGCTGCGGTGTATCAGGTTCGTATCATCGGTGGCGGCGATCAGGTGTAAAAGGGCAATGCAGCCTGCATCGTTCACGGACAATCCTTTTTCCAATGCCTGCCGGAAGACGGGAAGACCTACATTTTTCACTGCCGGGAAACCGGCTTCTGCCTGCCCACGGACACCGGAAATGCCATACTGTGCATACAGTTTTTCACCTGCTGTTTTGGCGTTTTCCAAAGTAATACCGGCAAAGTCTTTTTCTGCAATGCCTTTTGTCATAGCGGCGCATTCAGCCAGCAACCGTTCCGGCTGCCAATCCGCCGGGCTGAGTCTGCCTGCGGCGGCGCACAGAAGTCCTAAACTGAAGATCGCCCCTTTGTGGGTGTTGACGCCACGGGTGGCGGCAAACATAGCAGTTTCTGCCTCTTTTCCGATCTCCCGGATCCGGGCGAAGGTTTCTGCAGGGGAAAGGTCACGGGTCAGATAGCCGGTCTCTGCAAACCGGCAGAAATAGGGGCGCAGCGCATTGGCGCTGACAAAGAAATGCCGAATGTCCATATCCGGGTGAGAACCCCGGTTATTTTTATCCACAAGACCCGGCTTTGGAGTGGTGCTGACCTCCCGGTTCAGGGCGAAGTAGGCATTTACTGCGATATACTCCGCAAAATCCTGCCGGGCGGTCAAATACAGCAAAAAGCCGACTCTTTCGGTCAGTTCTTCCAGACGATGGGCGCGCCGGCTTGCGCAAATTGCCGCCTGGTTGTCACAAAGAAGACAGGTTCTGGGAGGATAACCAACCTCCGTTCGCTGCAGTTTCCTGCCATCAATATCCAGCACGTCCATATCAAACAGCCGCCCGATGGACGCTGCTTCTTCCAGATCCACAGCCAGTTGCTTCAGTTCTCTTGCGGACATATCTGCCACAAAATAACCTTCGCCACCGGCGCTGGTGACCCGCTCCTCCCAGTGGCAGAGTTTGCCGCCCAGGGCGTTCAGCAGCATCCGGCTGCCTACAAAAAAGCCAATGGCAATATCCCGGTTCCACTTTTCAGGACCCGGGATATTCATTGTAAAACACAGCAGCGGTTTTTGAAATTGACAGAGCAGTTGCTTTTGCTTTTCTGCCCGTTCTTCCCGGGCAGAAAGTATTTCAAACAGGTTTTCGTTCATATTATTCCCAACCGGGTCGCATATGGCGGTTGTCCAGACGCTTCAGCAATTCGTCGGATTTTTCGCCTACGCAGCCTACCAGCATATAGTGCTTTTGGAAGCGATCGTAAATGTAATGGTGCATCAGCCGGAAATTTTCCACCTGACCGGTATGGTGTACGTGGACACGGGGTCCGTCACAGATCTGCACACTGTCGCCAATGCTGATGTGATGATCGTCCACATACGTTACCGGCAGGTTCTGTGCAATGACTTCATTGACTTTCCTTTCCAACTCCACAATATCAATATTGGGTTTCCGTTCGGCAAATGTAATGGCAAAACCGTGGCGCAGGTCGGCGTGACCGCAGCGCTCGTTATCGTCGTCATCGATGAACATACCGCAGATGTCTTCAGCGGTATGGGCCATCAGCCGGTAGGGAAGGGACTTATATACAGCCTCTTTTATCTCATCCGGTTCGGGACCAAATACGTTAGGACGGGCAACCAGAACCTGCTCGCCGACGCCAATTAGCAGGTTGGCGTTTGCACCCAGTACCGGATAGACCAGATCGAAATGCTCTACGACCACACGCTTGCCGTTTTTCAGAGCCTCGGAAATGGCATCTGCCAGTTCCGTCATTTGGGTAAAGCCGTTTTCAAAACGGATATCCAGGTGATATGTATGGGGAGAGAAAAAGGCAAATCCCCGGTCCTGCTCCAAAATAGGCAGGGGGCGGACATAGACACCGTTATCATCGTTGGTCAGTTCCAAACCGGGAAACATACCCCGGATCAGGGCGCTTTTGCCGGAGCCGGCTTCACCGATAATACCGATGAGTTTGTCTGTGGGGTGCAGATACAGTTGGGCGATCTGCTGTCCCAGTGCGTTCATACGGTGGGCACCCCGGGGTGCATAGTAACTGCTGAGGATATGGGTAGGTTTGCTCTCTAACATAGTATCGCCTCCTTATTTGGATCGTAAGTATGTGAACGTGGTTTCAGGAAGAAATTTGCGCAAGGTATCGGTATCGTTGTGGGTCAAAGCATTTCGCACAGCGCTGGCACTGACGGGAATGCCGCCTTGCATCAGCCGGGGGATCTCCCGCACATCAACGCCCTGCTGCGGCAAATACTGTTTCAGTGCTTCGTTATACCGGTTGGTGGTGGGGGACAGGGGCTCTGTACCCACATAACGGCGGATAATGCCGAATTTCGGCGCGTAATACCGGCAGAAGATTTCAATGTCCAGCAGACATTGTACTTCTGTGGCGCTTTCCCGGTCTTTCAGAAAATAAGTGGGGAATGTGGCGGAGGAGATCAGGTAAGGTCCGGTGGGAAGCACCGTCACATTGGAAAGATCTCGGGTACCCAGTTTCACCATTTCCATTCTGTCGGCAGCGGAGAATTCGCTTTTATCCTCGGAGAGGACAAACACATACAGCCGGTCACATTCTTTGGCCGCGGTTTCGATCAGGTAGCGGTGACCCTTGGTAAATGGGTTGCAGTTCATCACAGCGGCACCTACAGTGCCGGTTGTTTTTTCCGCTGGCAGACCATTCAAAAAAGCGCCGATGCCGTTTTGCTGGTTTTCCATCAGCAGCACCTCGTCGGTTTTTGCAATGGGATAGAAAAACAGCGACGAGAACATAAATTCATTTTTGGGTTTTGTATATAAAAACAGATGGCTGTAGCCAGCCTGAAAGGCATCTTGCCGCAGCGCGGTCAGCAAAGTGGCGGTGAGACCCTCTCCCTGATGCAGCGGATCCACAGCGATGCACTTTAAAAGGTTACCTTGCCGGGAACCGGTGGCGATCAGGTCGCTATCCTCCCAAATCAGTACTGTTGACTCCACTTGCGGGTCTGCCTCTAATCCTGCCCGGTTTAAAAATTGCTGCCAGGCTGACAGTTTGCTGCCCCGGAGTGACCGCGTGAGTTCTGTGTCCATATCTCCTCACCGTCCTTTCTGAGACTATTATACATAAAACCCGGAAACTTGTAAACAAAATATGAAAAAAGAATTGAAATCCGTGGACAATTGGGCTACAATGAGAGAATGGAAAATCTGTACGAAAGAAGGGTACATAGTATGGATATTGTAAAAATCGCATCTGCCGGAACGATGGAGTCCAGCGATGCCTATGTGGAGATTGAACCGGCGGACAGTCTGCAGGTAAGTCTGGAGTCTGTTGTCCTTTCTCAGTTTGGCGCAGACATTGACCGGGTGGTCCGGGAGGTTCTGCAGGACAATGGCGTGGAAAAGGCAAGTGTCCGCGTCATCGACAGAGGCGCTCTGGAGTGTGTGATCCGCGCCCGCGTGGAAACTGCCATTGTTCGTGGAAAGGGGGATGCGTAATGCGCCGCAGTATGTTGTTTTTGCCCGGTAATAACCCCAATATGCTTATCAACGGTAATTGCCTGGGCGCAGATGCTGTGATCTTCGATCTGGAGGACGCAGTCTCTCCTGCGGAGAAGGATGCCGCCCGCATTCTGGTCCGCAATACTATGCGTTATATGGACTTCCGTGGATGCGAGATCATTGTCCGCATCAATTCTATCGATACCGCTTTCTGGAAGCAGGACATCGACGAGATCCTGCCTTATAAGCCGGGTCTGATCCTGCTGCCCAAGACCGGCAGCGCCAAGGATGTGCTGGAGGCAGATGCCTATATTTCTCAAGTGGAAGACAAACTGGGTCTGCCCCGGAATACGGTGGGTCTGATGCCCTTGATCGAGACGGCGATGGGCGTGGAAAATGCCTTTGCCATTGCCTCTGCCACAGACCGTGTCAAGGCGCTGTTCTTAGGCGCAGAAGACCTGACTGCTGATCTGCAGTGCAAGCGCACCAAGGAGGGTCGGGAGATCGAATATGCCCGTACCCGTCTGGTGGTGGCAGCCCGGGCAGCCGGTGTGGATGTCTATGATACACCCTTTACCGATGTCAATGACGATGAAGGCATCGTCAAGGACGCAGAACTTGCCAAGGCATTGGGCTTTACCGGCAAAGCCTCCATTTCTCCCCGCCATGTGGAAGTTATCAATGCTGTGTTCAGCCCCACCCAAAAGGATGTGGACTACGCCTACGAAGTGATGGACGCCATCGCCGAAGCAAAGGCCCAGGGTAAGGGCGCAATTGCTTTGCGTGGCAAAATGATCGATGCGCCCATCGTTGCCCGCGCTGAACGGACCATCGCTATGGCCCAGGCGCTGGGTATGGAAAGGGGGAACTGAGAATGAGCAAGGTTGTAAATTCCATCCGGGAAGTCATTGAACTGGCCGGATTGAAAGACGGTATGACCGTGTCTTTCCACCATCATCTGCGCAACGGCGACTTTGTGCTGAATATGGTAATGGAAGAGATCGCCGGTCGTGGTCTGAAGGATATCAATGTCAACGCATCTTCGCTGTTTGATGTACATACGCCCCTTTTGGAGCACATTAAAAACGGTGTGGTCACTAACATCGCTGCCGATTATATCGCAGCAGGTCTGGGTCGGGCGATCTCTCAGGGCATTATGAAAAACCCGGTGCAGTTCCGCACCCACGGTGGCCGCCCCAGTGACATTTCTCTGGGAAGAACCCCTATCGATGTGGCGTTTATCGCTGCGCCTACTGCTGATACGATGGGTAACTGCTCCGGTAAGTACGGCAAGTCTGCCTGCGGCAGTTTGGGTTATGCCTATGCCGATGCAATGTATGCCAAAAAGGTGGTCGTGATCACCGACAATCTGGTGCCTTATCCTATGGAGGATTTCTCCATTTCAGAAGATTGGGTGGACTATGTTGTGGCGGTGGATGCCATTGGCAATCCCAAGGGTATCGTCTCCGGTACTACCCAGATCACCCGTGACCCGGTGGGTCTGGTGATGGCATCTCACGCAGCTCAGGTTATTGCCAATTCCGGTTTGCTGAAAGACGGTTTTTCTTTCCAGACCGGCGCAGGCGGCGCATCTTTGGCAGCAGCCAAGTTCCTGAAAGACATTATGCTGGAGCGAAACATTCAGGGAAGTTTCGGCTTGGGCGGTATTACCGGCTATATGGTGGATATGCTGCAGGCAGGCTGTTTCCGCAGTTTGCTGGATGTGCAGTGTTTCGACCTGAAGGCAGTGGAGTCCATTCGTACCGATCCCCGGCATCAGGAGATCAGTGCTATGCATTATGCCAGCCCCAGTAGCCGCAGCGCTGCTGTGGACAGCCTGGATGTGGTCATTTTGGGCGCAACGGAGATCGACACGGACTTCAATGTCAATGTCCATACGGACTCCAACGGCTATATTATGGGCGGCAGCGGCGGTCACAGCGACACGGCAGCCGGCGCAAAACTCTCTATGATCATTGCCCCGATGTTCCGGGCAAGACTTCCCATTGTCACCGACCGGGTCAACTGCATTTCCACCCCCGGCAAGGACATCGATGTTTTGGTCACCCAGGGCGGTATCGCTGTCAATCCCAAGAACAAGGAATTGACCCAGCGTTTGATCGCCGCAGGTCTGCCCATCATCGATATTCACGAACTAAAGGAAAAGACAGAACGGATCACCGGTAAGCCCGCTAAGTTGCCCAAGGGTGACCGGGTGGTGGCGGATGTTATCAGCCGTGACGGCGATCTGCTGGATCAGATCTATAATGTTCCTCAGAGGTAATTGCTATGAGAGAAATTGCAGCACAGAAAATCACGGAAACCGTGAAAAAACTTTGCGTCGAAGCCAACTGTTTCCTGCCCCAGGATGTAAAAAACTGCATCCAGCGCAGCCACGAAGAAGAATCCTGGCCCCAGGCCAAGGAGATCCTGGAGCGGATCATTGAAAACTATCAAATAGCAGATGAGAAGGCCCAGCCCATTTGTCAGGATACCGGTGTTGCCTGCGTGTTTATCACTGTCGGTCAGGATGTGCATATTACCGGCGATCTGGCAGAGGCGATCCACGAAGGTGTCCGTCAGGGTTATACTGAGGGTTACCTGCGTAAGAGCGTGGTTCGCGATCCTTTGGACCGTGTCAATACCGGCGATAATACCCCGGCTATGATCTACTATGACATCGTTCCCGGTGACAAATTAGAGATCACCGTTGCCCCCAAGGGTTTCGGCAGTGAGAATATGAGCCAGATCAAAATGCTCAAACCTTCTGACGGCTTGCAGGGTGTAAAGGATTTTATCCTGAAAGTCGTGGAAGATGCCGGTCCGAATCCCTGCCCGCCTATTGTAGTCGGCGTCGGTGTCGGCGGCACATTTGACAAGGCTGCCTATATGGCAAAGAAGGCGTTGATACGCTCTGCTGAGCAGCGCCATCCCGAACCCTTCTGGGCAGATCTTGAAAAGGAAATGCTGGACAGAATCAACGCTTTGGGCATTGGTCCTCAGGGTTTCGGTGGCAAGACCACCGCGTTGTGTGTCAACATCGAAAAGTGTCCTACACACATTGCGGGCTTACCCGTGGCAGTGAATATCAACTGCCATGTGACCCGCCACAAGACGGAGGTGCTTTGATATGGCGATTCGTGTACAGACACCTTTGACAAGGGAGCAGGCCCGTCAGTTAAAATCCGGTGACAGCGTTCTGCTGTCCGGTGTGATCTACACCGCCCGTGATGCTGCCCACAAGCGCCTTTGCGAACTGGTGGAGCAGGGGAAGGAACTGCCTTTGGATGTAAAGGACAGTGTGATCTATTTTGTCGGTCCTACACCTGCCCGTCC
This sequence comes from Faecousia sp., assembly GCA_045540035.1. Classification (GTDB taxonomy): domain Bacteria; phylum Bacillota; class Clostridia; order Oscillospirales; family Oscillospiraceae; genus Faecousia. Next base: position 36,862 of record JAZQGL010000022.1, read on the forward strand.
CGGTCAGGCTATCGGCTCTGCCGGTCCTACCACGGCTTACCGTATGGATGCTTACAGCCCCACTATGATCGCCCAGGGTCAGACCGGTATGATCGGCAAGGGCAAACGCAATGCAGAAGTGGTCGCTGCAATGAAGCAATACGGCGCTGTGTATTTCGGTGCCATCGGCGGCTGCGGCGCGCTGCTTTCCAAGTGCATCAAGAAGGCGGAAGTGGTTGCCTATGACGATCTGGGCGCCGAGGCGATCCGCCGTCTGGAAGTGGAAGATTTCCCCGTTATCGTGATCATTGACAGCGAGGGAAATAACCTCTACGAAACCGGTCGCACAGCCTATCTGGCAAGCACCGCTGAATGACAAATAACCATAAATGCCCACTGTTTGCGGACAGTGGGCATTTTGCTGTCAAAAGGCAAGAAAAAATGGCAGAATTCGGTAGTTTGTTTATTGACAAAAGGATATGGAAGTTATACTATATTGGTTGTGATTATCATGGAGTTGCTATGGCAATATCTATGGAAAAAGGAGATTGAGGTGTTATCATGGAAAACCGAGAGAAAAAGGTTTTGGTCATCGGCGTAATCGGCGCAGATGTCCATGCTGTTGGCAACAAGATCCTCTACCATGCATTTACTGAAGCCGGCTTTGAAGTCGTCAATCTGGGTGTTATGGTATCTCAGGAGGAGTATATTGCAGCCGCTATCGAGTCCAGCGCAGATGCCATTGTGGTGTCTTCTCTGTATGGCCAGGGCGAGTTGGATTGCCGCGGTATGCGTGAAAAGTGTGACGAGGCCGGTCTGAAGGGTATTCCTCTGGTCGTGGGCGGCAATATCGTCATTGGCAAGCAGTCTTTCGAGGATGTGGAGAAGCGCTTTAAGGATATGGGCTTCGACCGTGCATTCCCTCCCGGCACTGCACCTGAGACCACCATCGAGGCTCTGCGCGAACTGTTACATATGGACGGTGAGACTGCGTGAAAGCCGTCTTGCTGATCGACTTTGGCAGCACCTATACCAAACTGACCGCGGTGGATGTGGAGGGTGAGAAGATCCTTGGCACCGCAGCGGCCTATACCACAGTGCAGACGGATATCAACGAGGGACTTTCCGAAGGTTTGAAGCGGCTGGAAGAAAAGACGGGTAAACTGGATTTTCAGCAGTGCTTTGCCTGCTCCTCTGCAGCCGGCGGTCTGCGTATGGTCACCAGTGGTCTGGTGCCGGAACTGACCGGTGAAGCAGCCAAACTGGCAAGTTTGGGTGCCGGTGCGAAAGTAGTCGGTATTTATGCATTTCAACTGACTGAGGACGATCTGGATGAGATCCGTCAGGCAAAGCCTGATATTTTCCTGCTGGTAGGCGGCACAGACGGCGGCAATACCGAGTGTATTTTGCACAATGCCAGGATGCTGGCCACACTGGATGCCGATTTTCCCGTTGTGGTGGCGGGTAACCGTACAGCCGCCCGGGAGTGCCAGCGGATATTGGAAGGTCGCGAGGTCTATGTGTGTCCCAATGTGATGCCTAAGTTCGGCGTACTGAACATTGAGCCCACCCAAAAGCAGATCCGGGAGATATTCCTGAACCGGATCATTCAGGCAAAAGGTCTTTCCAAAGCATCGCAACTGCTTTCCGACATTATGATGCCTACGCCTTCTGCGGTACTGCAGGCAATGCAGTTGCTTGCCCAGGGCTGTGAAGGGGAAAGCGGCATCGGCGACCTGGTGGCAGTGGATGTGGGTGGTGCTACCACCGATGTCTACTCCATTGCCGACGGTATGCCTGAGCATATGAACACCGTGTATAAAGGTCTGCCTGAACCTTTTGCTAAGCGAACGGTGGAAGGTGATATCGGTATGCGCTACAGCATTCAGGGCATCGTGGACGCGGCAGGATTGGATACGATAAGCCGGATCTCCGGTCTTTCCTGCGAAAGAGTTACAGAACTTGTAGAAGACCTGAAGATCCATACCGATAAAGTGCCAAACGGCGATCCGGAAATGGAAAGTCTGGATCACGCGTTGGCATCTATGGCCATCCGGGAGGCGGTGACCCGTCACGCCGGTACGATCGAAGAAACCTATACTATGATGGGTCTTACATATGTCCAATCCGGCAAGAACCTGACCGGCGTCAAGCAGATCGTGGTTACCGGCGGCAGTTTGATCCATACAAAGAAAACAGAAAGAATCGCGTCTTACGCGCTTTATTCCCCGGCACAGCCTACTTCTTTGCGTCCCAAGGTCGCAGATGTGTGGGTTGACAGAACGTATATCCTGGCCGCTATGGGCTTGCTTTCGTCTTACTACCCACAGACGGCACTTCGAATTATGAAAAAGGAGCTTGAATACCATGGACATTCAGAATAAGCGAATTTCCGACGGCGAGTTTGCCGCTCTGCGGCAGGAAGTTTTGAACCAGTGGCCTACCGGTAAAGATGTCAACCTGGAAGAGGCTGTAGCATACCACAAATCTATGCCCGAAAGCCGCAAGTTCGGCAAAAAGTTGCTGGACGCAAAGCGCGACGGAAGAACTCTGGTTCAGCCCCGTGCAGGCGTTCCCGTTGTGGAAGAACATATTAAACTGATGCAGTATCTGGAGAAGTACGGCGAGGCAGACCTGCTGCCCTCCACCATCGACTCCTACACCCGTCAGAATCGCTATGAAGAGGCAGAGAACGGCATTGCCGAGTCCATTCGTCTGGGCAGAGCAATGATGAACGGCTTCCCCGCTGTCAACCACGGTGTTGCCAAGTGCCGTCAGGTCATCGAGAGTGTCAACCTGCCTATGCAGGTCCGTCACGGTACACCGGACGCCCGTCTGCTGACAGAGATCACCTTTGCCGGTGGCTTCACCAGTTACGAAGGCGGCGGTATCTCCTACAACCTGCCTTACTGTAAGAACATTCCTATGGAGCGCACCATCCGTGACTGGCAGTATGTTGACCGTCTGACCGGTTTGTACGAGGAAATGGGCGTTTCCATCAACCGTGAGCCCTACGGTCCTCTGACAGGCACTTTGGTGCCTCCCTGCATTTCCCACGCCGCTGCCATTATCGAGGCATTGCTGGCGGCTGAGCAGGGCGTCAAGAATATTACCGTCGGCTACGGCCAGTGCGGCAACCTGCGTCAGGACGTGGCTGCGATCCGCACCCTGGAAGAACTGACCGACGAGTACCTGCACAAGTACGGTTACAACGATGTCCAGGTTACCACCGTTCTGCACCAGTGGATGGGCGGCTTCCCCGCTGACGAAGCCAAGGCATTCGGTGTTATCTCCACCGGCAGCCTGATCGCTGCGCTGTCCAAGGCAACCAAGGTTATTGTTAAGACTCCCCACGAGGCTGTCGGTATTCCCACTATGGAAGCCAATGCTGAGCGCCTGCGCTGCACCAAGCAGGTCATCAATATGTATGCTGATCAGGCTCTGCAGTCTGATAAAGTGGAAGAGGAGAAGGAGATCATTCGTCAGGAGACCCGTTGCATCGTGGACAAGTGCTTCGAACTGGGTAACGGCGATATCGCAGTGGGCGTTTGCCGCGCTGTCGAATCCGGTGTTCTGGACGTTCCCTTCGCACCCTGCCGCGCCAACGCTGGCCTGATGCTGCCCTGCCGTGACAACAACGGTGCTATCCGCATCCTGAATATGGGCAACCTGCCCTTCACTCAGGACCTAAAGGACTTCCACGCCGCCAAGATCGACGAGCGTGCCAAGGCAGAGAACCGCAAGCCTTCCTTCCAGATGGTCATTGACGATGTTTATTCCATCGGTAAGGGCCGCTTGGTTGGCCGTCCCCGTTATTAATTTGCGCATCCCCTAAAATCATCTTTTCGCGCCTTGACCGTGTCTTTTGACCCGGCAGCAAATTTCCAAACCTCACAATACACAAAGTATACCTCGGTTTGAAAAGCGTTCTGCCGCAACCAAATCCTTCGGTCAATGCATCAAAAATCTGCTTTCAGAGGATGCGTTTAATGCACACTCCTGAAAGATTTACGCAATCAAGGAGAATGATTAAAAATGAAAATTATTGATGTTGTTTGCTCTGCAGGCCGTACCGGCTTCTACTTTGACGATCAGCGCGCCATCAAGCAGGGTGCAGGTCACGACGGTATGTTCTATGTTGGCGCTCCCGTAACCGACGGTTTCCGCAATATCCGTATGGCCGGTGAGTCCATTTCCGTTATGCTGGTTCTGGAAGACGGTCAGGTGGCTTTCGGTGACTGTGCTGCCGTTCAGTACTCCGGCGCAGGCGGACGCGATCCTCTGTTCCTGGCTAAGGACTTTATCCCCGTGATCGAAAAGTACATTAAGCCCCAGTTGGTGGGTAAGGAAGCCAATGACTTCCGCGGTCTGTGTGCAATGATGGAGGCGATCCAGGTTGAGGGCAGGCGCCTGCATACCGCTATCCGCTACGGTGTTTCTCAGGCTCTGCTGGATGCCGTTGCCAAGGGAACCGGCCGTATGATGTGTGAAGTGGTTGCCGACGAATATGGCTGCACGGTTTCCGATACGCCTATCGACATCTTCACCCAGTCCGGCGACGACCGTTATATGAACTCCGATAAGATGATCATCAAGGGCGCACAGGTCCTGCCCCACGCACTGATCAACAATGTGGAAGAGAAACTGGGCACCAAGGGCGAAAAACTGGCTGAGTATGTTGCCTGGCTGCGTGACCGCATTCTGGCAAACCGCACCGATGACAGTTACCTGCCCGTATTCCATATCGATGTCTACGGCACCATCGGCGCTGCTTTTGGCAACAACAACTACACCGCTATGGCTGACTATATCGAGGAACTGGGCAAGATCGCAAAGCCCTTCCATCTGCGCATTGAAGGTCCTATGGACTGTGACTGCGACCGTGAGACCCAGGTGGTCGCTCTGGCAGGTCTGACCGCAGAACTGGACAAGCGTGGCTGTGATGTGGAACTGGTTGCTGACGAGTGGTGCAACACCCTGGAAGACATCAAGGAGTTTGCTGACCGCAAGGCAGGCCATATGGTCCAGATCAAGACCCCCGACCTGGGCGGTGTCAACAACACCATCGAGGCAGTTCTGTACTGTAAGGAAAAGGGCATTGGCGCATATCAGGGCGGTACTTGCAACGAGACCGACCGCAGCGCACAGGTCTGTGTCCACTGCGCTATGGCTACCCAGCCCGTACAGATCCTGGCAAAGCCCGGAATGGGCGTGGACGAAGGTTATATGATCGTCTACAATGAGATGAACCGTATCATCGCTGTCCGTAACGCCAAGAAGAACGCCGGCAAATAATTGAATTTTTCAGTAGGGCGGGGGCTTGCTCCCGCCATACCTTGTTTCAGGAGGATAAAATAATGGGTTATCAATATTGGAAATATGACAAACTGAACGCACTGTGCAATGATGCGTTCCAGAAGTTTGGTTTCAATGCCGAGGAAGCAAAGATCATCTCCGATGTTCTGCTGATGTCCGACCGTTTCGGCATCGAGAGCCACGGTATGCAGAGAATGTACCGTTACTACAAGTCCATTCAAAAGGGTATGATCAAGATCGAGTCCAAGGGCAATGTTGTCTTTGAGACGCCTGTTTCTGCAGTAATCGATGCGGAGGACGGTATGGGTCAGGTGGTGGGCCATAAGGCGATGTCCATGGCTATCGAGAAGGCCAAAAAGTCCGGTATCGGTATGGTGGTGGTCCGCAATTCCAACCACTACGGCATTGCCGGTTACTACGCCAAGATGGCTTGTGATCAGGGTCTGATCGGCCTTTCCTGCACAAACACCAATGCGATCATGGTTCCTACCTATGGCCGTATGGCGATGCTGGGTACGAACCCCATTGCCATTTCGATGCCTGCAGAGCCCTATCCCTTCTTCTTTGATGCTTCCACCACTGTGGTCACCCGCGGCAAACTGGAAGTTTACAACAAGAAAGGTGAAGCGCTTCACGACGGCTGGGCGCTGGACAAGAACGGTCATCCCTCCAACGATGCGGCTGATGTGCTGGATAATATTGCTGCCAAAAACGGCGGCGGAATTATGCCTCTGGGTGGCGCTACAGAGGATACCGGCAGCCACAAGGGTTACGGCTGGGCTATGGTCTGTGAACTGTTCAGTTCCATTATGGCGATGGGCACCACCTCCGACAAGACCGGCGTTGGCGGTAAGGGCGGTATTTGCCACGGCTTTATGGTTATTGATCCCGCTATTTTTGGCGATGCTGAGGGTATCAAGGCGCACCTGAGCGGCTATCTGCAGGCCCTCCGTGAATCTCCCAAGGCTGAGGGTCAGCCCAGAATTTACACCCACGGTGAGAAGGAAGTGGAGGCTGAAAAGCGTCTGCTGGAGAACGGCATTCCCGTCAACGATAACACCATGGTGGAAGTTTACGAGATGTGCCAGTACCTGAATATGGACTTTTCCAAGTACTTTGGCGACTATATCCCCGAAGCATCCGCTGGATTCAAGTCCCCTGAGACCTTCAAATAATCCCAAAAACAGCAATACGCCAGACCAATTTCGGTCTGGCGTATTTTTTAATCTGTGCGAAAATCGAATAGTTTTGCGGGACTGATACGGAGAGCGTCGCAGATATCAAATACAACATCCAGGGAGACGGCGCAATCAGCGGTCTCGATGCGGCTCATATGTGTACGGCTGATATTGACCAGTTCTGCCAGTTGATTTTGTGATAGCCCCCTCGCTTTGCGGTAGTACGCAATGCTTAGTCCCAAAAGTCTGAAATTGTTTGCCTGATGCGCTTTCATAAATTCACCCTATTTCAGTATATCTTTGAAAGGACACAAAAGCGACAACGCACAATATAATAAAAGCAACTTGACAAGTTACAAAAGTTGGAATACAATACAATCGCCCGATAGTTTTTCAATAAGGGAGTATAAAGGTATGGTAATTGCTTCTGTGTTGGCGGCGGTGTTTGCAGTTGGTTGCTTGCTGTTGTGTTATAAAGCAGGGATTTTTGAAAAAATTCTTGTTAAATTTGGTGTTCGGAAAAAGCAAACCACTATGAATTGGACAGCATTTTCCTGGGAGAGTTGCCTGACAAAAATGAACTGTCAGGCGGACATTGTGTTCTTTGGCGACTCGTTATCCCGCGGCGGTGATTTTCATCTGCATTGCGGCGACCGGCGTTTGGTAAACTTAGGTTGTTCCGGAGATACCCTTGCCGGTATGATCGGGCGGGTGTCCACGGTGCAGATGTTATCTCCTGAAAAAGTCTTTGTAATGGGTGGCATAAACGGTTTAACAAATTATAATGTTGCCCAAAGTGTAAGTACTTATGAGGATTTATTGGATTCTTTGGAAAAAGCATTGCCTACTGCGGAGATTTATATTCAGGGATTGCTTCCGCTTTCTTCGCAGAAGGCAAAAAGGTTGCTTTGCAATAATAAGACCATCCAAGAATTCAATCTGCAAATCAAAGAGATGGCAAAAAAGCGCGGACATATGTATATTGACCTTTATTCCCTGTATGAGAAAAACGGTGAAATGGATCCGGATATTACCCTGGAGGGTCTTCATATCAAACCGGAAGGTTATGACCGGTGGTATGACGCACTTTCGCCGTATCTTAACTGAATATTTACGCCGCACCGGCATATATCTTCCGGTGCGGCGTTTCTGTACTTGCTGCCAAATTCGCTGGACAGAGCGGCAAGCTGGAATTTGACATTCCTTGGAAATGTGGCTATACTATAACAAGTGCATTTATAAAGGAGAAGACTTATGAAAATTGCAGTTACCTATGAATCCGGTGTGATCTTTCAGCATTTCGGTCATACCGCATCTTTCAAAATTTACAATGTAGAAAACAACGAGGTAGTATCTTCTGAAATCGTGGATACCGAGGGTCACGGTCATGGCGCGCTGGCAGGTTTTCTGGCAGCCAAGGGCGTCGATACTTTGATCTGCGGCGGCATCGGCGGTGGCGCGCAAATGGCGTTGAAAGAAGCCGGCATTACAGTCTATGGCGGCGTGTTCGGTGATGCGGATGATGCAGTGCAGGATTATCTGACCGGTACATTGGCATACAATCCCAATGTCCGCTGCAACCATCACGATCACGACAGCGGTCATACTTGCGGCGATCACGGCTGTGGCAGCCATGGCTGCGGTAGCCATTAAGGAGATTTTATGGGTAAAAATAAAAAGCAAACTGCCAATAAAGAATCCAAGGCAAAACGCCTTTGGGCATTGTTTACCACTTTTTTTAAAATCGGTGCATTTACCTTTGGCGGCGGCTATGCAATGATCCCGCTGATCCAGAAAGAAGCGGTAGAAAACCAGGGCTGGGTCACGGATGATGATATTTTGGAGATCATTGCCATTGCAGAATCCACCCCCGGTCCGATTGCTATCAATTCTGCAACCTTTGTAGGATACCGGACTGCCGGTGTACTGGGGTCTGCCTGCGCCACATTGGGCGTTGTGTTGCCGTCTTTTGTGGTGATCCTGCTGATTTCCGGTATTTTAGAGCATTTTCAGCAAGTGAAGGCGGTTCAGTATGCCTTCAACGGCATTCGGGCAGGCGTTCTGGCGCTGCTTTTTAAAGCACTGTGGACGATGTACAAGAAAAGTCCCAAAGGATGGGCTGCTTATGTGGTAATGGCGGCGGCTTTCGTGTTGACTGCTTTTTGTAAACTCAATGTGCTGATCGTGATCGTTTTCTGTGCTGTGTTTGGCTTGGTCACCTCCGTTATGGCAGAGAGGAGGGCGGCAAAATGATCTATTTGGAACTGTTTTGGGTCTTTCTGACCATCGGTGCCTTTACTTTCGGCGGCGGTTATGCGATGCTGCCGCTGATTCAGGAGCAGGTCGGTGCGCGTTGGAGCGATGTGATCTCCAATGAGGCAATGGTCAATTTTATCGCTGTCAGTGAATCTACCCCTGGTCCTTTTGCTATCAATATGGCCACATATGTGGGCAGCCAGATGGGCGGCGTGTTTGGCGCTTTCTGCGCGACGATGGGCGTGGTGATGCCCAGTTTTGTGATCATTCTGATCGTAGCGAAGTGCTATGATAAATTCCGTCAGAGCCGGATCGTCAAAGGCTGTATGTCCGGTTTGAAACCGGCTGTGGTAGGCTTGATCGCCAATGCGGTGCTGGGCGTAGTTATGACGGTGTTTTTCCCTGCAGGCTTTGCGCTGACCGCATTTGCGGATGCTACATTCTTTATTTACGCTGCTGTTTTTGCCGTGATGTTGGTGCTGGCATTTAAGAAAGTACACCCAATCGTGATCATCTGCATATCCGCAGCCATCGGCATTGCGGTAGGTTATTTGCTGTAATAGAAATCCGGACTCTTTTTTGGGTCCGGATTTTTTGCGCTGGAAAGAAAATCCTTGAAAAGAATCGCAAATTTGTTATAATAATGTATAATGTGAAAATTGTAACCTTTTTTGAAAGAGGAGTGAACTGCTTTGGCAGAGGGTAAAAGACCCCGTAAGGCAAAAGTGAAGATCGCAAAACTCAGCCCTACGCGCATCATTGCCGTTACCTTTGCGGCGATCATTTTGGTCGGCACATTGCTTTTGATGCTGCCCATTGCGTCCCGCAGCGGTGTATCCTGCGGTTTCCGTCCCGCACTCTTTACCGCTACTTCGGCAACTTGTGTTACCGGGTTGATCTTGTTCGATACCTGGACACAATGGAGTGGCTTTGGTCAAGCGGTGATTCTTTGTATGATCGAGTTGGGCGGTCTGGGATTTATGTCTGCTGCTTCGCTGGTGATTTTTGCGCTGCGCAGGAAAGTGGGGCTGCGGCAGCGGATGCTGATCGCCCAGGCTTTGAGCGTCAACGAAATGGAAGGTGTTGTCCGGCTGCAGAAATGGGTGCTGCTGGGAAGCCTTACCATCCAACTTACCGGTATGCTGATTTTGTTTTTCCGTTTTCTGCCGGAATATGGCTGGCAGCAGGCGGCAAAATGGGGCGTGTTCCACGCGGTGTCCGGTTTCTGCAATGCAGGTTTTGATATTGTGGGCAATGTGGCACCCGGTGCCAGTATGATTTATTTTCAAGACGATCCCGTTGTTCTGATCACGCTGATGGCGCTGGTCGTTATCGGCGGTCTGGGATTCTTCGTATGGGAAGAAGTTGCGACTGTCCGCAGTTTCAAGAAGTTTAGTGTCTATACCAAACTGGTACTGCTGATGACTACTGTGCTGATCGTTGGCGGCGCTGTGTTGGTGGCAGTTTTGGAGTGGAATAACCCGGCTACTTTGGGCGCAATGGATACGCCTGACAAGATCTTAAATGCGTTTTTCCAATCCGTCACGGTGCGCACCGCCGGATTTGCCTCTGTGGATCAGGCGGCGCTGACAGATGCCGGTAAAGCGGTAAGCATTGTACTGATGCTCATCGGCGGTTCTTCCGGCTCTACTGCCGGTGGTTTAAAAACAGTTACAGTGTTGGTGCTTGTGCTGTTTGTGGTTGCCCGGGCCCGGGGAAAGAATACAGTTACGGTGTTTCACAGAACGGTCCCGCAAGAAAAAATTATGGATGCGGCAACCATCGTTTCGCTGATCGTCGGATTGGCGGTGGCAGGCGCTGTATTTGTCACAGCCACATCTCCCGTTGGCTTTACAGATGCGCTGTACGAAACAGCCTCTGCATTGGCAACCGTGGGATTGACAGCCAATGTCACCCCGTTATTAAGCGTTCCGGCGCAGTTTATGATCATTTTGTTTATGTACTTTGGTCGGGTCGGTATTTTGACTATCAGCCTTGGTTTTTTGATGGGCGATAAGGCACAGGACCGGTTCCGCTATGCAGATACAAATCTATTGATAGGATAGGTGAAAGAATATGAAATCCTTTATTGTGATCGGTTTGGGCCGATTTGGCACAGAGGCAGCCAAGAGTCTCTGCCGGCAGGGCTGTGAAGTTCTGGCGATCGACAACAAAAGTGAACTGGTCCAGCAACTGTCCGGTGAGGTGACCCAGGCGGTTGTGGGCGATGCCCGTGACAAGGAAGTTCTGCGGGCATTGGGAGCCAAGGACTTTGACTGTGGCATCGTTGCCATTGGCGACAGTCTGGCGGATTCCGTCCTTGCCACTATGAATTTAAAAGAACTGGGTGTGAAACATATCGTCTGTAAGGCGTATGATGATACCCACAGACAGGTACTGAAGAAACTGGGCGCAGACCGGGTGGTGATCCCTGAAAAGGAGAACGCCGACCGTCTGGCAAAAAGTCTGGCATCTGCCAATGTGCTGGACTATATTGAACTTTCCGAGGACTACGGCATTATCGAAGTGCCTGCACCGAATCCCTGGAAGGGCAAAAGCCTGATCGAATTAAATGTTCGGGCGAAACTGGGTGTTAACATTCTTGCCATTAAGCGGGAAGGATGCATTACTGTTTCTCCCTCTGCAGATTTCCGGATCGAAGCCGGTGATATTATGGTGGTTCTGGGCGATACAGCGGCGCTGAAGGCTGTTCAGAAACTGTGATGGAGCAGAGAATTACCGCGCGGAAAAATCCGCTGCTGCAGCAGGTACGCCGCCTGCTGACATCGAAAAAGGAACGGGAGAACAGCGGACTGTTTGTGGCAGACGGTACCAAGTTGCTGGCAGAAGCCGCGACCTGGTGGCCCGGGCTGGATACGGTGATCTTGTCCGACGGCGTGGATGTATCAGTGCCGGAACATGTGCGCATCGTCCGTGTGCCGGAAGATGTGATGGAATCGGTTTCTCCTATGCAGACTCCCCAGGGCGCGCTGTTTCTATGCCGCCTGCCGGAGAAAGAGGCATTTGTGCCTAAGCCGGGTATGTTGCTGCTGGATGGCATTCAGGATCCGGGAAATCTGGGTACGATCCTGCGCACAGCGGATGCACTGGATATCCCTGTTGCACTGCTGGAAGGCTGCGCAGACCCTTATAGCCATAAAGTGGTCCGGGCAAGTATGGGCGCTGTGTTCCGCAGACCGGTTGTGCAGACCACCTGGCAGGAGGCACGGGCCGCCTGCGATCAGGCGAAGATCCCGGTGGCGGTAACGGCGCTGGATGAAAAGTCGGTGGATCTGCGGGACGCAGATTTAACCGCTATGGCGGTGGTAATGGGCAGTGAAGGACAAGGTGTTCGGGCAGAGATATCAGCCCAGGCATCCAAGTCGCTGATCATACCTATGAGTGCGCGTTGCGAGTCCCTGAATGCGGCCATCGCCTCTGCCATCGTAATGTGGCAAATGAAAAAATAAAAAGAAGCGGGTGAGAAGAATGCTGATATATTGGATGTGGTTGACGATGCTGCAGGGTGTAACGCCCCGGCAGATGCGCAATCTTTTGGAGCATTTTTCCAACCCTGAGAATGTTTATAAAGCAGACGATTATTCCGGGGTACAAGATATTACGCAGGAAATGATCAAAGCACTGTCAGATAAGAATACAGAACCTGCAAAAACCAGGATCAATGCCTGCCGCAGAAAATGCATTGGCATTATAACGCTGGACGATGCAGGTTATCCTGAAAGACTGCGTTTTATCGCCGATCCGCCTCCGGTGCTGTATTATAAAGGCGTTTTGCCGGACTTTTCCGCTTACCCTGCTATTGGCGTAGTAGGTACGCGGAATGCAACAACATACGGTACGACTATGGCGAAGGACATCGCCGAGCAAGTTGCCCGCTGCGGCGGTTTGGTAGTTTCCGGTGGCGCGCACGGTGTAGATGCAGCAGCACTGCAGGGCGCGTTAAATGCCAAAGCCCCGTCAGTGACGGTTCTTGGCTGCGGTGTGGATGTTGATTATCCGGCTGCCAATCGGCCCCTTTTTCGGAAACTGGAAAATTACGGATGCCTGCTTTCTGAGTATCCGCCCGGTACGAAGCCTGCGCCATGGCAATTTCCGGCCCGTAACCGCATTATCAGCGGTATTTCCAATGGTGTGCTGGTGATTGAAGCCCCGGAGAAAAGCGGCGCGTTGATCACGGCAAGGAATGCCCTGGAGCAGGGAAGAGATGTATTTGTCGTCCCCGGCAACATCGATATGCCTACTTGCGCAGGCAGCAATGCTTTGCTCAGGGAAGGCGCTGGTGCGGTGTTTTCCGGATGGGATATTCTGCGGGAATATGCACCGGATTACCCGAAAACGGTGCGGGATATCCGCATAAATACCTTGCCTCGGACGGCAGAGCCGTTGGCTGTAAAACCTGCTGCCGACAAAAATTCCGTTGACATTCCGGAGACAAACGCGTATAGTGGCAAGGAAAATAAAACGATAGACCTGACCGAAACGGAACAAAAACTTTTGTCCTGTATGACGCAAACACCCCGTCCCATAGACGAAGTGATATTACAGGCGGGAATACCTGCCGCTGTGGCTATGGGCGTGCTTACCAAAATGGCGCTGAAAGGTCTGGTCGTTAACCATCCCGGCAAACGGATATCTGTCAAATAACAGTTGTGGAGGAAAATATGGCAAGCAAACTTGTGATCGTAGAGTCGCCTTCCAAGGCGAAAACAATAGGAAAATATTTGGGAGAGGACTATGTGGTCAAGGCCAGTATGGGTCACCTGCGGGATCTGCCCAAAAGTACTATCGGTGTAGACATTGCAAAGGGTTTCGTTCCGGAATATGTTCCTATGGAAGCCAAGGCAGAGGTAATTGCCGACTTACAGAAGGCTGCCAATAAGGCAGAAACTGTCTATCTGGCAACTGACCCGGACCGTGAAGGCGAAGCCATTTCCTGGCACTTGAAAGAACTGCTGAAGTTGCCGGATGAAAAGACCCAGCGCGTGACATTCAATGAGATCACCCAGAAGGTGGTCTGTCAATCCGTTGAAAATCCCAGAGCCATTGACTATGCTCTGGTGGATGCCCAGCAGGCCCGCCGCGTGCTGGACCGGATCGTGGGCTATGAACTGTCCCCGCTGCTGTGGAAGAAAATCAGACGGGGTCTGTCCGCAGGCCGTGTACAATCCGTTGCTACCCGCCTGGTAGTGGACCGGGAAAACGAGATCCGTGCGTTCCAGCCCAAGGAGTACTGGACACTGACGGTGAAACTGAACCGGATCGGCAAGTCCGGTAATTTCACAGCCCAGTATTACGGCGACAGCAAGAAAAAGGAATTGGGCAGCGAAGAGCAGACCGATGCAGTGATCCGGGACATTACCGGCAAGGAATTTACGGTTACCAGCGTAAAGCGGGCAGAGAAAAAGCGCACTGCTGCACCGCCTTTCACTACCTCCACATTGCAGCAGGAAGCCTCCCGCAAACTGAATATGACGCCTAAGCGCACAATGGCGGTTGCGCAGCAGTTGTATGAAGGTATCGATGTGGCAGGCGAGGGCACATTGGGTCTGATCACCTATATGCGTACCGATTCCCTGCGTCTGAGCAATGAGGCTATGGATGCGGCTGCCAGTTTCATAAAGACCCGTTACGGTAAGGAGTACTACTACGGCAAACACCACGTATTCAAGACCAAATCCAACGCCCAGGATGCCCACGAAGCCATCCGTCCCACCCACGTGGAATTGGATCCGGAGCGTATTCAGAGCAGCCTGACTAAGGAACAGTACCGCCTTTACAAACTGATCTGGAGCCGCTTCCTGGCGTCCCAGATGGCGAATGCGGTGTTTGATACTGTGGCGATCGATACGGAATGCGCAGGTCATACATTCCGTTCCACCCATCAGAGTGTAAAATTCTCCGGCTTTATCGCCGTTTACGAAGAAGGCCGTGACGATGAGGCAGAGGCAGTGGGTTCTCCCTTGCCGGATATGCAGGAAGGCGACAAGGCAATGCCCTCCGATATCAGCAAGGAGCAGCATTTCACCCAGCCGCCTGCCCGTTATACCGAGGCAACGCTGGTTAAGGCAATGGAAGAAAAGGGCGTAGGCCGTCCCTCTACCTATGCAACCATCGTTTCCACCATTCAGGATCGTGAGTACGTTAACAAGGTAGACAAGCGCCTTGCGCCGACTGCGTTGGGTGAGGTGGTCACCGGTTTGATGCTGGAGCGTTTCCAGGACATCATTGATGTGGAATTTACCGCCAATATGGAATCCCGTCTGGATGATGTGGAAGCAGGCAAACAGAACTGGAAGGATCTTTTGGCAGATTTTTATAAGGATTTCAGCCAGCAGATGAAGGCGGCAGAGACAGCCCTTGCAGGTGTTCGCCTGAAAGTGCCGGATGAGGTGTCCGAAGAGATCTGTGAGGATTGCGGCCGTCAAATGGTTATCAAGATCGGACGGTTCGGTAAGTTTTTGGCTTGTCCCGGTTTTCCGGAGTGCAAGAATACCAAGCCCATCGTGGAGAAAATGCCCGGTCGCTGCCCTAAGTGCGGCAGCACCATTCTGAAGCGGAAGTCCAAGCGCGGCTATGCTTACTACGCCTGCGAGCGTGGCGCAGACTGCGGCTTTATGAGCTGGGATGTGCCCACGGCAGAGGATTGTCCCACCTGCGGACAGACTTTGTTTAAAAAGTCCGGCAGAGGCCGTATGAAGCCTTTCTGCATCAATGAAACCTGCCCCAACTTCCTGCCTGAGGATAAGCGGGGTTACTATAAGAAAGCAGAGGACAAGTCCGAAGGCGATGATGGCAAGACGAAGAAGACCGGTAAAAAGTCCACCGCCAAGAAAACAACTGCCAAAAAGACAGGAGGCAAAAAAGCGTGACAAAGGTTAAGGTCATCGGCGCAGGTCTGGCCGGATCAGAAGCCGCCTGGCAACTTGCCCAGCGGGGCGTGCAGGTGGAACTGATTGAGATGAAGCCGATCAAAAAGACGCCTGCCCATCACGTGGATACCTTTGCGGAATTGGTTTGCTCCAATTCTCTGCGGGGTGACCGGTTGGAAAATGCGGTAGGTCTTTTAAAAGAAGAACTGCGCCGTGTGGGCAGCCTGATCATTGCCTGCGCAGATGATACCCGTGTGGAAGCCGGCGGCTGTCTGGCAGTAGACCGGCAGGGGTTTTCCGATTTGGTTACGGAAAAGATCCGCAATCATCCCAATATCACGGTAACTGCCCAAGAGATCACGGAAGTTCCGGAAGGTCCGGTAATTATTGCTACCGGCCCCCTGACCTCTGATGCGCTTTCCAAGGCCATCGGTGAATATTTCGGTACAGATTATCTGCATTTTTTTGATGCAGCAGCGCCTCTGGTGACGGCTGAGTCAGTGGATATGGATAAGGCCTGGTGGCAATCCCGCTATGACCGGGGAACACCGGACTATATCAACTGCGCTATGAACAAAGAGGAGTACGAAGCCTTTTTGCAGGAACTGATCACTGCTGAAGAGGCAGAGGTCCACGGTTTTGAGGATAAGCGTGTGTTTGAAGGCTGTATGCCCGTGGAAGTGATGGCACGCCGGGGACACGATACTTTGCGGTTCGGTCCATTGAAACCGGTAGGTCTTGTAGATCCCAAAACCGGAAAAGAGCCTTACGCCGTGGTGCAACTGCGACAGGACAATGCGGTAAAGACCGTGTTCAATATGGTGGGTTTCCAGACCCATTTGAAATTTCCGGAACAAAAGCGGGTATTTACAATGATCCCGGCGCTGAAAAACGCCGAGTTCGTCCGTTACGGTGTGATGCATCAGAATACGTTCCTGCAGTCTCCCAAGTTGCTGGATAAGTACTATGCAGACCGCCGCAATCCGTTGGTTGCCTTTGCTGGACAGATGACCGGTGTGGAAGGTTATGTGGAAAGCGCGGCATCCGGATTTTTGGCTGCGGTGGCAATGGCTGCCAAAGTTCAGGGTCAGGAAATTCCTGCGTTCCCGCAGGAAACTGCCATCGGCGCGTTGGGTCTTTATATCAGCGACGGACGAATTGAAAATTTCCAACCGATGAATATCAATTTCAGCATAATTGCGCCGCTGCAGCAGCGGATCCGTAAAAAAGCAGAAAAGAACCTTGCCATCGCAAACCGGTCGCTGGAAGTGATCGATGCATTGATCCGGCAGGGGATTTGACACAGAAAGAGGTGCGTCAAATGAGAATTATTATAGATGCAATGGGCGGTGACCACGCACCGGAAGCACCTGTACTGGGTGCGCTTCAGGCTGCCAAGGATTTTGGCGCCCATATCACACTGGTAGGCCAGGGTGAAAAGATCCTGGAAGTGATGCGCAGCAACGGCATTGCCGATCTGCCTGCAGGTGTTGAGATCGTCAATGCCGACGATGTGGTGGATATGCACGATGATCCGGCTTCTATCATTCATAAGCGTAAGAATTCCTCTATGGTCATTGCGCTGAAGATGTTGGCAGAAGACCGGGGCGATGCCTGCATTTCTGCCGGCAGTACCGGTGCGCTGCTTACCGGCGCGACTTTGGTCGTTAAGCGCGTCAAGGGCATTCGCCGGGCGGCAATGGGTCCTGTTATGCCCAACAAGGCCGGCGGTAAGACCGTGATTCTGGATTGCGGCGCCAATGCAGAGTGTACACCGGAGTTTTTGCTGCAATTTGGTGTGGTTGGCGCTTTGTATGCCAAGAAGTACTTAGGCGTAGAAAATCCCAAGGTGGGACTTTTGAATATCGGCACAGAAGATTCCAAGGGTACCGACCTGCAGAAGCAGGCATATGCTCTGTTGACCGATGCCAAGGAAAAGGGTCTTGTAAACTATGTGGGCAATGTGGAGGCAAGAGATGTGCCTCTGGGTGCTGTGGATGTAGTTGTCTGCGACGGTTTTGCCGGCAATGTGCTGCTGAAATCCATTGAGGGTACTGCCATGTTTATGGGCAGTCTGATGAAGCACAGAATTTTCAAGCGGAATATCTTCTCTGCTATTGGTTATTTGTTCTGTAAGCCCGGTGTGGACGAGGTTATGAAGATGCTGGACTATCGCGAGATCGGCGGCACCCAGTTTCTGGGCATTAAAAAGCCGGTGATCAAGGCACACGGATCTTCCGATGCTTTGGCGTTCCGCAATGCTGTAAAGCAGGCAATGGATGCGGCAAACAGCGACATTTCGGCTGAATTGGAGCAGGCTCTGGCGCAAATAAAGGAGACAAGCAATGATTAAGGATCTGGAGGCAGCCATTGGCTACCGTTTTCAGAATATTATGCTGCTGCAAAATGCCCTTTCCCACTCTTCTTATGCCAACGAACACTGGCACAACAGCCTGATGAGCAACGAGCGGTTGGAGTTTTTGGGAGATTCGGTTTTGGGTATGGTGGTGGCAGAATATCTGTACCGCAATTTCCCGGACCGTCCGGAAGGTGATCTGACCCGTATGCGCGCAGATATGGTCTGCGAGCAGGCATTGGCAGAAGTTGCCAACCGGCTTGACCTTGGCAGGCATCTTTTGCTTGGTCACGGCGAGGAACAAGGTGGCAGGACCCGCGCATCTATTCTGGCGGATGCGGTGGAATCTGTGATCGCCGCCAGTTTCTTAGATGGCGGAATGGATGCTGCCCGGGCATTTATCGAGAAATTTATTTTGTGCGATGTACCGGTGACACGGCTGCACAATGTAGATTACAAAACGGCTTTACAGGAACTGGTGCAGAAAAAGAAGGACCAGCAGTTGTCTTATGTACTGGTTGGTGAGTCCGGTCCGGACCACGACAAGCGCTTTGAAGTTGCAGTTTTCCTCAACGGTGACAAAATCGGGCAGGGAAGCGGCAGCAGCAAAAAGCGGGCAGAGCAAGATGCCGCCCGCTGCGCAATGGAAAGTCTCTATTCAGAGTGACAGAAAACGGCTACCGCAGGTAGCCGTTTTTTGCGATGATTGCTATTTTTTAAAAATTCTTCCCTTTTCGCTAAAACACTTGCAAAACAAGGGCAAAACAGATATAATGACCTTGACCGCAGCTGTGCGAAATATTTTTTAGGAGATTAACGCGGCATGCAGACATTAGAGAAAGAAACCAACCAGGTGTTGGAAGATAAAGAAAAAGAATATCAACCTCCCGAACCGAAACCGGTTTATGAGGTTTGTAAACGAATTTTTGATGTAGTGATGTGCGTTTTTGCACTGATTGTGCTGAGCCCGGTATTTTTGGCAGTTATCATTGCTATTTTCATCGAGGACCGTGGCGCACCGTTTTATGCTTCCACCCGTCTTACAAAGGGCGGTAAGGAATTCAAAATGTACAAATTCCGCTCTATGTACCCCGATGCAGATAAAAAACTGGACGAACTGCTGAAGTACAACGAGATGGAAGGTCCGGCTTTCAAAATGGAAAATGACCCTCGCATTACCAAAGTCGGTCATTTCATCCGCCGTACCAGCATCGACGAACTGCCTCAACTTATTAACATTATCAAAGGCGATATGTCCATCATCGGTCCCCGTCCTCCGCTGCCCCGGGAAGTGGAGAAATATACGCCTTATCAGATGCACCGTCTGGATGTAAAGACAGGTCTTGCCTGCTACCACGAATGTCAGGGACGCAGCGACGATAAGGATTTTGACCGTTGGGTTGAGTCTGACCTGAAATATATCCGGGAGCGCAGTATGCTCACGGACCTGAAGGTGATTCTCTGGACTATCCAAGTGGTTCTCACCGGCAAAGGCGCAATGTAAGATAAAAGTGCTGTCTAAACAGACAGCACTTTTTGCGTATGTTCCGGCTTGCCATCCGTTATAAATAGCAAATGTCATTCTGAGCAAGTGAAGCGCGTCGAAGGATCTATCCGTGTACGACTTCTGATACAAATACGCTCGGGATGACAACCGTAGCAATCAATTGATATGTATGTTGCATATTTTTTCTGCTTTTCCGCATCCTATTTGCGGAGGGATGTACATGACGGAAAGAGAGTACGGTGAACTGGTAAAAAGTATGGCGCCCAAATCGCCGGTTGTTAAGGATTGCGTTTTTGCCTTTTTGGTGGGAGGTTTTATCTGCACATTGGGGCAACTGATTATGAATATCTATAAGACCCTGGGGCTGGATCAGGAAACTGCCGGCACGGCAATGTCTATGACGCTGGTTGCGCTGTCTGCGTTACTGACTGGGTTGAGCCTTTATGACAATATCGCCAAACACGCCGGCGCCGGCACCCTTGTGCCCATTACCGGCTTTGCCAACGCTGTCTCCGCCCCTGCCGTGGAATTCAAAACCGAAGGCTTCATCCTTGGCGTCGGCGCGAAGATGTTTACGATTGCGGGTCCTGTTATAGTCTACGGAGTTTCGGCCTCAGTGATCTACGGCCTGATCTATTGGATAACAACACTATTATAAAAAACGGTATGAGGAAAACTCCTCATACCGTTTTATTCGTTATGTTCTGTATGTATTTACACTTGGGATAATTGGAACAACCAAAAAACTGACCACCTGCATTTGCACCTCTGGTGGCAGTTCTCAAAACAAGATTGCCATTACATTTTGGACATTTGAGAATTTGCTTTTCTATGGGTTTGCCCTCAACAGGAATTTGCTTAGTTGATTCTACCACAGGAGATTGGAAATCCTCCACAACAGTTTCAACGCCAACAGAATTAACCTCTGTTTGTATAACCGTTGTGTCGTTTGTTGCCTCGGTTTGTAAAGTAGTAACGCCAGGTGGTGCATATTCTGTGTTGGTTTGTCGAATAGGTTGTTCATTTAGGTTGTTGCGAATGCTCGCAATATGTTGTGCTTTTGCAATTTCATCAACCTGTGTGAATGGATAAAGTTTGTTGTATAGTTCAGTAATATTTCTGCCACTCAAAATATCAGTTGGTGTCTGGTTACAGATTGCAGACACAACAGATGCAACATTGTAACGATTGATTACACTAATATCGCTGCTCTTGATTTGCACACTTTTCAATGTGCATCTGTCAGAAAATACGATGATTGACCGCATCGGGAATTGTTCGCCAAGTAAAGATTTTAAGTGCTTGATATGGGAACGATTTTGCATAATAGGGTTATAGAAATGTTCCTTGTGACTTCTACCTCTGCCGGTTGGCAATGTTTGATACCAGTTTTTTTGACTTTCATTGCCAAATATCCAGCCACTGTAATTCTTGCTTTCAAACACAAAGATACCCTTAGGGCATATCATTAATACGTCAATTTCAGTGGTTTCTCCGTTGCCTTTTGGAATATAAACGTTGAAAAGGAATTTTGCTCCGTTTGCCTCCATGTGCTTAAGGTATTTATATGTGAGATATTCGCCATATCGCCCAGTGTTGTGTCGAACAGAAAGGTATGGCAGTTTGGTGACTTGATAATAAGCACCACTTTTATACTCCTTGTTCTTCTTGACAAGGACAATAATGATAATAATGGCAGGGATAAGTATTACAGGATTAA
>JAZQGL010000023.1:0-3928 GCA_045540035.1 Faecousia sp.
CTCGATAAATAGTTGACAGTGGACAGTGTACAGTTGACAGTTATTGTGTCGGCAAAGCCGACTATTTAAATTATTTTCTGAAAGAAAATACCACAACTGTCAACTATCAACTATCAACTGTCAACTCGCTCAAAGAAGCGACAAGCCGGAATTTGAAGATATCCCTTTCTTTTTGGGAGAAACCGTTGTATAATATAGAAAAAACGACCCGGAGGGAAGATTATGCGATATCTGAAAAGAGGCATCCCCGTTTGCTTGCTTATCTTGGCGCTGGTGGTATCCGTCGCCTTTCTGACGCCCAAGGCCCAGGCTGCTACCAGCGGCACTTGCGGCGATAACCTGACCTGGTCTTTGTCCTCTGCCGGTACGCTGACTATCTCCGGCACCGGTCCTATGACCGATTATTCCTATTCGTCCAGTATGCCCTGGTATTCCAATTCCGGCAGTATAGAATCTGTTGTGATCAAATCCGGCGTTACCACCGTCGGCAAGTACGCCTTTTCCTACTGCCACAATTTGCAGAGCGTAACGCTGCCTTCCACGGTAACGACCGTGGGCGCTTACGCATTTTACCGCAGTGAAAAACTGTCCGGCATCACCATTCCCGACAGCGTTACCCTGATCGACCATTATGCGTTTCAGTATTGTACCGGGCTGCAAAGCGTATCCATAGGCAAAAATGTTGCAACCCTTGGCACAAGCGCCTTTGCCAACAGCGGCATTCAAAGCGTTTCTCTGCCGGATAATATCCAGGCGGTAGGCAACAACGCCTTCTGGGGGTGCAACAATCTGTCTTTCACAGTTTATGAGAACGCAAAGTATTTGGGCAACAGCCAAAATCCCTATCTTGTTCTCATCGATACGGTTTCCTATGATATTTCTTCCTGCAAGATCCACAAAAACACCAAGGTTTTGGGAGATCACGCCCTCAGCCACCACAAGCAGATCCAGAGTATTACCATTCCTGAAGGTGTGCGGACCATTGGCGCTTTGGGCTTTTATAACTGCGAGGGTTTGCAGTCGATCACCATCCCGGACAGCGTGACCACCATCCGCAGCCAGGCCTTTGACGGCTGTAAAGCGCTGCAGAGTGTAACACTCGGCAAAAACCTGACCACCATCGGCGGCTATGCCTTCCGTGCCTGCGAGAGCCTGACAAGCGTCACCATTCCCGCCAGCGTCACCACGATCAATAACGCGCCCTTTGCCAGTTGCCCCAATTTGACTGAGATCATTGTTGCCACCGGAAATTCCTATTACTGCAACGATGCCGGCGGCGTTCTTCTGAACAAGAACAAGACGAAGATCATTCAGGTCCCCGGCGGTCTTAGCGGACACTATACCGTCCCTG
Organism: Faecousia sp.; assembly: GCA_045540035.1. Classification (GTDB taxonomy): domain Bacteria; phylum Bacillota; class Clostridia; order Oscillospirales; family Oscillospiraceae; genus Faecousia. The sequence goes on from JAZQGL010000023.1 coordinate 1,352, forward strand.
CCACCGTGACAGAGATCGGCAGTTCCGTATTCGGCAACTGTGCGAACTTGCGCAGTGTGACGATCCCTGATGGCGTTACCACCATTGGAAGCGGCGCATTTTCCAAGTGTACCTCTTTGGAATCTGTTGTTATGCCGGACAGCGTTACCACGGTGGCCGGTTCTGTGTTTGCAGATTGTGCTGCGCTGAAGAGCGTACAACTCTCTGACAGCCTTTCCTCTATCGGGGACTCTATGTTTGCCCGGTGCAAAAATCTGCAGAGCATCGTCATTCCCAGCAGCGTAACTTCCATTGGCGGTTCTGCGTTCTCTGAGTGCCACGCCCTGCAGAATGTGACGATGAGCAGTTACACAAAGACCATTGGTTACGGTGCGTTTAGTAACTGCGCTGCGCTGGCATCCATCGATATTCCCAGCACCGTTACCAGTATTGGAAACAGCGCTTTCCAGGGTTGCGACAGCCTGACGGGGATTTGGGTCCATACAGACAATGCAAAATACAGCAGCGACGAAAACGGTGTGCTCTTTGATAAGAATAAAACAACCCTGATCCAAGCGCCCTGTGTGCTGCAGACGTATACCATCCCCGGCAGCGTTAATTCCATTGGAAACAGCGCATTTTCCAGGTGTACCGCCTTGCAAAACGTGGTCATTCCCGGCAGTGTCACCACCATTGGTGAGAATGCTTTTTACGGCTGCGCCGCACTCAAGAGTTTGACCATTCCGGACAGCGTTACCCAGATCAACGCTTTTGCATTCCGATCCTGCACCGGTTTAAAGAGCGTGAGCATCCCTGACAGCGTGACCTATGTGGGCAGCGGCATATTTACGGACTGTACCGGGCTGGAAAGCGCCACTTTGGGAAAGTGTGTCACATATCTTCATTTTGACTCCTACTCTTATTTGTTTAACGGCTGCGAAAATCTCACCGGCATTTGGGTCAGCGAAGAAAATGCCCAGTACAGCAGCGACGAAAACGGTGTGCTGTTTAACAAGAATAAAACCACACTGCTTCGTGTTCCCAGCGGCATCAGCGGCAATTACACCATCCCGGACAGCGTCACAAAGATCGGTGACAATGCCTTTGCCGGCTGTAACCGGCTGCAGACCATCACCATAAGCGCCAATGTTTCTGCGATCGGAACCTGCGCCCTTGACAATTGCGCGAACCTTTCTGCTATTTATGTGGATGATAACAACGCAAACTTCAGCAATGACAGCAACGGCGCGCTGTTTGACAAGAATAAGACGGCGTTGCTGCGGCTGCCTAACCGTTATGCTGGACATTATTTCATTCCCGAAGGCGTTCAAACTGTGGCTGGCGGTGCATTTTATAACTGTACCGATCTGACAGACCTGACTGTGCCGGCTTCCGTGAATACATTCTCTGCCTATTTTGTGGATGAAAACGGAGCCTACATATACAGTTTTGAAACTTGTACGGCGCTGGCAGATATCTACTTTGCCGGAACGCAGAGCCGGTGGAGTGAGATCTGCAATGATTACGGCGCAGAAGCCATCAAGGCTACGATACACACGGAACACACCCACGATTACAATGTGTTCCCGCCCGAGACCGTGGCGGCTACCTGCGAAAAAGACGGCTACATTATTTACACCTGCGCTTACGATCTCAGCGACACATACAAAAAGAGCCTGCCTGCGCTGGGTCACGAAGCCGGGGCAGACAGCATTACGGTGGCAGCCACCTGTGAAGCAGACGGCTATACCCAATCCACCTGTACCCGCTGCGGAGAACTGGCGGAAAGTCAGATCATTCCCAAACTGGGACACGACTACTCCGGCCCTGAAATGAGCGTGCTTCACTGTACGGAAAACGGATATGCCGGCGCAAGTTGTACCCGCTGTGATGCGGTGCGCAACGACCGCACAGTAGCCCCCGCCGGACACAGCCCGGAACTGATCGACGTGAAAGCGCCTACCTGCGAAGAAGAGGGCTATACAACAGCCGGTACCCGGTGCAGCCGCTGCCATACGGTGTTCGTCGTGCCGACACCTTCTCCGGCGCTGGGTCACGATTATGTAGAGGGCGTCTGCACCCGCTGCGAGGCAGTTGACCCGGAGTATGTGCCGGAATATATCCCCGGCGATATGGACGGGGACAAACGGCTGACCAATGACGATGTGATCTGGCTTTTGTGGTACTCGCTGTTCCCGGAAGAAATGACCGGCAATGTCCAGATCGATTTCACCGGTGACGGATTGCTGACAAACGCAGATGTAATTACATTGCTGTGGCACGTTCTGTTCCCGGAAAGTTTCCCGCTGTGACAAAAACGCACCCCAATACGGGGTGCGTTTTTTAATGCAAAATGCAAAATGATAAATGCAAATTGCGGTGTTGCTGACGCAACAAATTCTAATTTATCGAGCAGTTCCGGATATGTATTGTAGGGACCGGCGTCCTCGACGGTCCGAATTATTTTTCGACCTCGATGGGCGAAAAATAATAGATTGTTAGCATATTTTGAATAAAATCGACCCATCGAGGTTCGATTTTATTACGGACCGTCCGGAGGCCGGTCCCTACATTAATCGGCTCGATAAACCGAAATTT
>JAZQGL010000024.1:0-4368 GCA_045540035.1 Faecousia sp.
TACATATCCCTCCTTACTTCTTCTTGTTAGCGATGGTCTTCTTCGGACCCTTACGGGTACGAGCATTTGTCTTGGTGCGCTGGCCGTGCACGGGCAGGCCGCGGCGATGACGCAGACCACGGTAGCAACCGATTTCGTTCAGACGCTTGATGTTCATAGCGACTTCACGACGCAGGTCACCCTCGATGGTGTAGTTATGCTCAATAGCCTCACGCAGCTGGGACTCCTGCTCTTCGGTCAGGTCCTTAACGCGTGTGTCGGGGTCGATCTTAGTGACCTCCAGCACCTTTGCTGCACGAGCAGGTCCGATGCCGTAGATATAAGTCAGCGCAACTTCGATCCGCTTGTCGCGGGGAAGATCAATACCAGAAATACGTGCCATATTCTTTCAGCACCTCCTATTAACCTTGTCTCTGCTTGTGTTTGGGGTTTTCGCAAATTACCATAACGCGACCCTTGCGCTTAATGATCTTACACTTTTCGCACATGGGCTTAACGGACGGTCTTACTTTCATACTGTTGAACCTCCATATGAGAATATTTCTCTCAAATCTCTTACTTGCTTCTCCAGGTGATCCGGCCGTGGGTCAGATCATAAGGAGACATTTGAACGGTTACCTTGTCACCGGGCAAGATCTTAATAAAGTTCATTCGGAGCTTGCCGGAAATGTGTGCCAGAATGGTGTGTCCGTTACCGATATCTACATTGAACATAGCATTCGGCAGCGCATCTGTAACGATGCCCTCAATCTCGATTACGTCGTCTTTTGCCAAGTTGTTAACCTCCTGGGGTATTACTTTGCATTTCCCGGCCCAAATAGGCCAAGTCTCTTCGTAATTCGCTGTTGAGCACCTTGTCGCCGATCCGTAGTTTTTCAGCGACTCTGGTCTCAGAGCGAAGGACCTTTTTCGCGTGTTTACGCTTTTTACGTTTTGGTTTTTCCATAGTGCGGTCTTTTCCGTTGACCAGGGTCAGGTATGTCTCGTCCGCATCGATCACATAAAAGAGCGAACCGGCATCCCTGCCTGCCAGGGATATGACCACGTCTGCAATAGATAAATCAGGTAAATCAGGGTCCATAATCAAAGTCCTTCGGCGACGGTGAGTATTTCCGGCTCCCCGTCGGTGATGAGTACAGTATTTTCATAGTGTGCCGAGAGCTTTCCGTCTGCCGTAACCGTTGTCCAGCCGTCTTTCAGGACTTTGACATCGTATACGCCTTCGTTGACCATCGGCTCAATCGCCAATGTCATACCGGGAAGCAATCTGGGCCCACGTCCGGGCGCACCGAAATTCGGTACTTCCGGCTCCTCGTGTAATTGCGCGCCTACGCCGTGACCTACGAATGAGCGCACAACTGAAAAACCGTTTGACTCCACATGCTTTTGTATTGCGTGGGAGATATCGGAAACACGGTTACCGCGTTTTGCAAAGCGAATTCCTTCAAAGAAACTCTGCTTTGTAACGTCGATCAGTTTCCGGGCTTCGGCACTGACCGTGCCGCAGGGGTAGGTGGCTGCACAATCGCCATGGAACCCTTTATAGTACGCACCCACATCCACAGACACGATATCCCCTTCCTGCAGCACATAGCCGCCGGGAATGCCGTGGATCACTGTGGAATTTACGCTGATGCAAGTACTGCCGGGAAAGCCGTGATATCCCAGGAACGACGGTTTTGCGCCCTGGCTGACAATAAAGTCACGCACAGCTTTATCGATCTCGCGGGTAGAAACGCCGGGTCTTACCATTTCCCCTGCCAAAGCACGGGCTGCCGCGGTAATTTTACAGGCCTGACGCATTGCCGCAAGTTCTTGTCCATTTTTTAAAGTGATCATTCTGCTACCCCAAGTGCCTTCAAGATATCACGATTGGCATCGCAAATGGGCTGATTGCCATTGATGGTCAGGAGCAAGCCCTGCTTTTCATAATGGTCCTTCAGCACCTCTGTGGTTGCGTGGTAAACATCCAAACGATGCTGCACCGTTGCCGGTTCATCATCCTTACGGATCTTGACCTCACTGCCGCACAGGTTGCAAATACCTTCGGTCTTGGTGGGATTATTGACGATGTGGTAGGTAGCGCCGCATTTGGTGCAGACCCGCCGTCCGGACATCCGGGCGGTGATCGCTGCGTCGTCCACTTCAATGGAAACCACATAGTCGATCTCGATACCCTTTGCCTGCATTGCCTCTGCCTGGGACAGGGTGCGAGGCACCCCGTCCAGGATGAAGCCATTTTTGCAATCGGGTTGGGCGACCCGCTCCACAATGATGGACATAATCACATCATCGGGAACCAGAGAACCCTCATCGATGATCTGTTTTACTTGTATACCCAGAGGGGTCTGATTACGCATTGCCTCTCTAAGCATATTACCGGTGGAGATAGCGGGGATCTGCAGTTTCTCACTCAGGAGTTCTGCCTGTGTTCCCTTACCTGCACCGGGAGCGCCCAGAAGAATAAGCTTCATAGGAATTTCTCCTTTTGCTTAGTCCAGGAAGCCCTTGTAGTGGCGCATGAGCATCTGAGCCTCCAGAGCCTTAACAGTCTCCAGAGCAACGCCAACAACGATGATAACGGACGTACCGCCGATAGCCAGGTTCTGAACACCGGGAATCAGGTTGCCGGCCACGATGGGCAGACCAGCCACGATTGCCAGGTACAGAGCGCCGAAAACGATGATCTTGTTGATCACGTTCTGGATGAACTCACCGGTGGGCTTGCCGGGGCGGAAGCCGGGGATGAAACCGCCGTTCTTACGCAGGTTGTTGGAGATCTCAGTGGGATCATACTGAATAGTGGAATAGAACCAGCTGAAGAAGAAGATCATCAGCACATAGGCTGCGAAATATGCCCAACTGTTGTTGCTCCACAGATTGTCGTACCACCAGTTGTTGCTCTCAGCAGTGATGCCCATGAAAGCGCAGATGGTAGCGGGAATGGAGCAGATGGAAGAAGCGAAGATAACGGGCAAAACACCGGACATTGCCACCTTGATGGGCAGGTTGGTGTTCTGACCGCCGTAGATCTTACGACCTACAACGCGCTTTGCGTACTGGATGGGAATGCGGCGCTCTGCATCGTTGATGAACACGATGAACACGACCAGTACGATCATACCGATTGTAACGATCAGTGCCTGCCACCATACCATACCCAGCAGACGGGACAGCGTGCCGGGCAGACCGGAGATGATATTTGCAAACAGGATCATAGAGATGCCGTTGCCGATACCGAACTCGGTGATCTGCTCACCCATCCACATAACGAAGCAGGAACCGGCAGTGAATGCCAGAATGATCACAACTGCGGGCAGGAAGCCTTCGCCGGTGATCAGGGTCAGACCCTGACCCTCGTAGTTCTTCATCATGGAGTAGTAAGCAAAGCCCAGCAGCAGACCCAGACCTACAGTGGTGTAGCGGGTGATGCGCTCGATCTTCTTCTTGCCAACTTCACCTTCCTCCTTTGCCATACGCTCCAGAGCGGGGATGGCAACAGTCAGAAGCTGAATGATGATGGAAGCGTTGATGTAGGGCTGGATGCCCAGTGCCAGGACAGTCGCCGTAGAGAAGGCGGAGCCGGACATAGCATCGTACAGACCCAAAATGGTGTTAGACAGCGTAGACTCGAAGTAAGTTGCCAACTGTGCTGCGTCGATGAAGGGTACAGGGATAACACTGCACACACGGTAGATCAGCAGCATCAGAATGGTGAACATTAACTTCTTACGCAGTTCGGGGATCTTCCAAGCGTTCGCCAGTGTAGAAAACACTTAAATCACCTCGGCCTTTCCGCCTGCCTGCTCGATTTTTTCCTTTGCAGACTCAGAGAAAGCCGCTGCCTTAACAGTAATCTTCTTGGTCAGGTTGCCATTGGACAGAACCTTCAGACCATAGGGGCACTCGGAGATGATGCCCTTTTCAATCAGAGCAGCAGCGTCAACTACTGCACCGTCCTCAAAGCGGTTCAGAGCAGCAATATTGATAGCTGTCAGAGGCTTCGCAAAAATGTTGTTGAAGCCGCGCTTGGGGATACGACGGACCAGAGGCATCTGGCCGCCTTCAAAGCCGATACGGGTCTTGCCGCCGGAACGGGCGTGCTGACCTTTGTGGCCGCGGCCACCGGTCTTGCCGTTGCCGGAGCCTGCGCCACGGCCCTTACGCTTGCCCTCGAAAGTGGAGCCAGCGACAGGAGCAAGTTCATGAATTTTCATTCTCTACTCCTCCTTATTCTACTTCTGTGACCTGCAGCATAAAGCCGATCTTAGCGATCTTGCCGCGGGTCTGGGTGTTGTCGGGCTGGATAGTAACCTGGCCGATCTTACGCAGGCCCAGGGAGTGGGCGGTAGCGATCTGCTTTTCCAG
>JAZQGL010000025.1:0-10942 GCA_045540035.1 Faecousia sp.
ACGAACCCAAAATGGTGTGTAATCAAATTCCAGTTTATCGATCCGCAGGATCGATAAATAGTTGACAGTGGACAGTGTACAGTTGACAGTTATTGTGTCGGCAAAGCCGACTATTTAAATTATTTTCTGAAAGAAAATACCGCAATTGTCAACTATCAACTATCAACTGTCAACTCGCTCAAAGAAGCGATAAACCGGAATTTATCGCTCGTTGGCAAGAAAAAAGGAGCCGGTGTCGGCTCCTTTTTTGTCCTTATTCTTCTGCTTTCCAGGCGTGGATATAGTCCCAAATGTCTCTTAAAAGATCCGGGTGGGCAGGATTGCCGGAGAGGATAAAATACACCTTTCCGTTATCTTCGTTTACCGTTCCCACATTCTCCTTTACAAAGGGAATGTCCGTAATATCCACAGCGGCGATCCAGGTCTCGCCGGTCTCCTCGACCTTGGCCTGGATCAAACGGTCCTGCATCTGGGCAAGTTCCTCTTCCGTGAAGAACTGCCGCAGGTCCATAAACACATCCTGATTGATGTAAAACTCCATAGCGCCCTGATCGATCAGCGCGTAGTCCAGCAGGTTGCCGCTGACACGGGCGACCAGGGTCAGCGCCGCATTGTAATTGACCTCCACATCGGAGGTTATGCTCAAATCCTCAAACTTGGTGGAGTCCAGCCGAACCTCTTGTCCCCGCTGACCGCCGATGTGGTCATAATACTCCTGGGTCAGATAGTTGTAGCCTTCGGTGGACATTGTCAGGTTCACCATCAAGCCCCCGGCGATGGACTCTTTCTTGCTCAGAGTGCTGCCCAAAATAGCAATGATACCGACCGCCAGCACGGAGATCACCAAAACATAGGTTTTATAATAATACCAAAGGTGATCCACCTTCTGCGAGAAGGTCATGGGAGCCATATCCTCCCGCAGTTTCTGTATTTTCTTATAAAATTTGGTTTCTTTAAAATTCGCCATAGGGTATGCTCCTTTTACTCGGTTTCCTCGTCCTCGTACGCGTCTTCCTCTGCCCAATCATCCTCTTCCAGATCTTTTTGCTTGCCTTCTTCGGCAATCAGCGTTCCCTCTGCGCGGGCCTGGATCAAAAATGCCAGCAGCGCATCTTTCAGGATCAATGTTATCAGCAGCGCAGCCAGAGCGTAATAAGCCGCCGCATAGATCATCAGGGTCAGGTAGAAAATATCGCCCCAGAATACAGCCACCACCGCAGGCAGCCACATAGCCGCCGCAGAGATCAGCAGCCAGATATGCCCTTTAAAGATCATATTCACTGCGTTTTTCAGCCAGTTGGTAACGCTGGTGGGGATATAGACATTCAGCACCAGCAGAGAAACGCTCAGCATTGCCACCAATGCAAACATCACGCAGGAGGCAATAATGGCAGGCAGATCTGCGCCGCCGTTTATGTAGGTCCAAAGGTCGATCATACAAAATGCAGCCAGCGCAAGCATCACGCACCAGGCAATCGTGCCGCGCAGAAAACGGGTCTTGTAGCCAAATTTGAAACCGTCAAACCACTTATCGCCACGGATATGATACCGCAGCGCGGTAAGCAGACCGCACCAGGCCTGCCCAATGGTCACCACCGGGACGCAGGCAACCAGAAACATCAGGTTCATCATAATGACGGTGCCGATCTTGGTGATGATATCATTAAATTTATCTAAAGAAGTTCTTTTCTTACTCATACAGTCTCTGTCTCCTGCAGGGATTCTTCTGCTTCCTCAGCGATCTCGGTACTTTCAGCCTGTTCCGGCTGATGACCTTCGTTAAAGTTATCGATCAGCGTCTTGAAGGGTTTCCGGGTCAGCAGGTCAGAAAACAGTGCAGCAACAGAATAGTACAGCATCAGCCAGACCATTGCCACAGAAAGGAAAGTAAAAGGATCTATCATAAAGAACGCAAAGGGAAACCAAAACAGCACGCCAACTGCCAAACTGCGCAGGGGGTGCGCCACCAGCAAAAACCAACTGTTACGGATCAGTTGTATGGGTGTGCAATCGAAATGGGAATGGAACAATGTTGCTAAGGGTTGGAACAGCGCCGCAATGCAAAAGCCTACAACAGCCATCCAGGTAGGGGCCATTTGCAGATCGCCTGCCTCCAGCACTTTGCAGAAATACCAGGTCACCGCCATAATCACGCTGAGCAGCGCCGGCAAGCCCCAGCCGAGGGTAACTTTTCCAAAACCGTTGCGGAAGCCCTTGAAAAACGCAGCGGCTGCAGAGGAATCGTCCTCCGGATCATTCAGCACCCGCACAGCGGTGAAAAGACCTGCCTGGGCAGCGCCGATGGTAAACAACGGCAGGCAGCAAACAATATAAATGACATTCAGGATCATCAGATCGCCAATGAACATCAGTATCTGCATCAACTTGGAATCGTAATGGAACAGTTTCATAATTCTCTTTCTCCTTGCGCATATCGCTACTATTGTACGAAATTATACCAAATAATGCAAGAATAAATTGTAAACAATACAACCCAGCGCACTGTTTTTGCCGAATGTTGTAACAAATCTGCTCAAATTCCGGTTTGAAGCGCAAGCGCGCTTCACCGCGACTCGCACAGCCGCGTCAGAGAATCATTACACATCCTGCTTTGCCCGGTATCGAAAAGATACGCTTTTCCAACGATATTAGGCATCGCGATACCGAGTGACCCCCAAGAGTGTGGGATTATATTTAACGATCGTAACGAGTTGTCTGCAGGCACTGCTTGCTCGATAAATTAGAATAGAAAAATCGCACGGGTGGAGACCCGTGCGATTTATGTATGAGGATAATAGTGATATTAACCCTTGACAGAGCCCATCATAACGCCGCCCTTGAAGTACTTCTGAACAACAAAGTATGCAGCGATGGGGGGCACAGAGGAGATGATGATCAGGGCGTAACGCACGCCTTCCAGACCGTCGGACTGCATTTCCTGAGAGGACTGGCTCATCTCGGATGTGTTGATGGAGGTGTTGGCTGCGGTCATAATGGGACGCAGGACCAACTGCAGAGGATACAGTTCTTCATCCTTCAGATAGATCATGGAGGTGAAGTACTCGTTCCACTGGCCAACGATACAGTACAGAGTCAGAACGGACAGTGTCGCCTTAACCAGCGGCAGAGCGATCATAAACATAGACTGGAACTCGCTGGCGCCATCGATCTTAGCAGCGTCAAACAGATCTCCGGGAATGTTACTGGAGATAGCAGTACGCAACATAATGATGTGGGAGACGCTCAAAGAGCCGGACAGCAGAACTGCCCAGATGTTATCGTACAGACCCAGAGAAACCTTCAGCAGGAAGGAGGGGATCAGACCTGCGCCGATCATCGTGGTGAAATAGAACAGCCAGGTATAAACCGCACGGCCCTGGAAGGTCTTCTTGGACAGAGGATAAGCGACCAGAATGGTGGTGGTCATCTGGAACAGAACGTCCATAAAGGTGTAGAACACAGAGTTCCGGAAGCCGATCCAAACCTGACGGTACTCCAGCACAAATTCATAAGCGTGCAGGGAGAAATCCACGGGCAGGAAGACGACCTTACCTGCAGTCAGCGCAGCGTGGCTACTGAAAGAGCAGGAGATGACGAAGATCGTGGGATAGCCGACGATAATGATAACGAGGATCAAAAGGGCGGAGGTGATCACATTCAGGATCTTATCGCCTCTGGTCTCGTTGACCTTATTGAGAGATACTTGTTTCTTTGCCATTTTGTCAGCCTCCTCTCTTACCACAAGCCCATTTCGTGATCGGACAACTTATTGGTGATCCAGTTCACGATGGTCAGCATGATAACATTGATCACAGAGTTCATCAGACCGACAGCGGTACCGAAGGACATTTCGTTCTTCTTCAGACCGTTGTTATACACATAGGTGGAGATGATCTCGGATACGTCCTTATTAACGGGAGACTGCATCAGATATGCCTTCTGGTAGCCAACGCTCAGCAGGCTGCCGCAACGCATGATCAGCATAATGCAGATGGTAGGCAGAATGGTGGGGATATCGATAGCCCACACACGGCGCAGACGGCTTGCACCGTCCAACTTTGCTGCCTCGTGAAGCTCATCCGGCACACCGGACAGAGCAGACACATACAGAATGGAACTCCAGCCCATACCCTGCCAGACACCGGACCAAACGTACAGGTGACGGAAGGTCTGTTTTGCGTAGCGGATATCGATTGGGTTTTCCACATCAAAGAATCTGTAGATCGCGCCCAGCATACCGGCAACGGGGTGCAGGGTGGAGAACAGAATACCGATCATAACGACCAGGGAAATGAAGTGAGGCATATAAGACACATTCTGTGCCACCTTCTTCAGGGTCTTATGGGTATTAACGTGGATGGTCAAAGCCAACATAATGGGAATCGGGAAAGATGCAAACAGGGAGTACAGAGACAGTGCCAGTGTGTTCCACACATACATAGGCCACTTGTAACCTTTGAAGAACTCTGCGAAGTTCTCCAGGCCAACCCATTCACTGCCCCAAATACCGGCCTTTGCACGGTAGTCCTTAAATGCGATCTGCAGACCGTACATAGGTACGTAGGAAAACAGAATCAAATAGCACAAAGGAACGAATACCATCAGGTGCAGCTGCCAGTTCTTCTTGAACCGGATCCAAAACTTCTGCCAAGGTGTTTTCTGAAGCAGAGGATTGACTGCTGCAACTTCGGAAGTATTAGCCATTCGGGTCTCAATCCTTTCTCGTGAGTGAATACCATGCAGCCGGGTATGAGACCCGGCTGCAGGTATATGCGTTTAGATTATCTTTTCTGGTAGTGAAGGGACATTAACCCTTGAAGCCAGCCTCCAGCAGACGACCCCAGGAAGCCTCGGAAACTTCCTGCCAATCCTGGAAGCCCAGTTCGTCCAGTTTCTTCAGATATGCATTCCACTGTGTATCATTGTTGGGATCCATAACGCCGGTGATGAACTCGGTCATACTGGTGGTAACGTAAGTAGTACAGTTGCTACGGGCCTGATCGGTTCTCTCTTCCTCTTCATCGGTATAGCGAGGACCGGGATAGATACGGTCGGGGTTGGACTCCATACCTTTCTGATAGTTCTGGTACTGGTCCCAAACCAGATCGATCTTGTACTTGTACCAGTCGGTAGCGGGTTGCTTCATGCTGATGAGCTCAGAGCAGGGAGTGATACACAAAGCAGAGGACCAGATCGCATTGGTCTGAATGGACAGAGGATCTTCGATGATCTCCCAGGACCAGACATCACCGGAAGGAGAAGTCTCAGTACCTTCGTAATCCTTCCAGTTGACGCCCTTTTCGCCGTAACGGCAGCGCATAGCACCTTCGTCAGACAGCAGCAGATCCTGCAGTTTGAAAGCGGTAGCGCGGAGTTCTTCCGGGCAGTCAGTGGTGATGAATACCTCACGGGAAACAGAGCAACGCTTCTCAACAACGGGGCTCCAGAAAGGCATAGCAACATACTCATACAGAGCCTCGCTGCCCATAGTAGTAGCGATGGTTGCGTGACCGACCCAAACACCGACCAGGTTAGGACCGGTAGCGGGGGTGACCAGACGCTTCATCTCGGAAGAAGAACCGGTAACGGTCAGGGGGTTCATCAGACCTTCCTTGTACAGTTTGTTGATGAACTTCAGGCCTTCACGGTAGTGATCAGCGGTGTAGGCATTCTGCAGAGTGCCGTCGCCGTTGTCCAGCCAGTAAGTAGAGCCATCCCAGTAACCGAACATATTGATCAGATAGGAGTAGCAGTCAGCGCCCAGAGAGCCCAGACGGTTGCCGTACAGGGGGATCTCGTCAGCGATGCCGTTGCCGTTGCAGTCGTTAGCCTTGAAAGCCTTCAAAGTCTCATAGAAGGAGTCAATGTCAGTGGGCATAGGCAGACCCAGTTTGTCCAGCCATGTCTGGTTGATCCATACCTGATAGGTCATAGAGTCAGTGGGGGTAAAGCCGAAAACGGGGTAGGAGTAGATGGCGCCGGACTCTTCGGTCATACGGTAGATAACTTCGTCCTGCATCTTGGCTTCGAAATCCTCACCGTAGTACTTGTCCCACATATCATACTTTTCCCAGAAGTTGGGAGCCATCTCCAGGTTGGGAGTCTTGGCATCTACATCAGAGTAGAAGTAGGGAGCCAGGTCCAGGAAGTAGCCGTCTTCGCCGTACTGAGAGATGATGTCAGCGCCGAAGGAGATGTCCCACAGAATGTCGGGCAGTTCCTGACGGGCAGCGACGGTGGTGGAGATCTGGGTAGCGATATCGGAACCGCCGGAGTAGATCATAAACTCCAGGTTGCAGTCCAACTGCTCTTCCAGCCAGTTGGTCAGAGCGTTGTCGTCATAGCTCATAACGTTTGCATCGGAAGGGATACCGATGGTCAGGGTGGGTTTGCCGTTGCCTTCGTTGACCTTATCGTCATCCTTCTTGCCGCCGCAACCGGCGAACAGACCGATGACCATAGTCAGGACCAACAGCAGTGTCAAAATCTTTTTCACTAATTTTTCCTCCTTAAAATCTTGCTCACAGGCTAAGTTTCCTTGCTTGAAACGTGCCTCAGAAAGGCGGCGCCGGGACACAAGGACAGACTCGTCCCATAATTCTAAACTATAGTATCATATTTGCCAAACAATTACAATATGACAAAAAGCACAAAAGCAAAAGCCAGATTTAGTCATTATGCACAAATTTTTACAGTTTGATATGTCTAATTCGCCGACTGGGAAAATTTTACATTTTGAAGGAAAATACGATAAAACAGCAGGAATCCCTTGACCTTTTCCAATTTTTGTGTTACCATTGCCCCGTGCAGATTTCGGTTTCGTGCAAATTGCATAACACAGAGCCTATGATCGCTATAAACCTGCAGGAATAGATGAACGCACATCTACACCATATTATTATATATATACGCCGCTGTGGTGGGGAGCGAGCCGACCGCTGCCGGTGGCAGATGCAGGGAGGCGAGCGAGTGGCAGGGGTCGGTGGGCAACGCAGCCGCTCCGTCGGCAAGGCGCACACCGGGGCACCCCAACAGGGATATCACAGACTTTCTGTTTGCATAACTATTAAGAGAATTTAATATACGCCGCTGTGGTGGAATAGGTAGACACAAGGGACTTAAAATCCCTCGGAGTAAAATCCGTACCGGTTCGATTCCGGTCAGCGGCACCAAAAAGAGGACACCACAAAGGTGTCCTCTTTTCATATCTTCTTACTTTCTGGATTCCAGAATGCGCGCCCAGGAGGATTCGGAAACTTCCTTCCACTGCTGGAAGCCCAATTCGTCCAGTTTCTTCAGATATGCATCCCACTGCGCGTCATCGCTGGGATCCAAAATTCCGGTGATGAACTCCGTCATACTGGTCTTGACATAAGTGACGCAGTTTTCACGGGCAGCGTCTGTCCTCTCTTCCTCTTCCTCAGTATAGCGAGGACCGGGATAGATCAGATCCGGGTTATACTTGACCTGGCATCCCATATAGTTCTGGAACTGCTCATATGTGATCTTGAGTTGATAATCATACCACTCGGTAGAAGGATACTTGATATTGATCAGGTCAGAAACGTCAGGCATACACAGCGCAGAACTCCAAATAGATTTGGTCTGTGTGCTGAGGACTTCGTTGATGACCTCCATCTCGTACTTTGCGCCGGAAACAGAAGTCTCATCGCCTTCATAGTACTTCCAATCCACGCCCGGTTCGCCGTAACGGACGCGCAGGGCGCCTTCTTCAGATTCCATCAGATCCAGTAACTTGATCGCCAATTCCCGGTTCTCCTCGGGACAATCCGCGGTAACAAATATCTCGCGGGTAACAGGGCAGCGCTTTTCAGTGGTGGGGAACCACATCGGCAGAGGTACATACTCATACAGATCCTCGTCACCGTTCTGGATATGAGCCTGCAGATGGCCGATAAACAGACCTACCATAGTCGGACCGGTTGCGGGAGTCGTCAAGCGCTTCATCTCGGCACTGGAGCCGGTAACGGTCAGGGGTGTCATCAGGCCTTCCTTATACAGTTTGTTCAGGAATTTCAGACCTTCACGGTAGTGCTCGGCGGTGTAGGCATTCTGCAGAGTGCCGTCCTCGTTGGCCAGCCAGTATGCGCCGCCATCCCAATAGCCGAACATATTGATAATGAAGGAGTAGGCATCTGCGCCCAGAGTGTCGGGGCGGCAACCGTAGAACGGGATCTCATCATTAAGACCGTTGCCGTTGCAGTCATTTGCCTTGAAAGCCTTCAGGGTCTCATAAAGTTCTTCCGTGCTGGTGGGCATCGGCAAGCCCAGTTTATCCAGCCAGGTCTTATTGATCCAGGGTTTGAAGGTCATAGAGTCGGTAGGACCGTAACCAAACAGCGGGAAAGAATAGATCGCGCCGGAATTCTCCGTCATACGATAGTCGATCTCGTCCTGGAATTTTTCATTCCAGTTCTCACCGCCCAGACGACCCAGGTGGTCATCCCACTGGTTATAGCGCATCCAGAAATTGGGTGCCAATTCCGTGTTGGGGGTCTTGTTTTCTACATCGGAGTATAAGTAGGGTGCAAGATCCAGGAAGTAACCGTCTTCACCGTACTGCGTGATGATCTCCGCACCGAAACTGATATCCCACAGAATGTCAGGCAGCGGCTGCTGGGCAGCAACAGTAGTAGAGATCTGGGTGGCAATATCAGAACCACCGGAGTAAACCGTAAATTTCAGGTTGCAATCCAGCTGCTCTTCCAACCAGTTGGTCAGCGCATTGTCATCATAACTCATAACATTTGCATCGGCAGGGATACCAATGTTCAGGGTGGGCTTACCATTGCCTTCCTTGTCCCCGTCCACGTCTTTGTTGCCGCCGCAGCCGGCAAACAGACCGACGACCAGGGTCAATGCCAACAGTAAGGTTAACAGTCTTTTCATATCGTTTCCTCCTTTTCACCACATGGCACCCTGTGCCACAATGCAGTGTACTACAGTATAGTATCATTATTTTGCGTTTTTTGCAATGTAACAAAACGGCTAAAAATACCCCTCGGTTTTGTGCTTATTTTACAAATTACACAAAAAATTTATGGGTGCTATTTGCTTTTTTATATACACATTATTATGTTTATCTATAGTTCGCGCAAATGTATTTCATTGCGCTATACCTTTCCCCTCCTTATGTGTGCATTTGATTTTTTGTCTATAACATCCAATATAACATTTTATATCACTTTTAACATTTCTTTTCATTTTATCTCATTTCGCTGTTGATTTTTTGGTTGGTTTACGATATGATTATAGTAACGAAATATGAGCAAAGGAGAAGTCATTCATGATTATTACCCAAAAGAAACCCATTGAAGAAGTTATGGCAATGGTCGGCGATGCCAAGACCGTGGCCATCGTCGGCTGCGGCAGCTGCGCTACCGCTTGTCAGACCGGCGGCGAAGCCCAGATCGCAGAACTGTCCGCTGTGCTGGAGCAGGCGGGCAAGAAGGTCGTCGGCACCACCGTTGCTGACTACTGCTGCATGAACCTGGGTGTTAAGTCCAAGATGAAGCCCATCGTGGCTGCCAACCCTGACTGCGTTATCTGCATGAGTTGTGGCGACGGCGTGCAGTGCGTGGCAAAGAACGCAGGCAATGCACCTGTCTACCCCTCCAACGATACTATGTATCTGGGCGAAGCCGTCCGTTTCGGTGTCTGGGAAGAGGCTTGCCGCTTCTGCGGTCAGTGTGTGCTGGGCAAGACCGGCGCAATCTGCCCCATTACCCAGTGTGCCAAGAGTCTGGTCAACGGTCCCTGCGGCGGTCAGAAGAACGGTAAGTGCGAAGTCAATCCCGAAAATGACTGCGCCTGGATCAAGATCTACGAGCGTCTGAGCGCCACCAATCAGTTGGATAAACTGACCGAGGCCCGTGAGGACAAGGGTTACGCCGCTGTGGCATATCCCAGAACTATCAGCTTGAGGGGGAAGAAATAATGAGCATTTTGAAAGACGCACTGGAATCCGGTAAATTTGGCGTTACCGCTGAAATGGCACCTCCTAAGGGTTATGATTTTTCCGAGCAGATGGAAGCCGCTGAGATCCTCAAAGGCAATGTCCACGCTGTCAATGTTACCGATATGCAGAGCGCTTGCCTGAAGGCAACCGGTCTGGGTCTGTGCATCAAACTGAAGCAGGCAGGCGTTGAGCCCATTCTGCAGATGACCGGCCGTGACCGTAACCGTATGGCAATTATGGGCGACATTCTGGCCGCTGCCGGCTTCGGCATCGACACCATGCTGGCCCTCACCGGCGACCACCCCGTAGTCGGCGACTGCAAGGACTCCAAGCCCGTTTACGACCTGGACTCCGTCGGCATTCTGAATATGCTGAGCAAGATGGAGCAAACTGGCTGTGACTGGGGCGGCAACGAGATCGCCGGCGGCGCACCCAAGTTCTACAAGGGCGCATCCGTTACCCCTCTGTACGAGCCTATGTTCCTGCAGATCAACAAACTGCGTCAGAAGGTAGAAGCCGGTGCGATGTACATTCAGACCCAGGGCATTTTCGACCTGGATGTGCTGAAGCGTTTCCTGGAAGAAGTGGACAAGGCCGGCATCAAGACCCACATTATGGCCGGTATCATTCCTCTGAAGGGCGCTGGCGGCGCTAAGTATATGAACGAAAACGTTCCCGGCATCGCTGTTCCCCAGGAAATGATCGACCGCCTGGCCGCTGCTGCTGCAGAAGGCAAGGAAAAGGGCATCAAGGGTCTGCCCGCAAAACTGGGTATGGAAATGGCTGCCGAAATGATCGCCAAGATCAAGGACGAGAAACTGTGCGACGGCGTTCACGTAATGGCCATCGGCGCAGAAAAGAGCGTTCCCACCATCCTGGAGATGGCTGGCGTTACCGTGTAATACATACAAAAATGACACACCCCTCCGGGCGGGGTTTTTTATGACAAAGCAAAAAAATAAA
>JAZQGL010000026.1:0-1761 GCA_045540035.1 Faecousia sp.
GATAAATAATGCACAATGCAAAATGCACAATGCACAATTATTGTGTCGCCAAAGGCGACTATTAAAATCATTTTTCGAAGAAAAATACCGCAATTATGCATTATGCATTATGAATTATGCATTTCGTGCACAGCACGACAAACCGGGATTTATAGAATTCTCCGTTTCATTTTCAGAAAATCGTTTTTTACAAATCCACCCCCTTGCTTTTTGGAAAAAAACTGATATAATGGTTTTGACTATTATAAAAAATGAGGAGAATGCACAATGAAGAAGTTCTTATGCTTGTTCCTGGCTGTCCTGATGGTCACCGCTTGCTTTGCGGGCTGTGGCGATACTGACGGCGAACTGTCCGAAAAAGACAAAGCGATCCTGGAGGAACGCCGCACTCTGTGCGAGCAGAACGCCCGCTGGCAGGCATCCTTCCGCTGGACACCCGCTGAGACTTTCCAGTACACCATCGGTACATCCCACGGTCTGGCCATTGACCTGGAAGCCAATGCCGTTGACGTTGTCACTATGAAAAAAGGCACCATCTACGAAGGCATTCCCTATACCGCAGGTGTAGGCTCCGGCTACTCCTTTACCAAGACTGCTGTCGGCACCACTGAGGACGGCGTTATGATCCTGGACCTGAACACCGACCTGTTGGGCGGCGGCAACCGTCAGGATCTGTACAATGTCGCCCGTCTGGGTAACAACTGTGCCGACTATGTTTTCTGGGCCTGGTCTATGGTAGACAGTGAGATCTGCTATACCGATACCCTCAATATGGTCCCCCTCAACGGCTGCGTTTTGGTTGGTGACTATGATCTTCAAGCCAATGTGCTGTCTAACACCCCCCTTGTTGTCCAGACCAACGGTCAGCAGCGGATGTTCGAAGCCTACGCAGAACTGCAAAAGGCAGACGGTGTTGTTCATATCAACGCCAGCGGTGCCGGACACGCAATGATGGTCGTGCGCAATGTGCCTTACTACCGTGACGACGGCACCATTGACGGCGCTAAGAGTTACATCACCGTTCTGGAGCAGAATTCCGGCTGCGAGCGCTATCAGCAGAGTACTTACATTGATCCCGTCACCGGAAAGGTCATTGTCCGTATGCAGGATCTGGATGTGGTATTTACTTACGACCGTATGGCACAGTTGGGCTACCTGCCCATCACCTGCAAGGCGCTGGTAGACCCCAGTCCTCTGGCAGAAGAGAAGATCGTTGACTCCATTCCCGTAGAGGAGCAGAGTATCGACACCATCTTCAAAGGCGTATTTACCTGCCCCTACCGTATCTCCCACGTAACCATCCGGATCGCTGACAAGGACGGCAATGTGGTGCAGGAGTCCACTATGTTTGCCCTGGGCGGCGAAATGCGTAACTTCCTGCTGGATCGCTGGACCCATCCCCAGGAGAAGCCTGTTCTGCTGGGTGAACTGGATCTGGACGCACTGGCATCCGGTGAATATACCATCACCCACACCGCAACCACCGCCAAAGGCAACGACATCGTTGTCCGCACCCTGACTTACCAAAAGTAATATCTGCTACAAAGCCGCAGGCGATCGCCTGCGGCTTTTTCTTTTCCCCGCCAAATTCCCGAGCGGTTCCGGATATGTATTGTAGGGACCGGCGTCCTCGACGGTCCGAATTATTTTTCGTCCTCGATGGGCGAAAAATAATAGATTGTTAGCATATTTTGAATAAAATCGACCCATCGAGGTTCGATTTTATTACGGACCGTCCGGAGGCCGGTCCCTACATTAATC
>JAZQGL010000027.1:0-4886 GCA_045540035.1 Faecousia sp.
TTCCAAGGCATCTGTCGAAAAGGTCGATCATTCCAAGATGAAAGAAGCGGCAAAGCACCCGGAGATCGTGCCGGAAAAGGTGCGCTCCCGGCTGTCTTACAGCAATGTCTTTGCCAATACCCAGATCATTTATGATCTGGATTCCAACAAGGTCAAAGAGTCTATCGTCCTGAACGCCTACAGCCAATCCCTGCGGGGCTACCGCTACACACTGCACACCGGCGAAATGATCCCGGTGCTGGAGGAAAGCGGACAGATCCTTTTCTATGATAAGGCGCAGGAAAACATCGTTATGGTTATGCCCGCCCCCTATCTGATCGACAATGCCGGTGTGTACAATCACGACATTTCGGTAGCCCTCACCGGCGGCAGCGGCACATACACCCTGACATACACCCTGCCCCAACAGTGGCTTGCCGACCAGGACCGCGCCTGGCCCGTGATCCTGGACCCGGTGGTGCAGGCAGATTTGGATGTCAACAACATCCGTGACCGCTCAGTGGCACAAAATAAAACTTACAGTTACACTTGGCCTTACAATTCCTGCGGCTATGATACTGACACCGGAGTTGTGCGGTTCTTCTTAAAGTATAACACACTGCCCGCCATCACTTCTTCCGATGTAGTGGTAGGCGCGACCGTTCAGATGTACAAAGCCGTCGAGTCCAACACTGTAACACCGGTGGAAGTTCACAAAGTAAACGATACTTGGACATCCGAGGGAATCACCTGGGCAAATCAGCCCGGGCATAGCGCCAACATTGAAGATTACGCCCTTGTAGACGCGGTAGATTGGTACGGCTGGGTCGTTACGGATATCGTCCGGGACTGGTACGCCAACAGCAATACCGGTATGCTGTTCAAAGCAAGTTCTGCCATTGAAAACGGCGGCACACCCAGTTACAAGCAGTTCCTTTCCTCGGACTACGGCACAGAAACCGCCCGCCCGATCCTTACCATCACATTACACAACGCCAACGGTCTGGAAAGTTACTGGGATTACACCGCTTCTTCCGCAGGCAGAGCCGGTACGGGCTATGTAAACAACTATACCGGAAATATGACCTTTGTCCGAAAGGATATTGGATTTGGTGGAAACAGGATGCCAGTCACCATATCCCACGTTTATAATATTAACGATGTCATAACCACTTCCGGCGAAAATAACGCAGACGATTCTATGGGCAATTCCTTTGGTATGGGTGTCGGCTGGCGCACCAATTACAACCAGTTGGTATATCCATGGTATCTCAACGGAGAAGATCAAGATTTCTTTATATGGGAGGATGAAGACGGCACAGACCACTATTTCAAGTACAGTTCTGCCAATACATACATCCATGAGAACAATGAGAAGATCATTCTAAGAACAAATGGAACTGGCACGGAGAAGTATAGTATTACTTTTGAAAACGGTTATGTTAGTTATTTTGACACCCAAGGCCGCCTGACCAAAATCTCCAACAATCAGGCTATGAAGAGCGACATTACGATTACTTACAATAGTCCAACAGTATCCATAATCAACACTATTACTGACGGTGCTGGACGGGTATATACATTTTCCTATACTGACGGTCTATGCACTCGTATCAGTTATCAGGGGAATACTGCGTTTGTCCGCTTTATTTATGATTCTCTTTGCCCAGTAATCTTTATCGACACAGAAGAGTTTGCCAGTTACTATGATTACAGCGATAAGTTTCTGCTGTTGTCAGCAGAGAATGTGGACGGATATAAATTAGAATATACATATAACACAGACCGTGCAAATTGGCAGCCTTATCGAACATTGAGCGTAAAAGAGTCCTATAATAGTAACGAAGGCGGCGCGTTAGCCTTTGCATACGGCCACAATCAGACTACCATTACTGACCATGACAACAATGTAGAGATCCTGCAATTCAACGATTTTGGCAATCTGGTATCCGTTCAGGACGACGAGGGTCGGGCGCAATTTGCCCAGTTTGCCTTTAACACCGAGGAAGAAAAAGAACAAAACACAGACTCTACGAAAAAAATCAATCAGATGCGTGTTGCTTCCAAACTGCAAAATACTGTGGGCAACCGTCTGAAAAACAGTAGTTTTGAAAACGGATCGGTATGGGGAGTTTGGCCTGCAGGCACCTCTTGTGAGAATGTAACCACGCAGGCCTATATGGGTACTCACTCGCTGTTGTTTACGGCCACAGAATGGTCTTGCATTTTATCCAGCAGTTTCACCATTGAGCCCGGTGCGACCTATACATTCTCTGCATATCTGAAAGGCATCAGCGGCACCTCGACGATGATGATCGTAGACCGGGGTTCAATGGCATCCAGTCAAACGGTGGCTACAACGGGAAGTACTGCTTGGAAACGGGTAGAAGTCAGTTATACCAATACAACAAGCGCAAACATCACTTGCTGTGCACAGTTGTTTGGAACAGCCGGAACACAGGTATACATGGACTGTGTACAGGTAGAAAAAGCAACCACCGCCAGCCGGTTTAACCTTGTGGAGAACGGAGATTTTTCTGGCAACGCCTCCGGATGGACACGGGGCCCACGACTGGAATCCACGGACGCACACGTCACAAATACATCGGCTGCTTATGAACTGAATCAGACTGTCTTTCGTATCTCCGGTTCTCCAACCCTGGCCAAACACCTGTACCAAAGAATATCCATCAACGGAAACGCCGGAGATAATTATGTTTTTGGCGGTTGGGCAAAAGGAGATTCTGTGCCTGTGACAAGTTTTGACGACCGGGACCGGCGGTTTGCGCTGGCTGTACTGTTTGTAAATACCGACGGAAGCACAACGGAACGCCTTGTCCACTTCAATCCGGATATGAACGACGGAAACAGTTGGCAATACGCCGCCGGTGTAGCCATAGCGGACAAAAACTATTCCGCTATTCAAATCGAGATCCATTATGATTACAACTATAACACGATGTATTTCGACGGTATCCAGTTATACAAAGAGGAATTCGGCAGCAGTTACACCTACGACAGCAACGGCAATGTCATATCAGTCAAGGATCTGCAAAAGCAAATAACCACCTATGAATACGACACCAACAGTAACCTGACCGAGATCATCCAAGACAACACATCCAAGATGACCTACACCTATGACGAGCACCATAATGTCACACAAGCAACCACGGCAGAAGGTGTCGTCTATAACTTTACTTACGACACACGCGGCAATAACACTTCGGTATCCATCGGCAGTGGCAGTAATAAGATCACCGCTTCCGCAACTTACACTCAGGACAAAAACTATTTGGCAACAACTACGGATACCGTCGGCAATACTACCACCTATACCTATGATACCAATACCGGTGTTCTGTTGTCGGTAAAATACCCACAAGATACGGATGCCACAAAAACTACCTATACCTACGACGATATGTACTATATGGCATCTGCTGCAGCTACTACGGATACCGGACTGTCTATGTCTGCCATCTATGCCCAGGCTTATGATAAACCAATATCTATCGAAACGCCTACTACCACCTATAGTTTTACCTACGGTGACTTTAGATTGCGCAACAGTGTTAAGGCTGGTAATTACACGCTTGCCACCTATAGTTATACCGATGACAGAAATAGATACCTGGCATCTATTGACTACGGTAATCAAGATAGTGTAAACTATACTTACGATGACAAAGGCAGAGTGACCGGGCAAACTTACGAAGACGGCGACTCCGTCACCTATTCCTATGATAACAACGGCACCCTGGCCAAGGTGCAAGACTCTGCCACCGGCATCACCACCGCATACTACTACGATCTGACCGACCGGATGATGCAGTATGTGGAAAGCAGTACCGGTTTTGACCACAGCGTCGGCTATGAGTACGACGACCTGAACAATCTGACCAAACTGGTAGAGACTATCAACGGAGTAAAACATACCACATCCTACACCTATGATGACGATAACCGTGTCACATCGGTTGCCAACGGCGACATTGGTATTACCTACACTTACGATGAGTATGGCCGTCTGACCGATCGAATCACATCTGATGACGGCAATACAGAGGTCGAAAATTATTATATTTACGCAACCGTAAATGGCAAACCCGCCACACGGATATCCCGGATCAACCATATCATTAATGAGAGTATAACCTCACTTTCTTCCGGTTACACATACTACGGAGACGGAAATATCAAGAAATTCTCCTATGGCCCCCGCAGTTCTACCTATACCTACGACTCAGCAGGTCAGTTGCTCAGCGAAGATAACCCCGGAATGAAGTACCGCTATGAGTGGACTTACGACGAAGCAGGCAACATTCAAACCCGAAAAGAGTACACTTATATCACCGGCGAAACCAACCCTGTGCTCACCGATTCAGTAACCTACGGTTACGATAACAGCACCTGGGGCGATCTGCTGACCGAGTATGATGGCCATATCTACTACGACAATGTAGGCAATGTGGTGGAAACTTACTACTGGCGTTACGAGTGGGAACACGGCAGGCAATTGGCGCGAATGTATAAGCCGTCTGTCTCTTGGAATTTTACCTACGATGCAAACGGTATGCGCACCAAGCGGACTAACGGCACAGATACCTACACCTATGTGTACAACGGTTCGCAACTGACCCAGATGACCAAGGGCAGCGACACGCTGTACTTTACCTACGACGCCAGCGGCACGCCGGTGTCCGTGACTCACACCAACGGAAGTACCTCTGTTACCTACTATTATGTCACCAACCTGCAGGGCGATGTAATGCACCTGTTTGATGCCAACGGCACTACAGCGGGTTATTATATTTATGATGCCTGGGGTAATCAGATCAGTATGGGTTCATCGACCATCTGCCAACTGAACCCCTTGCGCTACCGGGGCTACGTCTACGACCAGG
>JAZQGL010000028.1:0-4351 GCA_045540035.1 Faecousia sp.
GGAGTCGTACTTCAGCAGGTGAGCCAGCATCTTGGGAGAGGTCAGGTCGTTGATAGCGACAACTTCGTAACCCTCAGCGCCGAACATCTGACGGAAAGCCAGACGGCCGATACGGCCAAAACCATTGATAGCAACTTTAACGGACATAGTTTATTCCTCCATTACTTCTTGCTGCATTTGGCAGCATTTATTACAATATGTATTCCCGGGTCTTAGAAAACCCGATACAGCATCATTATACTATAACTGTTATTTCTTGTAAAGTATCTGATTTGTCAAAATCCGTTCTTTTTTATCGAAAACTATGGTCAGACAGCACAAAAAGGTTACAATTCCCGATTTATAGAGTAGAAATTTAGACGTGGAGATAAAAACCTCCCTTTACAAGGGAGGTGGGTTCGCCGTAAGGATTTTGCCTCCCTTGGAAAGGGAGGCTTTTGGCGGTGTATTTATTTTTTGCGGCTGAAGAATTGTTCGATCTCTTTCTTTGTTGCCTTGACGCTGCCCTGGAAGAAACCGGGTTTGCCGCCGCCCCGACCGTTCAGCGCGGTATTCAATTCTTTGCCCAGGGCGGAAATGTCTGCCGTTTTGTTTACCATACAAAGGCTGTAGCCGGCTTCGTCGCTGCCGGAGAAAACGGCTGCCGTGCCGCCGCAGACTTCAGCGATCCGGTCGGCAAGATCCCGGACGGCTGCGGGGGAGAATTGATCTGCAAAATACAGAACATCCCCATTGCCGGCAAAGGCATCTGCAATGTGGGTATAAAGTTGCCGCTCTAAACCACTGGCCCGGAATTTTTCTGCCGCCAGCGCGTCATTCATTTTTCGGGCTGCTGCGCCGGTTTCCAGAATTTTGGCAGAAAAGGCTTGCGATACCAGCCGGTTTTGTTCATAAACCCGGCTCAGCAAAGAGAAGGCTCTGCCGCCGCAGACCATTTCAATTCGCACACCCTGGTGGAACTTGACAAGACTCAACAATTTAATAACACCGATCTGTCCGGTGGTGGTCACGTGGACACCGCAGCAGGCGCATTTGTCAAAACCGGGAATTTCCACGATCCGTACCGGCCAGGGGATCTCCTTTTTGGAGCGGTAACCCACATCCGGCAGTTCCTCCGGGCTGGGATACCAGCAGTTTACCGGAAGATCGGCATAGATGGCATCGTTTGCCTGCTGTTCGATCTCCGGCAGGGCATCGGCGGGGATCAGATAATCAAAATCAATGGTGATCACATCGGCGCCTACGTGGAAGCCCACATTATGACAGCCGAACATTTGGTGGATGATGCCGGATACGATATGTTCGCCGGTGTGCTGCTGCATCAGGTCAAGCCGCCGATTCCAATCTATTTTACCGGTAACCTCTGCGCCGACCGTCAGCGGTTTGTCGCACAGATGCACCACGGTTTCGCCCCGTTCCTGCACATCTGAGACATTGGCATCTCCCAGGGTTCCCAGATCGCAGGCCTGACCACCGCCTTCGGGATAAAAAGCGGTGGCATCCAGCACGATTTCGTATCCTTTTTCCGTTTTTTCACAAGTGATAACCGTGGCGGAAAATGTTTGTATTTTGGGGTCTTCATAATATAACTTTCGTGTATTCATAAACCCATCCTTTCCGGTCTTTGCGGAATTTGAAGAAAAAGTCCTTACAGTTAAAATATTATACAATAGAGCCCCTCAAAACGCAATAAATTTGGGAAAAATGCAAGAAAGTAGAAATATTTTTGAAAAGTACTTGTTTTTAAGGTTTGCGTATGCTACCATTGATACAATGGTAAGAATTTCTACCTACAAATATCATTTGTAAAGGAGCATCTGGTATGAAAGAAGAGTATACACCTGCTGAAGCGGACATCCTGTTGCTCAGCCTGCCCGGTGTAGGGTTGAAGGCAGGCGATAGCCTCGGCGCGTCTACGGAGCAGACTGGCCCCGGCATCGGTGGCGGCGGTTACGACCCCGGCGCATGGACCTAATTGGATCGATTATAGGAAGGTGGAAAAAGTTATGAAAAAGACTATGACAAAGATTTTCGCACTGGTTCTGGTGCTGGCAATGGTCATTGGCTTCGTGGCTATGATCCCTGCCCAGGCTGCAGAGATTGACTCTGTGGTCGTTGCATACCACAATGTGTATTTTGAAGACTACCTGCAGATCATGTATGCAGTGTATGTTCCCGACGGCAAGACAATTGAGAGCATCAAGTTGTCTGACGGCACAAACGAGTTTGCTGCTGTACCTTATTCTGATGACAAGCCCATTCCTCAGTACAACGACAAGGACTGCCAGCTGTTTGTTGCCGCTACCGGCGTTTCCCTGCAGAATATCGACACCGTTGTAACTGCTGAGGTTTATGTTGAAGGTCAGGCAGATGCTGCCGCAACCGATACTTACAGCGTACTGGAGTACCTGCACAAGCGCCTGACTGTGGATGACCTGACCGGCAAGGACGCTGAGAAGGCTATGTACGAAAGCCTGCTGGACACTGCCGAGAAGATGCAGACCGTCATCAACGGTGGCGTTACTCTGCACGATACCAGTTATGTCCACGTAACCAACGGCACCATTGATGGCATCAATGCAGACGGTATGGTCGCTGTTGGTCAGACCCTGTCCGGCGTGACCTGCGATCTGATCCCCGGTGAGAACCAGGAAGTTGTCTGGATCGTTACTGAGTACGACGATGCAGGTGTAGAAGGTGTTTCCGTAGAGAAGACTACCGCAGAAGTTCAGGCAATCGAGGTTGAGGAAGGTGTCAACCTGACTCTGGTAGCATCCCTGAAGGATGCAGACGCACCTGAAACCGGTTACTTCCAGGTTACCGATTTGGCAAACCTGACCAGCGGCGAGTACATTATTGCTGTTAACAATGGCGGTTCCTGGTATGCAATGAACCAAACATTTGGCACTAAGATTGCTGCTACAGAATTGGCTGTCTCCGATGGCAAGGTTACAAGTGCTGATGTAAGTACACTGACTCTGACGGTTACCGTAAACGGTACTACTGTAAACATTTCTAACGGCAGCAAGTATTTGGGCTACGGCTCTAGCGGCACAAACTTGACGCAGCCCACCACTGCATATAACTGGACAATTGCAGCGGGCAGCGAAGCAGGCGCCTTCGTACTGAATGCAACAACCGGCTCTAACCGTGTTGTAGGCTATCAGATCAGCGGTACTCAGTTTGGCGGATATTCCACAACGAATAGCACCGGATACATTTTCGATTTGTGCTTCTTTAAGCTGTCTGACGGCACTACTGGAGAACCTGAAGAGACACTGCCTGAAGTAACTGAGTGTGCGCACGCAAATACCACGAAAGAAAATGATTTGGCTGCAACTTGTACCGACGCAGGCTACATCGGTGCAACGACCTGTGATGATTGTGGTGCAACAGTTATCGAGCGTCAGGCCATTGCGGCAACCGGTGAACACATCGATGAAAATGGAGATACTCTGTGTGACTATGGCTGCGGCACTACCGTAGGCGGCGGTGATGTCGATGATACTCCGATCACGGCAAGCAAGACGATTGCCGAGCTGATTACCGAATATGGTTGGACCAGCAGCACAACAAAACAGACTTTCAATCTTGATGAGAATGTTACTGTTAAGATTAATGGCGGCAGTAACACCGGTAAGGCATATGATGGCGATCATATCCGTATTTATGCAACGGATACCCCTGCAGGCACGATGACCATCAGTGTACCTGAAGGATATGAGCTTGTATCTGTCAAGGTTAGTACGCAGACCGGTACTTATGCATACCTCTATGTAGATGGAACTACAACAGATATCAGCAACGAGGAAGTTGCTGTTTCCGGCAATTCTGTGCTGCTCAATTCTGTTAAGAACGGAAGCAACGGCAAGCAGGTTAGAGTTACCGCTATCGAGGTTGTATATAAGGCAACCGCAGCCGCAAGCAGCCTGTGCGTTAATGAGATCGCGACTCCTGTCAGCTGCAAAGAGTGGTTCTGATCCGCTGATATTTCCATTGGCTGGATAGACACACGGTAAACAATAAGAAAAAGTGCTGCACGACCGTGCAGCACTTTTTTGCGCGATGAGTAAATAACATAAGCGGAAATGAGCAAGGGTGAACGCAGTCGTTCCTGCGTTGTAACCGTCAAATTCCAATTTATCGAGCAGTTCCGGATATGTATTGTAGGGACCGGCGTCCTCGACGGGCCGAATTATTTTTCGACCTGGATGGACGAAAAATAATAGATTGTTAGCATATTTTGAATAAAATCGACCCATCGAGGTTCGATTTTATTGCGGACCGTCCGGAGGCCGGTCCCTACATTAATCGGCTCGATAAACGGGAATTTGAAAAACGGGGAAATATT
>JAZQGL010000029.1:0-9836 GCA_045540035.1 Faecousia sp.
GGCGATTTTGGACATTGCCGAAGGCGCAAAACCGAAATAAATTTCTGCTTATCGAGCCGTTTCAAGCAACGCAATTGTAGGGCGGGGCCTTGGCCCCGCCGTTGGTAGCAGTGTGTTTTTAGCGGCGGGGTCAAGACCCCGCCCTACATTGAACTGCTCGATAAACCCGAAATTAAAGCAGGTTCCACCAGGTGAATTGGTGGGCATCGCCAACGGCGTCGATCCGGGCGGCCAGCCGGGCGCAGTAGGCGGCAAACTCTGTTGGTTTTTCGGATTTGGCATAAACCTCCAACTGAGCAAACAATCCGTCGATCTCGTCCATAGGGGTGTGATCTGACACAGAGGCGGTGCGCCGCCAATTGCCTGCCCAGCGTCCCCGGGCCTGCCGTGCCAAGGCGATGCCGCTTTGGGTGTTGCCGGAAAGGGTTTGCTGTGCGGCTTCTTCCAAGGTGCGGCAAATGGGATCGTGGAGATCTTCCATAGCGGCGGCGTTCCACAGTCCCAATGCCAAAAGTACCGCCATTAACCCTACGCCCAGCCAAAATCTGCCCATACTACACCTCCTTTTGCAAAAACACCACATTGTCAGCCCCGTCAACGGTCAGAAGCCAGGTGTCTTTCAGCCGGCAGTTGTGCTTTTTCAGCACTTTATGCAGCCAGGGAAGATCCTTGCCTGCCTTTTTTAAATTATCTTGCAGCAGCACCCCGTCGGATACTACGGTCAGGGGTAAATACTGTTTTTCTGCCTGCACACCGGCCTGCCCGGCGGTGGCAGGTTTTTCTTTTGGATACGGGAACACGGACAAGTTGCCGTTGGTCTCCAAAATGGCGTACTGAACGGTGGTCAGGTCCAGCACATCCTTTTCCCGCAGATGCCCTGTCAGTTCGTCCAGAGTGACCCGTGTTTTTCTTAGGTTTTGTTGCAGAATATTTCCGTTTTCTATTAAAATCACCGGTTTTCCGCATAGTAATTTTCGAAAAGTGATGCTTTGCATCGAAAGATGGGACAGCACCAGTTCAATGCCTAACACCGTCAAAATCGGTACAAGACCGGAAGTCAGGGAAATGCCCTCGTCCTGCATTGGGATCGATGCCAGATTTGCCACCAGCATTGTCACCACGAATTCCGAAGGCTCCATCTGCCCGATCTGCCGCTTGCCCATCAGCCGGATCACCGATATCAGCACCAGATATAGAATTATGGTTCGCAGATAAGATAAGATCATATTCCGCCACCTCTCCCGGATAGATTTCCCGAAAGCGGTGGCGTTATGCGTTTTTCTTTACATTTTTCGGAAATACTGTTACAATATATGAAATAAAACAGGTGGAGAAGGTTATGCTGGATAAATTGGCGGCGGTGGAGAACCGCTATGAGGAAATATGCGCCCGGTCAGAGCAGCCGGATTTTTACGCTGACCCCAAAAAGGCGGCATCGGTGCTGCGGGAGAAAAACGACCTGGAGCCTATCGTGGAAGCCTACCGGGCGTACCGGCAGGCGCAACGGGATATGGCAGACGCAGAAGAACTGATGTCCGATCCGGAAATGCGGGAACTGTGTCAGCAGACATATCAGGAGGCCAAACAGGCCAAGGAAGAACTTTTTAAAAAATTGCAGATCCTGCTGCTGCCCAAAGACCCCAATGACGATAAAAGCGTCATCGTGGAGATCCGGGGCGGTGTGGGCGGCGAGGAAAGCGCGCTGTTTGCCCACAGTTTGTTTAGAATGTATTCTATGTATGCTGCCCAAAAAGGGTGGCGGGTGGAACTGATGAATTACAGCGACACCGAACTGGGCGGCGTAAAGGAAGCGGATTTTGTCATCAACGGCGCTGGGGCATATTCCCGGCTGAAATACGAGTCCGGTGTCCACCGTGTCCAGAGAGTGCCGGAGACCGAGTCCGGCGGCAGAGTCCACACCTCCACCGCCACCGTGGCGGTGCTGCCGGAAATGGAAGAGGTAGATGTACAGATCAATCCGGCAGATATAGAAATGCAGGTGTTCCGCGCCTCCGGCGCAGGCGGTCAGCACGTGAATAAGACCAGTTCTGCGGTCCGTCTGATCCACAAGCCCTCGGGCATTGTGGTGGCTTGCCAGGAAGAGCGCAGTCAGGTACAGAACCGGGAAAAGTGTATGCGCCTGCTGGCGTGCAAGCTGTATGAGATCGAGCAGGAAAAACTGGAATCCCAAGTCACCGGTATGCGCCGCAGTCAGGTCGGTACCGGTATGCGCAATGAGCGCATCCGCACTTATAATTTCCCCCAGGGTCGTGTGACGGACCATCGGATCGGTCTGACCCTTTACAAGATCGATAGTATTATGGACGGAAATATCGACGAGATCATCGACGCCCTCGCCACTGCCGATCAGGCAGAGAAGTTAAAGAATGCCCAATAATAGCCTTTCCCCAGGGAAAGGCATAGGAGAAATATATGCAATATATCACAAATTCACCGCGGGAGACGGAAGAACTGGCACAGAAACTGGCGGCTTCTTTGCGCCCCGGCACGGTGATCGCTTACAAAGGCGATCTGGGGGCGGGAAAGACTGCCTTTACCCGGGGACTTGCCAGAGGTCTGGGGATATCAGACCCGGTGACCAGCCCCACCTACACCATCGTCAATGAATACCTAAGCGGCAAAATGCCGCTGTTCCACTTTGATATGTACCGGCTCTCCTCTTCCGATGATCTTTTCGACATCGGCTGGGAGGATTATCTGGAACGGGGCGGCGTCTGCGCTGTGGAGTGGAGCGAAAATGTGGCGGACGCTATGGAAAACGCGATCTTTATCACCATTGAAAAAACCGGCGAGGAGAGCCGCCGGATCACCGTGGAAGGAGAAATCAGCGATGTTGATATTGGCCTTTGAGACCTCAGCCAAGGCAGGCTCGGTGGCATTGCTGGAAGACGGCAAACTGTTGGCGGAAAGTTATCAAAATACCGGACTGACCCACAGCCAGACCGTGATGTCTATGGCCCAGGCACTGCTGGAAAGTTGCGGCTATACCGCCAAGGATCTGGGCGCAGTGGCAGTTGCGGCAGGACCCGGCAGTTTCACCGGTGTGCGGATCGGTGTGGCGGCAGCCAAAGGTTTGGCCTGGGGCGGACAGATCCCCTGCTACGGTGTCTCTACATTGGAGGCGATGGCTCGGAACTTAGGCGCACATAACGGCATTGTCCTGCCGGTGATGGATGCCAGAAGAAGTCAGGTCTACAACGGTGTATTCCGGGCGGAAAACGGCGTATTGACCCGCTTGACGGAGGACCGCGCCATTTCTTTGGAAGATCTGGGGAAGGAACTGCAAAATGCAGAAGGTCCGATTTTTCTGGTTGGCGATGGCAGCACATTGTGCTATAATACCTTGAAAGAGGCTGTGCCTGGGTTGGTTTTGCCCCCGGAGCATCGGATGCACCAGCGTGCCGCCGGCGTAGGCCTGGTGGCTTATGATATGATCGCGGGAGGAGAATCCGGCGACGGCGCATCGCTGCAGCCCAACTATTTAAGACTTTCTCAGGCGGAGAGAGAACGCCTGGCTAAAATGGAGAAATAAGGAGATAGAAATTATGGGTACTGTCCACGTATTTGACCATCCGCTGATCGCCCACAAACTGGCGATCCTGCGCAATAAGAACACATCCGTCAAGGAGTTCCGGGAACTGATCAGCGAGATCGCCGGTCTGATGTGCTACGAAGCCACCCGCAATCTGCCTACCGAGGAAGTAGAAGTTGAGACCCCTGTGGCGATCGCCAAGTGCCGGATGCTGGCAGGCAAGAAAATGGCCATCGTGCCGATCCTGCGTGCCGGTCTGGGTATGGTGGATGCTATGGTGGCGCTGGTGCCTTCTGCAAAGATCGGTCACATCGGTCTGTACCGTGATCCGGTGACCCACAAGCCCGTGGAGTATTACTGCAAACTGCCTGAGGATATTGAAAACCGTCAGGTGTTCGTGGTGGATCCTATGCTTGCCACCGGCGGCAGCGCAGTTGCGGCTATCGACTTTTTGAAGCAGCACGGCTGCAAGCATATTTCTATGATGAATATTATCGGCTGCCCCGAGGGTGTGGCGGCTGTGCAGGCAGCCCATCCGGATGTGGATATCTATCTGGCAGCCCAAGACGAAAAACTCAATGAACACGCCTATATCGTTCCCGGTCTGGGCGACGCAGGTGACCGTATTTTCGGCACAAAATAAGAGGTATTGCTATGGAAATTTTAAAAATCGGTTATGCCCGGGAGGATTTTTCTCCCGATAAGGCAGTACATATGAATTCCACCAAGATCGGTGAAAAGGTGATGGAGCCTATCTTCACCACTTGCCTGTCCCTTTCTCAGGGAGACAAGCGGGTGCTGATCATCGGCGTGGACCTGCGTAATGTGTACAAGCATTTTACGGATATCATCATTCCGCAGATCACGGAAGCCACCGGCGTACCTGCTGATGCCATTATCTTCCATTCTCCCCACAACCATTCCTGCCCCGATGCCAGTTCCACCAGTTTTGAATGCGTACTGGATTGGCGGGAGAGGATCGGGTTCCCGGCAATTTTGAAGGCGGTTAAGGCGGCGATTGCGGAAGAAAAGGCTGTTTCCGGTGTGTTCGGCAGTTTCGGCGTGTGTGAAAATGTCAGTTATGTCCGCCGGTATCTGAAAGCCGACGGCTCTTATGTGGGTATCGCCACAGCAAACAAGTCCGAAGCCCCCGTGGTTGCCCACGAGTCTGAGGCAGACCCCTCTTTGCGGGTGGTCCGCATTACCCGGGAAGGCGGTAAGGATGTATTGCTGGTGAACTTCCAGGTCCACGCAGCCGGCGCATTGGGCAGTCACGGTGACAGTGTTTGCGCGGATTTCGTCGGACCTCTGCGTGACACGCTGGAGGAAAAGGGCGATTGCTATGTGATGTACTATCAGGGCGGTTGCGGCAACACCAATTACACTACCCGCATTGAAGAAGAAAAGCCCTTCAAACCCGTCGATTACCGGGAGGCAGGTCAGCGTTTGGCTGCTGCTGTCCGGGAGACACTTACCAGAGAAATGCCCCTGGAAATGGGCAAACTGCAGTACCGCAGCGGCACGATCTCCGGCGCAGTCAACCACACCAAGGATCATCTGTACGATCAGGCAGTTGCCATCGGTCAGGAGCCGGATGCGGAGAAGCGGAAAGAAATGATGCACGCCATCGGCATTGACAGCAACTATGTCCGCGGCGCGATTATGAAACGCAAAAATATGCCGGCATATGAGGATATCGAACTGGCAGCGGTTACCTTTGGCGATGTGGCGATGACTTTCTGCCCCTTTGAGATGTTCGACATCAACGCACGGCAGTTGCGGCAGGCGTCTCCTTACAAGATGACCTTTGCCTGCAGTTATTCTCTGAACTACCGGGGTTACTTGCCCTGCCATCAGATGTTCCCCCACGGGGAGTACGAGGCAACTATGTGCCACTACCTGCCGGGAACCGGCGAAAATGTGGTCCTGGGTCACCTTGCCCAGTTGCAGGATATGAAGAAATAAAAAAGATCCCGGATGCATTGCATCCGGGATTTCTTTTAAATTACGGTAATGCCCAGAATATCGCACAAGGACTGAATGATCTGTGTGTTGTCGCCGTAGGAAATAATATAATGCTGGCACATTACATTTTGGGCGAATTTCTCTGTGTCCTCCAGCAGGATCTCCAGACCGGGCAACTGGGGCGCGGGCTGTGTCCAGCCGCATTCCTCCCATTTCCGGGGGGTGATGCCTTCGCCGGTGACCATATGCATATAGTACTTGCCATCTTCGGCAAACAGACGGCACATCGTCAAAAGACCGGTGCGGACCTTGGATACATTGAGGATACCTTCGTTCAATTCGCCGAAGGCAGCCGGGATCACGGTGGTAGGACCGTCGGTGATCTCTGCGGGGACATAGTCCGGCACGCCTGCCAGGACCCGATCCTCGAAGAACTCATAGAATTCCAGATATGCGCCGCACTGACCGGTGAGATACCGGATGATCAACTGGGTCACGTTGCCCAGGCAGTCGTTTTCCGGAATGGTGGACACCTTAGCGGCGTCGGACAGAAGCATCAGAATGGGTGCGGGCGGGAATCCCAGAAGTTTCTTCATACCGTCTACATCCTTCAAAGATACGGCATCGTAGCCCTGCTGGTCGATGATCTGCTTCATAGCCAGATAATAGCCGGCGGCAAGGCGCTTGCTCTCGGGCTTCGCCTCTTTCAGGAAGTGCCAGGAAGCCATTTCCTTGGCGATGACCGCATCTTTTTCGGCATCGGTGATGGCTTCAAAGCGCTGCTGCAGTTCCAGCATTTCAAAGGTCTCAATTTCCGGACCGACTACACGCTTCAGACTGGGACCGTCGCAAAGTGTGCCATACAAATTCATATCCCGGTAGCCTGCCATACCGACCTTGGCAGATCTGAGTTTTCTCGCGGCAGAGGCGGCTGCGCAGTACTGCGCCACCTTCCTGGTGTTACTCTCTTTGCCGATGATGTCATAGATATAAGTAAATGTGTAACCCAGATCTTTAAATGTCTTGCGCAGAGCGCTGGTACCTGCCTGATCGGCGGTGGTCACCAGACGGCCGTCCGGCTCGATCCAGCCGCACAGACCCCACAGAACCATAGGCTTTTCCCGGAACTGCTCACATACCTTTACCACTGCGTGGGTGGGGATCCAGCCGGCGATGCATACTACCAGACAATCAAAATCCTGACCCTGCAGCGCGGAGATAGCCTTGCGGACATCGTTTCCTGCGGGATCGTCGGTGACGGGGTAGACACTGCACAGTTCCACGCCCTGGGCGGACAGGTCCTGCTCTGCTTTCTGACACTTGCGGATAATTACATCAATGGGGGTATTGACTTCGCCGAAGCCTACGAATGCTGCTTTCATATGTTGTCCTCCTGAAAAAGTTCATTAATTCTTGCCAGGGAGTCCCTGACCAGCAGGTCGCCGCCTTCGTGTCCTACGTTTCCGCTGGAAATGTAGGCGCTGTAATGGCCGCCATGTTCTGCTTTTTCTGTGGGCAGATAGCCCAGACTGCCATTGCAAAGTTGGGCAATGAATGTCTGCCTTGCCTTGGAGCGGGCTTTGATCCGGTTGCCAAAGTCCAAAAACAGTTCAAAGGGGTTGGTGGTGACGCAGATATCGCCTAAGCGCAGCACGTGGTACTCAATGGGGACCACCTCGGTATGCTGCTGCTGACGGAAACGCTTGACAGTACCGGCGTATACGTGGAGTTTGGCAGTGTCGGAAAAGTCAAAGGTGGCTTTGTCCTTGTTTTTGTCCACATAGTATTCGATCTGCTGCACGGCTTCGTGATACTGGGCAAGGGTCGCCTTGCGAAGGGGCAGGTTCAGATGCACGGTTTCGTGGCAGAAAATGGGATCGCTGTGATACTCGGTGATCTCCTCGAAAACAGAGAGGATCTCGTTGGCGACACGCTTGCCCACCCGGTTGCAGCCGCTGATATCGTACATAGACGGATCGGCTTTCCGGGGGATATAATTGGGGCGGTTGACGTTGGGATCGTCAATGGGCGTCTCCGGATTGACCCAGCGGACCAGATCCCGGGGGCATTGGTCGCCGGCGGCGCCGCACATTCCCAGCAAAAATACGTGGTCGCCCAGTTTTTCCCGGAGGATCGCCTTGACCCGACCCCAGTAGTCTGCGGAAATGAAACTGCGCTGCTCCAAAATCTGTGCCGGGCAGGCAATGTTTGCCCATACGCCGGTGAGGTTTTTGTTGGTGTCAAAGGTGTACAGCAGTTCCACACCGGAATCGTTGCCGCCTTCCAGAGATACGAAATTGGCGGTGTTGGTGTCGCCCCACATCTGGGCGCTGCCATCGTCATAGACTACCCGGCGGCACATACCCACAGCGGCTCTGCCAAATTCGTTGGCATACAGCGCCTCCTGGCGGGACTCCCAAGCCCGCTTGGCAGCTTTCGCCACGGTGACGGCTACCCATTGCGCGCCCTCTTCGGCAGTCAGCACAGATTCGTCAGCGGTGGTCTTGGGACTATAAAGTTTATCTGCGGGGAAAAAGTCGTTCAGAATTTTGTTGACAGAACCGATGTTGATGCCGTCGACACTGTCCATACGGGCAACCAGTGAGGTGTGGCTGTGGGTGGCAAAGATGATCAGATTTTCCGGATCAACCTCCGGGCAGATCCGGGCAAATTGTGTCCGGCAGGCTGCGATCAGATTGTCCTGCAGAGATACAATATCCACCGACAGCAGGATCGCCTGCTGATCTGCGGATTGGACGGCGCAGGCGGTGACAGATATGGGGGATTCCACATAGTCGGAAATGCGCTCATAAAACTGTCCGGCAAGGGAAACTTTTTTCTCGGGGACCAAACTTTCTTCGGCCCAGCCAATGTATAATTTTGCCATAGTTTACCTCCTTTGAGATTGATACTGCAAGCGTAACACAAACCCAAAAAGGTTTCAATCGAACAAGTTGCGAAACTTTTTCGAAAATCCCTTGACCAGGGGAAATATCTCATTTATACTGAAAAAAGAGGTGAGCGCTATGACGATGCGGGAACTGGCAAAACTTGCCAATGTGTCTATATCCACAGTTTCGAAAGCCTTTCGGGACGCGGGGGATGTAAGTGCGGAAACCCGGGAGCGGGTATTTGAGGTCGCCAAGAGGTACGGCTGCTACGGCAAGTTTTACAAAGGAAAATTTCATAAGCAGATCATTGCCATTATCTGTCCGGAACTGGGCAGCAGTTTTTATACGGCATATTTGGAGCGGCTGCAGGATCTGATCGAGCGCAGCGGCGGCGTTGCCCTGATCTCCGCGGACCGGTTCAGCAAAACCGCCCAGGCGGAACTGATGGAATATTATGCGTCTTATTTGCGGGTAGACGGCATTATTGTTTTTAACTTGTACGCACCGGCGAAAAAAGGCTACGATATCCCGGTGGTATCTATTTTCAGCGCGCCGGAACCCAATGTGGATACGGTATCTGTGGATCTGAAGACGCCTATTGTGGAAGCGGTGGCTCTGCTGCGGGACTTAGGACACGAAAAAATGGCTTTTTTGGGAGAAGGATTGACCCGTTACAAGGAAGAACTGTTTCGGAAAACCGTTGGGGCAACAGGTGTTGTTTTTGAAAGTGAACAGCGTTTTGAAAAGGCAGGCGAAGACTGTGCGCGCCAAATGCTGCAGGACGCGCCGGATGTTACGGCGCTGGTCTGCGCCTATGACCGGATCGCGTTGGGTGCGATCCGCTACCTGACCCGGTGCGGCTATCGGGTGCCGGAGGATTTTTCTGTGGTGGGCATCGACAATATCTCTACGGCAGAACACTCCCAAACCGCCCTGACCACCATCGATACAAATCCGGATGAGGTCTGTATGATCGCTTGGGATATCATTCAGAGAAAACAGCAGAGCAAGTACTATCGCAGCAATCAGGCCATCACCATCACCGGAAAACTGGTCCTGCGGGAAACGGTAGGCAAATGCAAAAACAAGAAATAAATAGTTGACAGAGCGACAAACCGGGATTTGCACAAAAAAGGGAGGGTTTGGGCGGACTCACATAGGGATTTACACGGTTTTGAATGAATCTTTTTCTCCACAACCGTCCCCCGTCTCCCTTGGAATACATCCAGTATTCACGCGGTCACCGGTGGCTGCTGTGAAGAAAAATCTTCTATTCAAAACTGCGAAGCACTCCAAAACGAGAGATTTTTTCACAAGACAAGATAAAATTCCACGGCAAGGCTGACGCCTGCCGTGGAATTTTGTTGCAGTATTTGGGGAAAAAGATCCGATTTGGAGCGTATAAATCCCTATGTGAGGCCGCCCTT
>JAZQGL010000030.1:0-50919 GCA_045540035.1 Faecousia sp.
AACTTCCGCACCATGCGTACCCGTATCGACCGTCTGGCTCAGCTGAAGAAGATGGAAGAGGACGGCACCTTCGCAATGCTGCCCAAGAAGGAAGTCATCAAGCACCAGGGCGAGATTGAGAAGCTGGAGAAGTATCTGGGCGGCGTTAAGGAAATGAAGAAGATCCCCGCTTGCCTGTTCATCGTTGACCCCCGCAAGGAGCGCAACGCTATCGCTGAGGCTAAGAAGCTGAATATCCCCATTGTTGCTATCGTTGATACCAACTGCGACCCCGATGAGATCGATTACGTGATCCCCGGCAACGATGACGCTATCCGCGCCATCCGCCTGATCGCTGCCGCTATGGCAAGCGCTTCCATCGAAGGCCGTCAGGGCGAGGACGCTGCTCCCGTGGAGGCTGCTCCCGAGGCAGAAGTCGAGGCTCCCGCTGCTGAGTAATTGAACTTTATTGTGCCACCCGGTTTTCGGGTGGCATCTACAAATGATTAGGAGGATATGAAAATGGCATTTACTGCTTTGGATGTTAAGAAACTGCGTGAAATGACCAACGTCGGTATGATGGACTGCAAGGCTGCTCTGACTGCTACCGACGGCGATATGGACAAGGCTGTTGACTGGCTGCGCGAGAAGGGCCTGGCAAAGGCTGCCAAGAAGGCTGGCCGTATTGCTGCTGAGGGTCTGGCTTACGCTTCCGTTATCGACGGTGTTGGCGTTGTTATCGAGGTCAACTCCGAGACCGACTTCGCTGCTAAGACCGACAAGTTCCTGGACCTGGTGAAGAGCCTGTCCGAGATCGTTGCCAAGGAAGGTCCCGCTGATGTGGAGGCTCTGAAGGCTTGCACCTACCCCGGCACCAACCTGACCGTTACCGAGAAGATGCAGGAACTGGTTATGTCCATCGGCGAGAATATGCAGATCCGCCGCTTCGACCGCTTCACCGCTAATCAGTCCGTTTCCTATGTTCACATGGGCGGCACTCACGGTGTTCTGGTCAACCTGGAATCTGATGTTGACGCTACCGAGATCGGTAAGAACGTCGCTATGCAGATCGCTGCTATGAACCCCAAGTACTGGGACAAGGCTCAGGTTCCTCAGGAAGATGTTGACAAGGAACTGGCTGTTCAGGTCGCTCTGATGGACAACGATCCCAAGATGGCAAGCAAGCCCGCTGCCGTTAAGGAGAAGATCGCTGCCGGTAAGATCGCTGCTTTCTACAAGGAAAGTTGCCTGCTGCAGCAGGATTTCGTCCGTTCCGACCTCTACAAGGGCGACGTCGCCGGCTACATTGCCGACGCTGCCAAGAAACTGGGCGGCAACGTCAAGTTCGTCAATGCTATCCACTACATCAAGGGTGAAGGCATTGAGAAGAAGGAAGAGGACTTCGCTGCTGAGGTCGCTGCTCAGATCGCAGGCTCCAAGTAATTTTAAATGTATCTGCTCCCCAACCGCAAGGTTGGGGAGTTTCCTTTTTCTTGACTTTTCTATCTTCCCGGGATATAATCAATCCAACTTAATAGGACAGTTCGCAACCATCCTGTCCAAGCAGCGACGAACCGAACTCCGGTAGTATCATCTCTGCTTAGAATAAAACTAGGGCTTTGAAGATGGGCGCATTGCGCTCATTTTTTATTGGAATGGGTGCGTACTGCGCCCATTTTTCATTTTCAGGAGATCGCTATGACCAAGAACACCCGATATATCACCCACGCCGCCTTAATTGCCGCCACCTACGTGGCGCTGACATATCTGCAAAACTTTCTTGTGCCCAACTCCGCATCTTTCGCCATCCAGTTCCGGGCGTCGGAAGCGCTGTGTGTGCTGGCGCTGTTCACCCCCGCCGCTGTGCCGGGATTGACCGTTGGCTGTCTGCTGTTCAATATCAGTTTCGCCGGCGCACTGCCGTTGGATTTTCTGGCAGGCAGCCTTGCCACCTTTTTGGCGGTAGGCGGTATGTACCTTTTGCGTAATATCACCGTGAAGGGCTATCCCTTGCCCGCTATGCTGCTGCCCGCCCTGACCAACGCCCTTTTGATTGGCTGGGAACTGTCTATTTACATTGGCGGCGGCTTTTGGCTCAACGCATTGTATGTGGCCATCGGCGAAGCAGCGGTGCTGCTGAGTCTTGGAACCGCTCTGTTTTACGCTCTGAAAAGCCGCCATCTGGACAATCGGCTGTTCGGTTGATAAACAAAGAATTTTGTGGTATACTGTCTGCAAAGGAAGTGTTGCAAATGATCGATTTTCAGCCCTTTGATCTGGCAAAAAAGGCAGAATACGACCGTTTCCTGCTGTCCGGCGGGGAGCGAGGCTGTGAGTACAGTTTTGTAAATTTATATATGTGGGGCAGACAAAGCGCCGCTGTTGTTAACGACAATCTGGTGTTTTTCTCCCAGTTCAACCGGAAAAGCGTATACTTGTTCCCTGTGGGTCAGGGGGACAAAAAGCCGGTTCTGGACGCGCTGATCCAGGATGCCAAGAAGCGGGGTATTCCCTGCCGCATCACCGGTCTGACCCAGGACGATTGCGCCCTTTTGGAGCAGTTGTACCCCGGTAAACTGCGCTACCATTTTGACCGGGACTCTTTCGACTATGTCTATGATATCAATGACCTTGCGCAGTTAAAAGGAAGAAAATACCAGCGCAAGCGCAATCATTTAAACCGTTTCCGTGAGAATTTCCCCGACCATACTTTAGAGCCGATCACAGCGGAGAATATCTGTCAGGCAGAAGCGCTGGCAGATGCGTGGTATGCCCAGCGGCTGGCAGAAGACCCCCACGGAGATTTCCATATGGAGCAGGCAGCCCTGAGCAAAGCATTTCGCCACTTTGACCAATTGGGTCTGGAGGGTCTGCTGCTGAAAAACGGCGATCAGGTGCTGGCTATGACGATGGGTTCCCGGTTAAACAGCAACACCTTTGATATCCACTTCGAAAAAGCCCTGGACGGCGCTGACGGCGCCTATGTAGCCATCAACAACGGCTTTGCCCGGTATCTTCAGGAAAAACACCCGGAGGTGGCTTTTTTGAACCGGGAGGACGATATGGGCATTGAGGGTCTGCGAAAAGCAAAACTCAGTTACTGCCCTCACCATATGATCGAGAAAAACTGGGCGCATCTGCTGGAGGATGGCTATGATTATTGAGAAACCCTCTGCGGATCAGATCCCCGCTTTGCGGCGGCTGTGGCAGCAGGCTTTTGGCGATACCGACGCCTTTCTGGACGGCTTTTTTGATACCGGTTTTTCCCCGGACCGCTGCCGCTGTATCATAGAAGAAGATATCCCCATTGCAGCGCTGTACTGGTTTGACTGCACTTGGCAGGGCAAAAAACTTGCTTACATTTACGCCGTTGCCACCGAAAAGGATCTCCGGGGGCAGGGTCTTTGCCGGGTACTGATGGAAAACACCCACCTCTGTCTGAAATTGAAAGGCTACGCCGGCGCGGTACTGGTACCGGGTACGCCGGGACTTGCAGATATGTACCGGAAATTCGGCTACAGATCTTTCTGCCCGGCAGAAAACACCACAGTTGCCGCCGCAGGATCCGCCATTCCGGTTTCCACGGTTTCCGCTCAGGAATATGCCCAAATGCGTCTTGCTTACCTGCCGGAAAATGCCGTAAACCACGGACCGGAGAGTTTTGATTTTCTGTCTACCTTCTGTGACTTTTATGCCGGTGATCATTTTCTTTTTTGCGCCGCCCGGGAAGAAAACACTATTTATATCCAGGAGTTTTTAGGCGATACAGAAAAAATCCCCGGCATCTTAACTGCGCTGCAGGCAGAAAGAGCCCAGGTGCGCCTGCCCGGCGGTAACCAGCCTTTTGCTATGTATCACGCTTTCATAGATCCCGCCGATATCCCCGCCTATTTTGGCATTGCCTTAGATTGACAAGCAGCAGACACGCAAGTGTCTGCTGCTTTTTTGACTCCTCTTCAAATTCCGTTTTATCGCTCTGTCGAGCAAATTAAGAATTAATAATTAAGAGTTAAGAATTGTGGTATTTTCTTCGAAAATAATTTAAAATTCATAATTCTTAATTCATATTTATTTATCGAGCAACGGCTCGAGAAATTGGGATTTATTCCCGGTATAGATGGCAGGCGCAAAAATGTCCCGGCTTTACCTCCCGCCAGGCAGGTTCTTCCTCTGTGCAGATATCCATTGCGTGCGGACAACGGGTATGAAACCGGCAGCCCTTCGGAGGATCTGCAGGTGACGGAATGCTACCTTCCAGAATGATCCGCTTGCCCTGATGATCCGGATCCGGCACCGGGATCGCCGAAAACAGTGCCTTGGTATAAGGATGCAACGGCTCGTCAAACAGCGTATCTGTCGCGGCGTATTCCATCATTTTCCCCAGATACATTACCCCCACCGTGTCGGTGATATGCTCCACCACCGAAAGATCGTGGGAGATAAACAGATAGGTAAGCCCGTGTTCCCGCTGCAACTTTTTCAAGAGGTTGATGATCTGGGCTTGCACCGACACATCCAGCGCAGACACCGGCTCGTCGCAGACCACAAATTCCGGCTTTAACGCCAACGCCCTGGCAATGCAGATCCGCTGCCGCTGTCCCCCGGAAAACTCGTGGGGATAGCGGTTTTTGTGAAAAGGCTGCAAACCGCAATCCTCCATAATGCCGTCGATGTAATCAGCATATGCCTGCTGGGACACGATCTTGTGGGCTCTGACCGCCTCCCCGATCAGTTCCCCCACCGGCAACCGGGGCGAAAGGCTGGAAAAAGGGTCCTGAAATATGATCTGCATTTTGGGACGCAGGGCCCGCAACTGCTTCCTGGACAGATCATAGACCTCCTGCCCCTGAAACAGCACCTGCCCGCCGGTCTTTTCTCCGGCAAGCCGCAAAATCATTCTTCCCGTGGTGGATTTTCCGCAGCCCGACTCCCCTACAAGTCCCATAGTACTGCCCCGCCGGATATCAAAACTGATGCCATCCACCGCTTTTACGAAACCGCCGCCTCCCCGAATGGGGAAATATTTTTTTAAGTTCTTAACTTCCAGAATGTTGTCCATATTCTTTATCCATCCGATAGCAACTTACTTTATGGGTTTCGGAAAGGCTGATCTGCCGGGGGTATTCCCCCTGACACGCCCCAAAGCCCCGGTCACAGCGATCTTTGAAATAGCAGTACGCGGGCATATCGATAGGGTTTGGCACACTGCCGGGAATGGAATACAGTTCCTCCACCCGCTTGCCCACCACGGGTTTCGATGCCAGCAAGCCCTGGGTATAGGGATGGGATGGGTCCAGAAAAATTTCCCGGACCGTACCCTGCTCCACTACCCGACCGGCATACATCACCACCACATAATCCGCCATACCCGCCACCACACCCAGATCGTGGGTGATCAGCAAAATGGCTGTACCCAACTTATCTTTCAGGGACTTAAGCAGTTCCAGTATCTGCGCCTGAATGGTCACATCCAGCGCGGTGGTGGGTTCGTCTGCGATGATCAGTTTGGGATTACAAGCCAGCGCCATAGCGATCATCACCCGCTGGCGCATACCACCGGAAAGTTGGTGGGGATACATAGTATAAACGCCTGCAGAGTTAGCAATCCCCACCAGTTCCAGCAGTTCCATTGTGCGGTTTTTGATATCTTCCTTGCTTTTTCCCCGGCTGTCGTGGATGC
Source organism: Faecousia sp. (assembly GCA_045540035.1). Classification (GTDB taxonomy): domain Bacteria; phylum Bacillota; class Clostridia; order Oscillospirales; family Oscillospiraceae; genus Faecousia. The sequence goes on from JAZQGL010000030.1 coordinate 5,660, forward strand.
GGATCACCTCTTCGATCTGAGCGCCGATGCGAAATACCGGGTTTAGCGCCGTCATTGGCTCCTGAAAGATCATCGATACCGCATTGCCCCGAAGTGTGCGCATTACCTGCTCCGGGGCTTTGGTCACATCCACGGCGCTGTCGCCTAAATTCAGACGGATCTGCCCGGACAGTACCTGCCCCTGCGGCCGCTGGAGCAGTTGCATCAGGGACAAACTGGTGACGGATTTCCCGCAGCCGGACTCCCCAACCACGCCTACAATGCTGCCCATAGGCACACAAAAGGACACCCCATCCACCGACCGTACCCGACCGGCGTCGGTAAAAAAGCCAGCCTTTAAATCCTCCACCTCCAAGGCATTTGCGCTGTCACGCATTTGGGTGATATATTCTTCTTTCGGCACATTTTTCCGGCGGCGTTTTTTCTCCAACGCCTGCATCAGCCGCCGCTCCTCCCGGAACATAATTTTTCCCCCTTTCAAATTTCAATTTATCGTTTCATTCTTGGGTCAAATGCGTCCCGCAAGCCGTCTCCCACAAAGTTAAAGCCCAGCACCGACAGCACCAGGCAAATACCCGCCGGGATCCACACAAACCAATAAGATGTGAGCACGTGGGCGTTTGCCACATCATTCATAATGTTGCCCCAGGAAGCAAAGGGAAATTTCACGCCCAATCCCAGAAAGGACAAAGTTGCCTCTGTCAGAATGGTCGAACCCAGACTCATAGTGCAACTGACGATCAACTGGGGGATCACATTGGGAATGAGGTGTTTGAATATCCGCCGCCAAACCTCCAGCCCGCAAGCCTCGGTGGCTGTCATAAATTCCTGCTCCCGCAGGCTGAGTATCTGTCCCCGGACCAGCCGGGCGATCCCCGGCCAGCCAAGTAATCCCAAAATCAGCATCAGAAATAGCATTCTCAGTTGCGGATCTACCCGCATACCGTCCATTGCCGCGCCTAAAATGATCAGCAGCGGCGTAGAGGGAATGCAGTAAAACACATCTACGGTACGCATAATCAGGCCGTCCACCCATTTGCCGAAATATCCGGCAATGCCGCCGAATACCACACCGAAAAAACCGGAGATCAGCACCACGATAAAACCAATGACCAAACTCACTCTGCCGCCGTACATCAGCCGGGTCAGCATATCCATTCCGTTTTTGTCCGTACCCAGCAGGTGCTGCCGGCTGGGCGGGCTGTAGGCATCCCATACCCGGGTAAAGGTTTCCTCCCGAACAGACCATACCTTGCCTGCCGGATCATAATATAAAGAAAATGACCGGGTCTTTCCCCCGTCTTCATAAGAAAAATGTTCTAAGTCTTCTGTGATCGCCCTTTCGATCTGCTGTCGCAGATCTTTGGAAACGGCAGCGCCGGTCACCTTGGGCTGAACTACCAACCGGCTGATATGCCCTACTATGTCGCCGCCTAGAGATATATCCCCTTCCGAACTTAAAAAATACTGTTGCCCACCTGCCGAAAATTCACGTTCCTGCCGGGTATACGCCCGCAAGGCAGCCAGCGTAAAATCAAAGTCAAAACTTGTCCCGGACACCGGTTCGGGAATGTCCTTATAGGCAATACCCAGCAAAGTCTGCGCACTGTGAATGCTGTAAAGGTCCTGCCCCTCCTGCCGGATCTCATAGTCCCGGTCCCGGTATGTGAACCGATCCTGCTTGCCCTGATATAAAGTAAACTGGGCTTGCAGCACCGCATCCAGGGTCTTACCCGGAGCGGACAAAAACCGAAAACTGTCATTTTCCCGGACTCCGGCAAATTCCTTTTGCTGCAATTCCTCCCGGTAGAATACCTGATCCTGCCGGTAAGGGATCAGCCAGCCGCCCAGAAAGGAAAAAGCAAACATAAATCCCAAAATTGCCAAACCTGCCACCGCCAGCCGGTTGCGAAAAAACCGCTTTGCTGTCATCGCCCCCGGGGATAGCATTTCCACCCGCCGGCGGCGGTTTAAATCTTTGCTCATATTATCCTCCCAGCCGTACCCGGGGATCTACCACCGCATACAGAATGTCCGAGATCAGATTGCCCAACAGCGTCATCGCCGCCAAAAATGTGAGGAAAAACATAGAAAAAGGAATATCCCCCGCTACCATTGCCTGATAGCCGGTGTAGCCGATGCCATTGATGCCGAACAGTGTTTCCGTGATCAGCGCCCCGGAGAACAGCCCCGGCAAACTGCCGCCAACCAAAGTAACCAAAGGGATCAGGGTGTTGCGAAATCCGTGCCGGTAGATCACCGCGCCGGATCCCAGACCTTTTGCCCGGGCGGTACGGATATAATCGGCGTTGAGTACCTCCAGCATATTGGTCCGGGTGTAGCGCATCAGCGAGCCTACGGACACCACCGTCAGCGTCACGATGGGCAGTACCAAATGGTGCGCCATATCCAGTACTTTTCCCCACTGGGAAAGACTCTGGTGATCCCGTCCCACCAAGCCAAACAGGTCAAACCAGCCCAGTTTCACGCAAAACACCAGTTTCAGCAACGTGGCAAAGAAAAATGTGGGCAGCGAAATGCCTACCAGCGCCCCGGCGGTAATGGCATAGTCCGTCACACTATACTGCCGGGATGCCGCCTGCACCCCCAACGGAATGGCGATAAGCAGTTCCAGTACCAGCGCCACCAGTCCCATTACAAAGGACACACCAACTACCTCTGAAAACTTTTGGGTCACCGGCACGGCAAATTTCCAACTGTCGCCGAAATTGAAAGCCAGCAGATTTTTCAGTTGGATAAAATACCCCTCCATGAGTCCAGCATTCAGCCCATACTGCTCGTTCAGTTGCGCCACCCATTGCTCATAGGGCTTTGCCCCGGGGGCTTGGGACAACTGCATCGCCATGGTCTCCACATAGGATGCCGGCAGCAGCCGCATCAGCAGATAGATCAAAAATACCACCAGCAGCAGAATGCCTGCAGAAATGCCAAGCCGTTTTGCTATGAATTTTCCCATATTATCTCAGTTCCAATTTTTCAATATCGTTTTGCCAGCCCCAGAATGTTGTCATATCCGGAGTCACCGTGTTCATATCGATGCGCTTTGTGGAAAAAATGACCACATTCTGCCGCTGATATACCGGGATCTCCACCGCCCAATCGTTTATGATCTCAAGGCATTCCCGATAGAGGGTCTTGCGATAGGTCTGATCGGTGGATTGCCGGGCAAGCATAATCAATTCATCCAACTGGGCATCTTTCAGATAGTAACTCTTTTCGTTGGAGCCGCCCTGGCTGTGGTAGATCTGGAACATATCCGGATCTGCCGTTGCGCCCCATGCCATAGCAAACATCTGGGCTGTACCGCTGTTGACGGCGTTGCTCAGTTCCGAAAAGTTGGAGATATCCGTAACGATCAGGCGAAAACCGATCTCCTGCAGCGCCTCCGCCGCCAAAGTCAGCGCCATAAAGGTGGGATGATCTCCCGTACCGCCACCGGATACCAACACTTCACATTCCATCTCACCGCCTGCCGGAGGCGCCGTAATTCTGTCGCCCTCTACCCGGTAGCCAGCCGCCTGAAAAAAGCCCAGCGCCGCCTGCTTGGCAGCCCTTTGCCGCCCCGCAGCATCCATTCCCTCGGTGTAAATGGGATCGCCCGCCACATCTACGCTGAAAGCCGCCCGATATCCCGCGTCCGTGACCCGGGGGGCTGCCCAGGAGGTATTGGAAATGGGATACTGGATCACATCGGCGTATGCCCCGTAGTAGGAGTCCACCGCCACATCCCGGAAAACCGCGATCACCGTGGCAATGGCCTTGCGCAAATTCTTTGACTCCCGACTGCCGGGCTGGTCATCAATGCAGACATTTTTGCTGTTAAAGCCGATATAGCCGTAGCCCAGATTTGCCACCATATTGGTTGTCAGTACATCGCCGCTGATTTGACCGCCGTTTGCCTGGGCGATGGCTTTTGCTGTCTCGATGGAATAGGAAGGATCTGTAATATCCAGCGTCCCGGTGACCACACCGGGAACTTTGTCCGCATCCTGCCCCTCTTTGAATTGGATATATTTTGTCTTGGGCGCGCCTTTGTAATAGCGTTCATTTGCCTCCAGCGTCACTGTACCGCCGGCAAAACTGACAAATTTGTAGGGTCCTGCCCCCATAGGGCTGGGCGTCACCGACCGGACTTTGGACAGATCTCCCTTGGGAAATCCGAACTTGTCATTGTCATAATCGTAAAGGCTTTCGTCGCCGTAATAATGCATCGGCACCACCGCCGTTGCCAGGGTATGAATGGCAGATGCAGACACCTCGGTCATAGTGATCCGCAGTTTCCGCTGACCGGTTTTCTGAATGCCGCTGACCCGGGTCACAGCCGGATCATCCCGATATTCCTGCAACCCCGCAATGGGCAGAGAGTACAGCGTCATAATGCCGTCATAAGAGGGATCTAAGGGCACATACAGCGAAAAGATCACATCGTCGATATCCATTTCGCTGCCGTCAGAGAACTGCACGCCCTCTTTTAATGTGAAATCATAAAACACCGTGCCGTCCTCATTTTCGGTGATCTCACAATCCGCAATGCCCCGGTAAGTGTATTCGTTGCCGTTGTAGGGGCGCATTTCCCCCTCGATACCGTTCAAGACAACAGACCCCTCCCGGTCTGTACCCAGCAGTGGCAGATGCACAAGGGAAATCACTTCGTTTTCGTAGGCGTTGGTATAGAAAAAGGGCGAGAATTTTCCGTCAAAGTTGGATGTCCCCACCACCAAGGTGTCGCCTTTGGGTTCGGGGGGCTGACTTTCCTGATCCGTCGTGGCAGTATTTCCCCCACAGCCGAAAAGGGTCACTGCGGTGACACCCGCCAGCAGAAAACAGATCAGCCGTTTGTATCGTTTCATAGCATACTCCTTGTTTTGTTTCTCATAGTTTTCACCGGATAACCGATTTTATCCAACAAAGACTTGTTGAAAAGGGATCGGGTTTTCAGTATAATAAAAGAAAAGTCAAAGCAACGAGGTAATTTTATGACATTAGAAGAATTAAAACAGAAATTAGACCAATACAACTATGTATACGATGACACACTGGCGACGGTTTTGTCGGTGGCGCTGGCGCTTAATCGCCCGTTGTTGATCGAAGGCGCTGCCGGCGTAGGCAAGACCGAGATCGCCAAGGTAATGGCTGCAGCGCTGGACCGGGATCTGGTGCGTCTGCAATGTTATGAAGGTCTGGACGAAAGCAAAGCGCTTTACGAGTGGAACTATCAGAAGCAACTGCTATCCATTCAGATCAATATGGGCTCTACCGACAGCGACAGCCTGACCAAAAGCCTTTTCAGCGACGATTATCTGCTGGAGCGACCTTTGCTGCAATCTATCCGCTCAGAAAAACCGGTAGTGCTGCTGATCGATGAGATCGACAAGGCTGACGAGGAATTTGAAGCATTTTTGCTGGAACTGCTCAGCGAAATGCAAGTCACCATCCCGGAGGTAGGCACGGTACGCGCCAAGTCTGTTCCCTTTGTGGTTCTGACCTCCAACCGCGCCCGTCCCTTAAGCGAGGCCCTGCGCCGCCGCTGCGCCTATCTGTATATCCAGTACCCGGATATGGAAAAGGAACTGGCGATCCTGCGCAAGAAACTGCCCCACATTGATGACAAACTCTGCGCCCAGGTAGCGCTGGCAGTACAGAAACTACGCTCCAACGAAGCGATCCTGAAAAAGCCCTCCATTGCGGAAACTTTGGATTGGGCAGCAGCGCTGGATGCGCTGGGGATCCGGGAACTGACCCCCGATGCCCTGCGGCAGACCGCCGGCTTTATTCTCAAAAACAACGAGGATTTCGCAGTTCTGGAGGAAACCCAGGATGAAAATCACCAATGCGGGTGCGACGGCCATTGCGGAGGACATCACCATGGCTGAGCCGTCGGTGTACTTAGAGAAACTGTCGGCTTTTTCCCGGATGCTGCGGCTGGAGGGGCTGAATGTCAGCCCGCAGGAGACCGCCGATGCCGGTCAGATCCTGACGGTGTTGGGATTTGACGACCGGGAGCAGGTAAAAACCGCCCTGCGGACCATTTACGCCAAATCCCGGGAAGAACAACTGTTGTTTGACCGGGTGTTTGACGGCTTTTTCCTCTCGGAAGCGGCTATGCGCGCCCAGGCAGAGCTTTCTGCCCGGCAGGATATGCAGGCAGAGCAGGCCCGGCAGGAGGCTACCGAGTATGTGCAGTTGCAGGATCTTACCCGGGATCAGTGGGAGACCTATGCAACGATGCCGGAGGATGCCCGGGAGAAACTGCGGCAGTTTATGGACAAATACAAAGCCAGCGCCGAGCGCAACCCGGACCTTTATACCAACTTTATCCACTCTGTATTTGCCAAAACTTTGCTGGAACAGCAGATCCGTATGGAGGAGGCAGGCATCGGCGGCGTGGCGGCAGATCCGGAACTGGGTCTAATGTACCGGGATATTTCCCAGTTTAAGGATACGGATATTCCCAAGGCAATTTCCATTATCCAAACCATTTCCCGACAGATAAACGGTGAACTCACCGCCAAGCGCAACAAGCACGGACACAGCGGAAAACTGGATTTTCGCCGCACCATTCGCAAAGGTCTGGAGACCGGCGGCAGTTTTTACCGCCTGCGCTATAAGAAAAAAAGAAACCGCCGCAAGCATCTGGTATTGCTTTGCGACGTTTCCGGGTCTATGATTCAATTTTCGGAATTTGCTCTGCGTTTTATTCAATCTCTCAATCAGGCATCCGAGAGTTCCAGCGTGTTTCTCTTTTCCGAAACGCTGTTTGAAGCCGATGCCTTCAGTTTGCAGAATATGGACCTGTTCCGGGAATTTGTGAGAGAAAGCGGTATCTACGGCAAAGGCACAGATCTGGCCTCGGCGCTGGAGCAACTTTGTGCCAAAGCACCGGCAGTACTGACCCCGTCCACCACGCTGCTGATTCTGTCCGATACCAAGACCGTGGACCAAAACCGGGCGCTCCTGGCGCTATTAGAAGCCAAACGGCTGTCCGGCAGAGTGCTTTGGCTGAACCCGATCCCCCAAAGTCACTGGCAGCACATCCGCAGTGTGCAGGTCTTTTCCTCTGTTTGCCCGATGGTATCCTGCAGCACCTTAAATACCCTGGCAGATGCCTGCCGCAAACTTACTTTAACATAGAAAAAACCCTTCCTGCGTTGGCAGGAAGGGTTTTCATTATGTCATTAGATTCTTGCAACGCCGGTAGCGCGGGCAGCCTCAGCAACAGCCTTGGCAACTGCGGGACCAACACGCTCGTCGAATGCAGCGGGGATGATGTAGTCAGCACTCAGTTCGTCGTCGGAGATCAGGTTTGCCAGTGCCTCAGCAGCAGCAACCTTCATTTCCTCGTTGATATCGCTGGCTCTTACATCGAAAGTGCCGCGGAAAATGCCGGGGAATGCCAGAACGTTGTTGATCTGGTTGGGGAAGTCGGAACGGCCGGTAGCGATAACGGCTGCACCGCCTGCCTTTGCATCTTTGGGGAAGATCTCGGGAACGGGGTTAGCGCAAGCAAAGATGATCGCATCCTTAGCCATAGTCTTGACCATGTCGGTGGTCAGCGTACCGGGAGCGGAAACACCGATGAATACATCTGCGCCCACAATGACATCAGCCAGTTTGCCCTGCTTCTTCTCCAGGTTGGTGACCTGAGCCATTTCTTCCTTGATCCAGTTCAGACCCTCACGGCCGGCATAGATAGCGCCGGTACGGTCAGTCATGATCACGTTCTTAAAGCCTGCGCTCAGCAGCAGTTTCACGATAGCGATCGCAGCAGCGCCAGCGCCGGAGGTAACGATCTTAACTTCTTCCTTCTTCTTGCCAACGACCTTCAGAGCGTTGACCAGGCCAGCCAGGGTGATAACAGCAGTACCGTGCTGGTCATCGTGGAAGATAGGAATGTCGCACTTTTCCTTCAGTTTGCGCTCGATCTCGAAGCAACGGGGTGCGGAGATATCCTCCAGATTGACGCCGCCGAAAGAACCGGACATCAGGTAAACAGCGTTGACGATCTCGTCAACTTCCTTGCTCTTAACGCACAGAGGAATGGCATCCACATCGCCGAAAGCCTTGAACAGTGCGCACTTGCCTTCCATAACGGGCATACCTGCCTCAGGGCCGATGTCACCCAGACCCAGAACTGCAGTACCGTCGGTAACGACAGCGCACAGATTGTGACGGCGGGTCAGTTCGTAAGACTTGTTGACGTCCTTCTGGATCTCCAGGCAGGGAGTTGCAACACCGGGAGTGTATGCCAGGGACAGATCATCCTTAGTCTTGCAGGGAACTTTGCTGATCACTTCGATCTTGCCGCCCCACTCAGCGTGCAGGCGCAGGGACTCTTTTGCGTAATCCATAATAAAATCTCCTTCATTAAGTGTGTTTTTTAACTATATCATTTATACAATTTTTCCCTTGGTATGTCAAGCAAATCCGCAAAAAACAATGCCCCTTTCCCTGAAAAACAAGGAAAGGGGCTGTTTGTAATTTTTGTTAGAGGCCCTCTGCCACCGGCAGCGCTCCCTCGCTTAACCTTTTACTGCACCGGCGGCAACACCTTTGATGATGTGCTTCTGGCAGGTCAGGTAGAATACGATAACGGGGATAATGCTCAGCAGGATCAGCGCCATGGTTGCGCCCAGATCCACAGTACCGTAACTGCCCTTCAGATACTGAATGTGGATGGGCAGGGTTCTGTACTCGGTGATATCCAGCACCAGGTACGGCAGCAGATAGTCATTCCAGACCCACATAATCTCCAGAATTGCCACGGAGATCATCGTGGGCTTCATCATCGGCAGCACCACGCTGAAGAAGGTACGCAGGGGGCTGCAACCATCGATAGCCGCGGCTTCCTCGATATCCAGCGGGATACTCTTAACAAAACCGACGAACATAAATACAGCCAAGCCTGCGCCAAAGCCCAGATAGATCACCGGGATGGTCCAGGGGGTATTCAAGCGCAGATTGTCTGCCGTCTTGGACAGGGTGAACATAACCATCTGGAAAGGCACCACCATAGAGAACAGACACAGATAGTAAACAATACGGCAGACGGCAGAGTCCACACGGGAGATGTACCAGGCAGCCATAGAGGTAAACAGCAGGATCAGGAATGTAGACAACAAGGTGATCACAACGCTGTAAACCACAGACTTCCAGAAGGGATAACCGCCAAAGGTCATACCCTTGATAAAGTTTTCCAGGCCGGCCCAACTTTCCTTTGTGAACCAGGCAAAGGTCTCGGTCTTAACATAGGTGTTCAGTTTAAAGGAGTTCAGCAGCACCATAAACACGGGGAAGACATAGACCACAGAAAGCAGCGCAAAGAACACAGAAACGATCTTTTTGCCAATACGCTCAGTTTTCAGGGAGTTTTTCATTACTGCTGCACCTCCTTCTTACGGGTGGCATTGAGTTGGATCAAACCGATGGTTGCCACCAGGATGAAGAACAGAACCGCCTTGGCCTGCGCCACACCGCGGGAGTTTACATTCTGTCCGTAGAATGTGTTGTAGATATTCAGCGCCAGCATTTCCGTGGTATGCACAGAACTGCCGTCGGGGTTGATAATGAAGGGTTGACCACCGGTAAGCGCCAGGTTCTGGTCGAAAAGTTTAAAGCCGTTGGTCAGCGTCAGGAACATACAGATGGTGATGGAGGGCATCACATTGGGAATGGTGATCTTAAACAGCGTCTGCCAGGCGCTGGCACCGTCAATACGGGCAGCCTCCAGCATATCCTCCGGCACCGCTTGCAGACCTGCGATGTATATGATCATCATATAACCGATCTGCTGCCAGCACATCAGAATGATCAGACCCCAGAAACCCCAGGATGTATCCATCAGAATGGATTTATTGTAGGCACTGAGGAGACCGTCGAAGATCATACTCCAGATGTAGCCCAGCACGATACCGCCGATCAGGTTGGGCATAAAGAACACAGTACGGAACAGGTTGGCGCCCTTGATCTTCTGGGTCAGGGCATAGGCGATGGCAAAGGCCAGCACATTGATCAGCACCAGGGACACGATGGCATAAACCGCGGTATAGCCGAAGGAGTACATAAAACTCTCGTCATTAAAGGCCTTTATGTAGTTGGAAATACCCACCCATTCCCATTTGCTGGTGGTCTTAAATTTGGTAAAGGACAGGAAAAGTCCCTGCAGGAAGGGCCAGACAAAGCCGATCAAGAAGGAAGCCACCATAGGCAGCAAAAAAACCGGCGACCAGCGCTGAATGGATCTGCGAATGATATGGCTGCGAACCGCAGATCCGCTAAGCTTGCGTTTCAAGTTGCATCATCTCCTGAATCAGTTTTGAAAATAGGACACGGACCGGGCCTCACGCGGCCTTCTCCGTGATATAGATGGCAAATACTGCCTTTTAAAAAAGCGGGGCGAGCATATGCCCGCCCCGTCGTACGCAGCGTTGTTAACGATTGGCTATGAAATATTAGCCGTTAGCAGCGTTGTACTGAGTTGCCCAGCCGTCGATGAAAGCGGTGACGACCTGCTGCCAGTTTGCATCGGAAGGATCAGCATTGTACTGATTCAGAGCAGAAACAACGGTAGCACGGTAAGCGTCAACATTGGGCTGATAGTTGGTTGCCCACCACATGTTGTAGCAGCCGTCAGCCAGGTATGCGTTAGCCTGAGCCAGGAAGGGGTTGGTGGACTCAGCAGCGCTCTTGTAAGGCATAACGCCGAAGGTAGCAACAGCCTTAGCGGAAGCTTCTTCGTCGGTAACCAGCCAGTACATGAATTCCAGAGTAGCAGCGATGTCTTCCTCGGAAGCTTCACCGTTCACTGCCCAGTAGTTCTCAGTACCGCAGTTCAGACCAGCCTTCTCTTCACCCTCAACACCGCAGTAGTAGGGGATCATAGACAGGTTCTCAGCCTTCATGCCCTTTTCGGACAGACCAGACCACTCCCAGTTGCCGTTGAAGTAGAACAGAGCCTTGCCTTCAGCGAACTCAGCAGCAGCGTCGAAGCCGCCGTTAGCCAGGGAAGCGCGATCGGTAGCGGAGTTGACAACCATCAGGTCGTACAGGTTCTTGTAGTTGTCCATGTACTTACCGGTCAGGGTTGCGGGGCAGGAAGTCCATGCCTCGGGAGCGTCAACGGACTCGTAGTAGTACTCCAGGTTGATCAGGTGGCCGGTGAAGCGCCAGGAGGAGCTGTCGTCCATACCTGCGGAGGAGAATGCATCGAAGCCCAGCTCAGCAGCGCGAGCGTGAACGTCCTCAGCAACTTCCTTCAGAGTAGCAAAGTTGGTGATGTAATCTTCAGCGTAGCCAGCCTTAACCAGCAGTTCCTTGTTAACGATGATGCCGTAGCACTCGTAGCAGTAACCGATGGAGCACAGCTTGCCGTCAGCATCCTTCAGCATGTAAGCGTCGGTGCTCAGCTCGTCAGCGATCTTGGTGCCGGTCAGATCCAGGCAGTACTCGCCCCAGGTCTCAACAGCAGCCTGATTGCCAACCACGAACAGGGTGGGAGCATCGGACTTATCCATCTGAGCGGTCAGGGTCTCGTTGTAAGTACCGGAAGCAGCGGTGACGACCTTAACGGGGACACCGGTCTCGTCGGTATACATCTTGGCGATCTCCTGCAGAGCCTCGTCGGACTCGGGCTTGAAGTTCAGCCAGTAGACAGAACCCTTAGCGGTCTCTTCGCCACCCTGAGTGCCATCGGTGCCTGCGGGTGCGGTGGTCTCGTTGCCGCCCTGGGGTGCGTTACCGCAAGCGACCAGGCCCAGAACCATGACCAAAGCCAACAGCAGTGCAATTAACTTTTTCATTGTTTTGTTCCTCCTAAAAATTGTTTTGTTCCGGCTGTGCCGGATGATTGATTTGGAAACGTATCCAATCGTTTCGCCAACATAGTATAGCACCTTTGTCCAAAAATGGCAATGACATTTTGTTTCCATTTGGGCTTTTCTACATATTATACAACTTCAACTTCAAAGATTTGTTCATTTTTCCAAACGCAGGAAAGCGCACCCGTTGTACACGGGTGCGCTTACTTCAAATATGAATTGTTTCTCCGGCGCGGACACAATGTGTTGTTCCATTTTTAAAGAACCACACATCTGTAGCAGAGGGATTCTGCACGATCTTTTCGTCCACACTGACCTTTAATGATTCATACGCCCGGACATAGTCATAGATCTCTATGTTTGTGGCATACCAGATATTATCTCTGCCGCCCATATATGCGGCAAATTCCTCTATGATCTGCCAATTATCGTCATTGTCAAACTCGTAACTGTGACCCCATAAATAGAACAACTGGGTTTCGCTGGGGTAGCGCAGATCTTTTTCCGCAAACTGCTTGGCAAGTTCCATAAGCCGGGGATTCTTGTGGTGGCAGGTAGGATGCCAGGTAAGCCAGTTTTCCGGAAGTGTAAACTTTTCTGTGGATTTTGTTGTGCGACTGTAGGCAATATGGCACATTTTCAGTGCCGCCACCACCGCATCACTATACTTTCCGTTGGGATAAGCCATGCCACGGGCGATGGTTCCATAGTCATTTTCGATGCATCTGCGGTCATCCAAAATCTCTGTCAGCATACCTGCAGACTTCAGTCTGTCCAGGTGGGGATGGTTGAAACCGTGGATCGCCACCTCGTGTCCGGAGCCGATATAGAGTTGCTTTGCCTCAGACAGTTTCATTCTGCCGGTAAAAGTCTCCCGGATCGTTTCCTCCGGCACATATCTGCCGGAACTGATATTAAATGTACATTTCAAACCGTGGCTGTCCAGAATCTTCATCAACCGGATATCCTGCACCACACCATCGTCATAACTCAATGTCAGAACTTTGGACTTGCCGTCCTTCCACTTCATATACATAGTCCGATCTCCTTTAAACAATATCGATCTGGCACATCTGCATAGTCTGCAGCGCCGCCCGGTGACTTTCCGGCGTCACGCCTGCGCAGCAAGCGCTGTCCACCTTAATATCTGCATCCGGGAATGTCGCCTTAATGATCAGCGCATTGGAAACCACGCAAATATCGGTGCAAAGACCCACCATTTCCACACTTTCCAGAGTTTCTTCCTTCCAGCGAGGCCAGCCGAAATTGGGTTTATCGATGATCTTACAGCCTTCCACATACAGCCCGTCTGCGATCTGCCAGCCTTTTGTGCCGCGGATACAGTGGGGTACAGGCAGTTTCTTGCCCTCCGGGGTATTCAGATAATCTTCCGTATGGGTATCCCGGGTAAAAATGATCTCATCGCCATTTTTACGGTACTGCGCGATCTTCTCCCGGACTTTCGGCACGATGGCCACCGCCTCTTTTGTGCCCAGCGCCATATCGATAAAGTCATTTTGCATATCCACAACGATCAGTGTCTTTTTCATGTTCTTCTCCTGTTACGGCAGGCGGTTGCCTGCTGCCATATAGATAGTGTACCATTCTTCCCGGGTCAAAGCAATCTCTGCCGCCTTCAGGCAGTCTGCCAGTCTTGTCAGGTTGGTAGTTCCGGTAACCGGCTGCATTTTCGCCGGATGCCGCAAGATCCAGGCAAAGGCAATGGTGGTCTTACTGACGCCGTATTTTTCTGCCAAGATCGCCAGCGCCGCATTCAGTTCCGGGAATTTTTCATTGTCCACAAAGCAGCCTTCAAAAAAGCCGTACTGCATCGGCGACCAGGGCTGGATGGTGATCTTGTTCAGACGGCAGTAATCCAGTACGCCGCCGTCCCGGTTGATGCCTGCATCATTGTACATATTGCCATTGATCCCGAAATTGACCATAGGCGCGTGCATAATACCAAACTGGAGTTGGTTGGCGCAAAGAGGCATATCCAGGCAGGATTGCAGCAACTGCATCTGATAAGGGTTCTGGTTGGACACGCCGAAATGCAGCACCTTGCCGGAAGATTTCAGATGATCGAAGGCTTTTGCCACCTCCTCCGGCTCCATCAGTGCGTCCGGGCGGTGCAGCAACAGTACATCCACATAATCTGTGCCCAATCTTTTCAGACTGCCCTCCACGGAGGACACGATATGTTCATAGGAAAAATCGAACCGGTTGCCCGGCACGATGCCGCATTTGGTCTGCAAAATCAGTTTCTCCCGCAGGCGGGGCAGAACTGCCTTGCCAAACACGGTCTCAGATGCGCCTTTACCGTAAATATCTGCGTGATCAAAGAAATTTGCACCCTTTTCCAAAGCCGTATGGACAAAGGTCTCCACCTCTTTTTCCGCCATATTGCTGATGCGCATACAGCCGACCGCCACAGTCGGTACCTGCAGACCGGTTTTTCCCAATTCGATCCTGTACATAAAAACACCTCCTATATAAACTTTAACCGTTTATATGGGAGGTGTCAATCTTTTATTGCATAATCTGGTCGCGGAATTTGTGTGCCTTGGTGATCGCGAACTGCATAACCACAGTCACAACCACCATCAACAAAGCACAGAAGACAAACGCCGGTGTATAACTGTGGAAGATATCGTAAACCGCATTGATCACAGGGCTTCCCAACGCAAAACCCGCGTAATTTACCGCTATAAAGATGCCGACCATCTTGCTGTACGACTTTTCTCCAAACAGATCTCCCGCGTAGAGGGGCAGCATAACGGTCTCCAACGGCAGTGCCAGGGCAGAGATCACCGTGTAGACCACAGCCATTGTGTTGCCCATTGCGTCATTGCCCAAAAGCACAAGCGAAGTCATAGCGATCACCCCTGACACAGAACAAACCGTAGTTGTGACCCGCAGACCAAACTTATCATAGAGCACACCGGTAAGGAATTTTGAACCGGTCAGTGCTACTGAGCCTATGCTCAGTACTGTGGCTATGTAAGCCGCATCCAGTTGCTCATCCTTCATGTGAGCAGCCGCCACACCCTGAACGCTCTGGAGCATAAAGCCGGTAAAGAATACACAGACCATCACCGCATAGAAAAAAGTCTGCTTTTTGGCAATGCTGTAATCCACGCCTGCCCATGTGTTACTCCTGGGCGTTTTTCGGGCAACCACTGTAGGGAGTTTCGCCTCACCGTGTGGCTGCTCTTTTACCAGCAAAAGGACGATCGCCGCAGTAACCGCCAAAATCAGGATCACCAGTTTATAGGCATTCCGATAACCGAAAGGGGCATTCTCCTGGTAGATGATGGGATAGACTATCTGTGCCGCTACCGCGCCGCCCAGACCGTTGGCTGCCAGGATCGCGCCCATAACCGTACCTCTGTGCTGCTTGAACCACTTGTTGACAATACAGCCAACGGTGGCAGTGGTGGTAAAGGACGCACCAACACCCAGCAAAGCACCGCCTAAGTAGAACACCAACACATTCTCTGCCAGCGCGTAAGCAGACATAGCGCCGATCAGACAGACAAAACCCGCAAAGATCAACTTTTTCGGACCAAATTTCGCTACCAAACTGCCGAAAAATACATTGATCACCGCGCAAACCACAAAGCGAACGGTATCGTTTATTGAAAACAGGCTTCTGGATATACCAGTAGCCTCAGTAATGGCCGCCACGTACATACTTTTGTTGGAACTGCAAAAACCAAGGCAGACGAACACCATCAAAAAACACGCAGCCGCCACCACCCATTTATAATGGGCGCGAACTTTGCTGATAAGACCGTTCATTTATGAGCACCTTCTTCAAATTTTCCTTAATTTTCAAGGATTTTCACACTATCGCCCATTGTACCACCCGTGCCAAAAAATGCAATAGACTAAGTGGTTATAGCGCCTATAGCGCCCACGCAATAACCCCCTGACGCTTCAGGCGTCAGGGGGGTTCTGTTATCTCTGCCTCAGTTCGTAGAAGGCTTTGACCATATTGATGAATTTCATTGCCAGACGGCCTTCTTCCAGCACACAGCGATAAATCGCTGAGCCGTCCTGAACTTCTATGTACTTACCCGGCGAAAAAGGAAGCGTGGGGAAATACCCCGTCGGCACAGACACCGACACTTTTTCACCACGGATCGTACCTTCTAAAAGGAATTTGTCCGGAGAAAGGGTCACCGTTCCGGCTCCCACCGGTACATACTTTTTCTTTTTGGGATCTACCATATGAAAGGCAGTCGCAGCGGAAAGAACACTCTGCTCCCCTTTGGCAAGTTTTTCCTTTACCTGCTGATAGATCTTCTTGCTCCAGTCGGATATATAGCGGATCTCCTGTCCGTGGCTGCTGGTTTTGTGCAGGAAGCCGTATTTGTCACCGGTATGGCTGTAACCGCAAGCCTTGCACACAACGGTACTCTTATCCTTGACCGCTATGGAAAACTCTGCGCCGCAGTGCGGGCAAATGTACAGCACATTTTCAATTCCCTGCAGGTCTTCAGCATTTTTATATGACACCAAAAGTTGCTCCTGCTCCCGGTAAGCATCGAACAGCAGCGCTTCCTCGGTCCGCCGGCGGATCTCCTCCAGATCCAGCGTTTCCACTTCTTCTTTGGTGAACAACTTGTATACATCCAAAGTCGTCTTACCGGGGCGGAAACCGGAGGTCCACTTAGGCATTGCAAAATATGTACCCTGGGTCTTTGCCATATACACATCTACGCCCAGCCATTTCAGCAATTTGCCGGTGGCGGCGGGAATGGGGGTGGAAAGACCGTCCTCGCACATCAGACCGGCAGGATAGATCACCACCGGCTGACCGGCCTGGATCACTGCCCGCATCTTCTTCAGATCCGAGGCATTGGTCTGAAACTGCTGCTTGGGAATCACGCCGATTCTGTCCATAATGCCCTGAATGGGCAGACTCTGATAAAAGGAATTGCTGACCACAAAAGACATAGGCCGACGGGAAATGCCGATCAAATTCACAAAGTCATATGCCGCCTGATGGTTGGCTATGACCACAAAAGGACCTTTTACCCCTTTGAGTTCATTGCGCAGGATCTTTCTCTTAAAAACATTGGCAGCAAAAAACCAGGCAGCAAACTGCGTAACTCTGTAGAAAAACAAATTCGGTTTTTGGTAATGCATACAATCACACTCACTTTTCTTAAATATAGCACAAAATACCACCAAACTCAACGGAATTCTTCCAAAAACCCAAAAAACCGCCCGATTTGCACCGGGCAGTTTCCATTATTTGGTTTTCTCGCTGTCTTTCTTTCTGTAACGGAAAATGGCAATCACCAGCGAACAAATGGACAGAAAATCGCCGATGGCAGAGCCGTATGCCCTGCTTAACACATTGTAAGCGCACCAAAAAGGCGAACCCGCCAAAGTCACATAGCGGATCTGCTGTTCGTCGCTGAGCCACAAAGCGCTGGTATGCAGCGTCACGCCTAAAATAGAGAAAAGATCGATCCACCTACCGTTTAGCCAGGCGATCACACCACCCGCCGCCACCAGACAGACATTGGTAGCGATGACGATGGCTTTTGTATGTTTTTTCACTGCCGGCAGGTGTTTTTTGCCGGCAAGCCATGCAGAGATCACGCCGAGAATATCCATCACCGCACCGGCAAATGCCCCCAGCAGCAGATATTGCAGAATGTAAAGGCATCTGCAGGTCACGCTGAGCAGGACGATATGTTTGCGTTTTTTCTGCTGGTAACTGAGTAAAAACGCCGTTACCGCCAGCAAGCCCACGATCTGCGCCAAAATTTCCATAACAAACGCTCCGTTCTTATGTTTGATATTCCTTTTTGCCGGAGATACACAAACAAATTGCACCGCAATTGTTGCTTTCATTTTAGCAGATTATCTTCTGCAATACAATCCGAAAAATCTTGGGGCATTATTGGGGGTATTCGCGACTTTTCAAAGGGCTAACGGGAACAGATATTGCAAATCAAGAATCCGTGGTATAATAAATGTACGATGACGATGTAGTATTGCTTCTGTGGCACACCTTGTTCCCCGAGGAATACCCTCTCTGAAAAATGCAGAAAAATCCCGCCGGTCACCCGGCGGGATTTGTTATTGGCAGTAATTCCTATTATGTAGGGAAATTAGCCGTTTACATTGTAGTGTGCGTTCATCAGGTTGACAGCCTTGAACATTTTGTGCAGGTAAACAAAAGGACCTACAACGATCAGGCTACCCAGAACATTCCACAGCCAGAAATCGGTTGCGCTGAAGCTGTATGCAATGCCGCGTCTTCTCAGTTCTGCACCGATTCTGTTGGAGATCTTGTGAGACCAAACGATGCCGCCGATGCCCAGAGTGATAGGAGCAACGATAAACAGCAGCAAGCAGTAGTGCATGGTCTTCTTGCCATCATATCTGGAAGCAACAATGTTGATGTCGTTGGAAACCGCGGACATAACGACCAGAGGATAGATGCCAAAGGTGATCAGAGAAAGCAGAATGGTCTTCAGCAGACCCTTATTTGTTTTCAGTTGACCAACGGGAGCCGTGTTTACAGTATTTTCCATAATAATACCCCTTTCTTTTCGACCAGAAAAAATGAATTTTTTGTTAACTGATCTGCTTAGAGAATAGCACACCGTTTTCCTTATGTCAACAAAAGTTCATAAAAGCATGCGCTTTTCTGTTCAAACCCGGCGGGAGTATTATTTTACAAAATCCGGAAAATACCGTTACTTTGTTTGGGCGATAAAATCATCCAGCAGGAGTTTTTGCAGTTTTTCGATCAACCCCGGTGCTTTTCCTCCAACCTGCTTGCCGTCGATCCGGTCAGCAACCAGACATAGCGCACCTGCCGAAGAGACCATAACTTCGTCTGCATCAAACAATTGCTCCAGATAGTAAGGCGTTTCCCGCACAGGGATGCCCAACTGTTTGCAGGCTGCGATAATATGCTTTCTGGCAATGCCCGGCAGGATCAGATTGTCCGTGGGCGCAGTGATCAGCGTGCCGTCTTTGATAATATGCACGTTGCTGTGCGCGCACTCCGTAACTCTGCCGTTTCTGTGAAAAACAGTTTCAAAACAGCCTGCCTCTTTCGCCCGCTGAGACGCTATAACCGAGGGAATCAGGTTCAGCGTCTTGATATTGCAGTGCAGGAAACGGGTGTCTTCCATTGTGATCAACTGTACCCGCTTTTTCAGATCCAGAATTTCCTTGTGATAAATGTTGATCCAGATATTGGCTTTCACACCGGGTGTATAGATGTGATTTCTGGGTCCGTTGCTGCCCCGGGTAGCCTGAAAGTAAACAAAGTTCTCTCCCGTATCCATTTTTCGGACCATATCTGAAAGAATATTCTTCATTTCCTCTTTTGTATAAGGTAATTCGATATCCAACAGTTTTGCGCTGTTATAGAAACGGTCTACGTGCTCATCTATGGCAAATATTTTATAATTGCGGCTGTAGGTGGCATCATAAACGCCGTCGCCAAAGAAACAGACACGGTCACTCATAGGAATGGACATTCTTTCGATTTCGTCACAAACACCGTTATAATAACCTAAGTTTTTCATAGCGGGCTCCCCCTTTCGTTCTTTTCCCCCATCCGGACAGAGACAGAGAGTTTTCGTGTGTTACAGGAAATATGTTTTTGATTACTACGATTATAATATACCTTTCTTCCAAATACAACGCTCTTTGCGAAAAAAGCAATAATGCGCTCATTTTTGGCAATAGTTGCCAATTGCTGCGCAGACAAACGCCGCCGTACCCTCTGCGTGTTTATCGATATTCCTTTTAAATCGTTCGTCTGCCACATACATCTGCCCAAGACCTGACAAAATCTCGTCTGTGCAAAGATAATAATTCTCGGTGATATGGTTCTGCAAGGACTTGACAAGTACCTGCGCTCCGGAAGACGCCGGTGCTTCCCCGCTTTTCATACACAAAGCAAACTCCGCCATAATGTGATCCATTCCCGCGGCAAGGTCATTCCATTTGCTTTTTGAATAATCCTTTGTTTTGGTCTCGAATTCTTCATAGGCAGGTGTTTGCCCCCAGTTTTCTCTGGCTTCCGCCGTATGCTTTTCAAATTCGCTTTTATCGAACACTGTCATCCCCTTGCTCCTTTCATTGCGCTTATTGAAATTATAGCGCGTTTTTTCCAAAAGTGCAATGCACAGAAAAAATCCCCGCCGATTTCTCGGTGGGGATTCGTTATTGGGTTAGCATTTAGCCCTTGATAGCCGCCTGTGGTGCGATCAGCAAAAGAGGGAAGTTTGGTTGTTATTTTTCACCCCATATTGCGAGGACTGTTCCATCAGATTGAATGATTATACCATATGCACCGCCCTTAACAAAAGGAGCAATGTGATATGTATGCACATAGTATACATCGTTGGCTTTGTCGTATTGAACACTACAGCCCATCCATTCAAAAATACTGCCGTCGGAGTTTTCAAAGCGTTCCGCTATTGCCATCTTACCTGCTTTTGCAGCAGATTTAAAGTCGGTAATCTCTCCGTAATTTTTGTCTGTTTGAAAATGCTCGTTTTGGATATATTCCGCAAATTCATCAACAGAAAAGTCGCCCGTATCCTTGGAAACAGTTGAAATGAAATATAATAAGAAAAATACAACAAGAACTGCAAGGATTATGCTACTAGAAATAATTATTGCTTTTTTCATATTTATCACCTCTAGTGTTTATTATACTAATACACTAAATTGTTTGCAATAGATAGAAACCAACCTCACCAATTTCTTGGTGAGGATTGTAGGGGCGGTCACTGACCGCCCGCGGGCGATTGATAATCGCCCCTACAAATTCTATCGAACTGCATACGAAAAAACCCGCCCGAGTTTCCTCGGGTGGATAGTTTTGTTTTATAAAGTTAGCAATTACTTGCTTTCCTTAATAGCAGCCTGTGCTGCTATCAGCAAAAGAGGGAAATTAGAGGTGGGTTTGATTTTTTCTTCAAACCAAGCATCTACTCTCTGTTTTGCAAGTGAGTTTTCATAAACATTGGTTTCGTCATCAAAATAACCGTAGGTATCATTTTCTGCATCATACCAGGCAGCCTTATCCGAGAAAATGATGGTATCGGAAATTGCAGTGAATGTGTTTTTTCCAATAATAACATTATCGCCTGCCTCTAATGTTGTTCCATCCTTTAAGTTTGAACTTGCAAGACGTAGAATGGGACGTAGCGCAGTGCCCCAAGAACCTTCAGGCGGATAGTCTTCAAAGTCAACACTTGTAGGCTCATCAATTTCATCACCATAATTAACGACCCAAATTTCTCCATCATCTGCGGGAGTTCTTAAATACCAACTTCCACATTCTTCGTCAGGAATCAAATCGAAAAAATTCACATTTCCTTTGCATGCTTCAAATTCTTCTAAAGATAAAAGGGTTACTTCGGTAATTTCGGGTAAATTCTTTCCTAAAACATCTTTCATTTTTTACTTGCTTCCTCGGTCGCTCGGTTCACGAACATACCGACCATAAGCAGAACCAACATCACAATAGCGACTGCTCGGTAAGAAATTTTCAATACCGTCTTCACATCAATCACCCCTCAATCGGAAAGGTGCTGTCGTCGCTACAATCTACCAGCGCTTCAACCAGCAGATTGGCGGCAGTTCTGAAACCAAGCACAAAGTTGTCACAGCAACTCAAATTGGATGCTTTCATATTCGCCGAGACATACCTGTCCCAGATTTCTTTCTGCTGCGAGGTAAGGGTCTCTTCAAGTTCGCAGGCGATTTCGCGTACTACTCGCTCCGCTTTGTAATACTCGCTTTTCTTGTCAAGACCTCTGCCTGCGATTGACAGGTTATCGTAGTACATTGCTTCAAGTGTTTTTCTCATAATCGTTTCCTTCTTTCTTACCTATCATTTTTAATTATGTAGAACGGAGCAGCCTGTTGCTCCGCAATTGGAGGAATTATTGAAAGAGGGATTATATTAAACCCGCACAGGCACGGTGGAGGAAATAAAAAAGACCTACACACAGAATCCAATACGGATAATGTATGTAGGTCAAATTGTTGAAATATGTAATATTCTGTTTTCTTTATTATACCATATCCAAACGGTAGCGCCAAGACAAAAATCGCAACTTCTTTCGATTTTTTTACAAAAATAGTTGATTTTATCTTCTGAATATGGTATTATACAGAGGCAAACAAAAAGTCAAGAGAGGTGATTCCTTTGCGAAAAATCAATTATAAAAAACTATGGATAATGCTCTTGGAAAATGGGATTTCAAAACAAGAGTTCCGTAAAAAATGCGACATAAGCACAGGAACAATGACAAAATTAAATAAAAATATAGAAGTTTCTATGTCCGTGCTAATTAAAATCTGTAATACTTATAATTGTGATATTTCGGATATTTGCGAAACAACGATTATTGATTGAAAAATATAGATAGGTAAGATAAGATTGAAATATGAATTACTTTAAAGACAATGAGTTTGCTTTTATTGATTTATTTGCTGGTATCGGTGGTTTCCATCAAGCAATGAGCGATTTGGGTGGTAAATGTGTTTTGGCATCTGAAATAGACGCCTTTGCAATTGAGTCATATATGAAAAACTATGGTTTCGATTCTGCCCACGATGTAACAAAAATTGAAAACAACCAAATTCCAGAGCACGATGTCCTTTGTGGTGGTTTCCCTTGTCAAGCGTTTTCAAAAGCAGGAAGACAAGAAGGATTTGCCGATGAAACAAAAGGTACTCTGTTTTTCCAAATCGTTAGAATCTTGAAGGAAAAACAACCAAAATTCATTCTTTTAGAGAATGTGCGAAATTTAGTATCGCACGATAAGGGTAATACGTGGCGAGTAATAAAAAGAAATCTAACGGATTTAGGATATGTTTTATCTGACAATCCTATAATAATGAGCCCACATCAACTTGGTGTTCCACAGTTAAGAGAAAGAGTATATATTCTCGGAATTCATAACTCTTTGGGTGTCAATCATCTCAACTTCAATATTCCTAACAGAGAAAAGCACGAGATGAACATCTACGAAGCAGGAATTATAGAAGAAAATCCTGACCCGAAATATAACATTTCAGAAGATGAAGAGAAGGTTCTTAATTGTTGGGACGAATTCTATCACGGAATTAAAGAAAAGGTAATCGGTTTCCCGATTTGGGCTTTTGAATTCAAGGAAACCTACGACACATCTGAATTTCCAAAATGGAAGGCAGATTTTTGTCGAAAGAACAGAGAATTATACGCGAACAACAAAGAATTTATTGATAAGTGGTTAGAGAAATGGAACAATTTAGAGGATTTTGTTCCAACCCACAGAAAATTTGAGTGGCAGGCTGGAACATCTATATCGAGTATATGGGAAGGCTTTATTCAATTTAGACCATCAGGCATTCGTGTAAAACGACCCGACTCTTTCCCTGCACTTGTTGCAATGGTTCAAATACCGATTATCGGCAAATACAAGAGAAGACTTACTCCACGTGAAGCAGCAAGACTTCAAAGTTTTCCTGATACATTTATTCCAAATGAAAACGACCATCAGGCATACAAACAGTTTGGTAATGCCGTCAACGTGAATTGTGTGAGATTTTTGGCAGAGCAATTATTCAACCTTGACCAGCACGACAAGGGAGAATGGGACCCTATGACACAACTTGATGTTTGCGATACCCAACTAAATTTATTTGATGTAGAAGAATAGAAAAGTGCCACTACCTCAAATACACAGAGGTAGTGGCATTTTTCTATTAAACTGTAAATATGTATTGTTCTAATCTGGGGTCTGATATGTCGAGCATAACTTTGGGGTTCCGAGGTGTTCCGTCAGAATTTCTCATTCCTCCTTGGAATGAACCGCAATATTTAAGTGTATCCTTATCAACAAAAATAAAACGAATAGAGTCCAATTCAAAAGACGCCTTGCGACGACGAGAAGGAGCGCCACGAGCGATACGCTCTTTTTCATAATCCGACGTCTTACCTTTTAATGCATCGTGCCATTTCTTAAATATTTGGTTGTCGTCGTCAAAGATTGCATTGCCCGAAGCAATTATGAACCCAACACAACCATACTCTTCGATGGCGGCTTTAACTTCTTGGTATCCATTTGTCGGCACTTTGTTTTGGCTTGAACCGTTAGTGGTATGTGCTTTAAAATCCCAAGGAATAATTCGCGCACCATCAAACTCAACATTACCGTAAGAAGGACCTGGGATTGTGAAAAATCTTCCTTTGCTTAAAACGGTTTCACACATAAACTGAAAATACCAACCTGGCCATTCCATTTGACGCCAGTTACGACAACCTTCATCTCTCATAAAAAGAATGGTTTCTTCGCCATCCCAGTATGAAGGCAGTTCATTCATCAATCTGTCAAAAATTTCTTTACAAACTGATTTTTTATCCATTTTAATACTCCTATCTTTTAATGAGGTGTTCAATATGTTTTATCAAAAATCAATAACGGGTACCGTTTACATTGTCAATAATGGTCATGTTCTTCTACATATGCATAAGAAATACAAAACTTGGTTCCCTGTTGGCGGCCACGCAGAAGAAAACGAGTTTCCACACGAAACAGCAATTAGAGAAGCAATAGAAGAAACGGGACTCGAAATATCTATCGTTAGCAACGAAATAATGTCGGATATAGACATCGGACGAGTAGTACGCATTCCTTTGCCATTTTGCACATATTACGAAGGAGTAGGTCACGACGAAGAGTTTTTTGATTTCATTTTTATTGGAGAAACAACTAACTCTCAATTAAACCCCGCAAACGAGGAGAGCAATGAGTTTCATTGGTTTACATTGGACGAACTTGTTACTTCAAATGACATAAAACCACACATCAAAAATACCGCTATACAGGTTCTTGAATATATGCTAAAAAATAATTCTTAATCAATTCTCTTCGGAATTAGCAAAGTACACAAAACATCCCTTGCGACCACGAGACATCATTATATAATAGTTGTTCCTTAATAATTTTGAGAACAAAGATATATATTTGTCTTTGAGTTCAGCGTTTTCTGGTTTGTTTATGTATTCAATAATTCGCTTTGAAGAATTAAAATAATCAATGCTCAACTTACCGAAAATCTTCTTTTCAGTAATAAGTTCCGACGGCAAATTCAATTGGGTGGCAATGCTAACCATCATTCTATAATGCTTCGCTTGTTCTGGATTTGCAATAACACCATTTGGTGTCATCGTTACGTCTCCTCCAACAAGAACAGCAACATAATCAACATCAAGACCTGGCATCCACCAAGTTCCAACCCACAAATTACCATCATTTTTCTCAAAATAAATCTTATCTCTAATATAGGGCATCCATTCACACTCAGTTTTACTGCCCCATTTGGTGAACAAGATAGAGTCAGGATTTTCCTCAACAGTATACTTCTTTGAGTCAAAAGACAGCAAACCTGTAACAGCAACCGTTTCGTCTGGATGAGCAACAATAGTTTCTTTTACTTTGTTTTGGAAAGACTCAAAATCAGAGAACAACTGAAAATCGTATAATTCGTCCTCTTCGAACTCTTTTCCACCTCTTAAACAGGTTTTTATATTTTTTTCGGCAATTTGTGAGCCATTAAACCGAACACTGTCTTTTAATTCAATAGTAGTAAAGTCGTCTCGTTCTTCAAGACGCTTTAATTCCGCAATTGAATTGTCTGCATTTATTATTTGAGATACATCGTAACATAATATTAACGTAGCACCTCTATTAACCATATTTGTTATTATACCCTCTTGGTTATGTTGTGCTTCATCCATTAGAAGCACATATAGATTGCCTTTGGTTTTGGCAACCATTTTTTCCAAGGAGAAAGAATAACTAAAAGAGTTTTGCACTTCGGGGAATAAACTTCTGTAATAAGCAGTGTTTTGTGCCCCACTTATAAATATTGGTCGGAGTTGAGTTTCTTCTTTTTCATTTAGATATTGTACATACAGATTTAAGAGTATTGCAGTCTTGCCTGAACCAGCAGCACCGACAACTCGAATTACTTTTTTGCCATCTGCGATACTCTTTTTGATTTCTTGAACTGCACGGTTTTGTTCTTCGGTTAGGATAAAGGGTTCTTCCTTTGTTACGATAGAACTCATCGCATCAATAATTTCTTTTGACGGGCAATATTGAGCATTAGATAAATCATAAGCAATATCATCATCGCCCGACACAAGATTTTCTGCGGCAATAGAAATAATATCATCAATATTTGTCGCAATGGGAATAGTCCGTGTTGATGGCCACGGGTTCTGTTCAATTAAAGATTGTGCAGAAGTAAATGAAGAGTTTCTTATATACACAAATGGAGAAACTGTATATTTTGTACCAATATCAAGATAGTCCTGAAAACTTAATTTATGGCGACTCACCTGTATTTGTGGGTGAAGTTCTTTGCCAGGTTCCCTGTAAGCACAAAATGTAGCATCAGTAATATATTGTGTATTCCACTGTTTTGATTCAATAATATAAGCACATCTATCGCCAGAAGAAGATATACCTGCGATAATTAAGTCTATTGCCATTCCGTCGGTAGGAAGAGAATACTCAATAGAAACAATGACATCTTGTGGTAAATTAGAAATAGCAGTAGATGTTTTTATATCGTTCAACAAAGTTTCCCACGAAACGATTTGGCTTGATTCTGCCAATGGATATTTTTCGGTTAAGCACCTAATAATATCGCTATTATTGGTATTCAACAACTCTTTTACTGTTGAAATGTATCCAACCATAGCACAACCCCCTTGAATATATGTTATGTTATTGTACCATATTTTCCTAAAAAGTCTAGTAAGATGGTTGTTTTTTGGTTTTATGTACTCGGTGTTGTCTAGTACACCGACATCTGATAATGAAGGAGGAATTGTTTTTGGAAGATTACACGCACTCTTGCCACTAGGAAGCAATAACAAAATGAAAGGAGAAAAATAAAAAACTTACATACAAAACTCCCGCCAGAGTTGTATGTAAGTTAAATTTAGTATGTTACGTGCTATTTAATTGACATATACATTATACCATATTTCGACATTTACGTCAATTATAAAGCACTTAAAATACCATAATATTAAAAAATACCCGTGGTTCCGAAAAACCACGGGTATAATTGCTTTTTTAGAAATCTCTCAAAACTCTTGTAAATACTGGGTTTTTAAGTGATTTAATTATTTCCCACTTTCGCGGATGGCAGCCTGGGCAGCAGCCAGACGAGCGATAGGCACACGGAAGGGACTGCAGGAAACGTAGTCCAGACCGATCTTGTGGCAGAACTCCACGGAGACGGGGTCGCCGCCGTGCTCACCGCAGATACCGCAGTGCAGCTTGTTGTTGGCAGCGCGGCCGTTGGTAACAGCCATTTCCATCAGTTTGCCGACGCCGTTCTGGTCCAGCTTAGCGAAGGGATCGTTCTCGTAGATCTTGCTCTCGTAGTAAGCAGTCAGGAACTTACCTGCATCGTCACGGCTAAAGCCAAAGGTCATCTGCGTCAGGTCGCTGGTGCCGAGGCAGAAGAACTGGGCTTCCTTAGCCATCTCGTCAGCGATCAGACATGCTCTGGGGATCTCGACCATGGTACCGACCTCGTAGTGCAGTTCGACGCCTGCAGCAGCGATCTCCTGGTTAGCGACTTCGATAACGATGTCCTTAACGAACTTCAGTTCCTTGCTTTCGCCGGTCAGGGGGATCATGATCTCAGGAACGACAGCCCAGTCGGGATGTGCCTTCTGAACATTGATAGCAGCGCGGATAACAGCCTTGGTCTGCATCTTTGCGATCTCGGGATAGGTAACGCTCAGACGGCAGCCACGGTGACCCATCATGGGGTTGAACTCGTGCAGGCCGGTGATGACATTCTTGATATCAGCAACCGTCTTGCCCTGGGCATCAGCCAGTGCCTTGATGTCTGCTTCCTCAGTGGGAACAAACTCGTGCAGAGGGGGATCCAGGAAACGGATGCAAACGGGCATACCCTCGAGAGCCTCGTACAGTTTCTCGAAGTCGCTCTGCTGGAAGGGCAGGATCTTAGCCAGAGCAGCCTCACGGCCCTCAACGGTATCGGAGCAGATCATTTCGCGGAATGCAGCGATACGCTCAGCCTCGAAGAACATATGCTCGGTACGGCACAGGCCGATGCCTTCAGCGCCCAGTTCCTTAGCCTTCTTAGCGTCAGCGGGGGTATCGGCATTGGTACGGACCTTCAGAGTTCTGTACTTGTCAGCCCAAGCCATAATGCGGCCGAACTCGCCTGCGATCTCAGCGTCCACAGTGGGGATGATGCCGTCGTAGATGCAGCCGGTGGAGCCGTCGATGGAGATATAGTCACCCTCGTGGTAGGTCTTGCCTGCCAGAGTGAACTGCTTGTTAGCCTCGTCCATAATGATCTCGCCACAGCCGGAAACGCAGCAGGTACCCATACCACGGGCAACAACGGCTGCGTGGGAAGTCATACCGCCACGGACAGTCAGGATGCCCTGAGATGCCTTCATACCGGTGATGTCTTCGGGAGAGGTCTCCAGACGAACCAGAACGACCTTCTCACCGCGGGCATTCCAAGTCTCAGCGTCCTCAGCGGTGAAGACGACCTTACCGCAAGCGGCTCCGGGAGAAGCGCCCAGACCGCGGCCGGCGGGAGTAGCAGCCTTCAGAGCCTTGGTATCGAACTGGGGATGCAGCAGAGTATCCAGGTTACGGGGATCGATCATAGCAACAGCCTGCTTCTCATCGATCATACCTTCGTCAACCAGATCGCAAGCGATCTTCAGAGCAGCCTTAGCGGTACGCTTGCCGTTACGGGTCTGCAGCATATACAGTTTGCCGTCTTCAACGGTGAACTCCATATCCTGCATATCACGGTAGTGATCTTCCAGGATCGCGCAAACCTTGGTGAACTGCTCGAAAGCAGCGGGGAACTTCTCAGCCATCTCAGCGATGGGCATGGGAGTACGGACACCAGCAACCACGTCTTCGCCCTGTGCGTTGGTCAGGAACTCGCCCATCAGACCCTTTTCGCCGGTTGCGGGGTCACGGGTAAAGGCAACACCGGTACCACAGTTATCACCCATGTTACCGAAAGCCATCATCTGCACGTTAACAGCAGTACCCCAGGAGTAGGGAATATCGTTGTCACGGCGGTAAACGTTAGCGCGGGGATTGTCCCAACTGCGGAAAACAGCCTCGATGGCGCCCATCAGCTGTTCCTTGGGATCGGTGGGGAAGTCCTTGCCGATCTTGTTCTTGTACTCGGCCTTGAACTGGTTAGCCAGTTCCTTCAGGTCCTCAGCAGTCAGTTCTACGTCCTGCTTAACACCCTTTTCTTCCTTCATCTTATCGATCAGTTCTTCGAAGTACTTCTTGCCGACTTCCATAACCACGTCGGAGTACATCTGAATGAAACGGCGATAGCAGTCATATGCCCAACGGGGGTTGCCGGACTTGGCAGCCATAGTCTCCACGACCTGCTCGTTCAGACCCAGGTTCAGGATGGTATCCATCATACCGGGCATAGAAGCACGGGCGCCGGAACGGACGGAAACCAGCAGAGGGTTGTTGATATCGCCGAACTTCTTGCCGGTGATACCTTCCATCTTCTCAACGTACTCCATGATCTGTGCCTTGATCTCGTCATTGATCTTGCGGCCATCTTCGTAGTACTGCGTACAAGCCTCGGTGGAGATAGTGAAACCCTGAGGAACAGGCAGACCGATGTTGGTCATTTCAGCCAGGTTTGCACCCTTGCCGCCCAGGAGTTCACGCATTTTGCCATTGCCTTCAGTGAACAAATAAACATACTTGTGAGACATTGTTTAAGCCCCTTTCATTTTTGTAGGCTGCTCTGCAGCCATGATTTTTTGTGTTTTCCTAATAATGCCCAAATAGTATAGCACGCAAGACATAAAAAAGCAAATACTTTTGGTGTTTTTTCCGTATTTTTGCGATTTTTTATACACTTTATTGAAAAATGGGTATGCCAAGGCATACCCATTGCGTCAATATTCTCTTACAACTGCTTTTACAACCCCGATAATCTGGGCTTCACGGCCATCGATGGGGGCGTAAGCCGGATTTTCAGGCATCAGCCAAATACCGTCACCGCGGCGCTGCAGACGCTTAACGGTGGCCTCGTCTTCAATACGGGCGACCACGATCTGCCCGTTGTCGGCAGAGGGCTGGGGACGGACAACTACCTTATCGCCGTCCAGAATGCCTGCACCGATCATACTGTCACCCCGGACACGGAGGGCAAAACAACTGGGGTCACCGTCCCAGGGCATAGTCCCCTCCCGGTTCTCCACGGCCAGAATGGGCATACCCGCCGTGACTACGCCGATCACCGGGATCTGACCGGGGCGCTGGGTAGTGACAACTGCCCGTTTGCGACCCTTTTCTGCCGGGGCGTGGAGCAGGCCCTGCTCCTGCAGGCGCTGCAGATGATAACTGACAGAGGCGGTGGACTTCAAACCGGCAGCCTCGCCGATCTCACGCACAGAAGGCGCAAAGCCGTTCTCCTGCACAAATTGGTTGACAAAGTCCAAAATGATCTGGGGTTTGTTGCTTCCTCTGGGCATAACACTTCCTCCGTTTCCCTCTGATAATCGAATTATAGCACAAATGTACGAAAAAGGGAATAAAAATTTTCGGAAAATTTCCGACAGCAACCGAGAAATTCTCCGAACTCATCATACTATACTATATTGAGTCTATTGGAAAGGAAGGATTTTATGGAAAGAATCGATCCGGAAAAAGCCCAGAGAGTATGGCAAAGAGTACACAGCACCGCCCCGGGAACACCCCGGGAACAAGGACTGACCGAACTGATCGCCCAGGAGTGGACCGACGCCGCTACATACCTGCAACTGTCCCGGCGCATACAGGGCAGATCCGCCACCTTACTGCGGACCGTCCACCAGCAGGAACTGGCAAATGTAGCCTGCCTGAAAGGGATCTACACCCTGCTCACCGGCAGCCGACCCGCTGTAAAAGCCCTGCCCCCTGCCCCCGCAGATCCGGAAACCGCTTTGCGGCGGTGTTACGGGCAGGAAATGCAATGCCTTGCCGCCTACGAAAACCGCAGCAGCGACCCGGAATACGGCGGCGTCTACGCCCGGCTGGCAGAGCAAAAACGGGAACATTGCCGGCTGGTGCTGGAGATTTTGGGAGATTTAAAAAAAGGCTAGTCCTTTGCCGGTTTTTGTGATATGATGACAAAAATCGGTTAGGAGGGTACGCTATGTTTACCGTCAATAAGATCCGGGCGGATCATGTGATCGATTTCGCCGCGGAAGAACTGAAAAAGTATCTGCGTATGATGATGCCGGAGGGCGGCGATGTGGACATCCGTTACGATCCCGCCGCCACCGAAGGTTTCCGGCTGGGTCTTTTGGAGGATTTCCATCTGCCCAGCGAAGCGGAAGATCCGGTGCTGGACGATGTGATCCACATCGACACCACAGAAGCCGGTGGCATTCTGGCAGGTTCCAACCCCCGGAGCGTACTGTTCGCTGTCTACCGCTTTTTGCGGGAAAACGGCTGCCGCTGGCTCTACCCCGGCATTGACGGCGACTACGTGCCTATGCAGGACATTCACGGCGTACAATACCACAAAATGGCAGATCACCGTTTCCGCGGTTTCTGCAACGAGGGCAGTGAATCCCAGACCTGTATGCTGGAGTGCGCCGACTACTACGCCAAACTGGAAATGAATGTATATATGCTGGAGTGGTTTATCCCCAACGGCTACTATAACCGCTATTACTCCCATATGTGCAACGAGGAAAACCGCATCCCCGAAGATGTCAGCGATGCCCAGATCCTCCAATGGAAACGCCAGTGTGAGGTGGAGATCGCCAAGCGGGGTCTGATGCTCCACGATATCGGTCACGGCTGGACCTGCCGCCCCTTTGGTCTGCCCAGCAACAACAGCGTGGACAATAACTTTGAAGATCTGGTGCTGACCGAGGAACAGATCTCCATCCTGGCAATGGTGGGCGGCGAGAGAAAACTTTTCCGCAAAGCGCCGCTTTTCACCAATGTCTGTATGTCTCAGGAAAAAGTCCGCACCGCTATGGCCAACGAAGTGGTGGAATACGCCGCCACCCACCGCAACATCGACTACCTCCACGTGTGGCTTGCCGATGCTGCCCGCAACCACTGCGAGTGTGACGCTTGCCAAAAGCACCGTCCTTCGGACTGGTATGTGCTGCTTCTCAACGAGATCGACGCAGGACTCACCGCCCGGGGTCTGGATACCCGCATCGTGTTTATCGCATATCTGGATACGATGTTTGCCCCTACAGCGTTTCAATTGCATAATCCCCGGCGCTTCTCTTTGATGTACGCGCCCATTTACCGCTCCTATCTGTCCAGTACCACCAAGATCGACAATCTGCCCCCGGCACCGGACTACATCCGCAACGCCTGGGAAACTGCCACCAACGAGGAAACCCTTGCCCAGTTAAAGCAATGGGGCAACGCTTTCCAAGGACCGGTCCTTGCTTACGAGTACCATTTCTGGCGACATCAGTTTTTGGATCCCGGCGGTATGGAGATCGCCCGGCGGCTGTATGAAGATATCCGGGCGCTGCGGATCACCGGCATCGACGGCTACATAGAGGACGGCTCTCAGCGCAGCGGTTTCCCCAACGCCTTCCCCGTCTACATCTACGCCGCCACCCTGATGGACAGAGATTGCGACTTTGAGGCCATAAAGGCCGACTATTTCTCCCATATTTACGGACCGGACTGGCAGGATGCCGTGGATATTCTGCAGAAGATCACCGACGCCTTCGACTTTGCCTATATGGAAGGCGACAAGAGCGAAAACGAGGAAATTTCTACCTACTACGCCCCGGGAAGAGTTTCCCAACTGGAAAGCATCTACAGTCTGTGCGATCAGGAAGAAGCCCTGGCAAAGCAGCATCTGAATATGCCTGCCCGCCCCCAGACCGTGTCCTGGCGATTGCTTTTGCGCCACGCAGAATACTGCCGGCTGGTCTGCAATGTGGTGATCCCTATGGCAAAGGGCGAACACAAAGAGGCCGCCCTGGCACGGGAAGCCTTCTATGGAACATTTGGCAAGTATGAACTGGAGATTGAGCGGTATTACGATCACGGTCTTGCCTGCCGTGTGCTGCAGCACATCACCCGGAAAACAAAGGGTATTATTTTGGATTAAACAGCAAAAAGAGCCGTCTGCCGACGGCTCTTTTTTATATGCTGAATTGAGATTCTATCTGCATTTTTTCGCCGGTAACAGGGTGAGAAAACACCAGCATTTTGGCGCACAGTAATTGATGTTTCAGAGTTTCCTTTTGGGAATACGCCTTGCTTTCGTCGCTGCCGTACTGGGGATCGCCCAGAATGGGGTAACCCTTATACGCGCAGTGGACACGGAGTTGGTGGGTCCGTCCGGTCACCGGGCGCAGCGCCAAAAGGCTGGTAAATTCCTGCCGCCGCAGCACCTTAAATTCTGTTACAGAGGGTTTGCCGGAGGCGTCTACATACCGCAAAAGGCTGGGCAGCGGTCTGCGGGCAATGGGGGCATCGATGACGCCGCTGTCCTCTTTCGGACCGCCGAATACCAACGCATGGTATGTTTTTTGCAGTTCTCCCCGGCTGTGCAATTCATTTAAAAGGGCGTGGATATGGGCGTTTTTTGCCAGTAGTACCACACCAAAGGTGTCCCGGTCCAGCCGGGTAATGGGATGGAAGGCACTTTGCTGCCCGGTTTGCTGATAGTAGGCAATGACCCGGTTTGCCAGCGTGCCGGTCATGGTTGCCCGGGAAGGATGGATCAGCATACCTGCCGGTTTATCCACCGCCAGAATATGTTCATCTTCATAAAGCACCGTCAGATCCCCCGGTTCTGCCGGGTACTGCGGCGTTTCTTCTTCCAATGGCACGGTGATCACATCCCCCACCGCCACCTGAAAATCCGTGTGTTGGGGCGCGCCGTTGACAAAGAGTTTGTCCTGCCACTTCAGTCTGTTCATCAACCCCGTGGACATTCCCATTTCTTCTTTTAAAAATGAGGACAACCGCCCCGTCCGGGCTGCAATATGCTTCAGTTCCATCCTTCTCACCTCCTTGATACAAAAAAGGCCCTGCTAAAAGCAGAGCCTTTTTATGTTTGCTTACTTCAGAGCAGCCTTGACCTGCTCGATCAGTGCAGCGAATGCTGCGCTGTCCTGGATAGCCATCTCGGACAGGCTCTTGCGGTTCATCTCGATACCGGCCTTCTTCACACCGTTCATGAAGGTGGAGTAGTTCAGACCGTAGGGCTTAACAGCTGCGGACAGACGGGTGATCCACAGTCTGCGATAGTCACGCTTCTTCAGCTTACGGCCGACGAAAGCGTAGTTGCCGGACTTCATAACAGCCTGCTTGGCCATCTTAAAGTGCTTGGACTTAGAACCCCAGTAGCCCTTGGCCAGCTTCAGGGTAGCATTTCTTCTCTTGCGCGTCATCATTGCGCCTTTAACTCTTGCCATTTGTTACATCCTCCTTCTCTTATTTGTAGGGAATCATCTTCTTGACAGTGGCCACATTGGTCACGTCAGTGTAAGCAACACTGCGAAGACGACGGGTACGCTTGGTATCCTTCTTGGTGAGGATGTGGCTCTTGTAAGCGCGGGCTCTCTTGACCTTACCGGACTTGGTCAGGTTGAATCTTTTCTTTGCACCGCTATGGGTTTTCAGCTTGGGCATAGTAATTCTCCTTCCGTATCTTTGGTAGTAATAGATTACTTGGTTTACTTGCTGTTCTTAGGGCTGAGGAACATGGACATAAAACGGCCTTCCAACTTGGGATTTTTCTCCATAGTTGCGACCTCTGTACAAGCCTCGGCAAAGTTCATCAACAGTTTCTCACCTAAGTTGGTGTGCGCCATCTCACGGCCGCGGAAGCGGACGCTGACTTTCACACGGTTGCCATCGGAGAGGAACTTGGTGGCACTTTTGATCTTGGTGTTCAGATCGTTGGTGTCGATACTGGGGCTCATGCGGATCTCTTTCACTTCCACCACGCGCTGATTCTTCTTGGCATCCTTCTCCCGCTTCTTCTGGTCGTAGCAGAATTTGGAATAGTCCATAATTTTACAGACGGGGGGTACGGCGTTGGGAGAGATCTTCACCAGATCCAGGCCCTGCTCTTCCGCCATATTATTGGCTTCTTCAGCAGACATAATGCCCAGCTGGGCACCGTCTTCACCGATCAGGCGAATCTCCTTGTCGCGGATCTCCTCATTGAGCTGATGATCTAACTTTGCTATGGTAAGCACCTCCAAACAAACGATAAAAAAGCGGATGCCAAAGCATCCGCATACTCACACAGTAATCCCCCAAGGGGATGTGGAATATTGACCTTTTTGCTTTTCGCGTAAGGTGAGGCGGATACTTTGCCTTCTTTATTACCTGCACATATTAGCATAACAATCCCCGCTTGTCAAGGGGTTTTTGCATCGAATAATTAAAAATTGAAAGTTAAAAATTGATGTATTTTTCGAAGGAAAAATAAGTTAAATCGTCGGCAAAGCCGACACCACAATTTTGTATTTTGCATTCAAGGCGGGACGGGAAACCCGTCCCCTACAAGTGATCTGCTGCGTCCGTTAAACACCGTAGGGGCGGATGCCCACATCCGCCCGCAAAAAAACGCAATGAACGGACCGTCGGGGACGCCGGTCCCTACGATTGATCTGTCGCGTCCGTTAAACACCGTAGGGGCGGATGCCCACATCCGCCCGCGGGCCGATGTGGGCATCGGCCCCTACAATTTAGTTTGTCGCGTCAGCAACACCATAATTTTGCATTTATCATTTTGCATTTTGCATTATAAAAATGTCCCATCCGGGTGGATGGGACATTTTTGTTACAGCGGGTAGTCTTCCGGGAACAATGTGTGCCACAGTAAAAGCACCACATCATCGTTATTGACGCTGCCGTCTTTGTTGATATCACCGGACACGCCCAAGGGATAATCCTCCGGGAACAGCGTATGCCACAAAAGCAGCACCACATCGTCGTTGTTGACAGAGAAATTGCCAGTCATATCACCAGGCAACGCTTCCCGTATACCACACCGAGCACAAAATCCGGCCACATAGTTATGTCCCAATGCAGGTACATAACTCGGCGCAACAAGTACTTCCTTACAGCGATCACACATCGTTCCGCTTTTGTTGATTCCCTCCTCTGTACAAGTGGGTTCACACAACGGAATTTCTATCGCTTTGTGGCCTAATTGAGGAGAATAGCTAGTAAAACCATCTCCTGTTGGACATGAATATGTCGTCTTTCCCCAATCTGTACAAGTAGCAGAGGTCGAACTCAACCTATTATAACTGTGCCTATGATTATATACAACCGTAGTGTATTCATCGCTCGGCCACCCTCCTATATACGACCATTGGTATTCGTCCCCTGCAAAAAGCACCTTTTTTGCATAGCATCGATATTTTAATTTTTCAACCCTGCTTCCAATACAAATATACTCTAAAAAAGTTGGCCATCCTTCATCTCCACCAATTTGGGTAATTCCTTCTCCTAAAATCAAGCCTTGTAAACTATTGCAACTCAGAAACGCTCGTGATCCTATTGTGGTGACAGCATCTGGAAACCTTATATTTTTCAGTTTTTTGCACCAAGCAAAAGCATAATCTCCCACATAAATAACGCTTTCCGGAATCTTTACGTTTATCATATTATCACAACTCGCAAATGCATAACTACCAATACTGGTAACGCCCTCCTCTATGATAGCCACCTTGACTGCATCTCCCCATGGGGAACTGTCTCTATAATTAGTCATCGGACCGACACCTGAAATAATTAACATTCCCTTATCGTCTAATTCATAGGTTACGCTCTTGCCACAAGTTTTGTTGCCAACGAATGTTAGTTCTGCATTCACAAATGCTTCATTTTCTGCTCCAATATAGAGCCTGTGCCACTGTTTTCCTGTACCCTTGTACACAACAGATTTTAAGGCCTCGCAGTAAGCAAACGCCCCTTTCTCAATCCTGACAACGCTCGCAGGAATGGTAATGTCATCCAAACCGGAACAACCACCAAACACACCCCAACCAATACTGGCAACACCTTCCGGGATGGTAATGCTGCTCAGATGGGAGCAGCCATAAAACGCATAATTACCAATAGAGGAGACGCTGTCCGGAATTGTAACTTCCCATAACCATCGGCACTCTCTGAAGGCAGTGTCTCCAATAGAGGTGACTCCGGATTCAATAATTACGGAACCAATATCAGCGCGATGTTCATACCAAGGCATTTCATTATAAGACCAGCAATACATTTCTCCCGTTCCAGAAATAGTTAATGTGCCGATATTATCTAATTTCCAAGTCAGTTTTTCTCCACAAGTACCGCTATCCACAATTCCCAACGCCCTCGTTTTTGGAGCCAGCAAAACGAAGGAAACGATCAATACAAACAGCACCGTACATACAGAAAAAACTTTCTTTGCGTTTTTCATCATATTACCTCACATTCTATTATAAAAAACAATCTAAAAGTGGATAAATCGATTATAATGTTGTTTTGTTCTTATGTCAAGACGATTATCCGTCTTATCGGTAGTTTTCAAAAACCTTCTGTACAGTAAAATAATAGTGAAAGGGGTGCTATCTTATGGAATTGGATTATAGTCAAATCGGCAAGCGAATCGCTCGCAGGCGCAAAGAATTGGGATTAAAGCAAACAGAAGTCTGTGAACGTGCGGGAATTAATGATAAATACTTGTCCGCCATAGAACGCGCTACCTCCATCCCCTCTTTGGAAGTCACTATGAAACTAGCCCTTGCTTTGGATACCACCCCCGACGAATTTCTTACCGGCACCATTCGCTACGAAAGCGACCAATGGCGGGATGTAGCAGAACTGTTAAGGGGTATGAACAGCACAAAACTGACTTTAGCAAAGAGTTTTCTCACTTGGCTCGCCGAACAACATACTATTGAATAAAGCAGAGGATACGCAGTAATTGCGTGTCCTCTGTCTTGTTTTTAAAGCATTTTTATAGAATAATGGCGTCCAATTCCGGCTAATCGATAAAAAGGTATTTACTTTTCCAAAAACATCGTGTATGATAAGCAGGAACAGAGTAGGAAACCTCGCGTGAAGTGCTGTCAAAATGGGGAGTTGTGTGACAGACGAAGGACTTTGTCCGCGATGGGGTATCCGCACCCGCTGAACATAATGGAGACTCTCCTTTATGCAAGCGATACTCGGCAGGGCTTTGCCCCTGAGTATTAGACCTATCATTTACTCCCCGTACCGTTGGTGCGGGGTTTTTTATGGGTCTGATACTTCCATTTAAGGAGGTCATCTTATGCAAAACAAAGGAAAAATGACGACCAGACGATTGGCTGTCAACGCTGTGCTCATTGCCATCTATGTGGCGCTGCGCTATTTCAACATCCCCCTGGGTAATTCCTTCCGGTTCACCCTGGCGCCCTTCTCCGTGATCTTGTGCGCCCTGCTTTTCGGCCCGGTGGACGGAATGATCGTAGGTCTTGTGGGTGAATTTCTTTCCCAGGTGCTGGGTCCTTATGGCTTGACCCCCACCACCCTTTTATGGTGCATTGGCGAAACGCTCCGGGGTCTGACTCTGGGTCTTTGCTCCACGCTGCTTTTGAAAAAGTGGCTGCTTTCCGCTGAGCGACCCAACAAAAAACAGATCGTGATCCTGCTGATCTGCTGCGGGCTCACCGGCGTGCTGGCATCCCTGGGTCAGACATTTGCGCTGTATGTGGATTCCAATATGATGGGCTATTACAACTATGCGATGGTCTTCGGCGTGATGGTCTGGCGGGTCATCGTTTATATCCTTCTTTCCTGCATTTTCGGTTATGTGAGTTTGCCCATTATCTCTGCCTTAAGAAAAACAAAGTTCGTTTGAAAGAGAGTTTGCTATGAACGCCACAGAAGCAGTAGAATATATCCACTCCATTACCTGGATGGGCAGCAAGCCCGGTCTGGAGCGGACCCAGCAGTTGCTGGAGGCTATGGGAAACCCCCAGGACAGCCTGAAATTTATCCACATTGCCGGCACCAACGGCAAAGGCAGCACCGCTGCTATGTGCGCATCCATACTGCGCAAAGCCGGTTACCGGGTAGGTTTGTTTACCTCCCCTTGTCTTTACAAGTTTAACGAGCGTATCCAGATAAACGGCCAGCACATTTCCGACGAAGACTTAGCAGAGGTAACATCCTATGTAAAACCTTTGGCAGCAGCCCAGGCAGATCACCCTACGGAATTCGAGTTGGTATCCTGCATCGGCTTTGAATATTTCAAGCGCAAGGGCTGCGATATCGTGGTGCTGGAAGTCGGTATGGGTGGCGCGCTGGACTCCACCAATGTGATCCAAGTCCCGGAAGTTGCTGTGCTTACCAACATCGGTCTTGACCATACGGATTTTTTGGGCAGCACCCTTGCCGAGATCGCAACTACCAAAGCCGGCATTATCAAAGCCGGCGGCGACGCGGTTCTGTATCCCGGTGCGCCGGAGGTTGAGCAGGTAGTGAAAACCATCTGCGCAGAGCGAAATGTCAATCTTAAAACGGCAGACTTTACAAGTTTGAAACGGACAGCCCACAGTTTGGAGGGTCAGACCTTCGACTGCGGCAGCCGGAAAGATCTGCAACTGCCCCTGCTGGGCGATCATCAACTGCACAACGCAGCGGTGGTGCTGGCGATTATGGACACGCTGATCGAAAAGGGCTGGAATATCACAGAGCAGCACATCCGGGAAGGTCTTCTGTCTGTGTCCTGGCCCGGCCGGTTTGATATCGTCCGCCGGGATCCGCTGTTTATCATCGACGGCGGTCATAACCCCCAGTGTATCGAGGCATTGACCCTGAATATCCGGGACTATCTGAAAGACCGGAGGATCATTGCCCTGACCGGCGTGCTGGCAGACAAGGACTACGGGCAGATGTATCTGCCGGTACTTCCCTATATTGCGGAATTTGTGTGTATCACACCGCCCAGCCCCCGGAAACTGGAAGCAAAGGACTTAGCTGCCCATTTGGAAAAAGCCGGCGCCAGGGCTACCGCCTGCCAAAGCATTCCTGACGGCGTCCGCACCGCCATTGAAAAGGCCGGCAAGGACGGCGTGGTTCTGTGCTTCGGCTCTCTGTATTCCATTGCTGACATCCGCGCTTCTTTGGACAATATTTGATAATAAGGCGCAGAGATCACTGCGCCTTATTTTACGAAAGGAAATCTTGTATGGAACAATCCCTTGCCTTTATCCACGGTCTTTACCGCAAAGGTACAAAACCGGACTTGAGCCGGGTACAATATCTTTTGCGTGCGCTGGGTGATCCGCAAAATCGTCTGAAATTTGTCCATATTGCCGGCACCAACGGCAAAGGCAGTACCGCCGCTATGTCTGCGTCCATTTTGCAGCAGGCAGGTTACAAAACGGGTCTGTTTACATCCCCTTATATCTACCGTTTCAATGAACGCATCCAAATCAACGGACAGCAGATCCCGGACGAAGATGTGATTGCCCTCACCGCCCGTCTGCGCGCCTTAGCCCGGGATATGGCAGAACCTCCCACAGAATTCGACTTTGTTACGGCAATGGCTATGGAGTATTTCGCCGCCGAAGGCTGCGACATCGTGGTGTTGGAAGTAGGTGTGGGCGGCGCGCTGGATTCCACCAATGTGATCCCGGCGCCGGAAGTGGCGGTTATTACCAACATCGGTCTGGATCACACCGATCTTCTGGGCGACACCGTAGAAAAGATCGCCGCCGTTAAAGCCGGCATCATTAAACCGGGTTGCCACGCAGTAACTTACCAGGGAAGTGAAGGTGTAGAGGCTGTCTACGAACAGATTTGCCAGGAAAAACAAGTAATGCTGACCAAAACGGCCTTTTCTGCGCTGCATCCCGTATCCTGCTCGCTGGAAGGTCAGGTCTTTGACTGCGGAAACCGGAAGGGGCTGGAACTGCCTCTGTTGGGCGCTCACCAGCAGCATAACGCCGCTGTTGTACTTGCGGCAATGGATGCGCTGATCCTCCGGGGCTGGCACATTTCAGAAGAAAATATCCGGGAGGGCTTGATGCAAGTCAGTTGGCCCGGCCGGTTTGACATCATCAGCCGGGATCCGCTGTTTATTATCGACGGCGGTCATAACCCCCAGTGCATCGATGCCTTGGTGACCAATATCCAAGATTATTTGGCAGGAAGAAATGTCATCGCCCTTACCGGTGTGCTGGCGGACAAGGATTACGGCGATATGTTCCGCCCGGTCCTGCCGCTGATCCGCGAATTTGTTTGCATCACACCGGATAACCCCCGTAAAATGGAAGCAGCAGACCTGACCCGGTATCTGGAAGAAGCCGGCGCGATCGCTACTGCCTGCCCCACCGCGCCCGACGGCGTCCGCACCGCTATGGAAAAGGCAGGCAAAGACGGCGTGGTTCTGTGCTTTGGTTCTCTTTACTCCATCGGCGCTATCCGGGATGCCTTAAAAGAAGTAATCAATTGACACACCGGGTCCTGCCAGGTATAATATAAGAAAAAACGAAGGAGTGTTTCCTATGCATCTTGATCACGATCATATTGCCGGTGGCGACCACAGCCACCAGCATTCCCATTCCCACACCCACGAGCACACCCACGACGGTGTTGCCCACACCCACGAACATTGCCACGAGCACGATCACAGCCACCAGCATCCCCATCAGCACGATCATCTCCACGGCGAGGGTCACACCCACGAACACAGCCACGATTGCAACAGTAACTGCAGCAGTTGCTGCGGCGGCTGCCAGCACACGCCTATGGAAGAACTGCTGGCGCTGATGAAGTATATGGTTGGTCATAACGCCGCCCACGCCAAGGAACTGGCAGATCTGGCTGTGCAGTTGGAGAAGGCCGGCAGCCACGCCGCTTATGAGCAGGTTATGGCAGCGGTTTCCGACTTTGAAAAGGGCAATATGCGCCTGAGCGCCGTAATGGCAAGCCTGGATGTAAAGTGAGGTTAAATTATGTGCCTTTCTACTGTTTATAAGAACAAGATGGAAGAAAGTTCCGTCGTTATGAAAAATGTAATGCGCATTGAATGCCGGGACGGTATGGTGATCCTTACCGACCTGATGGACCGCAGCGCCGTTATCGAAGGCGAACTGGAGCAGGCCAATCTGGTAGACGGCTTCGTCATCGTAAAAGAACACAGCGTATAACGCCAAAAGCCATCCCCTCCGGGATGGCTTTTTTACCGAAAACATATCTTCAAATTCGGGTTTATCGATCCGCAGGATCGATAAACAATTATGAATTAAGAATTATGAATTAAGAATTATTGTGTGACCTTCGGTCACAAATTTAAATCATTTTCGGAGAAAATACCACAATTCTTAACTCTTAA
The DNA here is from genome assembly GCA_045540035.1 of Faecousia sp. GTDB lineage: Bacteria > Bacillota > Clostridia > Oscillospirales > Oscillospiraceae > Faecousia. The sequence goes on from JAZQGL010000030.1 coordinate 47,911, forward strand.
TTATTAATTATTATTTTGCTCGTCAGAGCGATAAACCGGGATTTATATTGTAAAAAGCCGCAGGCAAAACCTGCGGCTTCTTGTTTTATCTTACTGTTCCTCGGGGAATACGTACTGGGACTGGTACTTGGCAAAGCGCTCGGAGAACTTGGCGCTCTCGTGCAGTTCGCCGGCTTTCAGTGCGTTCAGATATTCGTGGGCTTCCAGTTTGCCCTCGGCAACCTGCATGATCTCCACGGCAATGTTGGAACAGTGGTCTGCGCTGCGCTCGAACGCGGTCAGCAGATCTTCCAGCACGAAGCCGTATTCCACGCTGCACAGACCGTCTCTCAGGCGGCGCACGTGACGGGACTTGACCTCACGAACCAGCGCATCGATAACCTGCTCCTGGGGCTCCACGGTCATAGCCTGCTCCTGATCCAGATCAACAAAGGCTTTCACGCTACGGGCAATGATATCACCCACCGCCCGCTGCAGCACATCCAACTCGCCTTGTGCCTGCTGGGAGAATACGATCTTTTTCTCGTGCATTTCCTGCGCCGCCTCAGCAACATTCAGTGCGTGGTCGCCGATACGCTCCAGATCGCTGATGGTATAGAGCAAAGTATTCAGGATCCGGTTGTCCTGCACAGACAGCGTCTTTCCGGAAAGTTTCACCAGATAAGAACCCAAAACGTCCTCGTAGCGGTCGGTCTCGTTTTCCAGATCGATGATCTGCTGCATAACTTTCTCGTCGTATACCTTCATCAGGCCGGATGCCAATGCCATTGCTTGCTGGGCAGTTCTTGCCATCTTGCATGCCACTTCCTGCGCCTGACCCAGTGCCACAGCAGGAGTAGCCAGAAGCAACTCGTCCAGCAGAACTTCCTTTTCTTTCTCCTGTGTCTCGGGAAGGATCTTATAGGCCAGTTTGACCCAAATATGACGGCTGGGGATCAGAACTACAGTTGCCAGCAGGTTGTATACCGTATGGACCACCGCAATATCAAAAGCAGAGGTGGTCTCCTGCAGGAACTGCCATTCAATGAACATACCCAGACCGTAGAACACGATCACAAACAGCGTAACGCCCACGATCTTGAAGATCAAATGCATCAGAGCAGCACGGCGGGCATTGCGGTTGGCGCCCATAGCGCCCAGAATTGCTGTGATGCAAGTGCCGATATTCTGACCCAGGATAATGGGGATCGCCGAGCCGAATGTAACCACACCGGTAGCACAAAGACCCTGCAAAATACCGACAGATGCGGAAGAGGATTGGATCAGCGCTGTCAACACAGTACCAAACAGAACACCCAACAGAGGATTGGAGAAGGAGACCATCAGATTTGCAAACCAAGCCTCACCTTTGAGGAAACTCATAGAGTCGCTCATCAGTTCCATACCGGTCATCAATGCCATAAAGCCCAGCATAATGGTGCCAACGCCCTTAAGTTTATCACTTTTCAGGAACATGTACAGAACAATGCCCACAACGCCAATCATAGGTGCCAAAGTGGAGGGCTTAAACACTTGAATAATAAAAGAATCGCCCTGCAAACTGGTCAGCGACAATATCCAGGCGGTGATGGTGGTACCAACATTGGAACCCAAAATTACGCCCACAGCCTGCTGCAGCGTCATCAAACCGGAGTTGACGAAGCCCACGACCATAACTGTAGTCGCAGAGGAGGACTGGATCACCATCGTGACCACCATACCAAGGAAGAAGCCCTTGAATACAGTGGAACTCATTTTGGCAAGCAGACTTTGCAGTTTGCCGCCGGCCTGGCGTTCCAGCGCCTTGCCCATAATGTCCATACCGAACAAAAACAGAGCCAGACCACCCAGAAGTGCGATCACTTTTAGTATATACATAGATGCTGTCATATCACACATTCACTTTCTTAAGAATTTAGACGCTTTTATTATAAAAGGTAGCCAGATGAAAATCAATAAAAAAATGCACACAACCGTCTGGTTGTGTGCATTTTGGAAAGTTCTTAGTACATACCACCCTGGGCAGCGGCTGCCATTGCAGCGGCATCAGCCTCGGGAGCGGGCTTGTCGGCAACCAGGGACTCGGTGGTCAGCACGCAGGCAGCGATGGATGCTGCATTTTCCAAAGAGGAGCGGGTGACCTTGGTGGGATCCACGATGCCGGCACCGATCATATCCACATACTGCTCGGTGTAGGCATTGTAGCCGTAGCCGACCTTCTTGGAGTTCTTGATCTTCTCGTAGACCACGCTGCCGTCCACACCGGCATTCTCCGCGATCTGACGGATAGGAGCCTGCAGGGCTGCAGCAATGATCTTAGCGCCGGTCTTTTCGTCGCCGGAGAGTTTTGCAACCAGTTTCTCAACAGCAGCAATGGCGTTGACCTGCGCCGTACCGCCGCCGGCAACGATGCCTTCTTCCACGGCTGCGCGGGTAGCATTCAGAGCATCCTCAACACGCAGTTTCTGCTCCTTCATAGCAACCTCGGTCTGTGCGCCGACCTTGATAACAGCAACACCGCCGGAAAGTTTTGCCAGGCGCTCCTGCAGTTTTTCACGGTCATAATCGGAAGTAGTGGTAGCGATGGCGCTGCGGATCTGATGGGCGCGGGCCTTGATAGCCTCAGCCTCACCTGCGCCGTCAACAATGGTAGTTGCGTCCTTGGTAACAACGACCTGACGGGCGCGACCCAGATCCTGCATAGTAGCCTCGGTCAGTTCCATATTCAGCTGGCTGGAGATCACAGTACCACCGGTGAGGACTGCGATGTCCTGCAGCATTTCCTTGCGGCGGTCGCCAAAGCCGGGAGCCTTGACGCAGACGCAGTTGAAGTTGCCGCGCAGACGGTTGACCAGCAGGGTTGCCAGTGCGTCGCCTTCCACATCCTCAGCAATGATCATCATCTTCTTGCCGGCCTTGACAACGGGCTCCAGAATGGGCAGAATCTCCTGAATGGAGGAAATCTTCTTGTCGGTGATCAGGATGAGGGCATCGTCCAGAACGGCCTCCATCTTGTCGGTATCGGTGACC
>JAZQGL010000031.1:0-34247 GCA_045540035.1 Faecousia sp.
GTGCCGTCCTTGATCTCGCCGCCGTTGATGTTCAGGGTTGTGCTTACCTGGGTGTAGATGTTACCGCCGCCGTTGGTACGGGCAACTGCTCTGTCAGCAACACCGCCAGTGATCACGGCATCGCCGCCAATGGTCAGTGTACCGTTTGCCAAGTAGATGTTACCGCCGTTACCGTTGGATGCAGTACCGCCTTCAATAGTACCGCCGGTGATTTCGAACTTGTAAGTATCGTTACCGCTCAGGTAGATGTTACCAGCGCCAGGTGTGATTGCAGTGGAAATTGCCTGACCGCCGGTGACCTTACCGCCGGACATTGTAAAGTTACCGTTGCTTACGAAGATCGCACCGCCGAAGGGATTTGCTTCTTCGTGCGCTGCAATACCGCCATTGACGACACCGCCGCTGATGTTCAGGTTGCCTGCTGCGCCGCCGCTGGCCGCTGCAGCCTTGGCAACATAGATCGTACCGCCGTATTTTGCAGTACCACCGTTAACAGTACCGCCAAGGATGTTGATTGTACCGCCTTCAGTGGAAATTGCGCCGCCGTAACCTGCGTGTGCCTTAGTTGCCACATCGGTGATCGTACCGCTGTACAGGTTCAGCGTAGAACCGGCGTCAACACGGATAACGCCGCCGTGCTGGCTGGCATCAACCTGCGCGCCCTTGACTGCACCGGAATCCGCAGTATCCATAATGGACAGAGAGCTTCCGGGATAGATTGCAAACACGCGCTTGGTGGACTGCATTGTGTAGCCTCTCAAGTCGATCACTACATCGGGTGTTGCTTCATTTGCTACACCGATACGAATCTGAGAAACAATATCCTTGATATCACCGGTCAGATAGTAGTGACCGCTTGCAGAAACCGTTCCACCACTTCTGGTAGTCCATTCGGTCCAGGTCAGATCTGCGATCTTCTCACCACAGTGAGGACAATTGCCGGTCAGATCAGCCACAGGAGGCTCAGTGGGAGCATCGGGTTCGCTGGGTTCGGTAGGTGCTGTGGTAGGCTCGGTGTTCACAACATCGTCGTAGCCTTCCAGCATCCAGACCATATCGCCGTCTGCATCGGCCTTTGTGCCGCCCTTATCTGCAAAGATCTTGGCGCCCTTGATCAGATATACCAGGCTATCCAGAGATGCTGCCAGTTCCTCATTCTCTGCCACAGTCAGTTTGACAGTTGCAGGATAATCCGTTTTAGCGGTGTATGCCAGAATAGCATTGCCGCCGTCATTATCGGTAATAACGCCACCGGAAATGTCGATGATCGCGGAGTTGATATAGACATTATCGCCGTCATATGCATCCTTGACCATAGCGGTTCTGTCGATCTTACCGGTAGTTGCAGTACCGTCCTTGATAGTACCGCCGGTCATAGTGAAGACACGCTCTGCACTGTAGCCGTTGATGAACACGTTACCACCATTGATCGCAGTACCGCCGGAGATCACGCCATTGGTCATTGTGGCGTTGCCACGAACCAACAGATTACCGCCGAAGGAATTCACAGAAGTGCCGTCCTTGATCTCGCCACCGTCGATATTCAGTGTTGTGCTTACCTGGGTGTAGATGTTACCACCGCCGTTGGTACGGGCAACTGCTCTGTCAGCAATACCGCCAGTAATCACGGCATCGCCACCGATGGTCAGTGTGCCGTTTGCCAGATAGATGTTACCGCCGTTACCGTTGGATGCAGTACCGCCTTCGATAGTACCGCCGGTGATTTCGAACTTGTAAGTATTATTGCCGCTCAGGTAGATGTTACCAGCGCCAGGTGTCATTGCTGTGGAAATTGCCTGACCGCCGGCGACCTTACCACCGGACATTGTAAAGTTACCATTGTTTACGAAGATCGCGCCGCCGAAGGGGTTCGCTGCTTCATCTGTTGCAATGCCACCGTTGACGACACCGCCGCTGATGTTCAGGTTGCCTGCTGCGCCACCGCTGGCTGCTGAAGCCTTGGCAACATAGATCGTACCGCCGTATTTTGCAGTACCACCGTTAACAGTACCGCCAAGGATGTTGATGGTACCGCCTTCAGTGGAAATTGCGCCGCCGTAACCTGCGTGTGCCTTAGTTGCCACATCAGTGATCGTACCGCTGTACAGGTTCAGAGTAGAACCGGCGTCAACACGGATAACGCCGCCATTCTGGCTCTTGTCGATCATAGCGCCTCTGATCTCACCGCCACCAGCAGAGTCAATAACGGAGAGTGTGCTACCGGGATAGATAGCGAAGACACGCTTTTCAGACTGCATGCTGTGGCCATTCAGATCCAGAACAGCATTGGCAATAATTGCCTCAGCAGTCTCATCCACATCAGGTGTCTTGGGATCGTCAGCCACCGCCGCAACACCAATGCGCAACTGGGAAGTGATCTTCAAAACATCCTCAGACAGATAATAGTGAGCGTCTTCCTTGACTGCGGTCGCAGCACCGCCGTTCTGGTGCTTCCACTTAGTCCAGATCACATTCTGGTCACAGTGGGCACAGTACTTTTCATATACCAGGCTCAGGGCATTGTCCTGGACCTTGATAACGCCTTCAGCAGACTCGTGAGCCTTGATATAACCGGCTTTTACATAGGACTCTGCCTTTGCGTAAGGTTTGGTGAATACGCCGGATGCTTCCACATTGATGTCTGCACCCTTCTTCAGTTCGTAGAGTTCTGCCAACGCGCCGGCATCAATCCGCAGATGATCAATAACAGGATCGCCGGCCAGACCCAAACGCAGTTCAGGTTCGCTGTCAGGCTCGTAGATGTATACGTCACCATCAACGATCTTGCCGCCCTTGGCAATCAGCATTGCATCGGAGTCAGGCTTCTCACCGGTGCCGGTGAAGCCATTAATGAACACGTTATTACCTCTGCCAGTCTCAGACTTACCGCCGGAAACAACGCCGCCTTCGATGGTGAATCTACCGGCACGGCAAGCAATGTTACCACCGTAAGAAACTGCAGTACCGTCAGTTACGCTGCCACCCAGCATAACAAGGTCAGAATTCTTCTGCAGGAAGAAGTTACCACCGCCGTTGTTGCGGCTGGCTCCTCTGGTAGAAATACCGCGGGTGATCAGAGCCTCGTCCTGCACAGTTGCCTTAGCGCCACCACCAATATAGACGTTACCGCCGTTGGTTGCTACGCCGTCTGCCACAACACCGCCGTAGAAGTTTGCGCTGCCACTTGCAATGTATACGTTACCGCCGTGGACCGCATTACCGCCGACCAACTCGCCGCCGTAAACATTCAGTTCGCTCTTGCTGATCAGGTAGATGTTACCACCCACACCGTCGACGGTCTTCTTCTCTTCCTTGCCGGTCTCCTCATTTATAACGGTGTACTCGAGAGAATCGGCTATGCCTGCACTGATCTTACCGCCATACAGATTGATAACAGACTTGCTCTGCGCATAAATGTTACCACCGTTGGAGCGTCCAGCCTCATCCAAAGGTGCAACTGTACCGCCGGTGATCTCGCCACCGTAGACGTTCAACTTAACATTGCTCAAGCGGAAGATGCCACCGTAGCTAACAATCTGATCGTTCTCAGAACGGGCAATTGTACCGCTGTACAAATTGATCGTACAGTTGCTTGCCAGGAACAGACCGCCCAGGCCGCCGGTAACACCGGTACCTGTGAACTTACCGCCGCCAACACTATCCAAGAAGGACAGGGTCTCGTTGTAGCGAATCAGAACAGCTCTGCAGTTGTTATAGTTGATCGTCTTACCGTTCAGGTCAATGACAACCTCATAATCACCACTGGAAGTATCAGCGCCGATAGACAACTGCGATTTCGCCTCTACATCTGTATTCAGGTAGTAGTGTCTGCCTGCCTTTGCAATCGCCTCACCTGCCCAGGGGTTCCAGTAAACGACCTTGTCACAGTGCTCACAGTATGCCTCCTGTCCCTTTACACGGGTATCGTGGTACATGATGTATGCATAAACATGAGAATCTTTGTTGTCGCTTCCAACATAGGTACGAATGCGGTCGCCTACCTGCAGTTTGGCCTTTGCGCCAAATTTTTCGGCAGTGGGGCTTACATCATAGATCTTAGCATTGGAACTTAAGTAGATGGTCTTGGTAGTACCCTTTCCATCCACATTGTACTTAACGGTGACTTTATTGCCGTTAATAGCAACAACATCGTAGCTGGTAACACCGTTGCCACCAACACCTCTGGTCCAGTTGGATGCAGAGAAGCCAATGAGCACATCACCACTTGCGGAGAAACCAAAGGCTGCGCCGTAAGAATCGACGTTGGACATCAATTCCTTATTCTTGGTCTTATATGTCTTTACCTCTCCGTTAACAGCGATGTCCACATAGTACCAGCCGTCAGCATCGGGCTCGCGGGTAGTTTCCTTGGTGGTGCTATTATACATCTGCTCAGTCTTCCAGCCAAAATTATCCGCCACGCGGTTACGGACATAGACGACCTTGGCTTCGCCACGCCAGTTGGTGAAGACAGTCAGCATATCGCCGTACTGCAGAGAATAGACAGTCTCGCCCTTATAGGACTTGGTGTGGGTACTTACATTATAATATACACAATCGTCAGCCGGACGGAACGAAGTTTCACGTTCCTTGTAGTAAGTTGTGATCGTACCGTCATCATTGAAACTCTTGATGCGGTAACCGGAGGAAACTTTACTACCGCCGGTTGCATTTTGGGGCGGATATGCATTAACAATCACATCACCGCTGACGATCAAAGCAGCCGCTCCGACAGAGTCGATGGATTCGACTTTCTCCACCATCGCCTTACTTCTGGTACGCAGTGTGACCTGCTTGCCGTTGTGGGCAAACAGCATTCTGTACCAGCCATCCTCATCAGGCTCACGCTTGGTGGTCTTTGTCTCCGCGTCGTACTTGCTGTCCAGCATGAAGTACAAATACTCCTCACCCATATATCTTCTCAGAATATAGATGCGGACGACTTCACCAGAGGGATCCCTCATCGCATAGATGCAGTCGCCTACCTGCAGGGTAGTCAAACCGTACTCGCCGTATCCGGAAGCATTATACACCTCGCAAGTAGGGCTCAAAGCAGCCGTGTTTGCATTCAGAGGCTGACCTACCAGGATACAGGAGATGATCGGACCGGTAATGTCATTGATATAACGACCGTATGTATAGTGGGTATTTCCAAATACACACTCGGGATCGTAAACGCGTTCAATAATATTGTCATCCTTGATCACCAGACCGACAATACGGCTGGCAATGCTGTCCAGGTAGTCAGCAATGGCCTTATCCTTGGTCTTATAAGTCTTCAAGCCGGTTGCGCCATCCGCATACAGTTCGAAGCAATAGTAACCCTGATAGTCAGGCTCACGGGCTGTACCCAAAGTCTTGGAATCATACTGACGGTCAGGATTGAAGAACACGGGAACGTCCACGATGCTGTTGGAAACATAGACCAGCACCACGACGCCGTTGGTATCTGTCCAAACACAAACACGGTCGCCTTCGTTTACATAGTCGACCTGCTTGCCCTGACGGCCTTCTACCATTGCTGCCTTACCTACATCGTAGATCTTAGCAGTGGAAGGAATCGCAAAGTTATGAGCAGGATCAGAGGTACCGGGCTTCTCAGCAGTATAGGTATTGCCGTTGAAGGAAGTGATCCAGTATCTCTCGCACAGAAGCAGACCGCCGATGCCTTCGCCGGAACCGACAGTGTTGATAATGTAACCCTCAGCATCAAACTCCAGACCCATATGGGCGCTGTAGACGCTGCGGCTGTCGATGGCCGTAACTACATCTTTCTTCATGCACTTCAGTGTAACCAGTTCGCCGTCGCAGAAGAAGTCGATGGTATAAACACCGTTCTCGTCGGGCTCACGGGTAGTTTCCTTTTTGGAACTGCTGTAGAACTGCTGTGCACGCCAGTAAACGGGAGACTTCACCGCATGCTTTACAATATAAATATGGGTGATCTCTTCCAGATCGTTGGCATAAACATAAATACGGTCCATCTCCGCAATAGCGGAAACATCACAAATGCCGCCAACCAGTTCTGCCTTGCTGGTAACATCATAGATCTGGGTATTCTCTGTAACAGCCAGATCCATACTCAGCGCGTTCATAGACGGAGATGTATTTGCCTTAATGGTAGATCCTTCCACGCCCTGAACATACAGGGGGTGACCTACCTCTGTTACCAGGTCAGTGACTGCGATGGCATCGATGAGCATACCATCGTCATCAAACTTAAGACCCATAACCTCCTGAGAGTCAATAAAATTGACAAGTCTCTTATCACTGACAGTGTATTCCACATGTTCGCCGTTGTAGGCAAACTTTATATGGTATAAACCGTCATCTCCGGGCTCTCTGCTGGACAGACCAGCACCGCCCTCCAGATATGCTAATCTGTCAACATTCCAGTACAGATCTGCGCGGCCGCCGGTAGCTTCACCGCTACCTCCGCCCAGCACCAATGCCAGAACGACACCAACGATCGCCAGCAAAAGCACTGCGCCAGCCACAAGCCATATCCATTTTTTAGACTTTTTGCTTGTTTCCTGTTTCATAAATTTGATCTCCTTCCTATAGACACAATAGGCTTATGATATCACGATACATTATACACTTATAAAAAATATAATTAAAGTACAATTAGTATATAAATATATAAAGAATTCGGCAAAAAACATTGCGTTTCGTATCACTCGAGGACGCTATCGGCAAAGAAGGTTGTCGCACAAGTAAAAAAGCAATCCAAACTTGTTAAAACCAGACATCTTAAAAGGATATCTACATAACAAGCGCCCAGCCTTTGGTGGCTGGGCGCTCCTTATTTTTAAGTTACGTTTCCGTCCCCGCTGACCGGGATCACATCTCCAAGATAAGTGGGTTCCGGTTTAAACACGGTCATAGCAAAATCCTTGACCCGTGCAAGTATTTCACGGATATCCCGCATTGTTTGTCCGTAGTATGTCCGGTAGTCGCAGGCAACACCATAAGCCTCTACCTCAAACTGCTCCGCGATGTACAGCGCACGGTATAAATGATACGCCTGGGTAACCACAATGATCTTATCTGCGCTGAATATCTCTTTTGCCCGGTATATGCTTTCATAAGTGGAAAAACCGGCGTGATCTTTGAACACGTCATCAGACGGCACACCTGCATCTATTGCAAATTGTTTCATAGTAGACACTTCGTCATAGGTATGTTGCCCGTGATCACCGCTCATCAGTAATTTGGGCGCTGCGCCAAGTTCGTAAAGTTCTACACCGCGGCGCAGCCGGTCTTCCAGCATATGGCTTGGGGTGCCGTCCGGCTTTACCTGACAGCCCAGTACCAGAATACAGTCCACCCCTTCGATTTCCGCCGCCTGCTGCGGTGTTATCAAGTTGTCTTTTACGGAGTGTTTCACATAGCCGTTGAGTCCAAATACTGCAACCGCGCCAACAAGGCAGACACACAGCATCCAAACTGTCACTTTTTTCACAACTAAGGAAAATTTACACTTCACTGGTCGTAACCTCCCTGCTGCGGGGCTTTGCACACTTTTTGATCAGCATAGCCACCAGCAAAATCAGATATGCAGCCAATGAAAAACCTAAAATATAGATCACAAGACTCCAGGGATACGCCACTACCTGCTGTACAAGGCTGTATACCGGCAGCGACGGCTCACAGTAAGGGCTGATAAAGAACATATTAAATGTCTCGGTCGCTAACAAGCCGCTTGCGTGCGCGACCTCGTTGAGGATTGCCGCCAAACCTACGCAGGTCACAAACACAGGAATCGCTTTGACAATTGTTTGATGGGTGCAAGGTACATACCCAGTATAATACAGCAACACGCCGACGGTGATCATAGATCCGTGACAGATCATCGTTTGAATGTTGATGCCAATGGTATCAATAAACACATCGCCGGGGTAAAGCATTACGCACACGCCGGCAAATATAGAATAGGTCGCCAAAAAGGCATTCAGCGCCTGGTGAATTCTGCCCTTCTTCGTAAGCCCCGCCAACAGACCTATATACATAGGCGTTGAGCAGAATTGAAACGGAAAGGCATACCATTGATAATCTGCAGTGATCTTCCCGTCATTGACCGAAAATGTGTAATTGATCTGCTTATAACCTTCCAAAGCAAACACGATCACAGCCACAGCCAAAACAACAGCGCGAATCTTGCTTTCCGGCGCATCCTTTAAGAATACGCACAGCACAGCAGTGACCGCTGCGGTGATCATCAGCCACAGAATATGAAACCAACCGTATATATCCGGTTCTTCCATACTTGCATCCATCACTTCAAGAATGTCTGCAACGATTTCCACGTCCAACATCTCCTCAGATCATAATGCCGTTATTATACAGCAATCGTTTTCATATTTCTACATATTTTGCAATTCTTATAAATAAATTAATGATCCGGCCAGCACTGACCGGATCACGAATGTTATCTTTACTTTTTGTCTTTCATCTGGGCCTGCAGGTGCATCGACAGAACCGCCAGGGATGTTGCCATATTCTCGTTCTGCACCAAAATGTTTGCCGGTACATCCAGATGGACCGGAGCAAAGTTCCAAACTGCCTTAATTCCGCATTGGATCATACGGTCACACACAGACTGCGCATACTCGGCAGGTACGGTAATAATGCCCATCAGCACTTTATTGGTACGGCAGAAATTTTCCATCTGTTCCATAGAATAAATGGGCAAATTCTCGCTCTCTGCCGTTTCCGGTACTTTCGCGTCAAAAGCCGCCAGAATATTCAGACCGTAGGCTTCAAAACCGCTGTAGCCCAGCAGCGCCTGACCTAACTTGCCGGCACCTACCAAAATTGCGTCTGTGGTGTTGTCATAGCCGAGGAACTGGCTGATATCATCGATCAAGCCTTCACGCAGATAGCCAACCTTGGGGCGACCGCCGTTGGAAACCATCGCCAGGTCCTTACGCACCTGAACCTCGCCCATACCCAGCGCATTGGCCAGGGATGTTGCGGAAATATAGGGAGACGCATCCTCGGGAATGCTCTTCAAATAAGACAGGTAACCAGGCAGGCGTTTCAGAACCGCTTTGGAAATCTCTTTACGTTCCATAATCTCTCTCACTTCTCTTTTCGATAAAAAATTATATCGATATATATTTGTATCGATTATACCAGACAAACTCCTAATTTGCAAGCGTAATTTACACGCAACTGGTCTGGCGCAGCAATTCCTTTCGCAGCCGCACCATAATCCGTTTCTCCAACCGGGATATATATGATTGGGAAATTCCCATTTGCTGCGCAACTTCTTTTTGGGTCAGTTCCTGCCGCCCTTCCAGCCCGAAACGCATCACGATGATCTCCCGTTCTCTGTCCGGTAATTCCCGTACAGCCTGACGCAAAAGATGCAGATCTACAGCATCCTCCAACGGGCGCAGGATCATATCCTCGTCCGTTCCCAATATATCGGAAAGCAGCAGTTCGTTGCCGTCATAATCTAAGTTTATGGGTTCATCCAGGGATATTTCCGTCTTTTGGTTGGATATCTTACGGATGTGCATCAAAATCTCGTTTTCAATACAGCGGGAAGCATATGTGGCCAGTTTGATATTCTTATCCCGCCGATAGGTGCTGATTGCTTTGATCAAGCCGATGGTTCCAATCGATATCAAATCCTCCAGATTGACTCCGGTATTTTCAAAGCGCCGGGCAATAAATACCACCAAACGCAAATTCCGTTCAATCAGTATCTTTTTGGCATTCTCATCCTCCTGCTCCAACCGTTCCAGCATTTGGGTTTCCTCTTCTCTGTCCAGAGGCGGCGGCAACATATCGCTTCCGCCGATATAGTATAGTTCCCTTACCTGCAACAAACCAACCCGATACAGCAATAACATCATTTTCCCAATCATAGTATCCCTCCTGCCAATGCTTGATATGTACCTTCCCTGCTCAACTTGTCCGGCGCAAACGCCACCAAAGAACTCCCCTCCCAATGTCCGATCCGGACTTTCTGCAAGCGCAGCGCCAACATCATTGCACACGGCTGCCCAACTGTCTTATATGGCACAAGCCGCAATCCCGGTATCTCAGCAGCCAACATCGACCGGACCGGATCTCGTAACTGGGCAGAAGTAAGTCCGGTCAGCGCCCGTGCCGCATCTTCACCGATCACCAAAACCGGTCTGCCGGTAACCGGATCTTTCAATGTATTCCCCGTATCGTACAACGCAGTTAAATGCAGCATTTTTCCGTTGTAATGCAGTTCCACAGGTACATATCCGCCCCTTCCGGGCTTTCCCAAAAAACCGAAGGCACACAGCACCGTGATCACACCGGCAGCGACCAACTGCCAGATAATACTTTCATTGCCAAGCCCCATTGCGATTCCACCTAACGCCATACTCAGAAGCGCGAACACTACGCCTCTTTGGAAACCGCTCTTGGAAAAGCCGAAAGCAAAGCCCGACATCACGCCCAAACTAACTGTTTTCCAAAAAAGATTTCCCAAAAACCGAAATCCGGTCTGCAGACACATTCCGGCATATAGGCTTCCAATGGTAGCAGCAACGGTAGTTGCCAGCCAGGCGGTTGGATATCCAAACAGCCGGTCTGTTCCCGTCAGCAAAAGAAGGTTGATCAAAAAGTTAATCAGCAACACCAATTCGATACGGATCAAACACATCACCCCCGGAGAAGATCTTGTCCTGAGTATACCTTGTCCGGAGAATAAAAATCGTCACATCAAAGAGCGTACTTGCCGCCAGAAATCGGCTGTCCCGGAATGCCCTTCAACAGCACAAATGGGAATATAAAAAAATGCGGCAGCTGATACGCTCAACTGCCGCTTGAATCTGTCGATATGTTTTCTGCCCGGTCTATAGCCCGGATATTTTTCTCTGCTTTGAACCGGGGTACCATAATCTCGTGTCCGCACCCCGTACACCGAAGCCGAAAATCTGCACCGATACGAAGAACAAGCCATTTCTTCTCCCCGCAGGGATGGGCTTTTTTCATTGTCAGCACATCACCAAGCCGAATATCCATTATTTATCCCCCTTAATGGCATCCCAATACTGCTTGGCCGCCTGCTCCAATTTGTTTGCGCCGTATTGATAATACTTTACATCTTTCAATTCGTCCGGGAGATACTGCTGCCTGACCCAGTTGTTGGGGAAATTGTGCGGGTACTGATATCCTTGTTCCCGTTCCATTGTATAGGTATCTACGTGCATATTCTGCAGGTGTCTGGGGAAATCTCCGCCCTTGCCTTTGCGCACATCGTCCAGCGCCATATCCAACGCAATATGACCGGAGTTAGACTTGGGGGATGTGGCCATCAGCACCGCCGCATCACCCAATGGAATGCGGGCTTCCGGCATACCCAGTTTCAGCGCCATATCCACACAGGCGTTGACGATGGGAATGATCATCGGATAAGCAAGACCCACATCTTCGCTGGCAATCACCATCAGACGGCGGCAAGCCGCCTGCATTTGACCGGCTTCCAGCAAGCGGGCAAGATAATGCACCGCCGCATCCGGATCAGAACCCCGGATGGACTTTTGCAGCGCAGATAAAAGATCGTAGAAATTGTCCCCATCCCGATCTGCCCGCAAAGCGCTTTTCTGGGTGACAGACTTGGCATCTGCCAGCGTTAATGTCAGTTTTCCCTTTTGCGGAACGCCGGCAGAAAACAGCACTTCCACCGCATTCATCGCCTTGCGTAAGTCGCCGCCGCAAGCGCCGGCAATATACTCCAGCGCCCCTTCTTCCGGCACTGCCTGCAGGGCATTTCGCTCCTCAAGGAAGGACACTGCCCGCTTCACTGCCTGCAAAGCCGCAGCAGAAGATATCTGCTTAAACTCAAACACCGTGGAGCGGCTGAGGATAGCATTAAACACATAGAAATAAGGATTCTCCGTGGTGGATGCGATCAGCGTGATCTTGCCGTTTTCAATATGCTCCAGCAGGGATTGCTGCTGCTTTTTGTTAAAGGATTGGATCTCATCCAGATACAGCAGCACTCCGTTGGGCGCCATAAAAGTATCCAGTTGCGCCACGATATTTTTAATATCTGCCGTAGAGGCAGTCGTGGCATTGAGCTGATAAAGGGTACGGTTGGTCTGTTTGGCGATAATATTGGCAACGGTGGTCTTTCCGGTACCGCTGGGTCCGTAGAAGATCATATTGGGAATGTTGCCGGACTCCACAAGCCGACGCAGGATCGCACCCTCTCCCAAAATATGCTCTTGTCCAAATACTTCGTCCAATGTCTGGGGACGCAAAATGTCTGCCAGGGGTTGATACATACGGCGGCTCCTTTCCTTAAGCAGTGGGGCTATCGGGGTTCGATTCCCCACTGCTTAAAATGTGGTAACTTCTTCCAGGGCAGGCTGTGCCGGCTCTACGCGGATCGCCGTCAGCACCGGTCCCAGTTCGCCGTGGTAAAGTGTATGCTTTTCTGCTGCGATCTTCGCCTCCACCATTACCCATTGTCTGGGCTGCAACTTGGCAGAGTCGGGATACTTACAAGGCACGCCGCAGAACTGAATATCGTCAACACAGCAGGTCATTACAAATCTGCCCGGAGCAAACATACTGTTTTTCTCCCTGCGCAGCATAGCGACCTGGGCCTTAAATCGAATGGTCTTTGCGTCATATTTGGCAGGCTCTTCCGTCACATCCCGATACCAGAGAGCATAGTCCTCGTCCCGGATCTCAATGACCGGCGCGTTGATATCGAAAGGCAGCGGATCTTCCAGATCATCAAAGGCGGTACTACCGTCGGTGTAATCATAGAGAATATCAATGCGACGGTTTGCTGCCCTTGCCAGTTTGTGAAAAGGCATAGTATCGTCACCGGGTTTTAAGCGGTTAAACACAACCATCTGTCCGCCCACCAGTTTGTCCATAACCAGATTGCGCATATTGGCATTGTACGCCATAATGGTGGTGCTGTCGGCAAACATAACCTCCTGAGCAACCACCCAATCATTGGGGAAACGGCTGTAAAGGTCGCCTACCAACTGCATACCGTTCAATTCTGCCACAATACGCTGCGCCTTGTGCTTTTTCGCAAGTGCCTGCAACTGCTTGGTAGTGACCGTTTCCTGATCCAGCACTTCCAGATACACATTTTGATGGGGGTATGTGGAGAAATCGTACTCCTCCTCACCCTCTTCAAAGACCAGCAGCAACGTCCGCTCACCGGCATTGAAACGGGGATCTTCCAAAGTTTCCTGAATAAATTTTGTTTTACCGGAATCCAAAAAACCGGTGAACGCATAAACCGGGATCTGAATCATAATTTACACTCCAAACAGTTCGGCAATATCCGCAGTATCCAGGTCAGAACCAATGACGCACAGTTTACCGGTGACAGCAGCGCTGCCGTTGCGAACGCTGACCTCGCCGGGTACATAGTCAAAGTGTATCCAAACGCCGTCCTGACCTTCCACAATGCCCTTAGCGCGAAGGACAAAGCCATATTCACGGCTGTCCAGTTTGCGCAGCGCCTGAGAAATATCCTCGGCAGTAAACTTTCTGGCAGTCTCCACGCCCCAGGAAGTAAACACCTCGTCTGCGTGATGATCGTGATGATCGTGACCGCAGCAGCAATGGCCGTCCTCGTGATGGTGATGCTCGTGGTGATGATGGTGCTCGTGAACCATCTGTTCCAGTTCGGCTGCCACAGAGGCTTTACCTTCCATTGCTTCGATCAGTTGCTGTCCGGTCAGTTCGTCCCAAGGTGTTGTAACAATAGTCGCCTTTTCGTTATGCTCACGGAGCATTGCAACGGCATTGTCCAGTTTCTGCTGGGCAATATCGCTTGTGCGGGACAAGATAATGGTGGATGCAGTTTCGATCTGGTTGTTGTAAAACTCGCCGAAGTTCTTCATATAGACCTTGACTTTACCGGCATCTACCACAGCAACGGTATAGCCCAGAGTGACCTCTTCGTTGGTCACTTTATTGACCGCAGCGATCACATCGGACAGTTTGCCGACGCCGGAAGGTTCGATGACGATTCTATCGGGATCGTACTCAGAAATGACCTGGGTCAACGCTTTGCCGAAATCGCCTACCAAACTGCAGCAAATGCAGCCGGAATTCATCTCGGTAATGTTGATGCCGGCGTCCTGCAAAAAGCCGCCGTCGATACCGATCTCGCCGAACTCGTTTTCGATCAGCACCAATTTCTGTCCGCGGTAGCTTTCCGCGATCATTTTCTTGATCAGCGTAGTTTTGCCTGCGCCGAGAAAGCCGGAATAAATATCGATTTTTGTCATGGTTTACACCTTCTGTATTCAGTATTTCCAATATATTATACCACCGATCGCCACGGAACACAAGCAAAATAATATTCGACAGTTTTAACTTGTTTTCGCCGCTCGTTTCCGATATGGTAACAACGGCGGACATTCTCCCCGAATGCGACAAACCGCCAAAACCGCCACTGCGTATCTCCCACGCAGTGGCGGCTTGTTTCATTATTAAAGGATCGGGATCAACAGCATTTGACTATCATCCGGCTCTGCCTGCAGATCGTTGGCTGTCCGGATCGCTTCCACGGTAGAACCCAGTTTCTTAGCCAGTTCCCAAAGAGTTTTGTCGCCGCAGCGCCGCAGGATCACACTGGGACGGTCAGGATCAGGAATTGTTTCCTCCCCTGCTTCCAGACCGACAAGCACGGGGATCTCACTTTCCCGGGATGTTGTGATATCCATAAGCATTTTCCCTTGGATATTGACGCCGTCTGCGCCCATCTGACCAGTTACCTCTGCAGAAAGCAATGCTGCAGCAGCGCCTGCTTCCAAAGGCAGTTCCATCTCCCAATCCGCATCCCAGCGGGAAATGCCGCTGCATAGTTGCCCTTCCTGATCATAGCCCAACACTTGCACAATGCCCGTCAACTGGGCATACACTTTCCCATCTTCACGGTAAAGCCGGGGATGGTCCGGATAGAAAGTAACATCCGCGCAGTCGACACATTCGGTCTGCATTGCTTTCTCGATACCGATGCTCTGGGTGTCCGTAGAAAGTACCGCCGGGAGCGTCAATACATCCATCTGTAAGTCGATCTTTCTTTGTGTGCTGTAGGCATCGGCGGCGATCTGGACCATATGCCGGTCATATACCGTATACTGTCCGATCACATTTGCCTTCAATGTCAGATTTTCTTCCGCCCCTTGCTCCAACTCCGCTCCGGTGACAGCGAAACACATTTTGATCTTGGCATTTTCTTCGTGATCTGTATCCAATTCGGCATACTGGGAAAACGGCACTTCCAGATCCCAGGTATGGATCTGTCCGTCTGTACCCAAATAACGCAAATGTACTGTGGCAACACCACGAAATACCAGTTTATCCACTACAGTTTTTGTCTCCCGCAATTCAAACCGCAGATCATAACCGAGGATCTTCTCCAGAACCGGTGCAGAAGACGGCAAAGAGATATCTGTATCCAGCGAGAAAGGTCTCTCCCCTGCCTCTTTGGGAATTTCCATCGGATATGTTTGCATCAAAACTTGAATATCCTGTGGCATTTCTCCGGGTGTGGAAATTTCTGCCTGGCAAGGAATTGCCGCTTCCCCAAGAACGCTGATCCCTGCGCGAACCATAATTTTTCTGGAGGAAAGGCAGCGAGCGTCCATACTCTGCAGCAGGGGCATTACACATATGTTGCCATCCCGCTCAACCGGCGGAAACTCCCATTTCATCTGAAAGGGCAGCCAGGACTCCACACACTGTATCCGCGTCTCGTCCTCAGGAAGATACAATGTCCACGCCATAACGCCACCGGACACCTGCATCCCACCGCTGCGCCACTCTTTTGCCCGAATGATCGGCTGTCCCCAACTTGCGATCACCCGACCGACATCCGGCATTGTATCTGTCAGCCGTATTTCTTGTGTCAACTCCTGACTCTGTACCTCCCGCACAACTTGTTGCAGGCATTGGATCTGGGTTTTATCAAACTGCAACTGCAAATTGCATCACTCCTTACCGCACTTGAATGGTATATTCTATTCGTCAAGGACAAGACTATGCCTATCTTTTTCCGGCAAGGCTGCAGCCGAATATGATAAATCCAAATCCGCAGCAATGGGCAAAAAAGCCGCCGTCGATCCAAAGCCCGATCAATATCCCAAGGCCCAATGTGAGCAGCATACCGCCCCACAGTTGATTGCGTCGGCACATAAAAACACCCCCCGCAAAATTCTATGCAGGGGGTGTTGAAATTTTAACCGCCGAGGTAGGCTTTTCTAACCTCGTCACTGCTTGCCAGTTCTGCGCCGGTACCGCTGAGGGTAATAGATCCGGTCTCCAAAACATAGGCACGGTCCGCAATTTCCAAGGCTTTGCTTGCATTTTGCTCCACCAGCAAAATGGTGGTGCCGCTGGCGTGAAGATCCTTGATAATTTCAAAGATCTGATCCACCAGAATGGGTGCCAGGCCCATAGACGGCTCGTCCAGCATCAACAGTTTCGGATGGCTCATCAGCGCACGGCTCATAGCCAGCATCTGCTGCTCACCGCCGGACAGTGTACCTGCCACCTGATTGCGGCGCTCTGCCAGTCTGGGAAAACGGGTATAGATGGACTCCAGATCTTCCTTGAACTGATTTTGATCGCGCATCGTATACGCGCCCATCATCAGATTTTCGTAGACCGTCAGTTCCTGGAAAACACGCCGTCCCTCAGGCACCTGGGTCATACCCAGTTTCACGATCTTGTGGCAAGGTGTTTTGGTGATATCGTGACCGTCAAAGATCACGCTGCCGCTTTTTTTCGGGATCATACCCACCACACTTTGCATCATTGTGGTCTTGCCTGCACCGTTGGCGCCGATCAGAGAGACGATCTCTCCCTGGTTGACCTCAAAACTGATGCCTTTCAGCGCGCAGATCACGCCGTAATATACTTGCAGGTCTTTTACTTCAAGCATTGCCATAGCATTAACCTCCAATGTAAGCGCGAATAACTTCAGGATCCTGAAGGGCTGTTTTGGTCTCACCCTGCGCCAGCACCGTACCGAAATTCAGAACGGTCAGTTCGTCGCAAAGTCCGGACACGAACTTCATATCATGCTCAATAAGCAAAATAGTAACATTGAATTTTTCACGGATCAGGCGAATGATGTCCATCAGTTCCTGAGTCTCGTGAGGATTCATACCGGCAGCGGGTTCGTCCAGACACAAAAGTTTCGGATTGGTCGCCAGGGCTCTTGCGATCTCCAACTTGCGTTGCTTGCCGTAAGGCAGATTGCAGGCCAAATTGTTGCGTTCATCCAGCAAACCTACGATATCCAGTATCTCCTTGGCCCGCTGACGCATTGCTTTTTCCACCTTGAAATGTTTCGGCAGGCGAAGGATGCTGGTAAACAAACCACACTTGTATTCCGGCTGATCGTGCAGACCAACCATTACATTACGAATTACCGTCATATTGTTGAAAAGGCGGATATTCTGGAATGTTCTGGCAATGCCTTTGTGATTGATAATCTCCTGACTTTTTCCGGTCAGGTCTTCGCCGCATAGATAGAACTTACCGGTGGTAGGCTTATAAACACCGGTGATCATATTAAACACCGTGGTCTTGCCGGCGCCGTTGGGTCCGACCAAACCATACAACTGCTGTTCCTTGATCTCCAGATTTAATCCCTGAACCGCCTTCAAACCGCCGAAGGAAATGCCGAGATTTTCAATTTTCAAAACAGTCTCAGCCATTTAGTTGTCCTCCTTTTGGGGTTTGTCGGGTGTGTAAGGAGAGGTTACCTGAATATCTACAGACAGCACTTCGTCCACCATGATCTTGGTGGGAACACGGTCCCACTGTGCCTCATCGTCAGAGATCTTGGACGGATCGTGTTTCTTGAGTCTGGCAAATACATTTTTCAGATTCCACTTCTCACGGAATCCCTTAAGCGCAGGCGCATTTCTGTAGATGACCAGCAGGATCATCACCAGCGCATACATCAGACCGCGCAACACCGCCAGATCACCGGTCAGCACGATCTGCAACTGTTCGTTCAAATAAGTGATCAGCACAGCCGCCAGCAAACTGCCGTGGAGGCTGCCCATACCGCCGAGAACCACCATAACCAGGATCTCGATGGAGTAGTTATAGTCAAAAGTGGAGGGCTGTACTTTGTTCTGGGTAAAGGAGAACAGCACGCCTGCAATACCGGCAAAGAACGCTGAAATGGTAAATACCAGCAGTTTATACTTGGTCACATTGATGCCGCAGGCCCGGGCAGCGATCTCGCTGTCACGAATGGAAGTAACCGCCCGTCCGTGCTTGGAGCGGATCAGATTCTGAATGGCAGCCAGGGTCAAAATGACCAGCACCATTCCAATGATAAACAGATAGAACCGATCAAAACGGACTGCCTGCTGACCCAAACTGCCGCCAAACAGTTCATCGGGCAAATTCTCGAACAGAGATCTGACGATCTCGCCGAAAGCCAGGGTCACGATAGCCAGATAGTCGCCTCTTAACCGCAGGGTGGGAAGGCCAATGATCACGCCGCAAACTGCTGCAGCAGCGCCGCCAACCAACAGGCTGATCAGCAAAATCAAGAACTCATTGCCAGGACCCATTGCAGCGGTCAGGGTAACTGCAGTCTTAGCGCCGAGATAGGCACCCACACACATAAAGCCGGCGTGGCCCAGGGACAGTTCGCCCAAAAAGCCAACAACCAAATTCAAAGAAACTGCCAGGATCATTGCAATGGCAGCCTTTTCCAGCAAAATAGTAGTGACGCGGTTTAAGTTCCGCTGCAATCCAAAAAAGCCAAAGTAAACGGTAACAGCCAGCAGGATCAGATAGACCACATACTGTTTCCATTTAAAATTCTTCAGTTTACTCATACCTTTTCCCTCCTCTTTTTACCCAAAATGCCGGAGGGACGCACCAGCAGGATCACGATCAGAATGGAGAACTCAATGGCAACGGTATAGGGAGCAACCGCGGGAACCGTCTGTGCAAACGCTTCCACGACACCCATCAGAATACCGCCCAGCACAGCGCCGGGAATAGAGCCAATACCGCCGATAACAGCAGCAGTAAATGCCTTGATGCCGGGCATTGCGCCTAAGGTGCTGTTAACCGGAGGGGACTTCAAAACCATAAAGAAGCCTGCAAAGGCTGCCAAAGCAGAACCGATGGCAAATGTTATGGTAATAATGAAATTCACATTGATGCCCATCAGTTGGGCAGCCTCTTTATCTTCCGATACAGCGATCATTGCGCGGCCGATACGGGTAAACTTAACAAACAGACTCAGCGCCACCATAATCACAGCGGAGCAAGCCAATGTAACAACGGTGTAAGTGGAGATTTGGAAAGATCCGATATTAAGACGACCCAAGTCAAACAGACGCACCATCTGATCCGCGGAGCCGAAAATGATCTGCGCAAGGGATTGCAGCAGATAACTCATACCGATAGCAGTGATCAGAACCGCCAGAGGAGAAGCGCCGCGCAGAGGTTTGTATGCCAGTTTTTCGATGGTAACACCCAAAACAGCGCAACAAATTACCGCCAAAAGCAGAGAAACAAAAGGGTTTATCCCCATCATTACCGCAGTCACATACAAGGTATAACCGCCGACCATAATCACATCGCCGTGGGCAAAATTCAGCATCTTGGCGATGCCATAAACCATAGTATAGCCCAGGGCGATCATAGCATATGTACTGCCCGAACTGAGGCCATTAAGTAATGTTTCTAAAATCTTCATACGATCAACCTTTGTCTAAAAATGTTCCTGGTAACGACCAATTTGCCGGCGTGTGTCCGCCGGCAAACTGGGATTAATTATTACTTCAGGTTGTACTTAACTGCGCCCTTGTCAACAGTGCCATCTTCATTCCAGGAGATGTTGGTGCCGGTTGCGCCTTCTGCCAAGGTGTAATCGCCAACGAACTTTGCCTTCAGCATCTCACACAGATCAGAAGCAGAGGTCTGGGGTGTGATCTCCTTGCCTTCCTCAACCAGTTCCTGCATTGCGCCGAAGATCGCGTAGACACAGTCATAAGCGGATGCGCCAAACTGATTCAGAGTGTCAGCACCGTACTTTTCTGTGTACTTCTTGACAAATTCAGCAGCCTTGCCTTCGGTAGCGGTTGCATCGAAGTGGCTCAGCATAGAGACTTCCTGAGGAATGGTAGTCAGATCCAGCTGACCTGCCAGACCGTCGAAACCGTCACAGCCGTAGTAAGTAGTTTCAGCGGACATAATATCCTTAGCCTGCTCCATAAAGACAGCAGCGGGCTGGTAGTAGATAGGCATAAAGACGAAGGTGCATTCCTTCAGCTGAGAGATCTGGGTGGAGAAGTCGGTGGAAGTAGCCTCGGTGAAGCTGGTCTCAACAACTTCGATGCTGGCATCCAGGTTATCTTTGAACTGCTTGTAGATGCCGTTGGAGTAACTGTCATCAGACTTGTAGAATACGCCGATCTTGGTCAGGCCTGCATTGTTAACAAAGTCAGCAGCAACGCCGCCCTGATTGCCGTCAGCAAAGCACATCTGAAAACCGTTGTCGAACTCGGGGATTTCATCGCCGGAAGCAGAGGGGGTCAGGAAGAAGACATTGTCTTCCTTGGCCAGGGTCTTGAACTCCAAGCCCGGGCCGGTGGTAACAGTACCCAAGGAGAGCTGCATGCCCTGATTCATCAGATTTGCATAGTTGGTAGCGACCTTAGTCGGGTCGTGCTGATCATCCGTAACGATCAGTTTGAACTTGTAGCCGTTCATTCCACCGGCAGCATTAATCTCATCAACCGCCATCTGTGCAGAGTTCTGCACTGCCAGACCATAAACTGCAGCGCCACCGGTCAGAGGGCCGGAAACACCAATCACAATTTCGGTGTTCTTGGAGGCATTGCCGTCATCACCGGAGTTGGTGGGAGCACAAGCAGCAAACATTGCGACGACCATAACAGCGGCCATCAAAAGAGCGAACAACTTTTTCATAACTGATCTTCCTTTCATTTATCAGGGTTTCTATACCGTCGCTTTGTTTCCTGCAACGGTGATGCGGCTATTGTATCTCACACGCGCACATTTGTCAACCACAGAAAGTACAAAATATTAAATAATTATAAAATTAATTCTGAAAAAGTTTTTGTGCAGACCATACAAAAAGGGGCGAGCAGCACCTGCTCGCCCCTTTTGTTATTCAGAATCCATAACTTCCTTACAGGCTGCCAGAACCTTGGAAATCATAGGAATACAAATGGTTTTTCCATATCCGGAATCTTCTGCGCAGACAATGAACGCCAAAGGATATTCGTCATTTGACACAAAACCTGCCAACATCGCATTTGGCTTCTTGTCGCTGCCGACCTCTGCCGTACCGGTTTTTGCGCACACTGTCAAGCCCGGGAAATTTTCGCTTCCGTACTTGTCTTCCACATTGAAGGACATAAATTCCTGTACAACACGGGCAACGCCGGCGGTCATAATCCGCTCCCCCGCCACGGTTTTTGCTTTGTAAGTGCTGCTGCCATCTACGCTGATACTCTCCACCACATAGGGCATTACCCCTTTGCCGCCGTTGGCAACAGCGCCGACAAAAGTAAGGAAAGCGCAGGGATTGACCTGATCGTTGTACTGTCCGATGGCACTCCAGGCCATATCAAACTCCATTGCGCCGATGGCTTCATAGTTACCGGTGGCGGTGGTGATGCCGTCAAATGTAATGGGCTTGATCACGCCGTATTGCTCCACATACCGGGTCAGGGTCTCCCCGCCCAACTGCTGCGCGATCTGAGCAAAGGCACAGTTGCAGGAATTACGGAAAGCCATTTTCAGATCCTGCTCCCAGTGGGTATCGTCGCAGATCACCTTGTGGTCGCCGATGGTATAACTGCCGGTACACACGAATTCCTGCTCCTGAATATCGGGAATGGTCTCCAGCGCAGCCGCCAAAGTCACGATCTTGAAGATGGATCCCGGAATATAATTAGATTGCGTAAAGCGGTTGACATACATTCCGTCAAGCGCACCTTCCGTATCCGCCTCCAGATCCGGCACATTGTCCGGGTCATATGTGGGCGTGGAAACTGCGCACAGCAACTGACCGGTTTTGTAGTTATAAACCGCAATGGTACCTTTGTATTCCCCCAGCGCCTCCAGCGCCGCTTTCTGCACCTTGGCAGAAAGGGTCAACTCCGTAACGCCCCGATCACTGCCGTAGTTATACACGCCATTGAGCAGATCATAGCCGACCAGCGCTTCTGCGTGATAGGAAATTGCCGGAGAGTCGATATTGCCGTAGTGATCTCCCAACCAATGGACCGTTGCCATTCTCAGGGCAGCGTCAGCAGAATACAGACGCTTCTGCTCCATTTCCAGCAGAAGAATCCCCTCCCGGTCTGTTATCACACCGCAATCCAGATTGCTGCCGCTGTATATATGGGGCGAACCTTCAAACACCGCCCACTGCCCTGCCTGGGCAATATACTCACAGAGAAAAAACACAAATCCTGCCAGCAACAATGCCACAAGAAGCAATGTGATCCAGGCGCGTCCTGCAATTCTATTCATCCTCGTCGCCTCCTCTCTTGGAATGCGAGGCGTCGGCTTTTGTCTGCTTCACAAGTCGCACTGCAAAACTGGCATTTTGCCGTGTGTCCGCCGCTTTAACAAAGGCCAGCAAACCCCAGGATGCGATCATACTGGAGCCGCCGTTGGATAAAAACGGGAATGTAACGCCGGTCAGCGGCACAATATCCACCGTACCCAAGGCATTCAAAATCACCTGAACCAGCATAATACTTGCGGCAGTACACGCACCGATGGTATAGAAACTGCTGCGTCCTACAGCAGCGCTGCGCACAGAGAATACCGCCAGCGCCACCACACAAAGGATCACCAGCACCAGCATAATCACGCCCCATTCCTCAGACAGCGTTGCCACTGCCATATCGGAGTCGGCGGCGAAAATGCCCTTCATTTTACCTCTGCCTGCGCCTAAACCCAGCAGACCGCCGGCAGCCATACACATCAGCGCCCGGGTCTGCTGATAGCCTGCATCCCAGGGATCTTCCCAGATATGCCGCCAGGAGGCAAATCTGCGCAATGCGTGAGGCGCGATCTTCAGCGCCACCACACCGGCAAAACCGAGGGAGGTACAAGCCAGCGCTATGGTACCCACGCTGCCGGAGCGCATATAGGCGATCACCAAAAAAGCGCAGAAGAAGATCAGTGCTGTACCGAAATCATTCATCAGGGCAAGGCAGCCGCAAAGGACTACCGAGTAGGCAATGAACATAAACAAATTTCGCTTTGTCATAATCCTGTCCATCGCAGAAGCGCCCACATACACAAAACAGACTTTACTCAGTTCCGACGGCTGCAGCGACAGCGGACCGATCACCAGCCAGTTCTTTGCACCGTAGTATTCCTGACCGAAAACAAGGGTGATCAGCAAAAATCCCACACCGGCCACTGCCGCAATATAACGGAATTTTTTTGCCCGTTCCAAGTCCCGCAAAGACCAGCCGATCACCAAAAACATCACCAGTCCGATACCGGTGGCGATCAGTTGTTTCAATGCTTCCGCCGGTGCCACCGTAGCGATGACAGCCATACCCATTGTGCAGAGGAAAAATGCAATGGTCTCTACCTCAAAAGAGGTTCTGCGAATGCAGGTATAAAACAGCAGAAGCGCCCATTGGAAACCGATCAGCCCACCAAAACCCAGCACCACGCCCTGAGCATTTTCCGGGCTGACGCCGAACAAAAATCCCAGACAGCACAGAAGTTGGAACACCGTCAACAGCAACACATTAACAAAACTGCTGAGAGTGGAGGATGCCTTTGTCCGCAGTTGCGCAAGGCGCTGTTCCTGCTTTTGGGATATGGGCTGCAGGACCATTTCAATACCGCCGATGGAGATCACATCGTTTTCCTTTAGCGCGCGAATACGGACCGGCTTGCCGTTGACAAGTACACCGTCTTTGGAATCTGCGTCCGTAATGGTCCAACTGCCGTCGTCATACCGGGTCAAAACCGCGTGATTGCGGGAAACCGTGGGAAAATCGATGACGATATCACTGCGCTTGCTTCTGCCGATCACATTTTCCCAGTGGGTCAGCGGATGCTTCTTGCCATTTTCCAGACAGAGCCACGCCCAGATCTCCGGCTCGCGGCGAAAGGTCATCAAAGGCCGGATGCAGCGAAACAGCAATACAAATGCCATAACAGGCGCCAAATAACGCATAATGCCCACAAACACATTGGCATATGTGGCATTGGCGTTGGCAAACATCATCATAAACTCAGTCATATCGTCACCTCCTTGCTTTAAATTTATATTGTATTTATTCTTCCATTTGCCGCAGCAGTGCGATCTCCCGGGCGTAACCGGGCAGTTCATTGGGGGTCTCCAAAATCATAGGCAGTTTCTTCAGTACCGGGTGATTGACGATCGCGCGGAATGCCTCCAATCCCAGGTTGCCCTCACCCAGCAATTCGTGCCGGTCCTTGTGGCTGCCGTAGGGGTTCTTGGAGTCATTTAGGTGCAGCGCTTTCAGTTTGTCAAGACCAATGACACGGTCAAACTCCGCCAAAACACCGTCCAGATCATTTACAATATCATAACCGCCGTCGTGGATATGGCAGGAATCCAGACATACGCCGATCTGATCGCTGCCAACACCGTCCATAATGGCTTTCAGTTCTTCAAACTTACCGCCGATCTCGCTGCCCTTGCCTGCCATCGTTTCCAGCAGAACCGTAACGGGGTAGCCGGGTGCCAGCGCCTTTTTAAGGGCGTCGCAGATCTGGGAAATACCGGTGTCCACACCTTGTCCCACATGGCTGCCCGGGTGGAAATTGTAGTAATTTCCCGGCAGCGCCGCCATACGGCGCAGATCGTCACACAGTACCGAGCAGGCAAACTCCCGGGCTCCGGGGTCTGCTGTGCATAAATTCATTGTATAAGCGCCGTGGGCAACCAACGGACCGAAATTTCCCTCCCGTAACGCCGCAACCGCATTGGCTGCATCCACCGGGTCTTCCTTCTTTGCCTGACTGCCTCTGGGATTGCGGGTGAAAAATGCAAATGTATTCGCATCGATGGACTTGGCTGTCTTCACCATTTCCATATATCCGCCGCTGGCAGACAGGTGACATCCTGCGTATAACATAATATCATCTCCTTTGGTTCGTAGTGTATCATATTTTGCGGCAAAATGCAAATTCATCATTCCATTATTGACACTTGGATGTTATAATATAAAAAATCCCATTGGAGGTGCTGATATGCCGAAATCTGACAATCAAAAATTAAAGATCCTCTACATACTGGATTATCTGCAAAGAAACTCCCGTGAAGACAAATTGGTGCGCACTGCGGAACTGATCACTATGCTGGACCGGGAGCATAATATCTCCTGCGACCGCAAGACTGTTTATTCTGATGTGGCAGCATTGCAGGATTACGGCGTGGATATCATCTCCGTCCCCGGCAAAAACGGCGGCTACTATATTGCCTCCCGGAACTTTGAACTGCCGGAACTGAAACTGCTGATCGACGCGGTGCAATCCAGCCGGTATCTCACAGAGAAAAAGTCCCGGGAACTGATCGAAAAACTCTGCACCCAGTGTAATGAACACGATGCCAACCTGATGCGCAGAAATGTGCTTGTTTCCGGTCGGGTCAAGAGTATGAATGAGACCATCTATTACAATGTGGATGCCATTCAGGAGGCCATCGGTCAGAACAAGCAAATTCATTTCCGCTATTTTGACTGGGATCTGGGCTGTAAGCGCCGCTACAGAGAAAAAGAATACCTGGCAAGCCCCTACGGACTTTGCCAGGATAACGAGAACTGCTATTTGCTTGCTTATTCAGAGCGCCACGGAATCACATCTTACCGGGTGGACCGTATGACGGACATCCAACTGTCTGACCAAGACCGCATCCCCTGCCAGGAACTGACCGGAAAAGCATTGCACGAACACGCCAACCAACTGTTTCAGATGTTTGCCGGCGATACCGTGCAAGTAAAAATGCGCTTTCACAGAGAACTAATTAATGTAGTCGTTGACCGGTTCGGCAAGGACACAATGCTGATCCCCGACGGTGATGACCATTTTAATTTTACCGTCAAGGTGGCCGTGTCGCCGATGTTCTTAAGTTGGGTCATCGGTTTCGGTAACAAGGCAAAGATACTCTACCCCGAGTCTGTTGCCAAGCAGTGCCGCGATCTGTGTCAGGAGGCCCTTAATCAGTACTGACCAATATGGCAGAGTCCATAATATGCTGCCAGGTGCTGCTTAAATCTCCTGCCTGGGTATAGCCTGCCATCACCGTGACGATGTGATGATGCGCCCCATCATCCAACACCGCCGCCCGACCGACCTGATCTTCTCCCTCACCGGCGGCGGACCAGACGCATTCATAGCGCTTATATCCGTCACCGGCAGTTTCCATTACCAGCAGAGAATCTCTGCCGAAGCCGGTGACCTGCCGCAATGTTCTGTCCAGATCGCCGCCTTGCAATGTCTGCACCGTTATGCTGTAGCCATCGCACAAATAGATCTTGCTGCCGTCATCTGCTTCCATAGAGGCAAGGGCCGCTTCCTCCGGCAATGACACCTGCAGCCGGCAATCCCCCGCAAGCACCGGAGCAGCATTCACATCAGATACCCTTTCAAAGGTTTCCTCCGCGCCGCACCCGGACAGCAGCAACACCAACGCCAACACCCATACACACTTTTTCAAAACCATCCCCCCAGAAAGGAATTTTCTATGAAGCCATTGCTTGTTTGCCTGATAATAGTCAATGCGCTGGGCTTTCTACTTATGCTTATTGACAAGTACAAAGCCAAGAAAAATCTTTGGCGTATACCGGAAAAAACATTTTTCATCATTGCATTAATGGGTGGCAGTCTGGGATGTTTGGGCGGTATGTACACGGCGCGGCACAAGACCAAACACCTTTCATTTGTGCTGGGAATGCCCATTATTTTTGCGCTGCAAACCGTAATTGGTTTCCTGATATATACAAACACCGTCGGCTGACATTGCGCCGACGGTGTCTTTTCTTATATTGTTTCGATCAAGGCTTCAGCACAGAGCATTCCGTCAATGGCGGCTGACATAATGCCGCCGGCATAACCAGCACCCTCACCTGCAGGATAAAGTCCCTGCAGCGATGCAGATTGCTTATCCTCTCCACGCAGGATCCGTACAGGCGAAGAACTGCGGGTCTCCGGTGCTGTCAGTACTGCGTCGCCGTGGGAATAGCGTTTTAGATTGCCTTCCAGTTGGGGCAGTGCTTCTTTCAGCGCATCGGTAATTTTAGCGGGCAATACTGTGTGCAAGTCACACCAGGTCACACTGGGACGGTATGTGGGCTTAACCTCACCCACACCTTCGCTGGGTCTTTCGGCAAGGAAATCCTCTACCCGCTGGGCAGGGGCAAAGTAATTGCTGCCGCCGGCAACAAACGCGGCTTTTTCGATCTCCTGCTGCCAACGGACACCTCCCAAAGGTCCTTCATAGGGAAAGTCCCTCGGATTCAATGTTACCAACAGCGCCGCATTGGCGTTTTCGCCACCCCGGTCTGCATAACTCATACCGTTGGTGACTACCTGATTTTCTTCCGATGTGGCTGCCACCACATAACCGCCGGGACACATACAGAAGGTATACACCGTTGCATCCTCTAAATGCTTGACCAGTTTATAGTCAGCAGGCGGCAATACCGGATCTGTTCTGCTGTACTGCGCCTCATCGATCCAATTTTGCAGATGTTCAATGCGAACGCCCATAGAAAAAGGCTTGGCTTCCATAGTAATACCCATACTGTCAAGCATTGCAAAGGTATCTCTTGCGCTGTGACCGATGGCAAAAACAACTTTGTTACAAGGTATCTTTTCGCTGTTATTCACTTCCAGACCGGTAAGGATGCCGTTTTCACCCAAAATACCGGTGACCTGACTTTGAAACCGCACCTCGCCGCCAAGAGAAATGATCCTCTGGCGGATATTCTGCACCACGGTCAGCAGTACATCTGTACCAACGTGGGGCTTAGCATCGAAGATAATGTCCTCCCCTGCACCGGCTGCCACGAATTGCTCCAATATCCAGCCGATCCGGGGATTGTTGACACCGGTATTCAGTTTGCCGTCGGAAAAGGTGCCTGCGCCACCTTCGCCGAACTGGACATTGCTTTTGATATCCAACTGCCCGGTGGCAAAGAATTTTTCCACTTTTTCATTGCGGGTAACGGCATCATCGCCCCGCTCAAGCACCAGCGGACGCAAGCCTGCCAGCGCCAACACCAGGGCTGCAAACATACCGGCAGGACCAAAGCCTACCACCACCGGGCGCTGCGCCGGTTCACCTGCAGGTTTCGGCAGCCGATAGAAAGATACCGGCGATAACGAAGCCCTTTTGCAGCCGCTCTGTTTTAATATCTTCGCCTCGTTGCCGTCTACCTTCACATCCACAGTGTAAACTACCCGGACATCCGGCTTTTTTCGGGCATCGATGCTGCGGCGCACCAGTTTTACCTGCCGGATCTTGGAGGCTGGAATACGAAGCATACGGGATGCCTCATAGCCAAGTTGCGCCACATTATGCTCCGGCGGCAAAGAGATCTCGCGTAACCGAATCATAGGTTTTCTCCTCCTGCGTGGCTGCCTGCAAGGTAACCGGAACTCCACGCCCACTGCAAATTGTAGCCGCCGCAATCGCCGTCAATATCCAGCACCTCACCGCAGGCATACAGCCCCGGAACGAGTTTGCTTTGCATCGTCCGGGGATCAAAATCACAAGTCAGAACACCGCCGGCTGTGACTTGGGCGCTGTCCATTCCCATAGGTTCTGTCAATTCGATGTCAAAGGATTTTATAATCCTGGCCACATCCTCCATCTCCTGCTGTGTCATTTCCCCGGCAAATTGCTTACCCTTAATACCGGCGGCTTTTGTCAGGACTCTTCCCAGCCGGTTGTGCAAAATTCCGGTAAGCATATCCTCCACCGGCGTATTGGCATCCTTGCGGCGCTGCAACTGCCGTACAATTTCTTCTTCCGAATAATCCGGCAGCATATCCAGTCTGGCTGTCCACAGACCCGGACCGTAACACACATCCCTGGAGACCTCAAAAATCACCGGGCCGGACAGACCGTAGTCCGTAAACTGTACCTCACCGGCACTTTCAGCAAACAGATCCCCGTTGCGTAATATCTGCACATTGGCATTGGCGCGGACACCCTTCAGGGCTGTAATACCGCCCCAGGCACACTTTAACTGCACCAAAGAAGGGCGCAGTCGGGTGGACTTATGACCCAGTTTGCCCAGAAGTTTATAGCCGGACATACTGCCGCCCAGTTTTGTTCCCGCCAAACCGCCGCAGGCAACGATCACCTTATCGCAGCGGATACTTTGCTCGCCGTTGTCCAAAACAAATCCCTCGTGATCCCGGCGCAGTTTCTGCACTTCAAAACCGGTGTGAAGGCGGATATTAGGCCTGCACAGCGCCAGACGCAGCACGTCCACCACGGAGTTCGCCTGATCGGAATAGGGATACACCCGACCGGAATCTTCTGCGACGGTGATAAGCCCCAGATCCTGAAACCATTTCAGCGTAGCCGCAGGATCCATATTACCGATAGCAGTTGATACAAATTCCGGCTGCTCGCCGTGGTAGCCGCCTTCTTTCGCGTGCAGGTTCGTTAAATTGCAGCGACCGTTGCCGGTGGCCTGCAATTTTCTTCCCACTCTTGCCTGCCGCTCAAAAAGGATCACTTGGGTGTTTTCATATTTCGCAGCAGCCAGTGCCGCCGCCATACCGGCTGCGCCGGCACCGATAATGCCAATGATCATAGGTATCACCTCTTTTCCCTATTATACCTTAAGAAAAACCTCCTTGCAATACAAAAAAGGTGTGCTATAATATCTGCGGTGAAACAAATGGACAGAAACAACATCGAAAAAATCGCTCAAACGCCGGAAGACAAAGTATTACTTGCCAAGGTATGGGACAAAATAAATGCCGGTATGCGCAAGAACATTATGACGAGTACCGCATTTCTCTCCCCCAGAGAACTGGAAATGACCCGGTATCTGTTCGGGCAGCAGCCGGGACTCTGCGCCTTCGGCGGCTACGAAGATGCTGAGCGCAAAATGCTTGTGTTCCTGCCGGACTATCTGGACGAAACTGTGCTGCTTGACGAGGATAGCCCAGTGGTCTGCCTGCGGGCAACCTTCTACGAGAGCGACTCCCCTTCTCACCGGGACTTTTTAGGCGCTCTGATGGGCGCAGGCATTGCCCGGGAAACCGTGGGCGATATCTGTGTAGGCAAAAGCAGTTGCGATTTTCTCGTGACCCGGGAGATCGCCCCTTATATACTGCAAAACTTCACCGGCGCAGGCCGTACCAAACTGCACTTATCTCAAGTCCCGCTGTCTGAGATCGACATCCCCGAAGCGCAGACCAGGCAGATCAAAGACACCGTAGCATCCCTGCGATTGGACAGCGTTATTTCATCCGGCTTCCGCATTGGGCGCAGCGCCGCTGCCCAGTATGTCACATCCGGCAGAGCCGCCATTGACGGACTTCCCTGCGAAAAGCCGGACCGTGCTGTGGAAGAAGGGGCAAAGATATCTGTCCGGGGTCTGGGAAAAATCCGCTTAACAACTGTAAACGGTCAAACGAAAAAAGGCCGTATTTCCGTGGTCATTGACCGCTATGTGTGAGGTAGAAAGTTATGAATATGGATCAAGTGATCGCCAGAATCAACGAACTGGCAAAAAAAGCAAAGGCTGAAGGTCTTACCGACGAGGAACTGACCGAGCGGGACAAACTGCGCCGCATTTACATTGATTCTGTAAAAGCAAGTCTGACCGGTCAACTGGATAATACCTATATCGTCTATCCCGACGGCACCAAGAAAAAGGTGGAGCGCAGCAAGTAATCCGCCTTGACTTTCCGGGCGTCCAATGGTATGATTGACCCCACACGGAGAGTTGTCCGAGTGGTTTAAGGAGCTAGTCTTGAAAACTAGTGATTCCGCAAGGAACCTAGGGTTCGAATCCCTAACTCTCCGCCAAAAAGAATGCCACCCATTCGGGTGGCATTCTTTTTGGCTGTTAGGGATTCGAAAGGACGACACCAGTGCGCACACTGGTGTAAAAATTGAGAGCTGGCGAGCAATTTTTAGTCCGTGGGAGAATCCATTCAACACCGAATGCGGGCTGTGTCCGTAGACGGTGTTGAATAATCTCAAACAGCATCCATATTATTGCCACCCATTCGGGTGGCATTCTTTTTTGCTTTTAACCTAAGTTATTCTCACAAATTTCCCAAAACTGGCGGAAGGCTGTGGGCAGCGCCGTTTCGGCGTTGATCTGCTCGGCTGTATACCAGATATACCGGGGATCTTTTTGCGCCAGTTCCATATAGATGCCCACCATATCCCACTCGATATGCGTAAATATATGCTTTCGCTCCACCTGACGGAATATCTCCCTCGGCTGCAGACCCATTTCCGCAGCCTTTTGCAGCGCGGCCACAGCATCCAGTTTTCCCGGAATATTGGGAAACTGCCATAAGCCCGCAAGAAGGCCCGTCTGATCCCGCTTTTCCAGAGCATAAAAACCGTCGCAACTGAGAATAAATACAGTAAGTTCCTCCCGCCTGCGTCCCCGCTTCGGCAAACGCGCAGGAAGCAACTGCGCCGTTCCCGCCTGATGTGCCTTGCAGAAACTGTTGCAGGGGCAAACCTCACAATCGGGCTTTCGGTTTGGTCCGCAGACAGTTGCACCCAGTTCCATAATGGCTTGGGTGAAATCTCCCGCCTGCCGGGGATAGATCTGCGCCAAGTTGTTTTGAACAGCCTTTTTAAATACAGGCAGGTCAACCGGGGTATCGTCATTTAAAAGCCGGGCTGCCACCCGCAGAACATTACCGTCCACAGCCGGGGTGGGCCGGTCAAAAGCAATGGAACAGATCGCACCGGCAGTATAAGCACCGACACCCGGCAAGGCAAGAATATCTTCATATTTCCCGGGAAATACCCCGCCGTGATGCTCCATAATCACTTTGGCAGCCTTTTTTAGGTTGCGAACACGGCTGTAATAGCCCAAGCCTTCCCAGAGTTTATGAAGTTGATCATCTTCTGCCGATGCCAAGTCCGCAACTGTGGGACACGCATCCAGGAACCGGGTGTAGTAGCCTTTCACCGCCTCGACCCGGGTCTGCTGCAGCATGATCTCCGATAGCCAGATATGATAAGGCGCTTTGTCCCTGCGCCAGGGTAAGTCCCTTTTATTTTCGTAATACCAGGGCAGCAATGCGCCGGGCAGTTTTTCAAAAATATTCGTATTTTCCATTGGCGCACCTCCCTTTCGTAGTTTCTCTATTTTACAATAGTGTTCATTTTTCGTCAAGCAATGGCAAATACTTTGCACCTATATAAATTTTTGCAGTTTTTTCAAAAAAAGGCTTGCATTTTCAAAGGCGTTGTGCTATTATATGCAGGCGCGTTAAGCGACGCGTGTATGCGCTGGTAGCTCAGTTGGATAGAGTGACTGACTACGAATCAGTAGGTCGGGGGTTCGAGTCCCTTCCAGCGTACCAAAAAAGCAGATACCCATCCGGGTATCTGCTTTTTTGCGCTGGAAGGGACTCGAAAGGGCGGTCTGAGTAGCGCAATGACATACTTTCTTATGCTTCCGCCATTGAAATACCAGCGTCTGCCTTGATTATTTTCTTTTATGATTGAAACAAATTTTGTTTTATGATATATTTATAAAAAGCATTTTCTCAACCTTCGGAAAGGTGTGATAAGATGAAAAAGCATTCTGCCGCCGGTATTAAGGCACATGGTTTTGCGCTGTCCGGTATGTCCGTATATTATTTATCTCTCATATACTGTTGCGTAACGTTCGTATTTTTGATTGTGTTAATTCCTCTGGTACACGTCTTCCCTATACTGAAAGAAAGTGAATGGCTGGTCGCTGTGGCGTCTGTTGCGACTATATCCATCCTACCTCTACATATCATCATCCGCTGTTTTTATACCGTAATTTTGCAGCCCAACATGGTGGTTCTGAAGTGGTTCGGTATGGAAATAAGGAGAATTCCCGTTTCACAGTTCAAAACATTTTGCGCCGTAGGAAACGGACGGGAGGATGTCCTGTGTTTAAGTTGCTATGATATTGAAGAAATGGCGCTAATGCAAGAAAAACGATTATTGCGCAGTTCCCTCAACAAGTATGATGTACCTTTTCGCAAACGCAGAGCAGATTGGCAGGATGATTTTGCAAAAGAGTTTCTGAATTATCTGCGTAAGAAACCATTCAGTCAGTTCCGTCAACGACGCGTGATTATGCTCGACATGCATCCTTCTGTCCAGTGTGCAATCCGGCAAATGTATCCCCAACTTCCATACATGAACTATACCGGAGTAACTTCTCCTCATGTTTCACGATACTACGATTTGAAAGAGAATAAAGCCGTAAGTTTTTCATCCCTGGGCGAATATGAGGTCCGCATGAAGCCTGATGGAATCCATATTCGCACCAAACAGGAAGAAATATCCTTTATTCCGGCGCAGGAAATCAAAACCGTCCTGCGAGTAGATATTTTTAAAGGATATGACAGATTTTATCCGCACCATTTACCGCTGCTTTTTATAACCGGCATGTCGGAACAGGAACTGGCGGCACAAATTTCCAGCAGAGGTTATAGCGGATTTTGTCTGAATGGATCCGCTGATCAATCGCTTTTGGCGATGACTGCTGCCACATATCTTACATTGCGTTGGAATCGAAAAAGAAAAGATTGCTGTGTGATGTATCACACTGAGAAGAATCTGAATACACTTCTAACGCTATACCCGCACATTCAATTCAATGAGACCGCCGCATCCTGGCTGAATCATTCCGTTGGATCGCAACAGTAAATACGCAAAAAGGACACCGGAAGGTGTCCTTTTGTTTTCTTATCACTGCAACAAAGTAAACTGATTCTTTTCAAACTCCAGCAAGCCTTCATCCCGCATTTTGCAAAGTTCGTTGGACATAGCGCTTCTGTCCACCGACAAAAAGTCCGCAAGCTGTTGACGGTTTAAGGGTATTTCAAAGCTTGCGCTTTTATGCTTTTGTGATTGCTCGGAGAGATAGGAAATAAGCTTTTCTCTCGTGGTGCGCTGAGCCATATGTCCCAGCTTTTGAACAAGCCTGCGATTGCGCTCCGACACCTCGTAAAAGAGATTCTGCACCACCATTTGATGAAATCTGCAGGCA
>JAZQGL010000032.1:0-49194 GCA_045540035.1 Faecousia sp.
CGTTCGCTGCGATGGACTGGACAAGGTCTTTATTGCGCTGGACTATTTTGATGCATCCATCAACCGCGTAGCCGCATGGGTAACCGGTTTCCGGAATTTACAGAAATGTTTACTGTTTGCTCTGTTGCAGCCAAACGATGAACTAAAGAAGTTGCAAGATGCGGGTAATTGGACAAAGCTGATGGTTATGCAGGAGGAACTGAAAACCATGCCGTTTGGTGTCGTATGGGATGAGTATTGCCGTGTTTGTGATAAACCGGCGGGCGGACAGTGGCTGACTCAGATCGAGTCTTATGAAAAAGAAGTACAAAACAAGAGAGGTTGATCATATGAAAAATATTTTGAACGCGCCGTTTGTTGAGGAAATGCGTGCAACGACTGCAAACATGTACCGCTTGGGCTGGGATGAACGCAATGGTGGTAATATCAGTTACCTGTTGGATGAAGCAGAGGTAGGGGAGTATCTGGATTTGAATCTGGTCAAACGGGTACTGCCGCTTGGTTTCGATGCAACTGCACTTGCAGGAAAAATATTTATAGTAACCGGTAGTGGTAAGTATTTTAAGAATGTGATCGATGATCCCGAGGATAATTTGGGTATTGTGCGGATCAGCGCAGACGGACAGAATGCAGAACTGCTGTGGGGTTACTCCGGCGGTGGCAAATGCACATCGGAATTTCCTGCCCATTTGATGAGCCATATGGCACGGCTGCAGGTAGATCCGGAAAACCGCGTTGTGATGCATACCCATCCCACCCACACGTTGGCAATGAACTATGTCCACGAACTGGATGATAAGAAATTTTCCCATACTTTATGGGAAATGTGTACCGAGTGCATTGTTATTTTTCCCGAGGGTGTCGGCGTGCTGCCCTGGATGCTTTGCGGTACAAATTCCATCGGTGAGGCAACTGCTGCCAAAATGAAAGACTATCGGATCGTCATTTGGGCGATGCACGGAATTTACGGTGCCGGCAAAACGATGGATGAAACATTTGGTCTGATCGAAACTGTGGAAAAGGCTGCACAGATCTATATGCTGACAGCCCACCTGCCCAGAATCAATACTATTAAAGACGAGGAAATGGTGGAACTGGCAGAGTTCTTTGGCGTTGATTATCGCAAGGACTTCTTGAATTTGTAAAAGTAAAATAGCGCATTTGGCAACAAAAGGCTTGACCATATCGGTCAAGCCTTTTTGTTGCTTTGTAATCCGGTTGTTGCTTCCGGGGATAGATCAGTTATAAATAACCGGTTCAACGGTGTAGCCTGCATCGCGGAGTGCATCCACAAGACCGTTTTCCTGAAGCAGATGGGCAAGACCAACAGCGTAGAATACGGTGTTCTCACCCTCCAGATAGGAGATCGCCACATCCAGCATATTCTCGTTCCGTTCGATGATCATAGCATCCAAGTACTCTTGATAGATGGTCTGCTCTGCATCGCTCATAGTTTCGGTTTCCTCGTTAAGCATTTCCCGCAATGCAGTCTCGTCACCGGCGCACCACAGATCGTAGAGGTCCTGAATATCATTGCAATACTCGGCCACACTGCATGTCAAGATATCCTCCAACTGCATTTTTTGCAGTTCGGAAGAGAAACCTGCGAACATTTCGTATTGGGATAGGGTAGATTCCACTTCCAGGATCTGTTTGTTCTGTGCATTTGCCAACTTCAGCAGCCGCATATCCATACCCATTTCCGAACGCAGACCACTCAGTGTGAGATAGAAGTTGTCAATGGAAGATTCCCACACAAAGGGTTTCATATGTTCCATATTGGTGCTGTAGCCGCCGCTGATCTGTAGCAATTTCACGGCTGTGCCATAAAGTTCTTCTCCCAAAAAGTCCTTCATAGTTGTGCCGGAGGTGTTGGCAAAAGCGAGCGCAACCTGAGAAGCAAGTTGAGGATCGGTTTCAATCTTCTTATCAAAGGTTAGAATGTCAGCTTCCACAGCCAGTGCATCGGATCCTTTAAAGGCGGCGTATATCTCGTCGGGCAGGAACCCAGTCTTTGCATCTCCAACATGAATTGTGCCCATCAGGTACATTTCCTGATCTTCAGCGCCGGCAACCCGATACAGAAGCGGTGTTGCCTGCTCGGTGGGAGCAGTTTCGGCAGGGAGTTCACCGGTCAATTCAATATGGGTACTGGAATCTGCAAGTTGGAAACTTTGGATGAAGTCTTGTGCCAAAGTGTATTCCTGCCCATCAATGGTATGGGTACCTGCATAACTGACAGCTGCGGCAATGGGGAAGCCGGTAGCAGGATTTATGTACATACAATGCAATCCGACAGTGGTTTTATAATCGGTTGCAAGGTTTTCCAGGAAGTCCGCATCCTGGAAAAGCTGATAGCAAATATTTTTGGATGTGAGTTTGCCCCATTCCGGGTTTAACTCCATTTCCAGATAGAGCAGACCATTTATATTATCCATCTTAGCGGAAGTGACATAATCTAAAGATGGAACACTGTCGCTGCAGTAAAGTTGCAGATAGTTAACCATATCGTCTGCATTGATGCTGGAGTCTGGAGTAAAGGCACCGCCATTTTCGGAATAGGTATATTGACCGTCACGGAATTCCTCCGTCAGGGTATAGGTGTCGGTAGAACCGGAATTGTCGACAGAATAAACAGATTTCTGTACGCTGGATATAAGATCTTTGCCTGTGCCGGTGTAGTGCAGTTGGGTTTGCTCCGTCTGAACATAGTTGGCAGCCTGGCTGACAATGTTCTGTTGAACGGTGGAGGAAGCGGTCTCGCTGCTGTAAATATACAAAAGAGCAGTATCATAAAGCCGGGGTGCTTCGATAAAATCGATCTTATTGTAGCGGTAGGGATTCTGAGGTGTTTCCACCGCTGCATCGCTATAGATCTCCGCCTGGGCAGTAACCTCCATGGAAACGGTGGTGTTTCCGTGAGTGTAGTCAATGGTATAAACGGTTTCGGTCAGAGTACCGTCGCCGGTGATCTTAGCAGTGCCGTTGGCACTCAGGAATTTTGCACCCTGCGGCAGTGCCCAGTATTCCGGGCCGGAGGGATTGGAGAAACTTAGGGTGAAGCCAGACTCTGACGCTTGGGAGGATACATCGGCATACAATGCTTCATCCAGCAAAACAGCGGGAGCAAATCTTGCCAGGAAATCCTCGGTGCTCATGTTACCCTGAAAATATCCAATATCATAAACATTCACATAGAGAACACCGTTTGTAAAGATTTCGGTGAACTTGTCCTCAAGTTCGCCAATTTCCAAATCCTCGTGCAATGAGGCGGCAAAGGCATCCGTACCGATACCGGTAAGAGTCAATGCCTGCTCAGAAACAGAAGAGAAAGTGTCGCCCGGGGTGGTAATCTCTTTTTTGGTGGTCAGCGCCACTTTCAGGTTCTGGGCATCCCGCAGGGGAGCGGCAGACTGTGTATAAATGTCGGCTATGGCAGGTACTGTGGTTTCTGATGTGGGAGCGGGCGTTGTGTTACCGCAACCGAACAGAGAAAAGACAAGTATCAGCGCCAACAGACTTGCAATTATCTTTTTCATATAGTTTCCTCCTTATAAGAAATTAAGTAAGGGTTGACTGTGCGCAGTTTGGTTAGTGTTTGGGAGTTCAATTTGATGTGTTCTGCCATTGCGGTCGGACTCCTTTAAAATGTGTTAACGTATACTTAATGAACATAATTATGTATTAAATATAACATATGTCAGGTTCGGTGTAAATAATCTGTCTGTAGAATATTAATTTGTTGACATTTCAACAAAAATGTGATATACTAAAAATGTTGAGATATCAACAAGATTGTGAGGGCGTATGATGAAAGAAAGATTTGAGACTTTTACGGTTTTGATCAACAGAATCAGTCGCAATATCCGAAAGATCAAAAATCAGGAAATGGCGGAGTATAACCTAAGAAGTGCCCACGTTTCCTGTCTTTATTATATTTACACTTTGGAAAATGCAACGGCAACAGATCTTTGTGAGCGTTGCGAAGAGGATAAGGCAACCATCTCCCGGGCGTTGGAGCACCTGGAGTCCAATGGCTATATCGCCCGTGATACGGAAAGTGCAAAGCGTTATAAAAGTCCGATACTTCTTACACAGAAGGGTCTTGAAGCGGGCGAAAAGATCGCGAATAAGATCGATGGGGTTCTGGATAAGATAAGCGATGGTTTGACAGAGGAGGAAAGAGTTGCATTTTATCGCAGCCTTTCCATTATCAGCGAAAGTCTGGAATCTGTTTCCAAGGATGGAGAAAATAAGGAGCATTTATGAAAACAAGAATTATTGTTGACTCTACGGCGGATTTGATGCCGGAGTATAAAGAGCGGGTACACACAGTACCGCTGACAGTTCACTTTGGCGATGAAGAATTTATCGATGGCGTTACGATTGATCACAAGACCTTTTATGAAAAACTGATCGAAAGTGATGTTCTGCCCACCACAAGTCAGGCAACACCCGATGCGTTTATGAAGGAGTTTGAGAAGGCAAAGCAGGCAGGGCAGAGCGCCGTTGTGATTACGCTGGCTTCCAGTTTTTCCGGCACATATCAAAGCGCAATGATCGCGGCTGAAGAGTATGAAGATATCTATGTGGTTGACAGCGCAAGCGCGGCGATGGGCAGCGGCATTCTGGTGGAACTGGCAGAGTTCTTTGGCGTTGATTACCGTAAGGACTTCTTGGATTTGTAAAAGTAAAATAGCGCATCCTGCAACAAAAGGCTTGACCATATCGGTCAAGCCTTTTTGCCTTAGTTTATCTTTTCTAATGCATTGTCAATGCGTTCTACCAAACGTTCGCTAAGGACAGCCATGGATTCAATGTGTACTTTCTCGCCCGCAACAAATAGTGTCAGAGAATCCTGATTTCGACGCAGTCCCTGAATGTCGGAAAAGGAATAAGTGCGAGTTTTTCCGAACATTGTGGTGTATGTAAATTGCTCATTTGAAATGATATGAATGGATTGATTCTTCCAGCAAAGCAGAGCAGCGATGCCAAACGCAAAGCAAATGATAATACCAAGTACCCAAGTTATAGAGTTGGTAATAGCAAGTACGATACTCACAATACCTCCAGCCAGGAAAACAATAGACATTGCCAACAGACGGTCCGGCAGAAACATATCTGCACGCGGTTCGTCGCCGCTATCGGTCATACCAAGCAACTTTTCAATGACTTTTACTAAGATTTTAAGTTTCATACCATTATCTCCTCATTTGCTTGTATTATACCACACCGCTGATTTAATGTAAATATTTTTGCAAATTACTGTGTCCTATATTGACAGCAGCAGAAGGCTTCATCCTGGGCGTCGGCGCGAAGATGTTCACAATAGCAGGTCCGGTAATTGTCTATGGCGTTTCGGCATCCGTAGTTTATGGTTTGATTTATTGGATAACAACCCTATTTTAACAGTAAAAGGCTTGCCAATCGGCAAGCCTTTTATATTGCTTCAATGATAGTTGTAATTGCTAACCATAAACTGCCGATAGCACCGGTAGAAAATAATATGGAGAAAAAATAATATATAAAACTTGTGAACTTTTTTGCAGTAGTTTTTTCAATTGCGTATTTTGATGTGTTTATGAAATGAACCGCAGTTTCAACAAACAAAAGAGTAAATGCAAAAGCAAGTGGTAGTTTTTGATTAAGAGTATCACCAGCTAAATACATATATCTTGAATCAACAACAAAACTCCCGCACGGAAAATCTGGAAGCAAGGTCATAA
Source organism: Faecousia sp. (assembly GCA_045540035.1). Classification (GTDB taxonomy): domain Bacteria; phylum Bacillota; class Clostridia; order Oscillospirales; family Oscillospiraceae; genus Faecousia. The sequence continues at coordinate 5,727 of JAZQGL010000032.1, forward strand.
CAACCGAAAAACCACATAACAAAAGAAACAGCCCATAAAAAATGATTCCACAATACGTAAGTTTATTCCTATTTGTTTTGGCATTCTTTGTGCGGCTATTTACAGGATCAGATTGTCCAATCAACAGTTTGGAAACGGTTTTGTTTTTGATGATAACATATCGCTTGAATAGCAAATGAGGATGATAAGTAGGAATTGGTTCTTGCCATAATAAACACAATGATTAAAAACAACGGAAACATATACATCTCATTCACCACACTTTATTTCATTATACCATACCGACGATTTAATGTAAATATTTTTGCAAATGACTGTGTCCTATATTGACAGCAGCAGAGGGCTTCATCCTCGGCGTCGGCGCGAAGATGTTCAAATCGCCGAGCCCATGATCGTGTATGGTGTGTTTGTCGGTAGTTTCCGTTTTGGTGGCACCAAAGAAGCCCCCCGGCTTAGCCGGGGGTCATAACTTAATAATTGTGGGTGTTGGCTTCGTTGACCATACTAATAAAGTAGACCGCTTCAGGATACTGATTTACAAGGTCCTTAACAAGCGGTATTTGCTTTTTAGGCATTATACAGACAATCATTTTGTTATCGCTTTTGGAGTAAGCGCCGTGGGAATGCACGACAGTAGCGGACAGATGGAGTTTTTCGGTGAGTGCAAGACACAGTTGCTCGTAGTCTTGCGTAATGATTTCAATTTTGGCATTTTCTTTTTTACTCAGTTGAATGTGATTGCTGGTCTGGGACGTGATGTAAAAATACAGAATACCGCAGACAACAGGCACTAATTGATGTCCGTATACAAAATAAGAACAGATTACCACAAACATATTGATCGCGAAAATAGTATTCATTAGATTAAAGTGCGGGTATTTCTTTCTGACCAATGCGGCGATGATATCGATGCCGCCACTGGCACCGTTCATCCCCAGCGTGGCAGCGTAAATAATGCCGCGGATGGCACCTGCAACTACCGGTGCCAACACGATACTGGTGCTGGTTTCTGTATAAAAATGAAAGGCAGATAAGTCCAACTTGCCCAGAATTGCTGAAGTAATGGAGAAAGAGAGAATAAATGCGATGTTCTTTACTGCATAATCTCTGTCTAACTTGATGTACGCAACGATCAGAAGCGGCGCATTGATCACAAGGGAGGCATAGCCGATGTTAATGCCCGTAACATCCTGAAACATCGTGCATAATCCGTCCAGCCCCGCTGGTGCAAACTGGTTTGGAAAAATGAAAATTGCGTAGTTTAAAGCAGAAAGGGCTGCCAGCACGACGGTAAACAGTATTTCTGTTGCATATTTGACCCGTTTCATAAAATCACTCCTGATTTGTGTTGACATCATTGTAATCAGGACGTAGAATATAGTCAAATACTAATAAATTATATAATACATAGTCGAAACCTATGGAGGATCGGTATGTTTCAGAAATACAAATATGTAATGGCTGTATATCAGGAAAGGTGCTTTACAAAAGCGGCGAAACGCCTTTTTATTTCACAGCCATCTTTAAGTGTGGCGATTCGCAATATTGAAAAAAAGGTTGGTATGCCGCTGTTTGAAAGAAGCGGCACAATGCTGAAACTGACAGAGGCCGGAAAAGCGTATATTGTCGCAGCAAAGAAGATTGAGTATGCTGAAGATGCATTTACAAGGCAACTGGAGGACCTGAGTGGCTTGCAAACAGGTAGACTGGTGGTTGGTGGTTCTAACTATTTATCTTCTGATGTAATTCCACAACTTGCCTCCCGTTTTTGCAGTCGGTATCCTGGTGTGGAAATAACCCTTATTGAAGCCAATTCGGTGCATTTGCGGGAAATGCTCAATAATGAAGAAGTAGATCTGGTTATCGATAATTTTGATGATTTTCCGGACCAGTACGAAAGATATCCGCTGAACGATGAGCATATTATGCTGTGCCTGCCTGATAACAGTGAGATCAATGAGTCGTTCAGGGATTTTCAGATACTTCCGGAAGAGATATACACCCGTTCTGCCAAGATGAAACAGATTCCTTCTTTAGAGATTACCGCGTTCCGGAACGAACCCTTTGTGTTACTGAAAGCCGGAAACGATATGTGTGACAGAGCGATGCAAATGTTTGACAGCGCTTCCATTGTGCCGAATGTTGTTTTTCGGGTGGATCAGCTGAATATTTCCTATGCGCTGACAGAGTCCGGCGCAGGGGCGTGTTTTATAACGGATACCTTCTTTAAGTACAGAAAACATATTACAAATGCCGTTCTGTATAAATTAAATCACCGGTTAGCCAGACGAACCTTACATATTGTCCATAAGAAAGGCAGATATTGCACAAAAGCAATGCAGGAGTTTATAAAGATTACCCGGGAATTGATGGGCGACATATAGCCGTAATAAGTGCAGTGTTGACGTAGATAAAGAGTGCTAAGGTGACCCTATGTATAAAACCGCAAATGCGTATTATCAGGAGAAATACGGCTGCAAGGTCTATAAACTTTCCATTGACGGTGGATTTACCTGCCCGAACCGGGACGGTAAAGTTTCTACCGGCGGCTGCATTTTCTGCTCCGGGCTCGGTGGCGGAGAGTTTGCTGAACACGGTGCCGATGTTGCTACGCAGTTGGAAAATGCCAAAAAGCGTGTTGCAGCAAAGATAAAAGAAGGAAAATACATCGCCTATTTTCAGTCGTTTACCAACACATACGCTCCCTGTGAGCGGCTGAAAGATTTGTTTTATCAGGCGATTGCGCCGGAATATATTGTAGGTCTGAATATTGCCACCCGACCGGATTGTCTGCCGGAGGAAACTGTGCAACTACTGAAAGAACTCAATACTATCAAGCCGGTAACGGTGGAACTGGGTCTGCAGACAGCAAGCGATGCTGTGGCGCAGTATATAAACCGGGGCTATCCGACAGAAGTCTATCAAAACGCTGTTTCCCGATTGAAGGATGCGGGCATTGCGGTGATAACCCACATTATTATTGGGTTACCTTCTGATGACCCGGTGGCAACAACAAAGTTGGCTGTTGCCTGCGGAACAGACGGTGTGAAGTTTCACCTTCTGCACATTCTGAAAAACACGCGCCTTGCCCAGGAATACGAAGCAGGCAGGGTAGAGGCGCTGTCTTTGGAAGAATACGCAAAAATTTTGAAGCGCTGCATTTCGGTTCTGGATCAGGAAACGGTTGTTCACAGAATTACCGGCGACGGTGCGAAAAAAGACTTGATCGCGCCGTTATGGTCAGCGGATAAAAAGAAAACATTGAATTATCTGAACCAATATTTGCAAAATGAAAAGGCTTGATCGTGGATCAAGCCTTTTTCTCATTCAAAGTATGCCGATACTGCTTTGCAAGCCCGGCGGTAAGATTCTTGAAAATACTGTTGCAGGGGCATTTGGCTGTAGAGGTCTATTTTGCAGCGATCGCCTTTGGGACGGATCTTTAGTTCAAAGTTTAAGATGTCCTGCCGTTGGGCATCTTTCAGCCGACGGAGGGTATCTTCCCAGTTCACGATGCCGTCATAGGGTAGCAGGTGCAGATCATCGGTGCCTTGCAGGCGGCCTGTCGGATCGGTAACGCCAAGATTGTCGTTCAAGTGCGTCATCACCAGCCGATCGCCAAAATGGCGCAGAAAGTCCCAGCCCGGGGCGTAGCACAGTTCGTGACCGGAATCCCAGCAAAATCCAACTGCCTGGCTGTTTGCGTAGCGTTCCATTAGCGCCGACAGATACTCAGGTCCTTCCAGATTTTCAAATGCAACGCAAATGCCTAAATCCGCAGCCCGTTGCACCAAGGCATCAAAGTGATCAAAGCACAGATCATACTGCCGGAAGGTATAGTCCACACCGTTCCAGGGGTGTACCACCAAAAGAGGGATTTCCAATTCTGCGCAATCTGTGGCTGATTGCAGAATATCCTGCAAAATTGGCTGGAAAACGGCAGGATCCCGGCTCCACATCGCAGGCATACCCCGCAAGGGTCCGTGAAGGGATTGGACGGTAAGACCACGCGCCCGGGCTCTGCGGACAGAATCTTGCGCAGCAGTATTCTGTTGCCAACTGATCGACACTGCACAAAAGCCGGCATCTGCCAGCAGATCGATCACCTCAGGCATAGGCAAGATATAGTTTTCTTGCAGGGAAAAACCAAGTTTCACCATAGTGTTCTCCGTGAATTTTCCACCGGGAATGATTAGATCTCTTTGATCAAAACACAACTGTTTACCGGCAGATCAAAAGTGAGGGTATCGGTTGTGGTTATGCGTTCGCCATCGTGATCTTCGCTAAGCATATAGATCTCATAATTGCCCGGCTTGCCAAGATCTAACTGAATACACTTATTCCCGGCGTTGTCGTCGTCATTGAAGTGTGTCACAAGGGAAAGTACTTTGCCGTTTTTATCCACACCGCAGAGGGCGTAGATATTATCGATTGTGTTCTGGGCGGGAATTTCTTTTTCCATATCATAGAACATTCCATACCAGTAAAGCGCGTAATAGCCTTTCAAAGGCGCGTATGTATAGAAATCAAAAATACCGTTAAATGCAGAAGGTCGGGTGTCATAATACATCAGCATATCAATGGTGCTGTGTTGTGCCGCACACATACAAGCGGAGAGAAAGGCTGCGCCTTTGATGCCGTGGATCGCCTTGACGGAGTACATATATTCTTCCCGCCAGCCTTTGACGTAATTCCATTCATTCAGAATACTCTCGGCAGATTTATAGCCGTGCCGGTCCAGACAGTCCCGCACCCAAACGGCCTTGTTGACGATTGTTTCCGGAGTTGCGGCATAGCAATGCCAGGAGAAAAAGTCGATAGGGACTTCTCTTGATGCCATTTCAGAAAGAAATTCTTCGATCCAGGGAGACTTCTTTGCTGATGCAGGGCCGCCGATCTTCAGATGAGGGAAGCAAGATTTCAGATGCTTTGCGGTGATCTCATACAGATCGAAAAACTGCTGTTTTGAGCCGCCCCAGGTACGCTGATTGGGTTCACCTTCGGCAACCAGATCCGGCTCGTTCCAGATCCCCCAGTAGGGCATTTCCAGTTTATAGCCGTCTGCCCAACCCTCGGTATAATGACGGATGATATGCTCACAGATCACCGCCCACTTTTTGAAATCCTTGGGGGGAATGGTGTCGTGCTTCTTCACCTGATGTTCGATGGTCTGACCCAATCGAAAAAATACCCGGGTATCCGCCTCCAGACAGACCATAATATCCTCGTCTGTACAGGCAAAATCATAAGAGGCAGGGTCATTAGGATCTGCATCAAAGTTGGGGAAAATTCTGGTGATATCGTGGCTGTAAGGTCCGCCGTAGACCGGACAAACGGCACAATCGTGGTTGCGGGAATAAGGAATTCGTGCTGCCTTATAAGGCGCAAGGTTGGTGCGGGGCATACTGGCAGCGGTTCTTTTGTGCCAAGGTCCGCCGTTGGTACAGTTGAGAAGTTTAAAAGGATTGCCCGTTTGGGATAGGTCAAATCTCAGAATTTCCATTGTGACACCTCGTTTATGAACTTTCTTTTGCGTTGATCTTGTCAAAGTTGTGGATCCAATCTGCTTTCAGGAAATAAATCAGGAATACGATGCTGCTGAGCGTCCAGGTGATAGGGTATGCCCAGGAGACGGTGGTCAGTTGATTAACATATTTTACGGCAATGCTGATATAAGTCACCCGGAACAAGCACCAGCAACCCAGCATTGTGAACATAGGAACAGTTGCCTTGCCTGCGCCGCGCATAATACCGGCGATGCAGTGAGAAAATGCCAGCAGGCAATAGAAAAGACAAATGGTGCGCATATGCTGGATGCCAAAAGAAATGGCTTCCTGGGTCTCGCTGAAAACGCTGATCAGTTGGGGTGCAAACAGATAGCCCAGCACGCCGATGATCTCGGCAGTGATGCAACTGCAGGCAATGCCGAAACCGACGCCTTTTCTCACCCGGTCGTGGCGGCCTGCGCCAAGGTTCTGTCCCACAAAGGTGGATAGTCCCTGGGTAAAGCAGGTGACGGGAAGGAAAGCGAATCCCTCCAGTTTGGAATAAGAACCGCAGCCCGCCATAGCGGCTTTGCCGAAACTGTTGATATTGGATTGCACTACCACATTGGCAAAGGCGATCACACTGTTTTGCACACCGGAGGGCAGCCCGTAGCGGACAATATCCAGCAGGCTTTTTCTGTCAAAACGAATGTTTTTCAAAGTTACCCGATAAGGCGTATTGCACCGCAGTAAATGCAGGAAACACAGCAATGCGCTGATGCCTTGGGAGATGGTGGTTGCAAGACCTGCAGCGCCTACACCGTATCCCAAACCGGCAACAAACAGCATATCCAGCCCGATGTTGACAAAGGTGGAGAAAATCAGATAGTAAAGCGGATGCCGGCTGTCGCCTACGGCGTGGAGGATTCCAACAAAGATGTTGTACATTACGATAAAGATAGCGCCATAGAAATAGTAGCGAAAATAGGAAATGGATTGGGGCAGCACATCAGGGGGCGTTCCCATCCACCGCAGAATGGTGGGGGTAAAGGCAACGCCGACTGCTGTCAGCACCACACCGATCACCAAGCCAAATGCAATGGCTGTGTGAATGGCTTTGCCCATGGTATCATACTGCTTTGCGCCAAATGCCCGGGCGATGACTACGCCTGCACCCATAGAAAGTCCACTGAAAAAACTGACCATCATAAAGATCAGACTTCCCGAGGAACTGACCGCTGCCAATGCATCGTCACCGATGTAATTGCCTACACACCAGGCATCAAAGGTGTTATACAGTTGCTGAAATACATTACCCAAAAACAGAGGCAGGGCAAACAGCAGCATTGCTTTCCAGATCGGTCCCTGGGTCAGACTTTGCTGTTTTTGTATCACGTATAACACCTCCTTAAGTGTAGTAAGGATATTATACTCTTGCGTGCAAAAAAGGTCAACAGTTGCGAGAATCCTTTCTGTGTGTTATGATCGATACAAAAGCGGAAGGAGTGTTTGCTTATGTATAAGATCCAATTTCCCTACGGAAGGTCAAAAATAGAACATACCTTTGAAGACAAGACGATTGCAGGCGTGCTTACCTCTGAGATCGGGGAATATATACCGGAATCAGACGAAGTTGGTTTGGTGCAGCACGCATTGGAAAATCCCATCGGTTCGCCAACGCTTTCTGAACTGGCAAAGGGTAAGAAAAATGTTGTTATCATTGCCAGCGATCATACCCGCCCCGTACCCAGCAAAGTCATTATGCCTGCTATGTTGGCGCAGATCAGAAAAGGAAATCCCAATGCCGATATTACGATCCTGATTGCCACCGGTTGCCACAGAGGTACTACCAAGCAGGAATTGATCGATAAGTTCGGTGACGAGATCGTGGAAAATGAGAATATCTACATTCACGATTGTGATGAGCGTGAAAAACTGCAAAGCATAGGCAAACTGCCCTCCGGCGGCGAATGTGAGATCAATTCTATCGCAGTCAATGCAGACCTGCTGGTAGCGGAGGGCTTTATTGAACCCCACTTCTTTGCCGGCTTCTCCGGCGGCAGAAAGAGCGTTCTGCCGGGTATCGCAGGAAGATCTACCGTACTGAGTAACCATTGCGGTGAGTTTATTGACAGTCCCAATGCCCGCACCGGTATTCTGAAAGACAACCCCATTCACAAAGATATGCTGTGGGCTGCAAAGGCGGCAAAACTGGCATTCATTGTCAATGTAGTCCTGAATGAGGACAAAAAGGTGATCTATGCCGTGGCGGGAGATACAGAAAAGGCCCACGAAAAAGGTGTGGCGTTTTTGATCGATCAGTGCGGCGCAGATGCAGTGGAAGCCGATGTGGTAATTTCTACGAATGGCGGTTATCCGTTGGACCAGAACATCTATCAATCGGTTAAGGGTATGACGGCAGCAGAAGCAACTGTCAAAGATGGCGGCGTGATCATTATGCTGGCACAATCCGGTGACGGTACCGGCGGCGACCATTTCTATCACCAAATGGCGGATGAGCCGGACATCTGCAAGACTATGCAGACCATCCGCAGCCGCGGAAGGTCGGAAACATTACCGGACCAGTGGATGACGCAGATCCTGATCCGCATTCTGATGCGCGCCAAAGTGATCTATGTATCAGACGCAGATGACAGCATCGTGGAAAAAATGCATATGACGCCTGCCCACTCTCTGGAAGATGCGCTGCTGCTTGCAAAAAAACATTTAGGTAAAGAAGACATCAAGATCGCAGCCATTCCGGACGGTGTATCCGTTATTGTTCGTAAAAAATAAGTAAACGCCTTGACCTGCTCGGTCAAGGCGTTTTTGTCAGGGAATTAAAGAGATTTTCAGATCCGGGTTGTCATTGGTTGCGCAGTGGAACACATATACCAATTTGCCGGAGAAATCTCCGAGGCGGTACTCCAACGCGTGCCAGTTGGTAAGAATCAACTGGGTCTCCTCTTCAACTTCCGTAAGGCAATCATAAAGTGCATCCAGGTTATGTCCGTAGTATTCAGGAAAGTGAAAGGCTTCGGCCAACAGTTCGTGGAGCACTGCCGGGGTTTCAACAGATGTACAGTCAATGGTTATGGTTTTCATTATGGTTCTCCGTATAGTAAAGTAAATGTTCTGTAATGGTCTCCGGTGTAATAGACAAGACCGTCTGAGGAAAATACGATCCGTTTGGATCCGCGACCGCTGTAACTGCCTAAGGTGTCGATGTCGCACTCAAAGTAATCGTGTCCGGCAGGCAGTTGCCCTTCCCGGTTGTAAAATACATCGCCGCCGATGCATTTGCCCGGAGCGTAGCGCTCCAGCGCACCTTTTCTCCATCCATAAGAACGGGCTTGGGATTTGGTGATAAAATTGCCGGGGAGTTTGCCGTATAAATGGATATACAGCGCCACATCTTCTTTGGTGGTGTAACTGCCGTCCGGGTCTAAGGTGTAGGACGGTTCGGTTTCTACAGACTCCGTGGAAACTGTGGTGCTGAGAGAGGACTCTGCAGAAGGTGCATCCGGCGCGGTGATACAGCCTGTCAGGGACAGCAGCAGTGCCAGCGCCAGCAGCAGCGATAACAGTTTTTTCATAGATTTCTCCTGATGCGGAATTCTTATCTTTTAACGAACCTGGATGGCGTAAATCTTTTGTCCTTTTGTGCCGACGACAATGGTATCTTCAAATACAGCAGGGGAGGCTTCAATGTTTGCGCCAATGTTAACGGTACTGTAAACATTGCCGGTCAATCCGTCCAGCAGAGATACATTGCCGTTGGAGTCGGAAAGTACAATGTAGGATTTACCGGATTGCGTATAGACGGCAGTAGGAGAACTCCAGGTGTAGTGCGCCATACTGCTTCTCCAGATGATCCTGCCGGTTTCTGTGTCCATCGCCACCAGCATACCGTTGTAAAGGCTGGGGGTTCTTGCCAGGGTGTAGAAGATCATACCTTCGATATCAGTGCCGGCTTTGCCCAGTAAAGGCGTGGATTGAACACCGCCGGATACACCGGAGATGGTGTTGCAGCGGTATGTTTTCTGCCAAAGGATCTCACCGGTTTTTGCATCCAGTTTATAGATGGAACTCAAGCCGGAATTATAACTGTTGGCGGTCCAATGCAGGGAAGGGGCGGTGTAAATATAGCCGGTTTCGCCGCTTTCGTCCCATTCAAATACGGGGGTGGAATTGGAGTCGTCCTTGGTATCCTGCGCCCAAATCAACTGCATTGTGTCCAGATCGATACAGAAGAACATTCCGCCGTTTTCGGAGATGTACAGATAACGATCCACAATAACCGCGCTGGGTTCATAGCCGATCCAATAAGTTTCACTGTTGGAGCGATCCGTCATGTAGCGGGTTTTTACGGTTTCCTCCGGTGCAACGGTGACCGTACCGGCAGCGGGATCAAAGTGGCTGTTCAGTTTGATGGTATACAGAATGCCGTTTTCGCCGGGCCATATCAATGTGTCGGTTTCGGCATCCACCAGCGGGGAAGAGTCAAAGGCAGACCAATCACTGCGAAGGGTGAAGGGGTCATCTCCGCTGCGCTCATTCAGGATGGTGCAATCGATCAGGCTGATGATGTACATGCTGGGCGCTTTTCCGTCCAGATAGTCGCCTGCACCCACATACATCAAAGGATATCCTCTGGGATCCAAAGCGCCGGCGCCTTTGAAATTCATGCCCACCCACAGCGGGTCACGGGTATAAGATCCGTCGTCTAAATCGTAGAAATAGATATAGCCGTCCAGCGTTGCATAGATCACTTCCACAAGATCTTCTTTTGCTTTCTTTTCGCTGTACAGATTCATAATGCGTTTTGTTTCGCTGTTCCAGCGCACGATCAAGGGCTGACCGGTCCAGCCGCTGCCAAGCCAGCCGTTAAAGCCACCAATGTCAGCGGACCACTTTGTTGTCAGTGCCTTTTCGGTTACATCAGCAGTGCCGTAAGTGGCACCGGAACGGTAATTGTCACCACGGAAAGTGATGATGCCTTCTAAGCCCGTATAGGTGTCTGCAGTTCCAAAGGAAATAGGCTCTTGACGCTGGAATGCATCGACGATTTTGCCGTTTTGAATGATCTCCCACTTGATGCCCCAGTTTGCGGGGTTGGTCTTATCTGTGAAGGCAGGGGTGAAAACAGATACCGGTTCGGTGGGAACGGTAGATTCCGGCGGCTCGGTCTGTGCCGGTTCTGTCTCGGAAGGCGTGATCTGTATGGGTTTGGTTTCGACAGGTTCTGTCTGCGCCGGTTTGGTTTCCGGGGGTTCGGTCTGTTCCGGTTTCGTCTCCGGGGGTTCAGTTTGTGCCGGCTTCGTCTCCGGGGGTTCAGTTTGTGCCGGCTTGGTTTCGACGGGTTCGGTCTGCACCGGTTGCGTTTCCTGCGGCGCGGGGCGCGTCGGTTTGGTTACAGCAGGCTCTGTCTGTACCGGTTGTGTTTCCTGCGGTTCAGTTTGCGTCGGTTTTGTGGCAAAGCCGGTATCTTCCGTAGGATCAATAGAGTCTGTAGTGACAGTAGTGCTGACAGTTGGATCTGTGGGTGCGGGTTTCTTATTGCACCCGCAGCTTGTAAGGGACAACAGCAATGCCAACGCCAGCGATATTGATAACAGTTTTTTCATAAGTTTCTCCTGCAAAAGGCTTTTCTTAAATGTAGCACATTTCGTCGAAAAAGTAAATGCTACCTGAGAATTCTCAGGTAGCATTTTTATCAGTTTGCGTTGTCCACATCCAGCAGTTCGCCTTCGGTACGGGCAGAATCCCATTCGCCTAAAATATGTTCCAGCATATCGATGTATGCGTTCAGACGGAAGGTTTGTCCGAAATCCATGGGCTTCAAATTTTGCAGGCGGGTAAGGGTATTGGCTACATCTTCCTTGGTACAGGTCAGTTTATCCCAGTGGGCGTAGGAATCGTTTTTAGGCGGCATAATGCTGCCGACGCATTGCCACAGATCCACATCGTGAGGACCGATGCAGCCTAAAACGGCATCTGTCAGCGCAATGCGGTATGCTTTGTCAAACACCATAACATCGCCGTTCCACTGTTTGTCCGCAGTCGCCACCAGGGTAGGAGCGAGAGACCGGTTGTAGTGCTGGTATTTGGCGGCATTGCCGTATTCCCAGGCGCAGATCTCGCAGCCCAGCACGTTTTCTGCATATTGCGGTTCGATCTCAGGGCGCTGATCCCAGCGGAAGTCAGAAAGCCGCTCTTCGTTCATATAATTGGGAAAATCGATGTAAGTGTCCGTATAGTTGGAGTTGATGACCTTGTAGCCCATTTTCAAATGGCTGTTCATAGAGTAGTTTTCAACGGTTCCTCTGCCGGGAGTTGCTTTTCGCCAGTACTGCATAATAATATCCAGCGGCAGACCTGCCGGGCGTGTGAAATCCAGAAAATCGCTCCACATGATCATAGTTTTGCCGACCTTTTTGACCATAGCGTGAACCCGTTTGATCAGGTAGTAAAACAGTTCCTGCCAATCTGCCAGATCTTCTTCCTGCATCTTTTGCCGGCATTTGCGGCAAGACATCCAGTGGCAGAGTTGCTTGATCTCCGGGCGGTTCAAAAATTCCAGTTCGTCGCCGCCAATGTGGAAATACTTGCCGGGGAAGATCTCCGCCATTTCGCCAATGACCTTTTCGTAGAGTTCATAAGTCTCTTCCGAGCCGGCGCAGACGGTCCAGCGGGTGTTTTCCACGCCTTCGTCCACATCACAGGCCAGAGCGGGAACGGTATTGGTCAGTTTTTTGGAGTGGGCGGGCAGGTCAAATTCCGGGATCAGTTCCAGCCCCAGCACATCTGCAAGGGCAACGATGCCGCGCATATCGTCTTTACTGTAGCAGTTCTCCCAAAGATAAGCCTCCGGCAGGCAATCCAGCCGGACAGACATACCCTTGTTGTCAGACAGATGCAGATGCAGCACATTCATTTTTGCCTTGGCGATCAGCACTATATCGGCTTTGAGAATATCCAGCGGCTTGATGCCACGGGCAAGATCCAGCATAATACCGCGGTACTCCGATACGGGGTAGTCCTCAGCGGTTATGCAGTTGAGGGCAAAGCCGTCTGCGGTGGCGGATGCCATCATTGCGACGGTAGCCAAGGCATTTCGCAGACCGCTGTAGGTGCAGTACTCAATGGCAATGCCGCTGCCGCTGATCACAAGGCGGTATTCTTCGCTGTGTTCCTTTTGCGGCACTTTTGTGGCGGTGATATGAGCATTTTTATCCACGGTTTCCACCCGGGAGGCAGGCAGAAACAGTGCGGTCAGTTCACTTGCTTTTTTCGCATATTCTTTGCAGACAGACAGCCGGATATCATACGGCAAAAGATAAGCGCCGTCTGCTTTTTGCAGACTTTTTATTCTTGGTAATACCATCAGGCTCACCTCATTTTTTATGATGGTTTCATTGTAACAAATATTGAAGATAAGTCAACACTGACGGGTTGCATTTTCTGGTAGCGGGGACTATAATAGTATCAATACTTATAACTGGGTGTGATGGAATGAAGGCTTGGAATCACTTTAAGACAATTACCCGGCATCGGTGGCTGGTGCGCCAGGGGTGTTTTCGGGTAGGACTCTACTGGCAGGGTCTGACCCACGACTTGTCCAAATATGCTCCCACAGAGTTTTTAACCGGAGCAAAATATTATCAGGGCACACGCAGCCCCAATGCGGCGGAGCGTGAGGAAAAGGGATTCAGCGAAGCATGGATGCATCACAAAGGCCGCAATCGCCATCACTACGAATACTGGACTGATATGAGTCCGGAGACCAAGCGGTATGAATCGGTGCCTATGCCCCGGAAATATCTGGTGGAAATGGTGATGGACCGCAGAGCCGCTTGCATTGTGTATCAGGGCAAAAACTATCACCCCGGCTCAGAACTGGAGTACCTGGAAAGAAGCCGTGAGCGTGCGTTTTTGCATCCGCAAACATTGCGGGAACTGACCTGTATTCTGACGATGCTCAAGGAGAAAGGCGAGGAAGAGACATTTCGTTTTCTGCGCGATGTGGTCCTTGCAGGAAAGCCTTTTGCCCAGCCGCAGGAATAAGAAAAGAATCTCCGGGCAAACTGGATTTGTCCGGAGATAAAAATCTCTCTAAAATGGAAAAAAGTGCTTGACTTTTGCCGTATGTTGGGTATAATAATACCCGTGCTTGACACATAGAGGATTAGTGTAACGGTAGCATACCGGACTCTGACTCCGTTTGTGGGGGTTCGAATCCCTCATCCTCTGCCAGAAAATAGCGAACACCATTTGGTGTTCGCTATTTTCTTTTACAGAGGAGAGGGATTCGAACCCGTCTGAAATGCAACACCCCGGTGGGGTCTTGCGGAAAGTAAAGTTGCAATCAAAGCCTTGTTATGCTACAATTATCCTAACAAAACGAAGATCAAAAGGGGGAAACCCAAGTTATGGAATTGCGATACGGAATCTTAAGCACATCCTCCATTGCACCCCGGTTTGTTGCCGCTGTCCGGGACGCAAATGCAGGCAAGATCGTGGCACTGTCGTCACGCAGTTTGGATAAAGCCCGGGAAAAGGCTGCCCAGTGGGATATTCCCAAAGCCTATGGCAGCCACGAAGAATTACTCTCCGATCCCGATGTAAACATTGTTTATATTTCCACCATCAATGCCCAGCATTATGTTTGGGCAAAGGCGGCGCTGGAGTGCGGCAAGCACGTGATCTGTGAAAAGCCTTGTACCACGTCTGCCGTTCAGACAAAGGAACTGTTTGCTTTGGCAAAGGAAAAGGGTCTTTTTCTGATGGAAGCGGAAAAAATGCTGTTTCTGCCTGCGGTGCAGGCGGTAAAAGATGCTATCACGCAAGGTCGGATCGGTCAGGTGCGTATGGCAGAAATGAGCCACAGTTTCTCCCGTGGCTATAACGATTGGATGTTGGATCCTGCTGCCGGCGGCGGCACACTGCTGTCCAGCGGTATTTATGCGGTACATCTGATCCGCTGGCTATTCGGTGATATCGAGAGCATCCGCGGCACTTGCAGCAAAGCAGAAAACGGCGCAGAATATCAGTATATGATCAATGGAACGGCTGCCGGTGATGTGATCTTTTGCATCAAAAACAGCACAGCTGTTCCGCTGGACAATACCGCAAAATTCTATGGCACAGATGGCTGGATCGAACTGCCGGAATACTGGAAAGCCAGAAAGGCAATTCTCCACGTCTATGGGAAAGAACCGGAAGTTCTGGAATTTCCCTGCGAGTTTGAACTGTCTTATGAGGCACTGCATATCCAGAGTTGTCTGCAGCAGGGTATGCTGATCAGCCCGGTGGCAACGGAAGCGTTGTCTGTTGGCGGTATCAGCGATCTGGAGACAGTGAAAAAAGGTTGGTAAGGGACAATATGCTTAAAAAGTTCAATATTCATATCGGTCTGCGGACAATAAAAACAGCAGCCGCGGTGATCATCGCGATGCTGCTGGTGGATATTTACGGTACGACCACTTCCAAACTGATCTTTGCTATGCTGGGCGCAATGGCGGCGGTACAGCCGACATTCAAAGAGTCCTGGGAATCCTGCCTGACGCAGATCGTAGGTGTTCTATTTGGAGCCGTATTGGGTGTGGTTTTGCTGTATCTGCCGATTCCACGGCTGGCTATAGCAGGTATCGGCGTGGTGCTGGTGATCACGCTGTATAACGCGTTGCATATCCGCTTTGCCCCGGGTCTGCCCTGTCTGATCGTGGTGATCCTTTGTACCACGCCGGATATTCATCCTTTTGAATATGCCTTAGGAAGAATTTGGGACAGCGCCATTGGCTTGGGTGTGGGTATGCTGATCAATATGCTGATCTTCCCTTACGACAACAGCCGCCGTATCCGGGAGACCGTGGAAAGCCTGGACCGGGAAGTGGTTGCTTTTTTGGAGGATATGTTTGACGGTGATGATCATCTGCCGGATACGGAGATCATGACCGCCAAGGTCAGCGATATGGCAAAGCAACTGACGATCTTTTCCAATCAGCGGCTGTTTTTGAAGAGAAAAAAGCAGACATCGGAACTGGAAATGTTCCGCCTTTGCGAAAGCAAGGCGAAAGTGCTGATCGCCAGAATGGAAGTGCTGAGCCGTATGGATGCTCCCGGTACGCTCAGCGAGGAAAATTGCCGTTTACTGCGTGAATGCGGTGCAAACATTTCCCAGGAGGGCGCGCAGGAGATCACGCAGGAGCGGGATGTCGTCATCAACTACCACGTCCGGCAGATTCTGAAATTGCGTTCTGAATTGCTGGAAGTTTTACAAACCAAATAAAATGAGCGTGTTGCCTTTTGGGCAACACGCTCTTTAAAGTTTAATCAGCCTTCGAAATCCTTTTCTTCAGCCTGAACGTCGCCTTCCTGCGCAGGAACTTCTTCAGCAGGCGCTTCGTCGATGATTTCAACTTCGCTGCAATCGCAGTCTTCACAGCACTCGCAGCAATCGTCACAGCAGCAACACAGACCCAGTCTGCAAGCCATATCCTTGACCCAGGCAACGATCTTATCGCCGTACTTGACGATCACAAAAACTACACCTGCAACGGCGGCCAAAGCAGCCACGATCTTCAAGATAGTATTCCAAACTTTCATAAAAACGCCTCCAATCAAAAATCTTCTATATCCAGTATAACCAAATCCGGGTTAAAAAGCAATACCAAATTTTTCGCCAACAAACGCATCAGACATAGCCGTACATACCCCGGACGCTGACTTCTCCGGAGTTGACAGTTTCGGTAGTGCCATCTGCAAACCGGACGATAAGACCACCGTCTTCATCCATATCCACAGCCTTGCCGTAGCGTTTTTCTTCGGCACGAAGCAAAACGATCTCCTGACCTAAAGTAATGCAGTTTTGACGGTAGATATTCATAACGAAATTTTTATCGGTTAAGAGTCCGTCATTCATTTTTTGCAGCGAATGGATAGTTGCGGCGGCTAAGGCTGCAACATTTACGGATCGCCCGGTAACAGCCAGAAGGGAAGTGGCAATATTTTCAAGTTCCGGAGGGAAATCATCCGGCTTATGATTGCAGTTTATGCCGATACCCACAATGGCATAGTCCACATTTCCGGTTTTGGGATCTACAGACATTTCTGTAAGGATGCCGCCCAGTTTTTGCTTGCCCGCCACCAGATCGTTGATCCATTTAATGACCGGACGGTATCCGGTCACATCCTCAACAGCCCGGCAAACAGCCACAGCCACAGCGCAGGTCAGATGCATCAATGCTTCCGCACTGCAGCCGGGGCGCAGGATCACAGACAAATACATACCTTTGCCGGCAGGGGAGTGGAAACTGCGTCCCATACGGCCACGGCCGCCGGTTTGCTGCGAGGCAACCAGGACCGTACCGTCCGGTGCGCCGCTTTTAGCCATTTCCTTTGCCCGGTCGTTGGTGGAATTTATGGTCTCAAACCAATACAGAGTGTCCCGCCAGGGACACTCTGCAGGGAGATGTAACAAAATCTCGTTTTTCATTTAATCAATATCGTCGATCAGTTCTTCGGGGACGAGATCCAGCATTTCAGGCCGACGCAGGATGCTGCGGTAATGCTTGAAGAAGGCGGCGTAATAATAGCCGTCCACAATGCGCTCATCCAGAACGAACTTGACATCAATGTATTTCTTTTGTACCACACTGCCATCTTCCTGGATCTCCAGCGCGCGGCGCTTACAGCCGAATGCACCAAAGCAGGGGATGTTGCCGAAATCGTACAGATGGTGGTAGATGGGACGGATACCCAGACTACCCATAGAGGTAAAGAACAAACTGCCGTGGAAGGGACTCAGTTCCGTCAGGAACTTGGGCAGCCAGCCGAAGTAGTCCATCAGTTTCAGCAGCCAAACCACGAATTTCAGCACCACGCCGGGGATCAGATTGAAATATCCGATCAGGTTGTCGATACCGGAATCCAGTTCCTGAGAAGCCTTTACTTCTTCAATGGCGGCATTGAGTTTGCGATAGACATCTTCGGCGGTGTCTTTACGGCTCAGATGTACCTTGATGGAGGTGTCGGGAGACTCCAGAGTCATTTCCTTTTTGACCACCATACAGTACTGAATATCCTCACCGCGGGAATAGACTTTCTGACCGGAAATAAAGCGGTTCAGTTGGGGATACTTGCACAGACCGCGGACATAGGCTGCCAGTAGCACGTGCGTCAGACCAAAGTCTGTCAGACCTTCTCTGCGCTTTTGACGGATATAGCGCTCTACGTGGGAGATCTCAAAAGATTCTTCAAACAAGTTGGAACAGGTGTTTCTCTCTACCTGGAAGTAGGCGGTGATCTGCGCCATAGGGGACAGAGAGCGGATCTTTCTGCCATCGTTGCGGTCACCCCAGGTGGGATGGTACTCACCGTCAGTGTGAATGCGCATCGCAAACACGGTAATGATGCAGCCTGCCATCATCAGTATATCCGGCAGCAGGTAAGTATAGTCGCTGCTGAGCAAAACTGTGCGCTCTAAGTACAGTTGGGCAGCCAGGGGAAATCCTAACAGCGGGATCAGAAGCCAGGATTGAGGAACTTTTCCACAGGTGATCTGGGTGTACAGCACGCCGATAAACAGCAGTGCAATGGCGTACAGCGCTACGATCATTGTGCTGAACGCGCCGTAGTTAAAACCGCGCAGAACAAAAAAGTAGTAGACACAGATCATCCATACGGGAATTGCGGATTTATAAAATTGCTCTTTACCGGCGAGCAGAACGATGAGCGCAAACAGCAGACCTGCTGCGATAGGCAGAACGATTTGACTCCACACCGGAACTGTGCTGTCAGTTCCTTTCATACCGACAAACACAATGCGGGTCACTGCCGAGCAGACCATGCAAAGCACCATCAGCCAGGTCAGCACGTTTTTACGGCTGACAAAGTAACGTGTTGCATTTTTCATAACACCGACATTATAACAAATACTTCGACGCTTGACAATAAAAATGTGATAAAAAATGAATAAAATTTGAACTTACAACAAAATAATTTGCGGATTTTCCTTTCTTTTTTATGAAATATGTTGTACAATATTAAAAAATTCTTTCAAAGGGGGATCCTTTATGAATATTTTCAAGAAACCTGTCTCTGTGTGCGTGTTGGCTTTGGTGTTGATGATTTGCGTTACACTGCTGACGCCTAAGACCCAGGCGGCAACTGGCGGCACTTGTGGCGACAACCTGACCTGGACACTGGATGGCCGCACGCTGACCATCTCCGGCACCGGTCCAATGTATAATTACAGCGATAGCAACACGGCACCCTGGTTTGAATTGCGGGATTCTGCCCAAAATATTGTTGTTGAAGACGGTGTTACCACCATTGGTGATTATGCTTTCTTTGGCGGTGGCGCTGTAAAGAATGTCACGATCGGCAATTCTGTCACCTCCATTGGCAGCACTGCGTTTATGTATTGCAATATGCAAAGCATCACACTTCCCGACAGCCTTACTACCATCGGCAGATCTGCATTTTTCCTTTGCAATTCCCTGAAGGATGTAAAAATGAATGAAAACCTGGTCAATATCGGTGATTATGCGTTTGACGGTTGTGTCTATTTGGAAAACATTACCATTCCCGAAAGTGTAAAAATCATCGGCGAAGGCGCATTTCACGGTTGTGGTATTCGGAGCCTTCAGATTCCTGCCGGTGTTATATCTGTTGGATTTGCTGTAGCCAGCGGCTGCCAGAATCTGACTGAGATCCGGGTGGCTGAGGATAATCCCAACTATTGCAGCGATGAAACCGGTGCGCTTTTTAACAAGGATAAAACAACGCTGATCCAGTTCCCCGGTGCTGCCGGCGGTCACTATACTGTTCCGGACAGCGTTGTCAATATTGCCGGTGACTCCTTTGCCTATAACAGCAATCTGCAGAGCGTAACATTCGGTGAGAATGTTTCTACTATCGGCAATTGGGCATTTTATATCTGTGACAAACTGCAGAAGGTAAGTATGCCTGCCGGTGTTACTTATATTGGCGATTCTGCTTTTGGTGACTGTGAGAGTTTGCAGGATGTATACTATGCAGGAACGGAAGAACAGTGGAAGCAAATTCGCATCAGCGGTGGCAATAAACCTCTGCTGGATGCAACCATTCACTGTGATCACATACACGCCTACGTGGAAGGGGTTTGTGTCTGCGGTGCGGAGAATACCCAGATTACACCCTTTGCGCCTGTGGGCGATCTGACCGGAGATAATGCTGTCAACAATGACGATGTGGTGCTGCTTTTGTGGCATACACTGTTTCCGGAGGATTACCCTCTGGGCGTATCCGCTGACTTGACCGGTGACAATGCTGTCAATAATGACGATGTGGTGCTGCTTTTGTGGCACACGCTGTTCCCGGAAGATTATCCCCTCTAATGTGCAAAAACCGCTGTGGAAAACCACAGCGGTTTTGCTTTTGTTACAGATGGATCGCCCGGATGTGTTCCGGGGTAGTGCCACAGCAGCCACCAACCAGAGTTGCGCCCATATCGATACACTCTTTTACGATCTTTCCGAATTCTTCCGGGCCCATAGGGTAGTGGGGGAGATTATCTTCTTTGATTACCGGGATACCGGCGTTGGGTTTGCAGATCAGCGGACCTTTTACATATCTTCTTAATTTGCTGACAAGGTAAGGTGTCATCATATCTGCACCGACGCAGTTAAAACCGACAGCGGCAGCCCCCGCCTGTTCCAACTCCTGCAGTACCGGACCGGCATCCATACCGGAAAACAGCGATCCGTCAGCCTGCATCGTAAAGGTGTACATTACAGCGCCTGCGCTTTCCAGTTCCGCTGCGGTAAGAATGGCTTCAGCCTCCTGAGGATACAGAAGCGTTTCCGCAGCCAGAATGTCCGCGCCGCCTGCGATCAAACCCCGGATCTGACAGCGGTAATTCTCCACCAGCAAATCGAATTTTTCGGTATCCCAACTGTCGGTAAAGGCTGCAAGGGTAGTCAGGTTGCCGGCCACCAGTACTTCGTCAGATACGGACCGGGTCAGCGCAACCAATCTTGCGTTGATCTGCTCTGTTTTATCAGCCAGACCGACTTTTTCCAATGCAATGGGCTGTGCCTGGAAAGTCGGTGCGTACAGAATTTGGCTGCCGGCTTCTGCATATTTGCGCTGCAGCGTAACCAATGCATCCGGGTTTTCCAGGATCCACTGTTCCGTGCATCCACCCCGGGGCATACCGGCTTTCATCAGGTTTGAACCGGTGGCACCGTCCAGAATGTGCAGCCCGGTTGCTATTTTTTTATGAAACTGGTCCTTTGTCAGCATAATTTTCACCTCGACGGTTACATTATACCGCAAAAATAATACACTTGCAATTGACGCAGATAAATTTGTTTGATAAAATAACAGAAAGTTTCCAAAGGAGCGTTTTATTATGAAGAAAACTGTTTTAAGAGAATATGCAAAACTCATCGTCCGCAGCGGCGTGAATGTGCAAAAAGGTCAGGAAGTTATGATCTACGCAGGTCTGGATCAGCCGGAGTTTGTGCAGATGGTAGCAGAGGAAGCCTACAAGGCTAAGGCCAAGAAGGTGATCGTGGAGTGGAGTTATCAGCCCCTGAGTAAGATCCACACCCGTTACCAGTCCGTCAAGACCTTGGGCGAAGTGCCCCAGTGGCTGCGGGAGCGCCGTCAGCATATGGTGGATACTGTACCTTGCCGCATTCATCTGATCTCTGATGATCCCGACGGTCTGAAGGGTATGAATATGAAGAAAGTGGCAAAAGCCCGTCAACTCAGCTATCCTATTTTGAAGCCCTATGCTGATCAGCTGGACGGCAAGCAGCAGTGGTGTATTGCTGCTGTGCCCGGTGCTGCCTGGGCAAAGAAAGTGTTCCCCGGCTGCTCCAAGCATCAGGCAATGGAGAAACTGTGGCAGGCAATTCTGTCCGCTTCCCGTGTAGACGGCGATCCCATTGCTGCTTGGGATAAGCACAACGCGGACCTGAAGGCGCGTTGTGATTATCTGAACGGTCTGGGTATTGAAAGCCTGCATTATACCGCCGACAACGGCACAGATCTGACCGTGGGTATGATCCCCCAGGCAAAGTTCTGCGGCGGTGCGGAAATCAGCAAACTGGGCATTTCCTTTAATCCCAACATCCCCACGGAAGAGTGCTTCATCTCCCCGATGAAGGGTAAGGCAGAGGGCATCGTGTATTCTACCAAGCCGCTGTCTTATCAGGGACAACTTATTGAGAATTTCTCCTTCCGTTTTGAAAACGGCAAGGTGGTAGAGGCAAAGGCCGAGAAGGGCGAGGAACTGCTCAACACCATTGTTTCTATGGACGAAGGCGCCGCCTATCTGGGCGAATGCGCACTGGTTCCCCAGGCAAGTCCCATCAGTGAAAGCGGCTTGCTGTTCTACAATACTCTGTTCGACGAAAATGCTGCCTGTCATCTGGCGATCGGTGCAGGCTTTACCGATACCATTGAAGGCAACCACGATATGACCATCGAACAGTGCCGGGAACTGGGTGTCAACGATTCTATGATCCACGAGGATTTTATGATCGGCTGCGACACTATGAATATCGATGCAATCACCCGTGACGGCAAGGTCGTTCCTATCTTCAGAAACGGAAACTGGGCATTCTGATAAGATATTCCGCTTTTTCGTAAAAAAGTGAAAAAAACACTTGCATTTGATATTTGGATATGTTATGATATCCGGGCGATTAAAGAATTGATGGGGCAACTATGCCCTTCTAACTTAGCAGAAAGAGGTGAACAACATGAGAGAAGGCATCCATCCCGAGTACGAACAGACCACAATTCGTTGCGCCTGCGGTAACACTTTTACCACTGGTTCCACCAAGAAGGACATCAGAGTTGAAATCTGCTCCAAGTGCCACCCTTTCTATACCGGCAAGCAGAAGCTGGTTGACACCGGTGGACGTGTTGATCGTTTTAACAAGAGATTCAACCTGAAGTAAGCGTTAGGCCCGTACCTGTCGGTACGGGCTTTTGCTTTTTATTTGAAGAAATTGGTTGTAACAATGGTGCTGGTTGTGTTATAATAAGTAAAATAGCGAAAATGGGGGCAAGTTTGCCTCCGGAGGAATTATGGAATCAAACTTTGAAAGTAAACAGCAGGAGCGGGCAGTCCTTGTGGGATTGAACGCCGATTGCTTTACCCAGGCGCAGACGGCAACAGATGAAACGCTGGAAGAATTGGATGCATTGTTGGAAACTGCCGGCGGTTTTTGTACCGGTAAGATCCTGCAAAACCGGCACACCCCGGACTCCCACAGTTTTATCGGCGAAGGCAAGGCCCAGGAAGTGCGGATGCTGGTTGAGGCAACAGAGTCCACAATGGTGGTGTTTGACAACGAACTGTCTCCCGGCCATATCCGGGCGTTGGAAGAGATTTTAGGTGTTACTGTTTTAGATCGCAGCGCGCTGATTTTGGATATTTTCGCCCAGCGGGCGAAGACCAAAGAAGGTCGCCTGCAGGTGGAACTGGCGCAGTATAAGTATCTGCTGCCCCGGCTGTCCGGTATGGGTAAGAGCCTTTCCCGGCAGGGTGGCGGCATCGGCACCCGGGGTCCCGGTGAGACCAAACTGGAGTCTGACCGCCGGCACATCCGGGAACGGATCGCCCGGCTGCAATCCGAACTGGAGCAGGTGCGGCAGGTCCGCGGGGTTCAGCGGGAGCGCCGTATGAAGAATTCTGTGCCGGTGGTGGCCATCGTCGGCTACACCAATGCCGGTAAATCCACTCTGCTCAACCAACTTACCGGTGCAGGTATCCCTGCCAATAACCGGCTTTTTGATACTTTGGATACCACCTCCCGGCAACTGCGCGTTTCCGACAATCTGGATGTGGTGCTGTCGGATACCGTTGGTTTTATTGCCAAACTGCCTCACCATTTGGTGGATGCGTTCCGGGCAACATTGGAAGAACTGGAGTATGCAGACCTTCTGCTGCACGTGATCGACTCTTCCGACGAGAACAGGGAAGAGCATATTGCGGTGGTGGACCGTTTGATCGCCAAACTGGCAAAACCCGGCACAAAAGTGTTGCGCTGTTATAACAAGGCAGATCTGGTCAGCCCGGAGGATATTCCCATCGGTGAGGATGTTGTGAAAATGTCTGCCGCCCGGGGAGAGGGTATGGAGGATCTGTTAAAGGCCATTGAAACCGCCTTGGGGCACAGCCGCCATCACGTAGCGGTAACACTGCCTTATTCTATGGGCGGTATGGTGGATACCTTGCACAGCAGCGCACAGGTGCTGAATGTGGAATACACCGGCGAGGGAATTGTGGTGGAGACCGTTCTTGACCCCATTCTTTACGGCAAACTGAGAGATTACGTTACAAAGGAGTATTGATCGTGGACGAGTACCTGGTACCCAGCGGCTATGGCGAGGATGAATTTGTGGAAAAGAAATCCCGCTTTATCGGCAGAGTCTGGTGCGTGGAAACGGAAGAGGAAGCCCTTGCTAAGATCCAGGAAATGAAAAAGCAGCACTATGACGCCACCCACAACTGCTGGGCATACATCATCCGTGACGGCGCAATGCGCTTTTCCGATGACGGAGAACCCGGCGGTACTGCCGGTAATCCGATGATGCAGGTGCTGCAGCGGGAACAACTTTATAATGTTGTCTGCGTGGTCACCCGGTATTTCGGCGGCGTTCTTTTGGGTGCGGGCGGCTTGGTCCGCGCTTATACAAAGGGCGCAAAGATCGCTGTGGATGCGGCAGGCAAGTCTATGAAACGGGTCTGGTCTGTGCTGTACATACCTTGCCCCTATAATTTCTATGAACGGGTAAAACTGGAGGCGGAGGCCTTTGGGGCGATGATCCGGGATACCCAGTTCGGGGCAGAAGTGGAACTGGAAATTCTGGTTGCCCGGGAGCAGACCCAGGAATTTTTGGATAAACTTACCGATATGTCCGCAGGTACGATCGAGGGACTTGTTACCGATCAGGAGTATCGGGCATTTCCTGTAGATGCTAAATAATCCAGATAAAAACCTGAAACTTTTCCTCCGTTGGGGTGGAAAAACAAACAAAACTGTGATATAATAATTTTTACGAATTTTTATGGAGAGGAGGCTGAAGCCGTGGCATTTCCCCCTTCTTTTATTGACGAACTGGTGGCCCGCAATCCCATTGAGGATGTGGTGGGTCAGTATGTGAATTTAAAGCGTTCCGGTGGCAATCTGTTTGGATTATGTCCTTTCCACGGTGAAAAGACAGCCTCTTTTTCTGTTGCGCCGGATAAAGGTATTTACTACTGTTTTGGCTGCCACAAAGGCGGCGGTGCTATTAACTTTATGATGGAGATCGAGGGTCTGAGTTACCCCGATGCCGTCAGGTCCCTTGCCAAGCGGGCAGGAATGGAAGTCCCGGAGGACGAGCAGTACCAGAGTCGCTACCGTCAGCAGGAACGGCTGTGGGCGCTGATGAAAGAAGCAGGCCGCTTCTTCCACGCCCAACTCTATTCGCCTGCCGGAGCGCAGGGTCTTGCCTATGTGCAAAAGCGTGGACTCAGCAAGTCCATACTGACGAAATTTGGCGTGGGTTACGCCCCGGATTCCTGGAACGCATTGGTAGATGCTATGCGTAAAAAAGGCTATACCGATCAGGAACTGCGGGATGCAGATCTGGTAGGTGAGAAAAACGGCAGAATTTATGACCGTTTCCGCAACCGCATTATGTTCCCCATCATCGATGTCCGGGGCAATGTGATCGGTTTCGGTGGTCGTGTGCTGGATAATTCCACGCCGAAATATCTGAACACATCCGAGACTCTTATTTTCAACAAACGAAAGAATCTTTTCGGAATGAACCTTGCCAAAAAGAGCAAGGCGGGCTATATCATTCTGGTGGAGGGCAATATCGACGTGATCACCTTGCACCAGTTTGGGTTTGACAGTGCGGTAGCCTCTTTGGGTACAAGCCTTACGGAGGAACACGCCACATTGCTGAGCCGTTATACCGAGGAAGTTGTTCTTACATATGACAGTGATGAAGCCGGTCAGCGGGCAGCCAAACGGGCAATTCCCATGCTGGAAAAGGTAGGAATTAAAGTCAAAGTCCTGCAGATGAAGGATGCCAAAGATCCGGACGAGTTTTTGCACAAGTTCGGCGCAGATAAGTTCCAACTGTTGCTGGAAGAGTCCTCTAACCGCGTGGAATACCAGATCAATGCCATTGCAAAAAAATACGATATTCGGGAAGATGAACAGAGAATTCAGTTTATCCACGAGGCGGCGGAACTGATCTCCACTTTGAGCAGCGCCATTCAACGGGAGATCTACGGGCACCGGGTGGCAGAAGCCGGAAAGATCAGTTATGAGGCAATGAAACTGGAGATCGGCAAGGCTTATAAACGCCGCACCGCCCGGGAAAAGAAACGCCAGGAGCAGATCGATCTCGCTCCGGCCAGAGCCATGCAGCCCAAGTCTCGGACGATCCACTATGACAATATGAAATCTGCTATGGCGGAAGAAGGCGTCATTGCGCTTGTTTTGAAAGAGCCGTCTTTGCTGAATGCCAGCGCAGGTCTGACCGGTCAGCGGTTTTCTGTGCCGTTGCTGGGTCGTGTATTTGACTGTCTGCATACCCGTTATCAGCAGGGATTGGAAGTCAGTTTGGCAGTTCTTGAAGAACTGACGCCTGAGGAAATGTCCCATATTGCCGGCATCAGCCAGCGTCAGCAAGGGCCGGTGAATGAGGCTGCTTTTAAGGATTGCATCAAGATCATCGAAAGAGAATTCCAGGCAAAGGATATCTCCAGCGATGATGATCTGTTGGCATTCCGCAACAAACTGAAGGAAAGCAAAGGAACGCGAAGATGACAGAAGCGATTCTTGAAAAAGAGAATATTGCTTCCCAGGAAGATGATGTAACACAGTACATCCACGAGATACGGCAGTACCCGTTGCTGACACCGGAGCAGGAACTGGAACTGGCGAAAGGTTGTGCTGCCGGTGATGCGGAGTCTATCCGCAGAATGGTCAATTCCAATCTGCGTCTTGTGGTCAGCATTGCCAGAGAGTATGCCGGTCGCGGCGTTCCGCTGCTGGATCTGATCCAGGAGGGCAGTATCGGTCTTTTGGCAGCGGCGAAAAAGTTTGATTATACGATGAACTGCCGGTTCTCTACATACGCCACGAAATGGATCCGCCAGGGCGTAAACCGCAGCGTCCTGAACCACGCAGGTGTGGTTCGCGTACCGCTGCACACTATGGAGAAAATGCGTAAATTACTGGCTGTCCGCAACAGTTTACAGCAGGAAAACGGCGAAGAGCCCACTGTGGAGGAAATTGCCTTGCGCAGCGGGATTTCGGAAGAAAAAACAGAAGAACTGCTGGAACTCCTGCCTCAGATTTGCTCCCTGGATGCGCCTGCCGGTGAAGACGCAACACTTTCGCAGTTGCTTGAAAATCTGCAGTCGCCCCAGCCTTATGAAGAACTGGTCCGGGCGGAACTGAACAGCACGATCGGCGATCTGCTGGCTATGTTACCTCAGCGGGAGCAGCAGGTGCTGCGTATGCATTTCGGTATAGATGACGGGGTTTGCCGTTCCCTTGGAGAGATCGGAAAAGAACTTGGCATTTCCAAGGAGCGCGCCCGTCAGATCGAGCAGCAGGCAATGGATAAATTACAAAAGATGGGAGCCGACATCGGCTTGGAGGATTTTTTGGAATGATCAATTCTGAAGATTTTGTATATTCAGACAGATTTGTAGATGTGGCCTTTGGAAAGCATCCGATAGGGGAATTGCTAAAATCACTGAATAACGGAGATTCCCTTTCTGCAGCGCGTCTTTTGACAGTAGCAGACGGGGAGAGTGAAAGCGTTCTGGATGAAATTTTAGAGCATCTGAGCGAGATGGGAGTTACTGTGGATATCAGTGATTTGCCCCAATACAGCAAAAACTCGGAAATGGCGTTGCGGCTTCGTCAGGAGGAGCAACTTGTAAAGCAGGGAAACCTCTTGCAAGGCCTTAAAGATACGGATCCTTTACGCCTGTATTTGGAAGAACTGTCCGCAATTCCTGCTTTTGGTGATATCACGATCCTGGCAGACAAACTGCGCCGGGTCAACAGAGGAGAGATCGAGGACGACTCTGTGCATACAGATGTTTTGAATCTGATCCTTCACCGTGTGGTGGAGACTGCCTGCACATATACAGGCAAAGGTGTATTGCTGCTGGATCTGATTCAGGAGGGCAGTATGGGTCTGTGGGAGGCATTGCACCTATATCACACAGACGATGAAGGTGATATCGAAAAATTCTGCGCTTGGTGGATCGTCTGGTATATGACAAAAGCCGTTGTGAAGCAGGCACATGTTGCCGGCGTAGGTCAAAAACTGCGGCAATCGATGGAAGACTACCGCAGCGTCGATGAAAAACTCCTGAGCGAACTGGGAAGAAACCCCACGGTTGCAGAAATTGCTGAGGCAATGCACATCTCAGTGGAGGAGACCCAGGTTTTGGCGGATATGCTGGAAAACGCCAGACTTTTGCAGCACGCCAAACAGCCGGAACCGGAACAACTGCCCCAGGAAGAGGATCAGGCTGTGGAAGATACGGCCTATTTCCAGATGCGCCAGCGTATAGCGGAATTGCTGTCGGTACTGCCGGAGCAGGAGGCAAAACTTCTGACTCTGCGTTACGGCTTGGAAGGCGCACTGCCTATGAATTCCAGCCAGGTGGCTCAGCGCTTGGGTTTGACCGAACAGGAAGTAACCGAAATAGAAACTGCTGCCCTGATGAAATTGCGGCAGCAGAATTGAGATACGAAAGAGGTACAAATATGGCAAAGACATATTCTATCGCCATTGACGGCCCCGCCGGTGCGGGCAAAAGCACCATCGCCCGGGCTTTGGCCAAGGAACTGGGCTATTACTATGTGGACACCGGTGCGATCTATCGCACTGTGGCATATTTTCTGGATCTGTGGGGTGTAAGCCCTAAGGATGTGGACGGCGTGGAGCGGTATATCGACGAACTGACCGTAAACATCGAATACGATGAAACCGGTAAGCAGCATATAATTATGAACGGTATGGATGTTACCGATGATATCCGCACCCAGGACATCTCGCAGAAGGCGTCCTTGGTGTCTGCTCACAAGGTGGTCCGGGATGTGCTGCTGGATATGCAGCGGGATGTGGCGAAAAAACACAATGTGATTATGGACGGTCGTGATATTGGTACGGTAGTGCTGCCCAAGGCAACGGTGAAGATCTTCCTCACCGCCTCTGCGGAAGTTCGGGCCAAGCGTCGCACCGACGAATTGATCGCCAAAGGCCAGAAAGCAGATTTTGCTACCATTCTGAAGGAGATCGAATTGCGTGACTATCAGGACAGCCATCGGGAGATCGCGCCCCTGAAGCAGGCAAAAGATGCTTATTTGCTGGACACCTCCGAACTGGATATTGCCGGTGTTTTGGCGCAAATGAAGAAAATTATCGGGGAGAAGATACCGTTATGAGTGTGACCGTTGCCAAAAGCGCAG
The DNA here is from genome assembly GCA_045540035.1 of Faecousia sp. Lineage (GTDB taxonomy): Bacteria > Bacillota > Clostridia > Oscillospirales > Oscillospiraceae > Faecousia. Next base: position 34,717 of record JAZQGL010000032.1, read on the forward strand.
GTTTTTGTTTTGGCGTGAACCGGGCAGTGGAACTTGTAGAGCAAGCGGCACAGCAGGGCAAGCAAGTGGCCACATTAGGTCCTATTATCCACAACCGTCACGCGGTGCAGCATTTTGAGGATATGGGCGTTAAAGTGATCGGGTCGCCGCAGGAAGCCCAGCCGGGCAGTACGGTGATCATTCGGTCCCACGGTGTTTCCCGTGCCGTATACGAGCAGTTACAGGAAAAAGAAGTGGAGATCATCGATGCCACGTGTCCTTTCGTCAAGCGAATTCACGGTATTGTCAGTGATGCGGAAAAGGAAGGAAGACTTCCGGTGATCATCGGTACCCGCACCCACCCGGAGGTTGAGGGTATTGCAGGCTGGTGCAGCAAATGTGTGATCTTTGAGTCTCCGGAGGAACTTGAGAACTGGGCGCAATCCCCGGATATTCCGAAAAATTTGCCAATTTGCATAGTTTGTCAGACAACTTCTACCGAATATTTATGGAAATCGTGCGTCGATTTTGCAAAAAAACAGTTTACTAACGCAAAAATTTTTGATACAATATGTAAAGCTACTGAATCAAGGCAGAAAGAGGCGGCAGATTTGAGCAAAGTCTGTCAGGCTATGGTGGTAGTGGGGGACACCCACAGTTCCAATACGGGCCGCCTTGCTATGATCTGCCGGGAGCACTGCGATCGGGTGGTTTTGGTGGACAACGCATCAGAACTGGACCCTGAATTTTTCCGTGGTGCCAATGATATTGGAGTCACTGCCGGCGCATCGACACCGGCGTGGATTATAAAGGAGGTCAACAAGACTATGAGCGAAATTACGAATGTTGAGGCTGTACAGGAGGAGAACTTTGCCGAACTTCTCGAGCAGTCCATCAAGACTTTAAATACAGGAGATAAGGTTCTTGGAATCGTTACCGGTATCGGTAGCACCGAAGTCCAGATCGATCTGGGCACGAAGCACGCCGGTTACATTCCTTACGACGAAGTAAGTGCTGATCCTACTGTCAAGCCTGAGGATATCCTGAAGGTCGGCGATGAGATCGAGGTTTTCGTTGTTCGTGTTAACGATCAGGAAGGCACCTGCCAGTTGTCCAAGAAAAAGCTGGACGGTATGAAGGTTTGGGACGACATCGCTGTTTGGTGCGAAGAGAAGGCTACTGTCGACGGCACTATCACCGAAGAGAACAAGGGCGGTCTGGTTGCCAATGTTAAGGGCATCCGCGTCTTTATCCCCGCTTCCCAGTCCGGCATTGCCAAGGGTGGCGATATGGCCGGTATGGTGGGCAAGGCTGTTCAGCTGAAGATCACTGAGGTCAACCGTGCCCGTCGCCGTGTTATCGGCTCCATCCGTGCTGTTAATTCCGAGGCTCGCAAGGCTGCACAGGAGAAACTGTGGGCTGAGATCCAGGAAGGCGCAAAGTACCACGGCGTTGTTAAGTCCATGACTTCTTACGGCGTATTCGTGGACATCGGCGGTGTTGACGGTATGGTTCACGTTTCCGAACTGAGCTGGAACCGCATCAAGACTCCCGCTGACGTTCTGAATGTGGGCGACGAGATCGATGTTTATGTCATTTCCTTCGACGCTGAGAAGCGCAAGATCTCTCTGGGTTACAAGACCGCTGAGATGAACCCCTGGAATCAGTTTATGACCAACTACAATGTCGGTGATGTTGTAGATGCTAAGATCGTCAAGCTGATGACCTTCGGCGCATTTGCTGAGATCATCCCCGGTGTTGACGGCCTGATCCACATTTCTCAGATCGCAAATCAGCGCATCGGCAAGCCCGAGGACGTGCTGAGCGAGGGTCAGGAAGTTCAGGTCAAGATCACTGATGTTGACGCAGAGAACAAGCGTATCTCTCTGTCCATCCGTGCTCTGCTGGCAGACGAAGAGCCTGCTGAAGAGGAAGTTCCCGCTGAAGAGACTGCTGAAGTCGCAGCCGAGACTGAGGCTGAATAATTGAATGCTTACATACCGGGATCGGCACTGCTGATCCCGGTATTTGCTTATTATGAGTAATATGGAGGTCTTATTATGGTTAAGCATATCGTTTTGTACAATTTCAAAGAGGGCGTTGACAAGCAGGAAGCAGTGAAGATCATTGCATCTGTTCTGGAGCCTCTGGTAGGTAAGATCCCCGGACTTAAGCATCTGGAGATCCGTCAGGCTTTCCAGGGTATGGACTATGCGCTGTATTCTGAGTTTGAAAGTAAGGAAGCCCTGGATTTTTATGCGGATCACCCGCTGCATCAGGAGGCAAAGACCCATTTTGTCCATTTTATCGACACCCGCGTTGCCGCGGATTACGAAGTGTGAGGGGATTTTATGAAGGCGATCGTTACTGTCGTTGGTAAGGATGCGGTTGGCATCATTGCTTCTGTCTGCGTGCAATTGGCATCTTATAATGTAAACGTACTGGATATCAGCCAGACCGTTATGCAGGGCTATTTTACAATGATGATGGCGGTGGATGTTTCCGGTTGCCAGATCCCTCTGGCAGAACTGGTCAAACAACTGGAAGAGAAGGGCAAGGAAATGGGCCTTTCCATCAGATTGCAGCGTGAGGATATTTTCGAGGCTATGCACCGGGTGTGAGGTAGAATATGCTGAGTTTAAAAGATGTTTTATTTACCCAGGATATGATCGATAAGCGACACCTGGATATCCGCACCATTACTATGGGTATTTCTTTGCTGGATTGTACGGATACGGATATAAAGGTATGCGCCCAAAAGGTCTATGATAAGATCACCCGTCAGGCGGAAAATCTGGTAAAGGTCGGCGAAGAGATCGAACTGGAGTTCGGTATTCCTATTGTCAACAAGCGGATTTCTGTGACCCCTATGGCGCTGATCGGCAACAGTTGCAATGCAGATTCCTATGTGCCGTTGGCTATTGCTATGGACGAGGCAGCAAAAACCTGCGGTGTGAATTTTATCGGCGGTTTTTCTGCCTTGGTGCAAAAAGGCTGTACAAAGGGCGATTGGATCCTGATGGACTCTATTCCCGAGGCAATGGCGGCTACAGAGCGGGTCTGTGCCAGCGTTAATGTGGGTTCTACCCGGGCAGGTATCAATATGGATGCCGTTGCCAAAATGGGTCAGATCATTAAAAAGACCGCTGCGATCACCGCGGATAATGATGGCTTGGGCTGCGCCAAACTGGTGGTGTTTGCCAATGCGGTGGAGGATAACCCCTTTATGGCCGGTGCTTTCCACGGTGTAGGCGAGCCGGAGTGCGTGCTGAATGTGGGCGTTTCCGGTCCCGGTGTGGTATACCACGCATTGCAGGGCGTTAAGGGTCTGCCTTTTGACGAAGTCGCCGAGACCATTAAAAAGACGGCTTTCCGCGTTACCCGAATGGGTCAGATTGTTGGCGTGGAAGCCTCCAAGCGGTTGGGTGTGCCTTTTGGTATCGTGGATTTGAGCCTTGCACCTACGCCGGCTGTTGGCGACAGTGTAGCCCGTATTCTGGAAGAAATGGGTCTGGAAGTCTGCGGCACCCACGGCACAACGGCAGCGCTGGCTCTTTTGAACGATGCTGTAAAAAAAGGCGGCGTTATGGCAAGTTCCCATGTAGGCGGTCTTTCCGGCGCGTTTATTCCCGTATCGGAAGATGAAGGTATGATCGCTGCTGCTGAAAGCGGTACGCTGTGTCTGGACAAACTGGAGGCGATGACCTGCGTTTGTTCTGTGGGTCTGGATATGATCGCCGTTCCCGGTGACACTTCCGCCGCTACCATTTCTGCTATCATCGCAGACGAGGCGGCTATCGGTATGGTCAACTCCAAGACCACGGCAGTACGTATCATTCCTGCCCCCGGCAAGGTGGTAGGGGATCGTGTGGAAATGGGCGGTCTACTGGGCAGCGCCCCGGTTATGCCGGTACATTCTGAAGCCAGCGAGGAGTTTATTGCCCGCGGCGGTCGCATTCCTGCGCCTCTGCAAAGTTTGAAAAACTAAATGCAAGTGCTTGTTGTTTTTTTGCAACAAGCACTTTCTTTTTTGAGAAAAAGGCGGTATAATACTCAAAATACCAAAGGAGAGGAGGGAACGGTGTGCGATTTCTAAGAAGAACGATTTCTTTGTGCTTAGTTGCGCTGATGCTTGTAAACTGCGCTGCTTTGCTGTCTGTAAAAGCGACAACTACCGCTGTTCCCGGAGATGTAAACGGCGATAACCAAGTGAATAACGATGATGTTGTGTGGCTTCTTTGGCATACTTTGTTTGCTGACGAGTATCCGTTGTCCGCATCCGGTGATATGAACGGTGACGGCTCGGTAAATAACGAAGATGTAATATGTTTGTTGTGGGACACACTGTTTCCGGAAGAGGAATTGGAATTAACCGCCAAGCAGGTATTTGTGTATAATTGTCAAACAGAGGAATTTACCTATTTGACGGGACAGCCGGAGGATAAAGTCTATCCCGCCAGCATTACGAAACTATTTACCGCTTATGTGGCGTTACAGTATTTGCAGCCCGATCAGTTGATCACTGCCGGAGATGCATTGGATCTGGTAGGTCCGGGCTCATCTGTGGCGGGTATTGAAAAAGGAAATGTTCTGACTGTGGAAATGTTGGTGGAGGCGATGATGCTTCCCAGCGGCAATGATGCAGCGTATATCCTTGCCGTGGAGACGGGCAGAGCCATTACCGGCAGGGAGGATTTACAGGCATCTGTCGCGGCTCGTATATTCACGAAAGAAATGAACATTCAGGCAAGAAACCTGGGTATGATGCATACCTGCTTTGTAAATCCGGACGGCTACCACGAGACTGGACATTACAGTAGTTTTGCGGACTTGGTGACCATTGGTAAACTGGCTCTGGAAAACGAGACCATTATGAAATACGCCAATGTCAGCAGCGAAACGGTGACATTTGCAAGCGGAGAGGTCAAAAACTGGAAGAACACCAATTCGCTGATCGATCCCGCGTCCCCGTACTATAGCGTCTATGCTACCGGCTTGAAGACCGGACAGACGCCGTCAGCAGGCAGTTGCTTGCTTTCCTCTTTTTCCTATGAGGGTAAGCAGTGGATCATAGGTGTATTCGGCTGCCCTACAGAAGAGGACCGCTTTGTAGACACAGTCAACTTGTTTCACGATGCAATTGCAGAATAAATAACACCCCGGCTCGTTGAAGAGCCGGGGTGAACTTATTATTTGGCGGAAAGGTCAACACTTCTGCGCAGAATTGTAAAGGGTGGCACAGCCTTGGGCAGTTGGATATAAAATTGCATTTCCGGCTTTCTGGGTTCGGTCAGCGGGCTGCCTTCGATATCCTGCATTCCGGCAACTGTAAATGCAAAAGGCTTGGTATCCGGTCCGACAGCCTCCAGTTCGTCGCCTTGGGAGAACTTGTTTCGCAGGCTGCAAAGCGCCAGACCGTTCTCATCGCAACTTTCTACAATGGCACATACCTGCCACTGGCGGATATAGCGGGAGTTTTCTGTGTACTGACCCGGGTGACCAAAGTAGAAACCGGTGGAGTAGATACGGTGGGAGACGTGGTCAACTTCATCCCGCCACACGGGATCAATCTCCCGACCCGCAGCAACATCGTCGATGGCGTGTCTGTATGCGCCGGTAACGATGGCAGCATAGTATGCGGATTTCGCTCTGCCTTCGATCTTGATGCAGTCCACGCCTGCGTCCTGGAGTTCCTTCAAATGGTCGATCATACACATATCCTTGGAGTTTAAGATATATGTGCCTTTTTCGTCCTCAAAGACCGGGAAATACTCGCCGGGTCGCTTTTCTTCCACCAGTGCGTACTGATAGCGGCAGGGTTGGGCGCAGGCGCCCCGGTTGGAGTCGCGACCGGTCATATAATTGCTCAGCAGACAGCGGCCGGAGTAACTGACACACATAGCGCCGTGACCGAAAGTTTCGATCTCCAGTTCTTTCGGTGTCTTTTCTCTTATGGTGCGGATCTCTTCCAAGTTCAATTCCCGTGCCAACACCACCCGCTGTGCGCCCAGTTCGTACCAGGCTTTGGCGCATTCGTAGTTGGCAATGGACTGTTGGGTGGAAATGTGTCGGGCGCAATTGGGGGCATATTTACCCGCCAGAGTGAAAGCGCCCATATCCGCAAGGATCAGCGCATCGACCTTAGCGTCCTGGAGCCTTTCCAGATATGCCGGCAGATTGGCGACCTCTTCATTGCGGGGCATAGTGTTCACTGTTACGTGAACGGAAACGCCGTGGCTATGGGCAAATTCCACAGCCTTGGGAAGTTCCTCCGGGGTGAAGTTGCCGGCGAAGGAACGCATTCCAAAGTCTGTACCTGCAAGATACACGGCGTCCGCACCGTAAAGTACGGACATTTTCAGCCGCTCCATATCCCCCGCAGGGCTTAAAAGTTCTATCTTTGCCATTAGTATCCCAACCTGTTCAGATTTGCCTGATGTTCTTCGTAAGTTCTGGCAAACACATGGCGGTTTGTTTCTTTGTTCAGAACATAGTAGAAATAGTTGGTGTCCTCGGGATCCAGCGCAGCATCCAGACTGGAAAGACCGGGGTTGGCGATGGGAGTGGGTGGCAGACCCTTCTGGGTATAAGTGTTGTAGGGGCTGGCGTTGATCAGTTCGTCGGTGGTCAACTCGCCCTTGTTGTAGTAATCAGTTGCGTACAGAATGGTGGCGTCAGAGTTCAGGAAGGGGAAGGAACTGGCGTTCATCAGACGGTTGTAGTAAACCGAGGAGATGGTATAGCCTTCCAGATCCACAGCCTTTTCCTTTTCTATGATAGATGCCATAATGATCACTTCATACAGGCTCAGGTCCAAACCGGTGCTCTGCCGCAGAGCGGTGTACTTATCCATCATACGCTGAGAGAAGCGGTAATCAAAGTCGTCCAGGAATTTCTCCAGCACCCGCTGGGGTTCGTCGTCCAGATAGAATTCATAGGTATCGGGGAAGAGGAAACCCTCCAGACAGTATTTGTGACCGCGATCAACACCCTCCAGGAACCAGTATTCCTTCAGTTCGCCTTCTGCTGCGTGTCTTTCCAGATCGGCAGCATCACAGACGCCTTCTTTTTCCAGCAGTTCGAAGATCTGTGCGCAGGAGTATCCCTCGGGGATCAAAACCTCAACGGTAACCAAGGCGCTGCTGCGGTAAGCCAATGCGTTGATCAAAGCGTTGTAGTCATATACGATGTCTTTATTAAAGGTGATATCACCCACCAGCAGTTTTTCGCCTTTACCGGTCAGGTCTGCGAATGCCTTAAAAAGGGAAGGATAGCGGATCATACCCACTTCTTCCAGTTTGTCAGCCACTGTGCCGATATCGTCCTTTTCGTTTACCGTAATGGTGATCTCCTGACCTTCTTTGCCAAGTGCCAGCAGATCAGCGGCGCAAAGCCAAAGCGTACGGCCCAGAGAGGTGCCGATAAATACGATCAGCGCGACCCACACAACGGTGGCGAGGATGTGGGGGATACCCCAAAGACCATATCCCTTTTTGGATTTCTTGGCGTTTTTCTTATCTGTTTCCACAGGGGGTTCCTCCTCTGCGTCCGGTTCTTCCGGCACATTTACCTCTTGAACGGGTTCTTGCTGCGGCGCGAAGAACCGGGTTTGTTCGGTGCTGCCGCGATTTTCGTTTTCGGCAGGCGTTTCCGACCAATCCTCCGCCAAAGTTTCCTGAACGATCCGCTCCAGTTCCAGATCATCGGGGTGGGTCAGACCTGCGGCGTTTACCGCCTGCTCGTCCGGACCGATCTCCTTGGGCATATTTTGTTTACCCAGTACAGAGTCCAGCCAATTCTCGTTAGCCGGCTCGTTGTGCTTGTCCATAATTAATCCTCCTTGCTGCGGATCACGATTTGCTTCTCAATTTCCTTGGCTATCTGCTCACCTTTGAGCGCTGCAATAAGCGCCAGACCAAAGGGGATTGCACAACCGGCCGAAGTGCCGGTGATCAGTTTGCCGTCCCGAATGCAGGCTGCAACGGGCTGAATGTTTGCACTGCCCATACCGCTTTCGCAGCCAGGGTAGCAGGTGGCGTTTTTGCCGTCGGTGATATGCAAGTCCGCCAGTACGGTAGGACCTGCACAGATGGCAGCCACGAATTTGTCGTTTTCCCAGGCAAATTGCAGAGCATCCATTGCTTCCTTGCTTGCCCGGGCGGAGGCAACGCCGCCCAGACCACCGGGCAGAACGATCATATCCATAGCGGTCAGATCCATTTCACCCAAGGTGATGTCTGCTTCGATGCCGATGCCGTGACCGCCATAGACGGTCTTGCCGTTAATGCCTACAGTCAGAGCCTTAATTCCAGCCCGACGCAGCAGATCCAGCGGCGCAATGGCTTCTACTTCTTCAAAGCCTGTGCCTAAAAGAATATATACCATAGTTTAAGCCCCCAAACACTGTTTGACTGCAGCGTAAATTTCCTGATGGATGTCTTCGATAGTACGCATTTTACCGTCACGGACACACTGGATCACTTGCCAGCCGTAGAATTCGGCAGCGGCGCGTCCGCATTCACGGCAGGTAGCAAGATACTGCATATCCTTTTCGTGAATGTCAGCGCTGGTGTTAGTGTCGTGTTCCCGCTTACGCATCATTTTTTCTGTATAGTCGGTTGGAACATCCAGATAGATCACCAGATCCGGGCGGGGGAGTCCCATCTTTTCGTATTCAAAGTCATACAACCACTGAAGGAACTTTTCTCTGTTCTCGCCGGTTTCCTTGGAGGCTTGGTGTACAGCGTTGGAGGTGGTGTAACGGTCGGAAATGACGACACCGCCATCTTCGTACCACTTGCCCCAATCCATTTTGTAGGAGGCGAACCGATCCACTGCGTAGAACGCAGAGGCGGAATAGGCGTTGACATCGGTGGGTTTGCTGCCGAACTGTCCGCCAAGATACATACGGATCAGTGCGGAACTTTCCTCGCTGTAGCGGGGAAAAACCAAATGTTTGAATGCGACGGCATCCTTTTCCAGATGTTCGGACATCATACGAAACTGTGTGGACTTGCCGGAACCGTCAGTGCCTTCGATCACAATTAATTTACCCATTTTTCAGTATGCCTCCTCTTTTTCGGCAAAACACAAAATATCAACATAAAATATAGCATATTTTCTGCGGTTTGTCCACTACTACGCAAATCTTATACATTAATTTATTTTAAAGGCGCAAAAGCTGATGGGTCATAGGTTGCATATTTACTGAAAAAATGCTACAATAAGAAAAAATCAATCATATAAGGACGAAACAAGATGACAGAAAATATTATGTTTAAAGATATGGGTCTTTCCGAGCAGATGCTAAAGGCCCTTGAGAAGAAAGGATACGGCTATCCGACTACCATTCAGCAGCAGGCTATCCCGGAATTCCTGCAGTGGAAAGATGTGATCGCCAAAGCCCCGACCGGTACCGGTAAGACATTTGCCTTCGGCATTCCTATGATCGAACACGTGGATCCGGAATGTCCCGAAATTCAGGGGCTGATCCTGGCACCCACCCGGGAACTGGCCATTCAGATCGGTGACGAACTGCGTTCTTTGCTTACATATTATCAGGGCATCCGCGTGGCGGTGCTGTACGGCGGTGCGGGTATCGTAGGTCAGGCGAAACAACTGGAAAAGAAACCCCAGATCGTCGTAGCAACCCCTGGCCGCTTGATGGACCACTACAACCGAAAAAATCTGCGTTTTGACAAGATTCAGACCGTGGTGCTGGATGAGGCAGACCGGATGCTGGATATGGGATTTTTCAAGGATGTTACACGCATTATTGAAAAGATCAAGAACCGCAAGAATTTGGGCCTTTTCTCTGCGACCATTTCTCAGGAAGTTATGACGGTATCCTGGATGTACCAGCGGGATGAGGTAGAGATCACCGTAGAACCCAAGCAGGAGGACCGCCCGGATATCGATCAGTATTCCATCACAGTTCCCGCCTTGGAAAAGGCAGAAACTACGCTGCGTTTGATCCGCAGCCAGGGCTATGAGCGGGTTATGATCTTCTGTAACACTAAGCATATGTGCCAGCGTCTGTGCGATGATTTTCAGCGCGCCGGCGCCGATTGCGACTGCATTCACGGCGATATCCGTCAGAGCCTTCGTGAAAAGACAATGCAGCGCTATCGGGATGGAAAACTCTCCATTCTGATCGCAACGGATGTAGCATCCCGCGGCATTGATGTGGACGATGTGGATTGCGTTGTGAACTTTGATATTCCTGCGGAAAATGAGTACTATGTCCACCGCATCGGCAGAACCGGACGCGCCAAGCGCAAAGGTGTTGCTTATTCTATTATCGGCAATTTCCCGGAAAAAGCCAAACTGGATGAGATCGCAAAATATTCCAATTATCAAATTAAATCCGTGGTTTTGGGCGAGGACGGCAGCCTGACCGAAGAAGTGGTCAAAGCGCCACAACCTGCCAAAAGGAGACTGCGTTGAATCCCCGGGAAAGAGGGTTTCTGCTGCTGACTTCCCATTTGGGTGATCCCCAGAGTAAAGTGCTGACCATTGCCCAATTGCGTTTGCTTGCACAATGTGTAACTGCATCTCAATTGGGACAGCGCGACGGAGAAGTTCGGGCAGAAGACCTTATGGAATTGGGATACAATCGTCCCTCAGCGCAGCGGATATTGGATCTGCTGAACCGGGAGGAACAGTTACAGTGGTACTTAAAAAAAGCAAAAATGGCTGGCTGCGTACCAATTACCCGGATCAGTGATACATACCCCGACCGTTTGCGCAAAAAGTTGGGTCTGGATGCGCCGGGCGTTCTGTGGGCGAAAGGTGATGTCAGCCTTTTACAGAAGCCCAAAGTATCCTTAGTGGGCAGCCGTGAATTGCGGCCGGAAAATCTGGCTTTTGCCCGGGAAGCGGGAAAACAGGCAGCGCTGCAGGGATTTGTTCTGGTTTCCGGCAATGCCCGTGGGGCGGATCGGGAGGCGCAGGAAGCCTGCCTGGAAAACGGGGGTAATGTCATCAGCGTTATCGCTGACAACCTGACAGAACATACTGTCCGGGAAAGAGTGCTGTATCTTTCTGAAGACGGATTTGATATGGCATTTTCCCCACAGCGGGCGCTTTTGCGCAATCGGATCATCCATAGTTTAAGTGCAAAAACACTTGTGGCGCAATGTGGGCTTGAAAAAGGTGGCACTTGGGAAGGCACAAAGGGCAATTTGCGCCTTGGTTTAAGTGATGTCTTCTGCTTTGCCGACGGCAGTGATGGGACTGAAAAACTTGTGCAGATGGGCGCCGATCCGGTGACAACCGAGACGCTGCGGGATTTATCTGCCCTTACACCCAGTAATCTAAAAATTTATTGACCAATGATGCTTTGCACCATTGGTCAATTTTTGTCATAATAAAACTGGCTGGATCTGCCTGCCTTCCAAAGCGCAGGCCAGAGCAGGCAGAAGTTTGGTAAAGTCAGCCACAATGCTGGTAGGCTTTTTGGCGGGATCGTCCTGCCCGAAGGGGACGAAATAATAATTTTTCCGCGCCAGCAGTTTGCCGATGTTTTCGGCAGCGCCTGCCAGGGCATCGTTGGTGGAAATTGCCAGCAGGATGGGTCTTCCATTTCGCAGGTGGCTTTTTGCCGCCATTGTGACCGGCCCGTCTGCGATGCTGTGAGCCAGTTTGGCAAGCGTGTTTCCGGTACAAGGGGCAATGACCAATGCATCCAAAAGTTTCTTAGGGCCAATGGGTTCTACTGCCTCAATGGTGGAAAGCGGTGGTTGCCCGCAAATTCTCGTAATGCGTTCTATATGCTCCTGCGCGGTGCCAAAACGGCTGTTGATGGTGCAGGATGCCTGAGAAATAATTGGAAGCAGGTCGTACTCTTTCGCAACTTCTTCCATAACGGGAAAAACGGCATCGAATGTACATAACGAACCGCACATAGCAAAGCCGACGGTCATAACAATTCTCCTTTCTGCCGCAGACGAAGAATGCTGCGCGCGATCAATTCTCCGGATGTCTCAGGTGCATCTTTGCCGGGCAGACCTCTTGCCCAAATAACATCGCTGCCTGCAATGCCTTTTTCAGAAGCAAGATCAAACATCAGACACGACGGATGGCAGAACGCCAAAGCCTCCTCGGAGATTACAGAAGAAGGTGCGGTGTTGAAAATTACCCGATACCGCGCAAGACCGTAATTCAAGTCAGTGCTGTTTTCTGTGTCATAGCCCAGTGTTTGAAGCATTGCCCGGTCGGCATCTTTTCGGGTGGCAACCGTTACGATGGCGCCCATATTTTTCAGGAGTTTTGATAGGCATTTGCCGATTCGTCCCCAACCGATCACCAGCACCTGACACCCCTTCAAAGTTATCGGCAGTTGGGATAATGCCAGTTTTACGGCACAATGGGCTGTGATGTCTGCGTTTTCGGAAAGATAAATAGGGTCTTTCAGCAGATCTACTACTTTACGGCAGGAAAGGGCAGAGTGCTGCAAATTGCCACCTACGATGGTGGTGTTGGCATTTAGTGTTGTCAGAACATCTTCAATGTTGCCACCGCCCCGCAGATATCCATCTGCTCCAAAAGAGGGAACATCCAATAACAAGTGTGTCACACGGCTGTCAGGTTTGTCGATGACGCAGCAACCGTGTCGTTTCAGCGCTTGTACTGCGTAATCCAGGGCTTTGGTATGCCCGGCAGAATAAAATACAGAACCGTTCATAGAAATCACCCCTTCACGCCAGATTATGCGACAAAGATATCTGTTGTGCTTGATTTTTTGCGCCGATTTTGTATAATAAAATTAAGAGGTGAACTGAATGCAAAGACATGGTTTTATCCACGATATGATGGATGTTAAAGTGTTGATACTGTTTGTGACATCCCGGGCCAATTACCCGATGTCTTCCCAGGAGATTTATGAACTGTGCTATCAGGACGAATGTCTGAGTTATTTCGATGTCTGTACAGCAATTCCGGAGATGGTGGATTCCGGCCATCTGGAGCAGTTGGAAGGCGACAGTTATCAAATTACGGAAAAGGGCAGGCAGGACGGCAAGATCACGGAGGACTCCGTGGCATTTACTGTCCGGCAGCGGGCGGAAAATGCGGTAGCCCGGTTTAACCGTCAACTGCGCCGCAGCAGTTTTGTCAAAACCCAGTTGATCCCCCGGGAAAACGGTGAATATTCTGTCATTATGTCGTTGGATGACGAAATGAGCAACCTGATGACATTGGAACTGGTTGCTCCCAATCAGCGGCAGGCGGTACGGCTTAGCAAATGCTTTGAAAACAAGGCGGAAGTTATCTACAATTTAACAATGACAGAACTTCTGAGTGAAGACGGGCAGTGATGGTAATTGCCCTTGTCGCATCGCTGAAAATGTGCTATAATATAAATACACCGGAGAGCCGGTGAGTACACTGGTAAGCCGGTAAAACGAAAGGAGTTTGTGCGTATGAAATTTCAGTTTAGTGAGAAGAAAGTGAAACTGCCCGGAAACGTCCATGCTTATGCTGAAAAGAAAGTTATGAAGCTGGCACGCTACTTTGAGGAGGATGCACAAGCACTTGTCGTATTTTCTGTTGAGAAGAACCGGAACAATGTGGAACTGACCGTTCGTGGTGCAGGTACCTGGTTCCGGGCTCACGAGAGCACATCGGATATGTTTGCTTCCATAGATGCTGCTGTCGGCACCATTGAGGGTCAGATCCGCAAGAATAAGACCCGCCTTGCCCGCCGCCTGCGTCAGGATGCATTCACCCGCACGGTAGAGGAAACCTCCTTCGCAGCAGAAGAACCCGAAGACAAGATGGATGTGGTTCGTATCAAGCAGTTCCGTTTCGCACCTATGAGCAGAGAAGAGGCGATTTTGCAGATGAATTTGCTGGGTCATAATTTCTTTGCTTTCCGGGATGCGGATAACGGCGATTCCTTCGCAGTAGTATATCGCAGAAATGACGATGGTTACGGTCTGCTGGAAGATGCGGAATAACCGTATATAATTATAGTATAAACGGGGTCTCGAAAGAGACCCCGAAAAATTTGCCAAAAAGCGAAAAAGGACTTGACTTTTTGGTGGCGGTTTGCTAATATACTCGAGCGCTTCCGGCAGGGGGCGCAAAATACTGCAAAAAGCCCTTGAAAAAAATGTTGAGAAAGCGAAAAAAGTTCTTGACAATGGGGTATCGATGTGGTAAACTCAAAAAGCTAACCGCTTGGCGGAAAGCAGTTCTGTACCTTGTAAATTGAATAACGCAAAGACGAACTATAAAACACCTTGGACAATTATAATGGATTGTTTAAGATATTCGTGTACGAATAAATAACAGCCAACGAAAATTCTTGAGTAAATTTGCTAGACAAATTATTCAAAACTTGATTTGAGGCACTTTGGTGCTTTAGATACAATTTTTTGAGAGTTTGATCCTGGCTCAGGACGAACGCTGGCGGCGTGCCTAACACATGCAAGTCGAACGGGACTTAGTGGAAAGCGGCTTCGGCCAATGGAAACTAAGTTTAGTGGCGAACGGGTG